>JBIIYP010000077.1:0-11176 GCA_044346705.1 Flavobacteriales bacterium
GGCACCGGAGCAGTTGTCGGTGACGGTGGGTGCGGTCCAGGAAGCCACTGCGGTGCATGCGGCACCAGCGTTCACCGAGATGTTGGTGGGGCAAGCCACGATCACCGGCGGGGTGATATCCACCACGGTGACGGTGAAGGAGCAGGTGCTGGTGAGGCCGGCGCCATCGGTGGCGGTGTAGGTGATGGTGGTGTTGCCCAGGGGGAAGGTGCTTCCCGAGGCCAGACCAGCGGTGCGGTTGATCGTGGCACCGGAGCAGTTGTCGGTGACGGTGGGCGCGTTCCAGGTGGCGACAGCGCCGCACGAAGCATCGGCGTTCAGGCTGATATTGATCGGGCAGGCCGCGATAACCGGCGGGGTGGCATCCACCACGGTGACGGTGAAGGAGCATTGGTCGGTAACCCCATTGTCGTCGGTCACCAAGAAGTTCACCGTGGTCACACCCACCGGGTAGTTGTCCGACGCGTTCGCGGTGTTGTTGTAGTCGTTCACGAACGTAATGGCCGCACAATTGAACCACACGGATGGTGGCGCTAGGGTCACGTTCGCGTCGCAGGCAACGGACGAGGTGGGGGTCGTGATATTCGAAGGACAGTTGATGGTGAGCGTGGTGTATTCGATGAGGTCCGGTATGCCGTTCCCATTGTCGTCCTGCAATGGACCGTAGCCATCGATCCCCGAGGTCACCGCGCCGCTTCCGTTCACGATCACCGGGTGATCGCCCAGTTCACCATCGCCGTTCGGATCGGTGAATCCTGCCTCGTACACGTCATAACAGCCATCCTGATCGGAATCGCCATCGGCGGAGTTCAGGAACTCATCCCCATCGGTGTTCGCGGGAATGAAGTTGATCACCTGGTTCTGGTCAGGGTCCGCCACCAGCGGAAGGCCGTTGGTCGTGATCGTACCGTCGAGCACGCCGTCCGTATGCGGGGCGCCTTGCCCGGACTCCACGCAGTCGTAGATCCCATCATTATCACTGTCCACATCCTTGAGGTCGGGAACGCCATCGCTGTCCGTATCAATGCCCTGCAGCACAATGAGCTGCGGATCCACCATATCGTCGAGTCGGCATTCGTCGAATACGAAGGTGTAGACCTGGTCGCTCAAACCTATGGACGCAGCGGTCCTCAGTTGCTGGCAACGGAAATTGAAGGTGTTGGTGTTCTTGTATTGGAAGAAGGCGCGGTGGAGCGGGTCCGTGAAGAGACCTACCGAACTGAAGAGGCCATTGTTGGAGATCTGCACCGAACCGAAAGAGGCCTGTTGCACCAGGCGTGTGGGCTGATCCACCGCATACAGGGAAGGTGCATAAAGCAGGATGGACTCCGTCTCGCCATCGGCTGTGAGACCGTCGATGTCGTTGACGATCCCGCCGATCCGATCGATCAGCATGGTCGGGGTGGTCGTCCCTGCGTTCACGAACTGCATGGAGAGATCCGCACCAGCGACGCTTGTGCCACTGAAACGGAATTCGGGCTGGAAGGCATCGGGAGATCCACCGATGGGCTCGTCGATGCTCGTGAGCACGGTATTGATCATCACGCCGACCGTTACCAAGGCATCCACTCCAGTGGTGACGTTCGGGAAGCGATAGACCGCGCCTGTGGTGAGCGCGGTTCCGGATTCCAGTGTGGGGTTCTGGAAGTCCAAGGCGGGCTGCGTGCAGGGTATCAAGCCACCACGGCTATCGAACCCGAGATCCTCGATATCGTCCGGAATACCATCGTTGTCATCATCCAGGTCTTGCTCATCCGCGACCCCGTCCGCATCGTTGTCGATGGATATCGTGATATGTGCGGAGAGTTCGCTCGTGTTGCCGCTGGAGTTGCGACGGGCAGTGGCACTGACCTTCTCACCGGCCAGCAGCTGTTCGTTGCTGAACAGTGCGTTGAAGTCGACGTTCCCACCTGCGTCCGTGGTCACCGTGGTGGACCCGATGTATCTGGTCGCCTCGCCATGACCGGAAAGATCGCCTACGTCGTCCGAGTAGAACTCCAGCGTGAGCGTGGTGTTCGCACCGCTGTTCAACGAGCCGGCCACATAGACCCCACCAGCGCTGATGGCGGCAAGTGAGAGCTGCGGATAGTTCAGCAATTGGTTGGGACCGGCATCACCGTCACCGTTGTCGTTCGGGGTCACACCATCTTCGTTCAGGTCAATGGCGAGGCCACCGTTGTTGAAGATGTGGTTGCCGCTGAGGATGTTCCCTGTGCTCGTGGCATCGGTGATCACAATGCCGATGCTGGCGCAGCTGGCGATGTGGTTCGCATGGAGGCCCGGCTGGCCGATCGTGTTGCCTGACGCACCGAGCTCAAGGCGGATGCCGTTGCGAAGGGTGCCGATCTGTACAACGCCATCACGTTGAAAGCCGAAGAGGTTGCCATGGACCTGGTTGTTATCAGCGGTGGCTCCTGACATCCTGACCGCGGCGTTGTTGCTGCATCCTGCGAACAGATTGCGACGGGAGAGCGAGGTACCGCCGATGGTGTTGCCGGAGGACTGGATCACCACTCCGTTCCGGGTGCCCAGCGCAGCGCTGCCTAGGGCGTTCGTACCGATGAAGTTGCCGGAAATGACCGTGCCGCTCGAGGTCGCGCTCAACACGATGGAGTTCGTCAGGAAACGGTTCAGGATGAGGCCACGGAGGTGGCAGCCGGAGGCGTTGATGTTGAGTCCATTGACCGCGGTGCTGTTGCCGTTGACCTCCACCCGCAGCACCGCGTTGGTGCCCACGGTATCGGTGTTCATCGAGGTGCCCGGCTGGCTGTACCCATCGATGAAGACCTGTTCGGTGATCGTGGGCAGGTTGGATGTGAGGGTGATGGTACGAGTGCCCGCACCGGGGATGTTGAACAGGATGGTGTCGGCGCCGGCTGAACCGTTCGCGTTGGTGATGGCTGTGCGTAAAGAGCCGGCACCGGCATTGTTGGTATTGATGACCGTGAACGTGGCGCCTCGCAGGCCTGAGGGGTCGAATACCAAGGCCAACAGACCAGCTACCCGGAGGAGTTGTCGGAAGAGGCTCCCGATCGGCTTTCGTTCAGCGATGTAAAGGTCCATATCCATGTCGTTTCGGTCTTCCGTCCGGTCCACTTGGTCATTCATGCGTGAGTAGCGCTTGAATGGTCCAGGGTGGCTTGGAAAGGGGCCGGTAACGCACCGGAACCGATCGTCCCCACCTGTCGCGGGCTGGTCGTTCGGTTCCTTTATACCGAATTCGTCGATAATGGTTGCACTTTCGTCGAATCCCCTCGCCCAGCATGGGATCGCCGCGGTCAGGGTGACCTAACCGGAAGGCACAATAGGCCTGAACGATGGAGCTGAGGCGTGGGCCACCAGCCCGGGCGCCCCTGGCGACTGGTGCCCCCTGGTCCGGCTGATCACTGGCCGGAAGAACGTGGTCCTGACCCTTTGGTGAGGCTCGATCTCAGGGAGCGGGATCTCCGGTGATCAAGTTGATCTTCATGCCGAGCAATTCCTGATAGGTCTCGCCGGCCTCGATCATGAACTCGTCCTCGTCCTCCACATACCAGTTCACCTCGAACTCCTTTCCCTGGTCGATGCCTTTCTTGATCTCGACCAGCACCGAGTAAAGGGCCTTCAGCGAGCTGGAGTTGAAGTAGGGAAGACTGAAAGCAAAGGCACAGGTGTCAGGTAGCTGCGCAACGTTCCGCTGGAGCCATTGCACGACCGGTCCATAGAAGGTACCCGGATCTTCCGGTATGGAGCTGCCCACAATGTGGAACGTTGCCTTTTCGGGCAGGAATACCACCGAGGGGGTATTGCGTGTAGCGACTATGTGTAGCTGTTCCATAGGTCAGGATCGGTTTTCCCCCCGGCCAAGGGCGGCGGAAACGGTGCTGGTGCAGCGGTACTCATCAGGCCGCAGAGGCTCGATATCGGCGGTTATGTTCCGGCCCACCTTGCGGGCGATCTGCAATATGCCAAGACCGGCCCCACCCTTCTCGCCATAGCCTTTTTCAAGAAGCTGCCGCTTGAAGGCCTCGGTGATCTCTGCCGGGCTCATGCGTTCAATGGCACGCACGGATTCCATCAATCTGCGGGCATCCAATGGTCTGGCCGTGTTGGAGGTGGTCACCACCAATTGGTCATCGGCGATATGCCATCGGAAATCAACATCATGGCTGGCGTTGTAGCGTTGTGCATTGTCCAGCAGTTCCAAGGCGATGCCGATCAGCTTCTTGAGGTCGCTGCGCGGCCCCAGGTTGAGCAGGGCGATGCATTTCAGCAGGTCCAGCAATTGGATGCGGACCTCGCTGCTGAGCTGCCCTTTGTACGCGAGAAGGTTCTTCTCCAGTTCGCGTTGGGCGTCATTGGTTCCCGGGTGTTCCATGGTCATGCGGCATAACGCATCCCGATCAACAGCACGTCGTCGGTCTGCGGGTGTTCGCCCTTCCATTCCAGGAAGAGCCTGTGGGTGTGTTCCTTGACCTCGCTGAGGTCCATGTGGGCGGTTTCACGAAGCACCTCGGTGAAGCGCTTCATGGAGAATTTCTTGCGGCCATCGCCTCCCCCGAACTGGTGGATGAGCCCGTCGCTCATCAGGTACAGCGAATCACCATCGCGCAGGGTGAGGTTGTGCGTACGATAACAGGCCCTGCGCGCGAAGTGCTTGTCCCCCAAGGGCAGGATGTCGCCCTTGACACGCTCGACCGTTCCACGGCTCACCAGCAGCATAGGCATCTGGGCACCGGCGAAGGAAAGGTCCCCGGTGTCCAGGTCGATCGTGCACAGCCCGATGTCGAACCCGTCGTTGTACAGGCTCTCCTCGCCCCGGCTTTCCATGGTCTGCCGGACATGCAGGTGCAGGTGGTCGAGGATCTTTCCGGTGGGTTCATCGGCATATTGAAGCAGCAGATCGTTGAGCCCGTAGTAAGCGATGAAGGTCATCATGGCCGCTGGCACACCATGGCCGGTGCAGTCGATGGCGGCCACGTGGATCTTGTTGCCCATGCGTTTCACGAAGGGCAGGTCCCCGCTCACGATATCCAGGGGCTTGTAGAGCATGAAGCTCTCTTCCATGCAGGCTTTCAGATCGCCCTCGGAAGGAACGATCGCCGATTGAATGGTGCGGGCGTAGCTCAGGCTGTTCTGAATGTCGCTGTTCTTTACGCTCAGCTCTTTGTTGATGCCCTGGATCTTCTCGTTCTGCAGCGATATGGTGCGCTTCTTCCTCCGCGCAGAGAACCACGCCCAGGCCATGAGCATGGCGATGATGCCTGTGCCGCTGGCGATGATGATGGAGTGCCGCCTCGCCGTGCGATCATGCACGCGTTGTACCTCGATCAGGGCATTGCGCTCTTCCAGCAGTTCCATGGCGCGCTGTTGGTCCTTCTGCTCAAGCTCCAGGCGGGACACGTTCAAGGATTGGATCATGCGGCCGTTGTCGAGATCCTCGATCATGCGTTCCTGGCGTTCCGTCTCCAAGGTGGCCTGGGTGAGCTCCAGATCGCGCTCGGCCCGTTCATGTGCCAGCACAGCCTCCCTGCGCGCCGATTCCTCCAGCTGTTTCTCATACACCAGCAAGGACATCTGCTTCTCGCGGTTCTCCGCATCGAGCGACAGCTGCTTCAGTTTCGACTCCTTGCGTTGTTCCCTGTTCAGTACGTCCGTCTGCTCGCGTTCGATCCGCTGGAGACGAAGGAGCTGCGATTCCCTGTCGCTCTTGCCTTGGGCTTTCTGCTGCTCGCGAAGGGCCGTAAGGTCACTGGATTTGCGTTCGAAGACCTTGGCTTCCTGTTGGAGGCCTCGGCGTTCGAGGATATCCATGAGCAGTTCGCAGGCCATGACCTGCTCACGCTCATTTTCGGACCTTTCGGCGGTGACCAGGGCGTCCAACGCGGTGTTCTGTGCAGCCCCAAGGTCCCCTTGCCGCATTTCAACGGCGGCCCGCGCCCGAAGCACACGTGGGCGCATCGGTTCGTAGGTGCCGCTCTTCAGGGTCTGCTCAGCCTCGCTCAGGAGCCGCAGAGCAGCATCGATACCACCGGCCTGCGCATGGGCCAGCGCCGCGTTCACCTGCATGTTCAGTTTCACCAGTGGCAGGTCCTCCACCATGATGAGGCCTTTCGCATACGCGGTGAGGGCTTCCTTGGTGCGACCCATGCGATGGTTCAGGGCGCCCAGGTTGTTCGCGCAGATACCGGCATCCATGGGGCGATCCAACTGGATGGCCAGTTTCAGTATCCGCTCTTCGTTGAGCAACGCATCCTGATGGTGGCCGCTGTTGGCCTGGGTCGTAGCGAGCAAGGACAGCATGTCGAGTTCCAGGGCCCGATCCTCCAAGCCGATCACTTCGGGCATCTGCGCAGTGAGGTAGGCCATGAGGCTCTCGGGCTTCAGGACCACGCTTTTGGCCCGTGCCTCGGCCCGCAGGTACCGTGCGCGGTCCATGCCCTTGGAGGCCGTGGTCTCCGCTGCTTCGGCGAGATGCTCCAGTGCTTTTTGCGGGTGTCCGGCCTCGTTGTAGAGCTCCGCCAGTTGAAGCAGTGCTTCGGTGCGCACACCGCTGTGATAGGTGCCGTTCACCAACGTTACCCGCAGGGTGGTGCCGATGGCGTTCTCAACGTCGCCCTTGGCGCGATGGGCCTTGGCCAGTTCCATGAGCGAGCGGGCCAGTTCCTTGTCCAATCCGCTGCGCTCGGCCTCGGCGGCGCTCAGCATGGCGTACTCGATCGCCACTTTGTAGTGACCGCGCTCGCGCTCCTTGATGGACAGTTCCACCAGCTGGTTCGAACGGTCGCGACCGGGTTTGGCCGCGGCCAGGTCGGCGAGTTTGTCCTCGCTCTGCCCCATGCCCAAGGTGGCGAGCAGGAGCTGTGTGCAGATCAACAGGTGGCGCGGTAAGCTCATCATCATTGCATGAACTTGAAGACCACCGCCAGGGTCCATTCGCGACCGTTCAGGCGCAAGGGGGAGAGGGCATTGGTGGAGGGACTGAGCACGAGGCGCTCCTGGTCCAGGATGTTAGTGCATCCCAGGTCGATGGCGAGGCGGTCCTTTCCGTTCGGACGAATGGTGAGCCCGGCGTTGAGCAGAAGCTCTGAAGGCCATTCCATGAGCACGAGATCCGCTTGTTGCGTGTCCTGGTATTGGTAGCTCCACATGGCGTCCTGCCATTGGGCGCGGGTCCGCAGGGTGAAATGGCTGGAAGCATCCCACGCCACAACGGCGAAGGCTCGGGCGGAGGGAATCCCTTGATAGCCTGAGCTGATGCTATCGGGAAGCATGTGCTCCGGAATGTCCGCGTCCGTGATCGCCCGTTGCATCCCGAAGCCGGCGAGCACGGTCCATTTCTCCCGATCGATACTGAACCGTAGATCGAACCCCTTCGTACCCGAGGATGTGCGGTTCACGTAGCTGCCTGTAGCCGAACTATCGTACCGGTGTACGATTGGGTCTTCGATCCGGGTCTCGTAGATGTTGATGGAGAGCTGTCCCGAGGATCCCAGTTTAGTGCCAAGCTCCGCCTCTGTCGTGGTCACGTGCTCCGCGATGAGACTTCCATCAGCGGGTCCATAGTTCATGTTCATTACGGTGGGGATGCGGAAGGCCTTGCTCCAAAGCAACTTGCCATGGAACCGGCCGCGGGCCAAGGTGTACGCCAGTCGTGGGGCGGTGAAGTCTCCGGCCAGGTCATTGTGCTCAACGCGTTGTCCGGCGGTGAGGTTGCCCCAAACTCCGTGGATCGTGGCTTCCGCGAAGGCTGCGCCGTCATTCATGGCAAGCGCGGGTGTGCCGTTCAGCGAGAAGATGGCCTCCGGGGTGTTCACTTGGAACCTCGTGCGTTGATGGTAGGCCTGTGCGCCTACCCGAAGGTTCAACCAGTTGGTGGGCTTGTAAGAGAGAAAGAGGGAGGCCGATGTGCGCTGGTTCTCGGCATTGGTGGCCAGCTCATCCGTGTTGGTGGTGTTGAGGTGGAACCAAGGTGACTGATCGGCGTGGACGAGCTTGGCCGTTAGCTCCAGGCTCTTTGACAGTGTCCTTCGATATTCCGCCCCGAAAAGCACATTCCGGAACAGGACCTGATGCAGCGCATCGCTAACGTCGGTATTCTCTTCCTGGAAGGACATGAACGCCTTCAGCTGTTTCCACCGGTAGTTGAACTGGAAGGAGGTGGCCACGGCATCCGTGCTGTCCTGGTAGGAGATGGGCGTGCCATCGGGCAACAGGCCGTGCGCATTGCTCAAGCGGCCCCGCGTGCTGGCGATCAGGTAGCTGATCTCGTGATCGCGGCTCAGTCGGTGCGCACCGCTCAAGCTGGCCTGTGTCCGGGTCAGCCCTTCAGGAGTGAACCCCGTTCGCAGCGATGCCTGCGTCCCGGCGGCCCCGTCGGCCGTGCGTGTGATGATGTTGATCACCGCAAGTGCGGCGTAGTCGCCATGGATGATCGTGCCCGACCCCATGACCACCTCGATGCGGTCCACATTGGTCAACGGGATCCGCTGGCCGATGGACTGGGAGCCGTAGTTGTTCTCGTTGACCGGAGTGCCGTTCAGCATGAACAGGCATTTGCCTTCAAGGGCCCAAAGGCCATGTATGGCCACACCGATCACGTCATCCCGGTCGCGCCCAAAGGAGAGGCCGGGAACAAGCCCAAGGACCTCGAACAGATCACGGGACCCGGAGGCTGCTATCTGGCGGGATGTGATCACCTGCACATGGGCGGGGGCTTCGCGCACATCGCGCGTCTCGAGGTCCGCGATGCTCGAGATCAGAACGGTCTTTCCGGACATCACGTCCTCGGTCAGGATCGAGCGCGGGTCGCTTTGGATCAGGCGATCATCAGGAGGCTCTCCCTGACCATGCACCGACGAGCCGCCGAGGATGAGTACCAGCAGCAAGGATGCCAGGATCGGTGGGTTGGAAGGTGTGATTGAGCGCATTGATCACAAGCCGGAACATTCAGGCTGCGACCTTTATTCGTAAAGCGACCACCATTCGTTACGGTGGCATCCAATTTTGATCGCTGTCGAAAGGCCGTTTTAGGGCGCTCAAGGTGTGTAACGGTGCGATGAGACCGCCCGGCAGAGGGGTGCCACCATGCCTTGGACCGGTGTGCCGAGCCCCTAGGACGGAAGCGGGCCCGAGCGGGAGGAGTGATCCGGGTAGCTTTGCCGTCCCCCAGCGGGCCAATGCCACCATGAAAGCCAAGACAATCAAAGCCACCAAGGTGAACGTCGTCACCCTTGGCTGCTCCAAGAACACCTTCGACAGTGAGGTGATGATGGCCCAGCTGAAGGCGAACGGCATCACGGTGGAGCACGAGGCCTCCGGGGGGGATCACAATGTGGTGGTGATCAACACCTGTGGCTTCATCGAGAACGCCAAGCAGGAGAGCATCGACACCATCCTGGCCTATGCCAAGGCGAAGGAGCAGGGCCTGGTGGAGAAGGTTTACGTGACGGGCTGCCTCAGCCAGCGCTATGGGACCGAGCTGAAGGAGGGTATTCCGCAGGTGGACGCCTGGTTCGGCACGCGCGATCTGCCTCGACTGCTCAAGACGCTGAAGGCCGACTACAAGCACGAACTGGTGGGGGAGCGGTTGCTCACTACGCCGGCCCACTTCGCCTACTTCAAGATCAGCGAGGGCTGCGACCGCAAGTGCAGCTTCTGCGCCATCCCTTTGATGCGGGGCAAGCACATCAGCACGCCGGCCGATCGCCTGGTGACCAACGCCAAGGCCCTCGCCGCCCAAGGAGTGAAGGAGCTCATCCTCATCGCGCAGGACCTCACGTATTACGGGCTCGATCTTTACGGAAAGCGCAACCTGGACGAACTGCTTCGCAAGCTGAGCGATGTGGAGGGCATCGACTGGATCCGGCTTCACTACGCCTTCCCCAGCGGCTTCCCCATGGAGGTGCTGGACGTGATGCGCGAGCGGGACAACATCTGCAAGTACCTGGACATGCCGTTGCAGCATGGCAGTTCGAACATGCTGAAGCGCATGCGCCGCGGCATCACGCAGGAGAGGACCGAGAAGCTCGTGAGCGACATCCGCGACCGGGTGCCGGGCATCGCCATCCGCACCACCCTCATCGCTGGTTTCCCCGGTGAGACCCAAGCGGACCACGAGGACGGTCTGCGCTGGATAGAGCGGATGCGCTTCGATCGGCTGGGCTGCTTCACCTACAGCCACGAGGAGGACACCCATGCCTTCAGCATGGAGGACGATGTGCCTGCGCAGGTGAAGCAGGAGCGTGCCACCGAGATGATGGAAGTGCAGGGCGGTGTCAGCTTCGAACTGAACCAGGCCAAGGTGGGCAAGGTGTTCCGCGTGCTGGTGGACAAGGCCGAAGGGGGCTTCTACCACTCCCGTACCGAGCACGATTCACCCGAGGTGGACAACGAGGTGCTGATCGCTACTGGTGCGGGTCACCTGCGGATCGGCGACTTCGCGGACGTGCGGATCGCCTCGGCCCGGGAACACGATCTGGAAGGGGTGCCTGCGTGAGCGACGCGCCGGACGGCGGGAAGCGGTAAGTTATGGCGTTCCATGATGGAAGCCGATCGACCCACAAGGCCATGGCCCAGCGTGACCCGGCGCTGATGGTGATCGGGCAAGGAAGGCTCAGCGACCGAAATACCGGTTCACGTTGATGCCGATGTTCTGTGCGTCGGCCAGCAAAGGAAGGGCTGCCATCATGAGCGTAACGATTCGGAAGCACATTGCCTTTGGAGTTTATACAAACCTGTCATTCTCTTATAGGGTCGATATTATCGAGACGTTAATTGACGTTCATCGGGCGGGCGCGGCATTGATCAGTAGTTGACCCTTTCCCAGCGGTCCGCGCACAGCTCAGCGCCCGAAATACCGGTTCACCGCCATTCGATCAGGGTCTCCTAAGGGCCCCTGAGCATTCGCGCATCAGGGTCCTCTGTGCGAGAGCCGGAAAACTGGCATGACCACCCCTAACCCCTCCCTACCTGCCGGCAGGCAGGCTTGGCAGGAGGGGAACCATTTGCGTCTCCGCCTTTACCAGTTATCACCTTAAGAAAAATCAACTCCCCTCCTCGCGGAGGAGGGGCAGGGCCTGCCTGCCGGTAGGCAGGGGTGGTGCGAAGACGAGAACGCCGAACGCGAAGCGCCCCGGCCTTGTGGACCGGGGCGCTCGCAAGATCGTTGTCAGCGCTTACTGGATCACCAGGCGCT
>JBIIYP010000038.1:0-34703 GCA_044346705.1 Flavobacteriales bacterium
CGGGTCCAGTGTGCGGGGTGTGCATGGGACAGCGGATCTCCTTTCGGGTGCGGCCAATGCCGAGGCGATCGGTGTATATGGCTACGCGAATGGAGGTTCAAATACCAGCACAGCTTCTTCGGTGGGTCTGTGGTATCCGGCTACTTCGATGCCAATGGGGAGAACGTGACGACTGATCCGATCGCCGTATGGGGGAGAGCTTATGGCAACGCCCCGATCGGTGGGGCAGGTTGGGCCGCATTCCTGGAAGGCCGCGGTTACCTTGCAAACGGTCCGTGGGTGCTAAGCGACGCTTCGTTCAAGCAGAACATTGCCCCGTTGCAGCAGAATGCACTCGGTGTCATCGCGTCGCTGCAACCAAAGAGCTACGAGTTCGATCTGACGATCGATCCAACCATGGGCATGCCGACAGGGCCTCAAGTTGGTTTTCTAGCTCAAGACCTTGAACAGGTGCTGCCAGCCTTGGTCACTGAGGTGAATCGTCCTGAGCGGGTTGATAGTCTTGGTCAAGTGGTCGTGGAGGCCCGAACATTCAAGGCTGTGAATTACGAAGGGATCATCCCTTATCTGGTCGGTGCCATCCAAGAGCAGAACTCCCGCATCGACCAGCTCCAGGCACAACTGGCCCAGTGCTGCTCCACGGGCGCCACGGACAGCCGTTCGATGCAACAAGGCGTGGGCTCCAGCAGCACGGGCCTGGAAACCGACCTCCGCATCATCCCCAACCCGGTAGCGGCCAACACGCAGTTGCGCTACACGGTAGGTACGCCGGGTCGCGTTCGGCTGGAAAGTGCGATGGCACGGGTCGCGTGATCGAGGTGCTGGAGGAGTCCACCCGCTCCACGGGCGAGTTCACCTACGAATGGAACACGCAGCAACTGAGCGCGGGCACCTACTACTGCACGCTCTTCGTGAACGATGAGCCGCTGGTGAAGAAGGCGGTGAAATTGAACGAGCGCTAGTCCAAAGACCACTTATGAACGGGCGGCTCCTTCGGGGGCCGTTCGTCATTTCCGCGCACCCCTAACTTCGCCGCCTGCCGATGGAGCGCATCCCCGTACCGTACCCAGCCACGCAGCGCTTCACCCCGCTCGTCAACGACTACCTCGTGAGCGCCGAGGCCTTGCGCGAGCACCGGGTCCACGCACCGGACCTGGATGGACTGCGCGCCGCCGCAGCAGCAAGGCAGTTCGATCCCGGCTCACGTCGCGCGCTCACCGATGCGCTTCGTCGCCAATATGATGGCCTTGATCTCCACGAGGCGGTGCAGGCGAACCTCAACGCGCTGGAAAGGGAGGATGCGCTCACGGTGACCACGGGCCACCAGCTCTGCCTGTTCACCGGTCCGCTTTACGTGCCCTTCAAGCTGCTCAACAGCATCCGTCTGGCGCGCACGCTTACCGCCGAGCTTGGCCGACCGGTGGTGCCGGTGTTCTGGATGGCCACGGAGGACCACGACCGCGCCGAGATCGATCACGCCTGGCTCGGAACGCACAAGGTGCAATGGCCGGGTGAAGCCCATGGTCCGGTGGGCCGCATGATCCTGGACGGCATCGGTCCGGTGCTCGATGAAGTGGCGGCGCACCTGGGGCCGGGTGCCGATGCCGGACACATCATCGCCCTGCTGCGCGATTGCTACCGGCCGGGCCGTACCCTTGCGGAAGCCACGCGCCGTTTCGTGAACGCCCTCTTCGGCCGCTTCGGGCTGGTGATCCTGGACGGGGACGAGCCAGCGCTCAAGCGCCTGTTCGCACCGATCATGCAGGAGGAACTGGTGAACCAGATCACCGGCCGCACGGTCTCCTACGCCAACGCGAAGCTCGAAGGCCACTACACGGCACAGGCCCACGCGCGCGACATCAACCTCTTCCACCTGCGCGAAGGCCATCGCTCGCGGATCACGTTGGACGGGGATCGGTTCCAAGTGCTCGATGGCGGTCCATCGTGGTCGCTGGATGAGGTCATGGTCCAACTACAGCTGCGCCCGCAGGACTTCTCCCCGAACGTGCTGCTGCGGCCGGTGTACCAGGAAGTGGTGCTGCCCAACATCGCGTACATCGGCGGTGGGGGCGAGCTGGCGTACTGGATGCAGCTGCGTTGGCTGTTCCAAGGCGTGCAGGAGCCCATGCCCGTGGTGCTCCTGCGCACCAGTGCCGCCTTCCTTTCCGCGAAGCACTTGCGTCAATGGACGGAGCTCGGCCTTTCCGTGGAGGACCTGTTCGCCCCGCTGGAGCCCACGAAGGCCCGCATCGCCATCGCGAAGGCGTCGTTCAGCACCGAGGTGGAAGCGGAGCGGGAGCGGTTGAACGCGGTGTACGATGCGTTATTGGAACGTGCGACCAGCGCTGACCCGACCTTGAAGGGCGCGGTGGAGGCGCGTCGCACCCGGGCCTTGAAGGATCTTGATCGGTTGGGCAACGGCTTCGTGCGCGCCGCCAAGCACCAGCAGGAGACCGCGCTGCAACGGATGGAGCGCGCCCATGAGGCGGTGTTCCCCGGTGGCGGCCTCCAGGAACGCCACGACAACATGCTGCCCCTGCTGGCCGCCAAGGGCTTCGGGTTGCTGGATGAACTGCTGGAACAGCTGGATCCCCTGGACCCGCAATTCAGCCTGCTGGTGGAGGACTGAGCTTCCGGCTACCGGACGAACTGCACGCTCTGCACACGCTGCCCATCGCTGATGCGGAGCACGTAGGCCCCATGGGCGAGGTCGTCCACCGCAAGCGCGGTCCGTCCTTCCCGGGTGATCGCGCCGGAGCGCACCACCTGGCCCATCAGGTCCATGAACTCGTAGCGTGCACCGGTGCTGAAGCTGTGGACGGCGATCAGCTCATCACTGCCGTAGAGCACCTGCAACGGGGTGCTGGACGATGCATCGAACCGCACGGCAACGATCGGGCTCACCGTGGACACGCCGTCGATGTCTGTCTGGCGCAGGCGGTAGTAGCTCACGCCGGGAAGCGGTGCACGATCATGGTCGGTGTATTCGATCACGCTGCTGCTGTTTCCCGCGCCGGGCCGGGCAAGCACCGGCTGAAAGGTGATGCCATCGGCACTGCGTTCAACCGTGAAGCGGTCGTTGTTGAGCTCCGATGCCGTGGCCCAATCCAGCTTCACGAGAGAACCATCCGGCCGCGCCAGGAAGTACATCAATTCGATGGGCAGGGGGTTCTGGGCGCTCACCGAGGCCAAGGTCCAGGGGCTGAACTGGGTCTGTTGGGTGCCGCTGATCACCGTGCCGCTCAGCAAGGTGCCCGTGGTGCCGCTGTTCCCGCGGTCCTCCCAAAGGGCACCGTTCCAGCGGGCCACGCGCAGGTCAGCGGGCAACGTCACCCCACAGCTCGATGCTGCGTCCCAGCTCAGCGTTACGAAGGCGTTCGGTGTGCCGAAGCTGCGGTCGATCTGCCAATACTCGCATTCGCTGATGTGGTCCAGCGTGGGGGCGAGGGTGGGGCCGAAGAGCACGGCGGGCGGGTTGGGCAGCGGGGCCGGGAAGTACTCTGCGATGAAGGAATGATTGGCCAGGCCGGTGACGCCCGTGAGCGATGCCGGCCGGTAGTTGGTGTTCTTCCCGATCGGGAAGGTGAAGCTGGTGTTGCCCACCTTCTCCACCGGGCCGCTCACAAAGCTGGAGTTGCTGGCATTGGTGGCACTGCCCAGCATGCCCACCGAGAGCAGGTTGGTGGAGCTGCTGAACACGCGACCCTGCAACAGGTCCAGGTTGCCGCTCACGGTGATCGGCGCGCTGAGCGTAAGGTCGTCCGCCGATTTGTTCACCCGGAGCGAGCTGAAGAACTCCTCGAAGCCGGTGGTCATGATCGACTGCGGACCGCCTCCGTTGAACAGTACGGTGCTGTTGAGCTCGAAGAAGGCCGTCCCTGCAGCGAGGGCGTCCATGTCGCGGAAGTTGCCCGTAAGGTTGAGCGAGCCGTTGATGAGGTTGAGCGAGCCACCGCTGAGGAGCTGCACATCACCGTTCACTTGTACCGTGTTCGCCGGGGCCTGGTTGTAGAAAATGGCGTTCTGTGCAGCGGGGGCGCTGCCAAGCAGGGTAAGGCTGGCGGAGGTGAAGGAGCCGTTGAGGACCGTGATGGAGATCGGTGTGGCGGTCGCGGTGCGGATGATGGAGGCACCGCCCGAGACCACCAGCTGCCGCCCGTTGTTGATCGTGAGGGTGGGCTGCACCGCATTGTTGCTCGTAAGCGACAGCGTGGCGCATTGCGCGGTGAGCGGCGTGGTGCCATTGAGCCCCACCACGCAATTCTGGATCTTCGTCTGGTTGATCACCACGTTGCTCGCTGCGTTGGGCACCTCCGCATCATCCCAGTTCCGGCAGTCGAACCAATCCTGTGTCTTCGCGCCGGTCCACAAGCCGTTCTGGAAGGAGGAGCCCGTGATGGGGAACACCGTGCCGATGAAATTCGGTGCAGCGGTGTTGTAGGCTCCACAGTTGGCGAACACCGACCAGTTCGCCTGGTTGTCAATGTCGATCAACCAGGACCTTTGAGTGCGCGTGGTGAAGGCCCCTCCAAGCACCGCGTCGGTGAATTTCACATAGTCGCTGGCAGAGGTCGGGTTCATGCTGAAGCAAAGGCTGCCGGGCGGCAATGCGGAATCCTGGGTGTTCCCGGTCAAAAGCCCCGCGTGAGAGGTCCAGACGTTCTTCGTGTTGAACGCATAGAGCACATTGCCGGAATACGTGGTGTTGTTCGCGCCTGCGGGATTGGTCCAGACCCCGCCCTGCATGAAGAAGAGCTGGTCGCCGGTGGCGTTCATGTTCACCGAACCACCGAAAGGAGCGAGGATGGTCCACGCTGCATCCGGGCTGATCATGGTGGGCGCCACCAGACCGTTGATGCGGAAGGTGATCACCGTGCCTGCCGGGATCATCGGGCCGGTCCGGATGAACCGGTTGAACCCCTCGCCTTCACCCCACTGCCCGGCGAACTGACGCTCGAAGCCATTGTCGGTGATGTCGATCTGCGTGTTCGTAGTGATGTCCTTGAAGCAGATGAAACTGATCTCATCCGCCGTGGCCGTGATGCAACTGTTGTTCGCGTTGATCCCCACCACCGCCAGGTCACCGGGGAAGAGTGGCGTCTGCCCGACCGCAAGGCCCGCGCCCGCAGCGATGGCCAAGGCCATCACAACGGTTCGGAAGAGGCGGCTGTGGAACATGGGTCGAGAGGGCTGGAGAGCCGTCGCAAAGATCGCCAGATCAGGCGGTTATCTGTTGATCCAACGTTAATTCGGGGCCCTTTTTTTCAGGTGCTGTTGGTAACCCCTTGGAGGGGCGGCGACCGATCCGGGCAGGGGGCTACTTTTGCGCTCCGCTGTCCGTGTCCTTATCCGCGTGCGGCATCCTTCCCTGTGAGCGACCGCATCCTGATCCTCGACCATGGCAGCCAGTACACCCAGCTCATCGCACGCCGTGTCCGCGAGCTGAACGTCTATTGCGAGATCCACCCCTTCAGCAAGGCCCAACAGTTCCGTGACGACCCCGCCATCAAGGGTGTCATCCTCAGCGGCAGCCCGTCCAGTGTGCACGAGTCCAACGCACCCGATACCGACATCACTGGTTTCCAAGGAAGAGTGCCCGTACTGGCCGTTTGCTATGGCGCCCAGCTCCTTGCCAAGCGCGCCGGTGCCACCGTGGAACGCAGCAAGGTCCGCGAATACGGCCGCGCGCACCTCGACAACATCCACATCCGAGAACCCCTCTTCACCGGCATCCACCCGGGCACCCAGGTGTGGATGAGCCACGGCGATAGCATCGTGGACCATGCCGGCGACATGGAAGTGGTGGCCAGCACGCACGCCGTGCCCGTGGCCGCCTACCAGCTGAAAGGCCAGCCCACCTACGCCGTGCAGTTCCATCCCGAGGTCTACCACACCACCGATGGCCTGCAGCTGCTGCGCAACTTCGTCATCGGCATCTGCGGCTGCGCGGGCGACTGGACCCCGCACTCCTTCGTGGAGAGCACCATCGACAGCTTGAAGCGCCAGCTGGGCAATGATCAGGTGGTGATGGCCCTGAGCGGGGGCGTGGACAGCTCCGTTGCCGCCATGCTGCTGCAGCAGGCCATTGGCGATCGGCTCCATTGCATTTTCGTGGACAACGGGCTACTCCGCAAGGACGAGTACGCGAGCGTGCTCGAGAGCTACCGCCACATGGGCCTCAACATCACCGGGGTGGATGCGAAGGACCGCTTCTACATGGCGTTGAAAGGCCTCACCGATCCGGAGGAGAAGCGCAAGGCCATCGGTCGCACCTTCATCGAAGTGTTCGATGTGGAAGCACACCGCATCACCGATGTGAAATGGCTGGGGCAGGGCACCATCTACCCGGACGTCATTGAAAGCGTGAGCGTGAACGGCCCCAGCGTCACCATCAAGAGCCACCACAACGTGGGCGGCCTGCCGGCCCGCATGAAGATGCAGGTGGTGGAGCCGCTGCGCCTGCTGTTCAAGGACGAAGTTCGCCGCGTGGGCAAGGAACTCGGACTGGATCCGAAGATCCTCGGCCGCCATCCCTTCCCCGGTCCGGGCCTCGGTATCCGCATCCTCGGCGACATCACCCCGGAGAAGGTGGCGCTGCTGCAGGATGTGGACGCGATCTGGATCAACGGACTGCGCGAGGCAGGACTCTATGATCAGGTCTGGCAGGCCGGCGCGATCCTGTTGCCCGTGCAGAGCGTGGGGGTGATGGGTGATGAACGCACCTACGAGAACGCCGTGGCTTTGCGCGCTGTAACGAGCACGGACGGCATGACCGCCGACTGGTGCCACCTGCCCTACGAGGTGCTGGCACGCATTTCGAACGACATCATCAACCGGGTGAAAGGCGTGAACCGTGTAGTGTACGACATCAGCAGCAAGCCGCCCGCCACCATCGAATGGGAATGATGCGCCTGCTCCCGGTCCTGCTGCGGCATCGCCGAAGCCTTGGCGTAGGCCTGCTCCTGCCCCTGTTCCTGCTCCTGTCGCCAACGGCGCTGGCGCAGGAGGTGCGTGTGGTGGACGGCAGCACGTACATCGTTCACACCGTTCAACAGGGCCAGACCCTTTATGCCATCAGCCGCCATTACGCAGTGCCGGTGGACGCCATCACCGCAGCGAACCCCGCTGCCACCCAAGGCCTCAGCCTGGGCCAGGTGCTGCTGATCCCGCAGGACGCCGTGGTGAAGAAGGAGCTGAAGACCGCACCGGCCCTTCGGAACGGCGAGCTGGTGCACACCGTGGCGAAGAAGGAAACGCTCTTCGGGATCTCCCGCAAGTACGGTGTGGACCAGCACCTGCTGCAGGAACGCAACCCCGAACTGGCCGGCCGCCTGCGCGAAGGCATGCAGCTGGTGATCCCCACCGGCAGCATCACCGGTCAGGCCCCTGCCGTGGTGGCCCCTGCGGCCGATGACAAGAGCACGTCTCACCTGGTGATGCCGGGCGAAACGCTCTTCGGCCTGGGCAAGCAGTACGGGGTGTCCGTGGAGGAGCTGCAGGCGGCGAACGGTGGCCTGCCACAAGGGCTGAAGGTCGGCAGCTACGTGCGGATACCTGCAGTGAAAGCGGTGGTCACCGAACCTGAGCCTGTAGCGTCCGCGAAAAGCGAACGCTATGCCGTGGCCTTCCTGCTGCCGTTCTCCATCGCTGACAACGACAGTGTGCTGGGGCGCGACCCCGCGCGCAAAGGCTACTACGAGGTCACCGAGGCCGCCGTGCAGTTCTATGCAGGTGCGCAACTGGCGATCGATTCGCTCGAGGTGCTGGGCTTCACCGGTGATGTGCATGTCCTTGACGTGGGTAGTGATGCCGCTGCCTGGACGCCTGAGCTCAGGAAGGCCGAGATCAGGGACATGGACCTGTACATCGGACCGTTCCATCGCGGCGCGATCGAGCAGCTGATAAAGGTCTCCGGTGGAGCGCACATCGTATGCCCGGTGCCGCAGACCAACAAGATCCTGCTGGGCAATCCCACGGTGAGCAAGGTGCTCAGCGCTCGCCCCGACCAGGTGCAGGCCCTGGCCCGCCATGCGGTGCTGCGCCACGGTGCCGACAACCTCATCCTCGCCCGTCCCGACCTTCCTGCGGAGAAGGAACTGCAGGACCAGCTGTTGAGGGCGCTGCAGGAAGCCCTTTCCCTGCGCACCGATCGCCTGCGCGACAGCGTGCTGGTGGCGCGTACCGGCAAACGCGACATCAATGGCATCATCAACCTGTTGCAGGGCGGAAAACGCAATGTGGTGCTGGTACCCAGCGAGGATGTCGAGTACGTCTCGGCACTGGTGTCGAAGCTCGTCGGCGTGGCCAAGGACAAGGAGATCATCGTGTACGGCATGCCGGGCTGGATGGACATGGAGTCGGTCTCTCCCGTTGACCTGGACAAGCTGCACCAACGCTTCGCCGCGAGCAGTTATGTGGACCGCACGGACCCACGCGTCATCGCCTTCATCCGGAACTACCGGGAGCGGTTCAACGATGAGCCAAGGGAGTATGCCTTCCTGGGGTTCGACGTCACGTTCTACTACCTCTCGGCCTTGCTCCAGGAAGGCCGTGGTTTCGCGGATCATTTCAAGGAGGTGAACACCACCCCGCTGCACATGGACTTCCGCATGCTGCGCACGGGTCCGGAGAACGGCTACCGCAACGACAGCGTGCTGATCCTGGAGCACCGGGAAATGGGTCTTCAGCGCGTTCCCTGAACACCGAACGATGGAGCACGACCGGATCGCATCGGAATTCCGCCTGATCCAACAGGAGATCTGCACGGCCCTGGAGGCCCTGGACGGGAAGGGACTGTTCAAGGAGGATGCGTGGCAGCGCGAAGGGGGTGGGGGAGGCTCGACCCGGGTGATCGCCAACGGTGACCTCATCGAAAAAGGTGGGGTGAACTTCAGCGAAGTGCATGGCGAACTGACCCCCCAGGCGGCGAAGGCCCTGCAGATCGAGGGTACTGCGTTCTACGCCACAGGCGTGAGCATCGTGCTGCATGGGAGGAACCCGTGGGTGCCTACGATCCACATGAACATCCGCTACTTTGAGGTGGATGGCGGTGCCCGCTGGTTCGGCGGTGGCATCGACCTGACCCCGATGTACGTGGAGGAGCAGGCCGCCATCCGGTTCCACCAAGGGCTCAAGGCCACCTGCGATGCGTGGGACCCCGCCTACTACCCCGCTTACAAGCGCTGGGCCGACGACTATTTCCACCTGCCGCACCGGAATGAGACGCGGGGGATCGGCGGCATCTTCTATGATCGGGTGCAGCCTTCTGGAACGTTGCCGGTGGATGCGCTCTTCGGGTTCACCTGTGCGGTGGGTCGCTCCTTCGCTACGCTTTACACGGCCGCTGCCGATCCCCCGCGCCACAAGGCCTTCACCGAGCGCGAACGCGACTGGCAGCTGCTGCGCCGCGGTCGCTATGTGGAATTCAACCTGGTGCATGACCGCGGTACCCGCTTCGGACTGGAGACGGGCGGGCGGACGGAAAGCATCCTGATGAGCCTGCCCGCGGATGCGCGTTGGCGTTACGATCATCTTCCGGAGCCAGGCTCCCGGGAAGCGGAGACCATCGCCTGGCTGCGCAAGGGCGTTGACTGGGCCGGCCGCCAGTGATCAGGGCTCGGGCCGGAACACTGTGTATTCTCCGCCCACCAGGTGCCGCAGGTCGATGTCGCTGTGCCCGACCTTGCGACCGCTTGTGCTCGTGTTCTGGTGCCCCAGTTGGAACACCCAACGGTCCTTCACGAAGGTGATCACAGCGGTATGGTCATCCATGCGGGTGGTGCTGGTGCGGCCGTTGCTCATCGTGCGCAGTGTCACGTTCTTGAAATGGATGATGTCACCAGGATAGACGCATTCGCGCAAGGGATCGACAGGCTTCCCGAAGTCGAACTCGCCGTCCCATTTCGCGCCGGCCTTGTCCAAAGCTACGGCCACCAGGTCCCAGCATTCACCGGATCCCACCTTCTGGTCGAGATGTTCCTCCACGAAGGTGAGGATGGACCGGTTCAGGGGTGGTGGCACCGTATCGCACGGACCGCCGATCAACAGGAACGAGGAGAGGAGTGTGCTGTACATCCTGAACGACGACCTTGCAGAACAAGCGCTTATTGCGCTTCGTCCCGGTGTTCCTTGCGCCGTGCTTCACGCCGCTCGCGCAAATGGGTCTTCACCCGCTCCCACGATGTCCTGAGCTCCTCCTTCACATGTCCGTACCGTGCATCGTGCAGCCGCTTGGAGAAGTAGGGTATGGCCGCACTGAGCCCCATGGCCAGCGCCTTCCCACCCATGGTCTTCGCGCGCCCGCCGAAGAACAGGGCCGCGAGGCCGCCAAGCGTTTCAGCGTTGAAGCCGGAGGCCAGTTCCTTCGCTCCCCTGATCGAGAAAAGGGGACGCAAGGCGTTCTTCACCGTGCTCAGAACGAAGGAACGGCGCATGGCGGGATCACCCATGCGCTGCCAATGCCCGCCCAGGTCGTGCAGCCGTTCATCGCGGACAGCCTTCAGCCGCTCCCGCTCGCGCTGCACGGCGGCCATGTCGGTGAAGCGTTCAGTGGTCTGCATGCATGGACCGGATCACAGTGAGGATCACCTTGTCGCGCAGCACCGTGCGCCAAAGCAGGTAGAATACAACGCCGAGGAGGAGGTAAAGCCCCGCAACAGCGAGGAACCCCAGCATGGTCGAATGAAGCAGGTGCGCTAGCCACAGGGAAAGGGCCACGCTGCCCATCAGGAACGCGGCGCTCACGATGAGGATCAGCACCACCGCCAACAGGGAGACAGCGGCGCCACGGCCGACCTTCTCGCTCACCTCCAAGGTGGTCAATGCCTTCTGGGCCTCGAAATAGGCCTTGGCATCGGCCGCAACGGCCTCCACCAAACGGCCCAGCTCAGGCTTGCCGGTCTCCGGGTCCGAATACCCTGTGTAGGGTTCGTGCTGCGGTTCGCTCATGCTGTTCAATTGGCGCTGTGGCGCACGTTGTCAGCGGACTTTCCGGCCTTGCGGGCCACGTCGTCGGCGCTTTCCTCCACGTCGTCCTTCAAGCGGTCCTTCAGGTCCTTGCCCTCCTCGAACAGGAAGCGGATGAGATCGCTCACCTCCTCCTTGGTCATGGTGGCGGCGTCCATGGCCTTGCCTTTGTTGCGGCTCCACTGTTCGCGGGCCTCGTCGATGAACTCGTCCACATCGTCCTTGCCATCGGTCACCGTGCGCTTGATGCGCTCGCGGGTCTCTTTGCCCGAACGCGGGGCGAAGAGCATACCGAGCGCTGCGCCCACTGCGGCACCTGCGATGAATCCGAGAAGTCCGTTCCTGGTTTCGTTGCTCATGACATAAGGCCTTATCAGGTTCCGCTGAACTGCGGTCCATGCTGGCCATGACACCAAGGTACGACGACCGTCATCCAAGAAGAAGGACGATCGTCAGCTTGGGGTTCGGGCGGAACGGCTCAGCGCAGCCACTTGCGCTCCACCACGAAGGTGCCGAACGGCAGGAAGCCGGCCAGCAGGAGCCCGTAGATCCGCTCGGTGGACCACTTCAGCTTGGTGAAGAGCGGCACGGCGGTGACGAGGTAACCCACGAAGAGCACGCCGTGCAGCATGCCCGGCCAGCGCACCGCGGAAGCGATGCCCATGCCGTATTTCACCCCCATGGCGGCGATGAGGATGATCCAGCTGATGCCTTCTGCGATACAGAACGCGCGGAAACGGGTGATGATCGGGTCCATGGAATGGGTTGGAGGCGCAAGGATAGTGGAAAGGCGGAACGAGCGGGTCAGCCCCGCGAACGTTCAAGGCCTTCCTGGATCATCATCAGGGCCTGATCGGGAACCTTCAGGTTCACCCGGTCCTCGCGGTGGTCGCCGTTCACGAAGTGCACCGTGATGCAGCCTTCGTTGACATCAAGCGAACGCACCTTGGCGAAGGGGATCCGGTAGGCGGGGGCCAGGTCGTGGCGGAAGCGGTGGAGGAGGAGCAGCACACCCGCCCCGGCCAGGCCGATGGAAAGCACCAGCCCGTTGGCCATGTTCGTGCTCACATGCGCGAACTCCAGCGCACCGCGGGTCATGATGAGGACCAGGCCGAACAGGCCGTAGACCGAGCGTTTGATCCGGCCTTTCACCGTGCGTTCCGGGTTGGCCAGGGCTTCCTGCCAGTTGCCGCTGGGGGCGAGGTAGAGGCCCTTGTCATCGATGTTGAGGTAGCCCTCGTCGAGCTGGAAGTGCCGGCGTTCCACGGTCAGTGGATCCGGTTCTCGGGTTTCTCCAGGTGCAGCACGATGGCCCGTGCGCCGTCCACGATCCCTTCGCCGAAGCGGCCCTCCTTGAACCGGGGGATCATCAGGCTGTCCACGATCACCGCGCATTGCTCGTCGGTGAGCACCTCTTCGGTACCCAGGCCCGTGGCCACGAACACGCTGCGCAGCTCACGGCTCACGGCGATCACCACGCCATTGTCGCGGCCCTTCTTGCCCACACCGAGGCTATCGCCGAACGAGGCGGCGAAGGCCGGCATGTCGGGATATCCGTTCAAGCTGCGGGTGGTCACCACGGCGATCTCGTTGCCCGTGCTGGCCTCGTGGGCGCGCAGCAGGCTGTCCAGCTGGGAACCCTGCTCAAGGTCCAGGAGGTGCTCCTGGTCGAACAGGAAGCGCTCCACCGCAGGACCGGGTGCCACGCCGAGCACCAGCAGGACGAGGAGCAAGAGCGGCCAGTAGCGCGAGCGCATGACACGAAGTTAAGGGAACAGACCCGAAGCCTGCCAGCCGTAGCGTCGGCCGCTCAGTACTTCACCGGCACCTGTACGGCCGTGAAGACCTTCTGCGAAACCGAGTAGCTGTGGCCCTTGGAGATGATGTGCACCTTCATGCCTTCGATGCTGAAGGGCTCGCCCTCCTCCACATCCGCATAGTTGCTGTAGGAGATCTCGTGCCCGTCGAAGATCATCACCTGGCCGCTGCCGATGGTCTCGAGCATGTCGCCGTTGGTGATCACCACGCCGGTGTCCTCCCCAAGCCCGATGCCGATGGCCGAGGGGTTGGCCGAAACGGCCTGGGTGAGCCTGCTGAAACGGCCGCGCTCCACGAAGTGGCTGTCGATGATGACGTCGTAGATGAGGGCCGCGCCGGTGGTCATCTTCACGCCGCCCTTCACCAGACCAATGGCGCTGTGACCCTGGTAGATCATGGTGCTGCTCATGCACATGGCGCCGGCGCTGGTGCCTGCGATCACGAAGCCGGCCTCCTCCTGGTAGCGGCGCTTCATCAGCTGCAGGAAGGCCGTGCCGCCGAAGATCGTGGTGAGCCGGAGCTGGTTGCCACCGCTCATCATCACGCCGTCGGCCTTGGCCAACCGCTTGATCATGTCGGGCTTCACGTCGCTGCGGTCCCTGATGTCCAGGATGTCGATGTTGGTGGCGCCGAGCCGACCGAAGGCCTCGATGTAGTTGTGGCCGACCTCTTCGGGGATGCTGCTGGCGCTGGTGATCACCGCGATCCGCTTCAAGGGACCGCCCATCTCGTCGACCACCCGCTTGAGGATGCCATCCTCGATGAAGGCGTGGTTGAAGACCTTGGTGTTGTGCCCCGCTTCAGGCGTGGCTCCCTTGTCCTCGTTCCCGCCAATGGCGATCAGCTTCCCTTTCGGTGTCATGTGTGCGATTTGGTCCCCCGCCCCCATAGCCCGGCCGATCGGCACAGGCCCCGCGAAAGTAGAGGGTTGCAACAAGCCATCATCGGTCCGGCCCCGGGATCATCAACAGGGTTATCCATACCAACAGGCTTGGGTCCACGTGCCTTCCGACCCTCCGGGCATTAGGACCGTGGCTCAGGTGAAGTATGCCCGCCGCATTGACCGTTCGTCCCACCCTGCTATCTTACCCACCGATCAAGTCACTCCTCCCATGCGGATCCTCGAGCTCAAAGCCATGCGCGGCCCCAACTACTGGTCGGTCAAGCGCCATCACCTCATCGTCATGCGCCTCGACATCGAGGACCTCGAGCTGAAGCCCACGGACAAGATCCCCGGGTTCTACGAGCGCATCCAGGAGTTGCTGCCGAGCATGTACAGCCACCGCTGCAGCGAGGACCACCCGGGCGGGTTCTGGGAGCGGGTGAAGCGCGGCACCTGGATGGGGCACGTGATCGAGCACATCGCGCTGGAGATCCAGACACTGGCCGGCATGGAAACGGGATTCGGGCGCACGCGCAGTACGCGTGAGTCGGGTGTTTACAACGTGGTCTTCAGCTACATCGAGGAGCCTGTGGGCCTCTACGCCGCCAAGGCCGCCATCCGCATCGCCGAGGCGCTGATCAGCGGGGAGAAGTACGACCTGCAGGACGATATTCAGAAGATGCGTGAGCTCCGTGAAGAGAGCCGCCTCGGTCCCAGCACGGCCAGCATCGTCCACGAAGCGGTCAATCGCGGCATCCCCTACCTGCGCCTCAACGGGCAGAGCCTGGTGCAGCTGGGCCACGGCATCCACCAGAAGCGCATCCGGGCCACCATCACCAGCGAGACCAGCAACATCGGGGTGGAGATCGCCTGCGATAAGGAGGAGACCAAGCAGCTGCTGGAGAGCTACGAGATCCCTGTGCCGAAGGGGCGGGTCGTGCGTTCCGAAGAGGGTTTGATCGACGCGATACAAGTCGTTGGTTATCCGTGTGTTATTAAACCGATAGGAGGGAACCATGGCCGCGGTGCGACCATCGGTATCAAGACCGTGGAGGAGGCCAAGGTGGCGCTCGCCAAGGCGAAGGAGATCAGCCGCAGCGTGATCGTGGAGCGCTACATCACAGGGCTGGATCATCGGCTGCTCGTGATCAACAACCGCTTCGTGGCGGCCGCCAAGCGCACCCCGGCCTGCGTGGTCGGCGATGGTACCCACACCATCGCCCAGCTCGCCGAAGAGGTGAACAAGGACCCTCGGCGCGGCTATGGGCACGAGAAGGTGCTCACGCGCATCGACATCGATGATCACACGCTGAAGCTGCTCGCGCTGAAGGGCATGACGCCGGACAGCGTGCCCGGCAAAGACGAGGTGGTCTACCTGAAGGCCACCGCCAACCTCAGCACCGGCGGCACCGCCGACGATGTCACCGAGGTGGTGCACCCCTTCAACGTCTTCCTCGCCGAACGCATCAGCCGCATCATCGACCTGGACATCTGCGGCATCGACATCATGACCGACGACATCAGCGTGCCGCTGAACGAATCCGGTGGTGCGGTGCTCGAAGTGAACGCCGCACCCGGCTTCCGCATGCACCTGGACCCCACCGGTGGCCTGGGCCGCAACGTGGCCGAACCCGTGGTGGACATGCTCTTCCCGCCGGGCACCCCGAGCCGCATCCCCATCATCGCCGTCACCGGCACCAACGGCAAGACCACCAGCACCCGCCTCACCGCGCACCTCATGCGCAGCGTGGGCTACAAGGTGGGCATGACCTGCAGCGACGGCGTGTACATCCAGAACCGCCTGCTGATGAAGGGCGACTGCACCGGTCCCGCCAGTGCCCAGTTCGTGTTGAAGGAGCCCGTGGTGGACATGGCCGTGCTGGAGACCGCCCGCGGTGGACTGGTGCGCAGCGGCCTCGGCTTTGAGCATTGCGACGTGGCCATCGTTACCAACGTGGCCGCTGATCACCTGGGACTGAAGGACATCCACACCCTCGAGGACCTGGCGCACGTGAAGAGCACCGTGCCCCGCAGCGTGCGGCAGGACGGCTATGCCATCCTCAACGCCGACGATGAACTGGTGATGGCCATGCGCAAGCAGACCAACTGCAAGATCGCGCTCTTCAGCCTGGACGAGAACAACCGCCTGGTCCGTCAGCACTGCAAGCTCGGGGGCCTCGCCGCCATCTACGAGAACGGCTTCGTCACCATCAGCAAGGGCGAGTGGAAGCTGCGCATCGAAAAGGCCGTGAACATTCCCATCACCTACGGTGGCAAGGCGGTCTTCAACATCCAGAACGTGCTGCCCGCCGTGCTGGCCGCCTATGTACGCGGCGTGAAGATCGAGGAGCTGCGCGAAGCGCTCATGACCTTCGTGCCGGGTGCTGCGCAGACCCCCGGTCGCCTCAACCTGTTCCAGTTCAAGAACTTCCAGGTGGTGGTGGACTACGCCCACAACCCGCATGGCTTCGAGGCCCTCGGCAAGTTCCTCAGCAAGATCCCCGACAGCCCCAAGGTGGGCGTGATCGCCGGCGTGGGCGACCGCCGCGACGAGGACACCATCAACCTCGGACGTCTCAGCGCTCAGATGTTCGACGAGATCATCATCCGCCAGGACCGCAACCTGCGCGGCAAGAGCGACGACGAGATCATCGCGCTCATGGTGAAAGGCATCAACGAGATCGACCCCAACAAGAAGGTCACCATCATCAAGAAGGAGGACGAGGCCATCCGTTACGCCATCAGCTCGGCCAAGCCCGGCAGCTTCCTCACCCTCTGCAGCGATGTGGTGCCCGATGCCCTCGCCCTCGTGCTCAAACTGAAGGAGGAGGACGACCGCGTGCCCTTCAGCAAGGACGACATCCCGAACAGGAACAAGGAGTTGGTTGGGTAGGACCGCGTGCCATGAAGACCCTGTTCAGGATAAGATGGTGGACCTTCTTCGGAGCTGTCCTGTTCATCTCCATGTGGGTGATGGACTATTCGGCAGAGCTCAGTTACCGCGAGCGCGGAGCCGACTGCTGGGACGGCCAGGTCACGGCTTGGCATCCGGCGATCTTTATTGGTGCTGTTCTGGTCGCCATGAGTGCTATTGGTTTCGCAGCGTCCGGTTACCCGAACAGGAACAAGGAGTTGGTGGGGTGAGCATGGGTCAGCTCCCGTACCTTCCTGTTATCCGCTTGATGCGTGTTCTTCCTATGGCCCCGCCGAGGGACGCTATGGCCAGTGCATCCCAAGAGATCTCCAGTTGGGGAAACATCAATGTGGTCGCCACTGAGCAGAGCATCATATTCGTTACTAAGCCATGGAGCCATGGAGGTTGGCATTATCTCGCGCTGATCGACGAAGGACGACTTACCGTCGACCCTTTGCCTTCCGGACAGGTGCAGGTCAAGTTGGCAATCTCGATGACAACGGGGATCGGGATTCTTCTTTTATTCGCCTTTCTCGCGACTACAGCAACTGGTCGCATCACTTCTGGTTTCCATGTGTTGGCATGGCTTGGAGGCATGAACTACTTGACCGCCTATCTCCGGTCTCGTGCGCGATTCAAAAGGGTGTTAGGTTGCTTTTCCGACCGGCGTTCGGATCCGCCGAGTGCCCAATAGCGATCTCGGTTTCCACGGGCTGGCGGACAAGAACGGACGCTGATGGACAGGCCGGTTCATCGGCGTCCATCCGTGCAACCCCGAATAGCGCGAGCGTCCACGCTCGTGCCTATTGACGATCGCGGGTTCCCCAAGCTTATGGACACGTATGGACGCCGATGGACCTTCACGGCGTCCATACGTGTCCATCCATGTCCATATGTATTGAACTCCACTAGCCGACCTCTGTTGCTGATCATCCCGATCTTCGCTCCACGCGTTCAGCACGTCCATTAGCCTGACCGAGATCATCAATGAAGATCCCAACCCTCGACAAGCGGAACGAACGCGTGCTGCTCTGGGCCGTCTTCGCTGCCTACGTGCTCCTCCTGCTCATGGCCCTGGCGAAGCATGAGCTCTGGGGCGATGAGATCCACAGCTGGAACATCGCGCGCTCGAGCACCGGTCTGCTTGACCTGTTGCACAACAGCCGTTACGAGGGGCACCCGCCGCTCTGGTACGTGGTGCTCTTCACCATCACGCGCATTACGCACGACCCCGAGTCCATGAAGATCGCGCAGGCGGTCTTCGCGATCGCCATGGTGTACCTGGTGCTGTTCCGGTCACCCTTCCCCGTGTTCATCCGGGCCCTGATCCCCTTCGGCTACTACTTCGCCTTCGAGTACGGCGCGCTCAGCCGGAACTACGCCATCGCACTGGTCCTGGCCTTTCTGCTTGCCTGGCTATTGCTCAACAGGCCGCGCCAGCAGAAGGTGTGGTTCTATGTGCTGGTCTTCCTTCTGGCGAACACGCATCTATTGGGCCTTCTATTGGCCCTGTCGTTCTGCGCATACCACGCTTGGCAGGAACGATCCGCACCGGGGACTTGGCGCCGCGCGTTGATGCACTTGGTGATCGGAGGACTCATCTGCCTGCCATCCGCCCTCCAGATCGCCCCGCCCGGTGACAGCCAATTGAACCTGCGCTTCTGGTTGGACATCTGGACCGACCGGCAATGGGACATCATCGCCCAAGCCCCGCTGAAAGCCTTCGTGCCTATGCCGGAGACGAACGAACTTCACTTTTGGAACACCAACACCTTGGTCCGGCGCATCATGGAAGGCGAGAACGGTATGATGGTGGTACGGTGGTGCGCCGTGCTGCTCCTGGCGGTGTGGTTCTTCCTGCTGCGCAAGGTCCGCGGCAGCATGGTGTTCATGGCCACCAACGTGCTGCTGACCGCGGCCGTGGCCTTCCTCTTTCCACTGACGAGCGCGCGGTACGTCGGCTTCATCTGGATCGGTTTCCTCATCGCATCGTGGCTGTATCTCCGGGAGCGTCCGCTGGGCCGGGTCCACCAACTGTTCCTGTCCGTGGTGCTGATCATCCACGTCATTGCGGGGGCCTTTGCCCCTCAACAGGGACCACACGCAGCCGTTCTCGAACGCCTCCAAGGTGCGGGAGCTTTACGCCCAGGTACCGGCCGGGGCCATGGTGGTCACCGATTACTGGTGCTTGAACAACCTCTCGGCCTTCCTGGACCGCCCGTTCCATTGCCTGGAACATCGCAAGGAGCTGTCCTTCCTGAGCTGGGATCAGGAGCTGGCCAAGGCGACGAAGCAGCCGAACTTCTACACGAGCGGGCTGCGCGAGCTATGGCAAAGCGGCGCGTTCGAGGAGGTGTACATGATCTCGGTGAACGATCCGGAGTACCTGCGATCGCGGGACACGGAAGTGTCTGATTCCTACGAGCTCACGTTGCTGGACCGGCACGAGGGCGCCATCGAAGGGCACAGCAACGTGTACCTGTACCGGATCCGGGCACGAGCGGAGGGCCAGTGAACCAGGCTTTCACTTTCCGTCAGGTTCTCACGAATTGGACCCTGAGGCGCGAGATCGTGAGTGTTCGGGCATCAAGGTCCCTTTCAGGAGACCATGATGGAAAGTGAGTTGATCAGGTCTCATAGAAACCGTCCCATGACGTACGGTCGCCGGGAGTGGATGAAGGGAAAGCGCTTCGACACGTAGACCTTCCGGAAGCGATGCGGCTTCGCGCGAGGCGGCGCCAGTTCCGCCGGTCGCTCGCAGGTGCCGAAGAGGGCCTCGTTCTTCTCCGCTTCGGCCGGTGTAGTGGGTTCCGGCACCACCTGAGCGGCGCGGGGCATGTTCACCGGGACCGCGGGTCGGGTGTATTCGGAAGGGGTGGGTTCCACCGCCTGTGCGGAGAGGGTGGTGGCGCCCAGTGCGAGCGAGGCGGCGAGGATCCCGCGCTTCGGTTTGAGAAGGTCCACCAAAGGGATAAGGTGCGGTTCCAGGTGCTCCGCGCGGTACATGCCGCAAGCTTCAGGATGCTCCCGCTTGTAGGCTACCACGGCGCTAAGGTCCCAGCCGCTGAAGTCGACGACGGCTTGCTGGCATTTTCCGCAGAAGCGGCCCTCGGTGGTGGGGTGCATGGCGTTCCAGTTCTCGGTGCAGGCTCCGTTCATGGCGCGGTGTTTTCCGATAGACGCAAGCGGTGAGCGAACGCTGCCTGAAACCACGAAAAAGGCCCCGTTACCGGGGCCTTCTCTGAGTTCATCGGGGTAGGCTTACTTGGCCACCTGGGCCACGGCCTGACGCTTCTCCTGGATGCGGGCGCTCTTACCACGCAGGCCGCGGAGGTAATAGATGCGGGCGCGACGCACGGTACCGTGCTTGTTCACATCGATCTTGTCGATGAACGGTGAGGCGATCGGGAAGATCCGCTCCACACCGATGTTGTTGCTGATCTTGCGCACGGTGAACGTGGCGGTGCTGCCAGTGCCTTTGCGCTGGATCACCACGCCCTGGAACATCTGGATACGCTCCTTGTTGCCCTCGGTGATCTTGTAGTGCACGGTCACCGTGTCACCGGCCTTGAACGGGTCGTAGGTTTTCACCGGGGACCATTCCTTCTCGAGTTGCTTGATCTTGTCCATGACGCTCAGGGCTTTACGTGCATTGTCCCACCGAATGGGGCCGCAATATTAAGGAATCTTCCCCGAAATCCGCACGGTCAACCTTCACCAAAGCTGTCCACACCCTCCTGTGCGGGGCCGGGCAGGTCAGGGCGGCGTTCGCGGGTGCGCAGGATGGCCTGCTCGTGCCGCCAGGCGTCGATCCGGGCCTCGTGGCCGCTGAGCAGCACCTCGGGGATGCCCCAGCCGTTGTATTCGGCGGGGCGCGTGTACACCGGAGGCGCCACCAAGCCGTCCTGGAAACTGTCGCTCAGGGCGCTGGTCTCGTCGCTCAGCACACCGGGCAGCAAACGGATCAGGGCGTCGCTCAGCACGGCCGCCGGCAGTTCACCCCCGCTCAGCACAAAGTTGCCGATGCTGATCTCTCGGGTGATCAGGTGCTCGCGCACGCGCTCGTCCACGCCCTTGTAGTGCCCGCACAGGATGATCAGGTTGGTCAGCCGGCTCATGCGGTTGGCCAGGGGCTGGTCCAGCAGTTCACCGTCGGGGCTCATGTAGATCACTTCGTCGTAGCTGCGCTCGCCTTTCAATTTGGTGATGAGGCGGTCGATGGGCTCGATCTGCATCACCATGCCTGCGCCGCCCCCGAAGGCGTAGTCGTCCACGCGGCGGTGCTTGTCGGTGCTGTATTCGCGCAGGTCGTGCACCACCACTTCGGCCAGCCCTTTCTGCTGGGCGCGCTGCAGGATGCTCTCCCCGAAGTAGCTGTCGAGCACCCGGGGGACCACGGAAAGGATGTCGATGCGCATGCGGCGCGAAGATCGGTGGAACGGCGCTGTCCGGCATCGGGAAAGCGCCACGGCGACACATCCGGAGCGCTTCTTTTCCCGCTTCCGTTAACTTTCGGCATCCGGTTTGCCTTCAGGCCCGTACAACAACCCCGATGAAACACCTCCTGACGCTCGGCCTTGCGGCCACACTCAGCCTGCCCTCCATCGCACAGAAGCACGTGTATGAGGACCTGCTCGTGAAGTTCGTGGACGAGAAGTACGAGGACGTCCTCGCCAAGGCCCAGTCCTACACAGAGAACGACGAGACCAAGAAGGACCCGCTGCCGTACCTCTACATCTCCATGAGCCTTTACGAGATGAGCAAGATCGAGAAGTACCGGGCCATGGAGGAGTACAAGAAATGCGACAAGGACGCGCTCAAGTGGGCCGAGAAGTACCGCAAGAAGGACAAGAACAAGGAGTTCTTCGACAACTACGCCGATTATTGGAGCGACCTCAACACCATGGCCGCGGAGTCCGGTCTGAACTTTTACGACGAGGGCGCCAAAGGCTTCAGCAAGTCCAAGCAGACCTTCGACGCCATGGTCGGCTACTACCCCGAGAACCCCGGCCCCTGGCTGATGCTGGCCCTGTGCCAGTACAACACCAACCTGGCCAAGGAAGGCGAGATCAGCATGAAGAACTACCAGACCGCCATGACCAACGCTGGAGATCCCTCCACCTTGCCCGAGGACCAGCGCAAACTGCTGAAGACGGCCATGATCAACTATGCCATTTACAAGGAGAGCAAGGGCGACAAGAACGCCGGCAAGGCGGTGCTTGATCAAGGCAAGGACGCCTTCATGGCAGAGCCCGAGTTCAAGACCTTCTACGAGAACTACTGAACCCCGCGTTCAGCACTGTCGAGGCGGCCCTGCGGGGCCGTTTCGCGTTCAGCGACGGCCGTCCACCTCGTTCGTGCTGCTCTTGGCGCGCGGCATGATCATCAACACCAACGCAGGCAACAACAACAGTTCGGCCACGAAGGCGAAGGCCAGCGTCAGCGTGATGAGCAGACCCATGTAGAACACGCTGGCGAAGTCGCTGAACATGAGGGTGACGAAGCCGGACAACAGCATCAGGCTGGTGACCGTGACCGCCTTGCCGGTGCGCAGGTAGGTCCGCTTCAGTGCGTAGGCCGGGGAGAGCCCGGAGCGCAGGTGCTGCCGCAGCGCGGCGAGCATGTGGATCGTGTCGTCCTCCGCGATGCCGAAGCTGATGGTGAAGATGATGGCCGTGCTCACCTTGAGGTCGATGCCGAAGAAACCCATCACCCCGGCGATGAAGACCAAGGGCACCAAGTTGGGCAGCAGGGCCACGAGCACCATGCGCCAATCGCGGAAGAACCAAAGCATGATCAGGGCCGTGAGCAGCACCGCCAGCCCCATGCCGCCGACCAGCTGGGTGCTGAGCGTGGCGTTGTTGCGGTCGATCAGGAAGGCCATGCCCGTCTGATGGAACCGCACCATCCCGGCATCCGTCGTGCCGTGCACGAATGCGTCGAGCGCCACGTTCTTTCCAGTGTGGATGAAGCCGCCCAGGTCCACGAGCCTGCCGCTGATCCGCGCCGTGCGACCGTCCTCGCTGGCGATGTTGCTCAGCAGGTCCTTCCCCAACAAGCGGGTGCGCCGGGCCAGTCGCGCGCATTCAGCACTGTCATCCGGCAAGCGGTAGAAGTCCGGTGAACCGCCGTTGAACGCCTTGTTCAGCGAACGCATCACGGTGACCGGTGACACGAGGCCATCCACCGCGTAGCCCGTGTCCAAGTAGTTCTGTACCTGCTCCATCTGCCGCAGCACGGCCAGGTCCCACACGGTCCGCGAGCTGTCCCGGACAACGACCTCCATCTCAAAGGGGCGCACGCCCCCGAAGCGTTCCTCGAACCACACGAAGCCCTGCTTCAAGGGGTCGCTGTTGGGCAGGTCCTCCAGCAAGTAGTTGTTCACCTTGATCCGCGACGCGCCCACGATCCCCACCACCGCGATCAGGCTGAAGCCGAGCAGGATCTTCCGACGGTGCGTGATGGTGAAGCGGAACAGGCGGGGCAGTCGACCGTCCCACGGCGACACGGTCATGGTCGAGGGCAGCAGCTTGTGCGGGTCGAGGAGGATCAGCAGCGCTGGCAGCAGAGTAAAGGCGAGGCAGAAGGCGAGGAGCACACCAAGCGCCGTATACAGGCCGAATTCCTGGAGGGGTGGGATGCTCGCTGTGCCCAGTGTAGCGAAGCCGATGCCGCTGGTGACCGCTGTGAGGAAGGTGGGAAGGCCTACTTCATGGTAGGTGACGGCGACGGCTCGGATGCGGGGCACACCGTTGCGGATCTCCTCCAGGTAGCACTCCAGGATGTGCACCACGTCGCTCATGCCCACCACGAAGAGGATCGTGGGCAGCAACATGGTCAGGATACCCAGCGGCTTGCCCAGCGCCGTCATCAGCCCGATCTGCCAGAGGATCGACAGGCCCACCACCGCGATGGGCACCAGCACACCAAGCAAGCTGCGGAAACCGATCCACAGGAATACGGCCAGCAGCAGGATGGAGGCGGTGAGGAAGAAGAGCATCTCCTTCACCATGGTGTTGATGTAGTGGTCCTGGCCCACGATCCTCCCCACGATCCGCGTGTCGGCAAGGCCGTTGCGCGCCAGCACCGCTTTCACATCGCTGAGCAGGAGGTCGCAGTTCGCCTTGGACAGTCCCGGTGCCGCGTTGAGCATCACCAGCATCGCCTTGCCATCCTCCGCGAAGAAGAGGTCCCGCACACGCGGGTCGCTCCAGATGCGCGCCGAATCCAGCGGGATCAGGGTGTCGTTCCAGAACCGCAGGTAGGGGGTCTCGAACACGCCCAACGGGGTCACCAGGGGTTCGCTCATGCGGGTGGGCGAGAGCACCTTGATCACCAGCGGAAGCCGTTCCAGGTCGGCCGCGAGCGAATCCACACGGGTCAGCAGTGCCCGGTCGAAGACCCCCTGCTCACGCTCGATGCCGAAGAGGAGGAAATCGTTGTCGTAACCGAAGCGGTCGCGGAAGGCGAGGTAGCGGTCCAGTTCCGGATCGCTCTTCGGGAAGAACTTCTCGAAGTCGTAGTCCACGCTCACATGGCGCAGTGCCGCACCGGAGAGGATGGTGATCAGCGCCAGCAGGAACAGTGTGATGCGCGCGTTCCGGGGGGTCAGGAACCGTTCCAGACGGTCGATGCGGGGATCCATCAACAAGGGGTGTTCGCTGGCGCGGCGCAAAGGTGGTCCATCCCCCCTGCACGCGGTTCTATTTTTGGCCCCCGATGGAACTCCGCTTTCGCCGCAGCCTCGGGTTGTCCTTCCTGTTGTTGGTTCTCGCCCCGGCCGACCTCCATGCCGGGAAGCTGGAGAAGGCCTTCGCCGCGCTGAACGAGCACAACTACTTCCTGGCGCGGGAGCTCTTCATAAAGGAGGTGAAGAAGCACCCCAGCGCGGCTTGGTACGGCCTCAGCGTGATCCACGGCAGGGCCAACAACCCGTTCTACCAGCTCGACTCGGCCTTCGTCTTCATCCAACGGGCCGATGCGGCCTACACCCTGGCACCGGACAAGGAGCGGATCGTGGTGGGGGAGGTGGGCGTGGACGCCGCAGCGATCGTGGCGCAACGGGAGCATATCCACGGCATCGCCTGGGACCAGACCCTGGCGCTGAACACCGTGACCGCGTACCAGCGCTTCATCGACACCTACATCCAGAGCGGTCGCTTGGAGGAGGCCAGGCAGTTGCGCAATGCCCTCGCGTTCCAGGAGGCGCGCACCGCCAACACCGCTGCCGCGTTCCAGCTCTTCATCGACCGCTACCCCGATGCCAAGGAGGTCTACGAGGCCCGCTCCCGCCTGCAGGAGGCCATCTTCCGCGAAGCCGTGCCGTACGCCACCATCACCGAGTATGAACAGTTCCTGGCCGACCATCCTGAGAGTCCGTATGTGCGCGATGCCGAGAACGAGATCTACCGACTGAGCACGCCGAACAGAACACCCGGCGAGCTGCAGGGGTTCATTCGCCGGTATCCGGACAACCCCAACGTTCCCAACGCGTGGCGGTCGATCTACGACCAGTACACACGCGACCTCAGCCCAAGCTCCATCACGAACTTCCTGAAGGACCATCCGGACTACCCGTTCATCGGGGAGCTCACGGCCGACTTCCGCGCAGCGACCATGGTGCTGTACCCGATCCGCCAGGGCGGCAAGTGGGGCTACATCGACAGCGATGGGGTGGAGCAGGTGAAGGCCATCTACGAGTTCGCCGAGCCCTTTGCAGGCCCGCAAGCCTTGGTGGGCAGGGATGATCGCGTAGGCACCGTCAACAAGATGGGGAAGGAGGTGGTGGACATCCGGTACGATGATGTCCTGGAGCCCAGCGAAGGGCTCAGCACCGTGGAGCAGGACGGCAGGGTGGGCGTTGTGGACCGCAGTGGCCAGGTGGTGGTGCCGTTGGAGTATGCCGATGTGGGCGAGTTCCACAAGGGCCTGGCGTATGCCGAGAAGCAGGACCGATACGGGTACATCAATGCGGTCGGCGAGGTGGTGGTGCCGTTCCTGTACGAAGCGGCCTCCACCTTCCGCAACGGTATCGCCGTGGTCAAACAGAACGGGCTGAGCGGCGTGATCGATGCCCGCGGCAATGTGGTGGTGCCTTTCGCCTACGAGTGGATCGAGGGCTTCGATCTCCCCGTGTCACGGGTCCGGAAAGGCGAGCGCATGGGGCTGATCAGCCCGTTCGGCGACATCCTGCTCGCCGCAGAGCACGACCATGTGGGCGTGTTCAGCGACAGCCTCGCATTGGTGGTGGATGGCGAACGCTGCGGGTACGTCGACATCCAGGGGCGCATGCGGATCCCCCAGCGCTACGAGGCCAACGAAGGCACCCGGGGATGGGGCGACTTCCACAACGGCCACGCCAAGATGATGGTGGCCGGCAAGTTCGGGTTGATCGACACCCAGGGGAACAAGGTCCTCGATCCGCAGTACATGGACATCGGTAGCGTTTCCGGGAAGCTGGTCCCGGTGAGGAAACGCGCGAAATGGGGCTTCGTGGATCTGAAAGGCAAGCCGCTCGGAGAACCGAAGTACGACCAGGTCTGGGAGCAACGCAACGGTCATATGAAGGTGAAGGCAGGGGAGTTCTTCGGACTGGTGGACAGCACGGGCAAGGAGGTGTTCACGCCCCGTTTCAACGGTCTTTCCGATGTCCAACAGGGCGTGGTGGTCGCCACCGAGGCTGGCCGCACCGGCATCGTGGACCTGGCCGGCAAGGTGCGGATCCCATTGGCTTACGACACGGTGGAACTGATGGATGCCCGCACGGCGAAGCTCAAGCGGAACGAGCTGCTCGCCTATGCCCGCATCGCGGACGGTGTGTTCATCTGGAAGGAGGAAGGGTTCGACCGACCCGAGGAAGTGCCGACCGCACCGTGATCAACGGAGCAGGGTCACGTGCCCGGTGAGGCGCTCCTGCTTCACGCCCGCCTCCGCCACCGCCTTGAAGCGCAAGGTCCACACGTACACGCCATCCTGCACGGGGCCTCCGTTCAAACTGCCATCCCAGGCCTTGCCCGGTTGGTCGGTGGTGAAGATCGCCTCGCCCCAGCGGTCGAAGACCGTCAGCTCGTAGCTCACGAACGTGCCATCCACCACCGGCTGGAAGACCTCGTTGATGCCGTCGCCGTTCGGCGTGAAACTGTTGGGCACATGCACGAAGGGGGCGCACCCGCCTTCGGTCACCAGCAGCGTATCCTGCACGGTGGCACAAGGCGTGATCACGTTCACACTGTAGGTACCGGGAATGAGCACCGTGAGCGTGGCTGCGGTGCTGCCTGTGCTCCATTGGTAGGTGGCATCAGGCGTGAAGGCATCGAGCACCAGTTCCTCTCCCGGACACACCGTGGCATCCGCACCGAGGTCGATGGCATCGATCAGGGGCAGCAAGGTCAACGCCACCACATCGCTGGCCGTGCAGCCGTTCAGGCTCAGGGTCACGGCATAGTTGCCCGAGCTGATGGCCTCGATCGCGTGGGTGGTGGCTCCGGTGGACCAGAGCACGGAGGCCGCACCCGGCGCTACCACAAGCACCATCGTGTCGCCTTCACAGCCGCTGGCATCCGCACCAAGGTCCGGTTGCACCAACGGGGTGATGCCCACCTGCACCGAATCGCCCACCATGCAGCCCGCCGCGCCTGCCATCACCCACACCAGGCCGGCGTTGGAGGTGCTGTATTGTGCGGCCGTGGAACCATTCTGCCAGAGGTAAGTGGCGCTGGGAAAGTTGAAGCTCCAGCCGATCGCCGTGCCGGGGCATAGCATCGTGTCAGGGCCCAGTGCGATGTTCGCAGCGGTGAAATAGGTGATCGCGATCGCATCGCTCGCGGTGCAACCACCGAGATCTACGGTCACGCCGTAGGTGCCATCCTGGTTCACTGACAGGGTGGATGAGGTGGTGCCGTTCTGCCAGAGGTAGTTCGCGCCGGGCTGTGTGACATCGAGGAGCAAGGCGGCCCCATCACAGAGCGTGGAGTCGTTGCCCAGGTCGGCCGTCGGCGCAGGCAGTGTACCCACGGTGATCGCATCCGTGTTCGCACAGCCGTTCACCGCAACGGTCACGCTCCACGGACCGGGCACAGCAATGATCGATGCCGTGGTGGCGCCATTGCTCCACAGGTAGCTGCCGCCCGCAGTGGCGGCATCCAACACCAACGTGGCACCGGGGCAGATCGACGTGTCCGGCCCAAGATCGACCAACGGCAGCGGGACCAGGTTGATGGTGATCGTGTCGCTCACCGAACAGTTCCCGATCGAGGCCATGGCCCAGAAGGTCCCACCGGTCGAGACCGTTCGCGTCACCTGTCCCGAACCATCGTCCCACAGCGTCGTGGCGCCTGCGGTGGTGCTGGCATCCAGGAGCAAGGTCTGGCCATCACAGAGGTTCGCATCCGGCCCAAGGTCGAAGGCCGCCAGTGTGGTATAGTCCACGGCGATGGTGTCGCTCGCACTGCAGCCGCCCACATCCACCGTGGCCCAGTAGGTGCCAGCCTGTCCCACGTTCAGCGAAGCACCGCTTGCACCCGTGCTCCACGTGGTGCTTCCCCCGGGAAGCTGCGCGGAAAGCAGCAGTGTGGCACCCGGGCACAGCGTGGTATCCGCACCCAGGTCGATCGCCAAGGCACTGAGGAAATTCACTGCGATGGTGTCGCTTGCCGAACAGTTGTTCAAGGTGACGAGCACCCATACGTTGCTGGCTGAACCCACGGTGATCATGGAGGAGATCGCCCCGGTCGACCACAGGTAACTGGCGCCAGGCCAGGTGGCGTCCAGGGTCAACGACGCACCGGCGCACAAGGTGGTGTCGTTGCCGAGGTCCACTACAGGTGAAGGGTTCACAGTGATGCTCACCGTGTCGCTTACCGTGCAGGCGCCTTGGAACACGTCGACCCAATAGGAACCGGTCGCGGTCACCGAAAGGGTGGCGCTGGTGGTGCCTGTGCTCCACAGGTAGGTCGAGCCCGGCAACGTGGCGTCCAACAGCACCGTAGTGCCCTGGCAAACGGTCTGGGGCGGACCAAGATCCACCGCGTTCGGCGAAGCGTACTGCACGGTGATCGCATCGCTTCCGGTGCATCCGTTCGCATCCGTCACGGCCACGCTATAAGCGGCCGGTTGCACCACGGTGAAGGTGTTCGCGGTGGAGCCGTCCTGCCACAGATACGTGGAGCCGGGCAGGGACGCATCGAGCAGCAGTGTGGCACCGGGGCACAAGGTGGTGTCGTTGCCCAGGTCCACCGTTGGTGCTGCCGTGGTGGCGACCTGGATCGCGTCGGAAACGCTGCAGGTGCCCTGTAGCACGTTCACGCTGTACACCCCGGCGGTGCTCACCGACAGGACCGCTGTAGTGGCGCCCGTGTTCCAGAGGTAGCTCGCGCCCGCCACCGCGGCATCCAGCAACAGGGTGTTGCCGACGCATAGCGTGGTGTCGTTGCCCAGGTCGATGGCCACCGGAGCAGCGTAGGTCAGGTTGATGGCATCGATGCCCGTGCAGGTGTTGGCATCGGTCACGGTCACGCTGTACAAGCCGGCCGTGGAGGCCGTGAGCGTGCCGGCGGTGGAACCGTCCTGCCACAGGTAGCTGCCGCCGGGGATCGTGGCGCTCAGGAGCAGCGTGGCGCCCGGACAGAGCGTGGTGTCGTTGCCCAAGGTCACGGCGGGAGGCGTGTGCGTGGAAACGCTGATCACGTCCGTGGCGGAACAGCCGTTCGCGGTGACCTGCACGCTCCAGGCACCGGCACCAACGCTCAGCGTGGGTCCTGCGGAGCCATTGTTCCAGAGGTAGGTGGCGCTGGCCGTGGTGGCGTCCAGCAGCACGGTGCTGCCCGGGCAGATCGTGGTGTCGTTGCCCAGGTCGAACACGGGCAAGGGCGTGAAGGTCACGTTCACCGTATCGCTCGCCGTGCAGCCGTTCAAGGTGGTGCGCACCCAGTAACTACCGCCGCTGCTCACGCTGATGCCGGTGGTGGTGGCTCCTGTGCTCCAGAGATACGCGGCGCCCGGCACGCTCACCGCCAGCGGCACCGGGGTCCCCGCGCAGGCCGTCACGTCCGGCCCCAGGTTCACCGCTTGCAAGCTGAAGTTGGTCAGTGTCACAGCGTCGGTGGCGGTGCACCCGTTCACGTTCACGGTAACGCTCAGCACACCCGGCAACGCGGTGGTGAAGGTGGCCGCCGTGGAACCGTCCTGCCAGAGATAGGTGGCACCCGCCAGGGTGGCATCGAAGGTGACCGCGGTGCCGGGGCATACCAAGGTGTCGTTGCCCAGGTTCACCACAGGCAAGGGGTTCACGGTCACCGTTCGGCTGTCGGTGGCGGTACACCCGTTCAGGGTGAGGGTAACGCTGAAGACCCCGCCGCCCGCCGCGTTGATGGTGGCCGCGGTGGAACCGTCCTGCCAGAGGTAGGTGGCGCCGGGGTAGCTGGCGTTGAGCACCAAGGGCTGCCCGGCGCAGATCGTGGTGTCGTTGCCCAGGTTCACCACGGGCACCGTGTTGAAGGTGAGCTGAACCGCATCGGTGTTGCTGCAGTTGTTGGCGGTCACCGCCACGTTGTAATTGCCGCTGCTGCTGGCGATGAATGTGGAGTTCGTGGAGCCGTTCTGCCACAGGTAGCTTCCACCCGGCACGGTGGCATTGAGCAGCACGGGACCGGACCCACAGATCACCTGGTCCGGCCCCAGGTTCACCACCGGCAGCGGGGTCACGTTCACCTGCAGGGTGTCGCGCAGCAGCACGTTGCCGCTCAGGCTGATGTTGTCGACGCCGAAGTCGTTGCCCACCGCTGACCCGGAGGTCAGCTCCAGGCAGATGGAGGCGCTGGTGACGCCGGCCGGCACGGTCCAGCCGGTGGCGTAGTTCACCCACACGTTCGGCCCCGCCGGAGGAATGAAGGTGGGTCCGGTGAGCACGCCGTTGATGCGCCAGCGGAAGTGCGGAGGGTTTTGGCTCACCAACGAAGCCCCGTCGAAGGCGAGCGAATAGGTCTGCCCGGGACACACCGGCACCGTCTGGCACCAGATGTCCCAGCCGTTCTGCACCACGCCGCCGTTGCCCATCAGGAAGAGCCCCGTGCCCCAGCCCACGAAGAAGGGGTGGTAGGTCCCCGCGTTGTAGCCCAGGTAGTAGCGGCCGTCGGGCTGCAGGTCGGTGTTGTAGTTGAAGTCGGTGGTGAAGCCCGTGTTCCCGGCATCATCGAAGTTGCCGTTGAACACCAATTGCCCGCTCGGATAGCTGACCTGGCACCAATACGGCCCGGCGGCGCCCACGGTGATGCTCGAAGTGGTGGCCCCGTTGCTCCAGAGGTAGTTGCTATACCCCGGGGGACCGGTCAGCGTGGTCGTCTGGCCCTGGCAGATGGTCACGTTCGGGCCGATGGTGATGGAACAGGGCTGCGCCAGTGCACCCAAGGCCAAGGCCACACCAAGCGAAAGCGTGGTAACGCGAAGAAGGGGTTGTGCGGGTGAAGGGCTCAAGCCTGGAATGCGCCGTGCGCTCGTCAAAGTTCGGGCCGGAAGGTCTATCCCTGAGCGGGTTACCGGCGAAAGCTGTTCACCGGGCGATGAACACCCGGTTATCCCCTATAGCGCCGCTCAGCTACGCTGCCGAAGCGTAGACGCAATTGCTGCCCGATCCGTTCGCTGAGCGTGGTGCTCAAGGCATCGTGGGCAACGGTGTTGAAGAGGAGCTTACCTCCGATCAAGATGCTGATCTTCAAGAGGTCCATGAACGCATCTTCGACCAGTTCGGAAGGCACGTTGATCTCCTGGAAAAGATCCACGATGACCAGGTCGCAAGGTCGATCGAGGTCCTGTAGTGCGCTGTGCGCAGCCTCTTCCAGCAGGGTCAGGCCGGGATCCGGTCCGCGCCGAAATGGTCCCGGGCCAGCTTCAGCATCGCCGCATCGTTGTCCACCGCGGTGATCGGGGCGTCGATGCCCAGCTCATGCCGCAGGACGTGGGCCACGCTCCCCGCGCCGTAGCCCCATAACAGCACCCGGTCGGCCGGTGGCGCACCAGGTCGATGTCCGCGAAGCACTTCTGCCACACCCGGTGCAAGCTGCCGAAGCTCTGGTTGGCGTGCGCGCTGTTCACCACCAGCCGACCGTTCTCCAGCGTCAGCTCCAAGGGGCCATGCAGCCTTTCCACACGCTCCAGCCGCACCGAGGCCAGGGTGCTCAACAGGCGCATCAGGGTCATCCGCATGGGTACGTCACGATCTGGACCGCGAAGTTCGGGTGCGCTTGGCACTGATCCGGCCGGTGGGTCGTGCGGTGGCACGGTGCTCCCACCTGAGTCGTCATTCAATGTTGAACGCTGTTACGTAGGGAAGGATGGCGGGAGGGGGAATGGCGGTCAACGGTCCGCGCATTTGCGAAGCCGGGGACTTTTGACCGAAATGCATCTGCGAATCCAAATATAACACAAAACCGGAATCTCTCAAACGTGATGAGAAACCCCGGTTTTGTGAATGCGCTGTTAGTGGCTGGTTTTCTTCTTTTCCATTCTTTTGAAAGCATACTTGACCACAAAGTAAATAACCAGTGCAGAAAGTACACCAGTCAAAAAGTCCGTCATTGGCACCATTACAGCTGTATATAGCATCATTGCAAACTCAAACTTTCCTGAATGTTTGATTTCTTTAATTTCAGATGGTTTTATCATATTGCTGGCAACCCAAACCAAAATACCACCAATACAAGCCATTGGTATTAATTCTAAATATTGAGCCAAGTAAAATGCCATTGTTAGTTTTAAGACAGCTTTAAAGTAACCCGCTAAAGGAGTTGTAGCACCAGCCTTTATACTTGTAGCTGTTCTTGCCAATGCACCTGTGCATGGGAAGCCTTGTACTAAAGGTGTGATGATCTGAACTAAACCTTGACCAAAGAATTCTTTGTCAGGATTAAATGGCGTTCTTTCATTTTTTGCTAATCTATCAGCCATCGAAGAACACAAAACACTTTCCACTCCTGAAACAAATACGATACTAACCACAAAATAAACAATATCAAGCATTACACCTCCATTCATTGAAGGTAAAAAAGGCATTTGTAATTTAAAAAAATTGTTAGGGATGGAACCATATAAATCTCGAACCAAAATTAAATTTTTATCGGCCAGCAAAGTAGCTGCTAATAATGTGGCTGTTCCCATCGCAATTACTGGCCCTGGTATATAAATAGAAATTTTAAGCAGATATTTTGCTAAAACAAAAGTGATTACCCCTATCAAAACCGACCAAATATTGATTACACCTAAATTGCCAAATGCTAAGTATAAATTATGCAAAAGACCACCTTGAATATCTTCATCTTGCCCAAGGAAGTCCTTGAAATTTTCTATACCTAAAATATCTTCAAAATTAGTAAGAGCAATAGATACAGCAATACCAATTGTAAATCCAACAATAATAGAATTGGGAACAAGTTTGGCGTATTTGCCTACACCATATATCCCCATAATAATAAGAATGATTCCCGAAATAATAGAAACAAATATTAAGAAACCGTGGGCTTGCTCAAAAGTACCACCATTTGCAGGATCACTGTACTTCGCAATCAAGGCTGCAATAACTGGAATAAAAGCCGCTGTTGGCCCATATACTTGATATTTTGAACCACCAAAAGTTCTACCCACTACGCACGCCAATGCACCTGCTATAATACCATGTTCAGGTCGCATACCCATTGCCATTGCAAAACCCATAGCCATTGGGATAGCTGTCATTGCTACTATTAAGCCAGCACTGAAATCTTTGTATGTTACCTTTAACCAATTTTCTTTGGTTAAGTCCTCCCATCGAGAATCAAAAAAGGTAAAAAATAATTTTATTCGCCCCATTGGGGTAGTCGGAAATTTTGCTTTATTCATTTTATATTGTTGTTAATTTTGATTTAGTGATGAATTTATTAGGATTTACACCCATTTTATACTCAAGATTTTTAGGCACAAAACAGTTAGAAATGTGATTACCTTCAAGAAAATTTTTGAAAGCATTTGTTGTAAAACCATGAAACGGAACGATGCTTATTCTGCATTTTGCAGCATATTTTTCTTTGATTTTCTCAAACGTAGCTTCAAAATTTTCAGGCATTTTTTCTTTTAAAAACTTTGTTTGACTATAAAACAGTAAGTCTGTAATTGAATCGTCTAAGAAATCAGAAAACATCAATACACATTCAAAACCTTCTCCTTCATAGTTTTGAATAAAATTGTCAAGTTGATTTAGTGAGTTCTCACTAAAATCTGTTGGAATTAAAATTTTGCTCATTTTGTTTATTTTTTAATTTTCTTATTCATTAAAGTAGGCTTTATTGCTTTGAAAAGAAAGTCGTATCAGTATAGTAAGTAACTTGTCCTGTTGATAAATCGTGCATTCCGCCAATAATACCAATTTCACCATTTTCAATCATGTGTTCAAGGATAGTACTTCTTTCCATGATGGCTTTTACGGTTCTTTTTACATTAATGGCAGCCACATTTTCTACAAACTCAGCATTTTTTGAGGTGCGATTATCTTTAGTTTCCACTTCGTCATCTACTGCGGGTCTTATTTTGGCAAGCAAGGCTGTTAAATTACCCATTTCGGCATGGTCACAAGCACCTTTTACTGCCCCGCACTTACTGTGGCCCAATACTACTATTATTTTTGAGCCAGCCAATTTGCAGGCAAATTCCATACTACCTAAGATATCTTCGTTAATGATATTTCCGGCAACTCTTACACTAAAAATGTCACCAAGTCCTTGGTCAAAAATAAGCTCAGCAGAAGTTCTGCTATCTATGCAACTTAAAATCACTGCGAATGGATGTTGTCCATCAGAAGTTTCGTTTGCCTGTTGCAATAGATTGCGATTTGCTTTTAAATTATTGACAAATCTCTTATTGCCTTCTTCAAGCAGTTTTAAAGCCATTGCAGGTGTAATAGCTTCTTGTAATTCCTTTGTTAATGTCTTCATTTTTTTATTATTTTTTTATCGTTGTCGTTTTTAAACTTGCCACTAACGTTCTGCGGCTACAAGAAGTTGGCGATTTCGAAGCACTAAACTGTCTGCCACCACTGAACTTGATACGAAGCACAAAGCTTCATTTAACCACTGAACCGCCAATTTTTTGTAGGTGCTGTTA
>JBIIYP010000039.1:0-34556 GCA_044346705.1 Flavobacteriales bacterium
GAAATGGTGCTCGCAGAAGGAATGCACGCGGATGTCCGTCTCCACCAGCATACCGGAGTAGGCATAGGTATTGTCGAACAACGTGGGGGACGGCCGTTTTGCGGGATCGAGCCCCCCGAAGACCTCCGTCACGTACATCTTGGCCACGCGCTGTGGCGTGTCCTTCAGGCTGTCATCGGAAAGGTCCAGGCCGAGGGTGTGCATGATCTCGCCGAAGTGATGCGCGATCCGGGCGATCCGTTCCTCCTCCGTCAGTTCGAACGCACCATCGTGCATCGGGGTCTCCAGCCGCTTCAGGTCACCAGGCAAAAGCTTGGCGAGCAGGTCCGCACTGGAGCGGGGATGTCCCTTCAGCGCAAGGACGGCGCCGGTCGTTCGCATGGGTTTCATGTTCAGTGTTGAAGACGCGGTTCCGGCATGGACAGGTGTTGCTTCACCTCGCTCCAGCAGAGCTTGAACCACGTCGTGTAACGCTCGGGGTGGGTGCTCAGTTCGATGTCCACGTCGAGCGGATGCACATACCTCCATGCGTCAGCCTCATCGGTGTCGGGATCCGCGCCGTGGTCATGCGTGGCGAAGAAGACATGGTCGAGCTCATGCTCAACGAGGTCGTTGTCCAGGTGTGCGCGATAGGTGAAGCTGAACCGTTCGCTGAGCGCGGTGTCGATGCGCATCTCTTCCCAAAGTCGCCGCTCCGCTGCCCCGCTCGTGGATTCCCCCGGACGCGGATGTCCGCAGCAGGTGTTGGTCCAGAGGCCTCCCGAGTGGTACTTGACAGAGGCCCTGCGCTGCAAGAGCAGACGGCCATCGCTATGGAACACGAAGATCGAGAAGGCACGGTGAAGAAGGCCCGCACGATGTACGGCCAGCTTTTCCATCCGCCCCACCGCCTCATCCTCCTGGTTCACCAGCACCACCTCTTCGACCATTGGACCGGATGTTCAGAGCATGCCGAGGCTGTGCCTCAAGTAGCTCGTGGTGAGCAGGGCGATCTTGCGGCGGTTCCGCACCCGCACCCGTTCCGTCAGTATGCGGTCGGTGGGCAACGCCTTGATCTTGCGGAAGAGGTTCAGGTAGTACACATAGGCCACGTACACCCCGAAACGCGCACCTCTGGGCAGGGCGCGGATGCCGATCAATGCGGCGTCGAAGTCCGCCTGGATATCCGCCTCAATGGTCCGCTTGTCAGCTGCGGTCATGTTCTTCACGTCGATACCGGGGAAGTATGTGCGGCCCAGGTTCTGGTGGTCGTCCTTGAGGTCGCGCAGGAAGTTCACTTTCTGGAACGCGGCCCCCAGCTTCATGGCCGCGGGCTTCAGCCGCTGATAAAGGCTGTCGTCCCCTTCGCAGAACACACGCAGGCACATCAGCCCCACCACCTCGGCACTGCCCAGGATGTAGGTCGCGTAGCTGTGCTGGTCATGCACCGTGTCGGTCAGGTCCATCTCCATGCTCCGCATGAAGGTGTCGTAGAGATCGGATTCAATGTGGTACCTGTTGACCACGGATTGGAAGCTGTGCAGGATGGGATTCAGGCTGATGCCTTCGGCGATCGCGGCATGCGTATCCTTCCAGAACCGTTGAAGGAGCTCGTTCTTGGGGTGGCCATGGAAGGTGTCCACGATCTCATCCGCGAAGCGGACGAAGCCGTAGATCGCATGGATCGGATCGTGGAAACGCCGGTCAAGGCTGCGGATGCCGAGCGAGAACGACGTGCTGTAGCTCCGGGTGGTGTTCCTGCTGGTCTTGAGGCACACCTTGTCGTATAGAGCGAGGGTGTTCATGATCGCGGACGGTGTTCTTTCTCGATGAGGTCCGCCACCACCTGGCCACTGATCAGGGCGGGTGGCACACCTGGACCAGGAACGGTGAGCTGGCCTGCAAAGTACAGCCCCTTCACTTTCCGGCTCTTCATCTGCGGACGCAAGGGGCCTGTCTGCATCAACGTATTGGCCAGTCCGTATGCGTTCCCGCGGAATGAGTTGTAATCGGCAACGAGGTCATTGAGGCAGTAGCTGCGCTTGACGACCACATGCGGTCGAAGGTCGATGCCGATCTGCCGTTGGATGCGTTCCATCACCACGTGAAAGTAGTGCTCCCGCATGCGTTCGCTGTCCTCGAGACCGGATGCGATGGGGATCAGGATCACCAGGTTCTCCATGCCTTCCGGCGCAACGGCGGGGTCGGTCTTGCTGGCGCAGCTGGTATAGAACAGGGGGCGTTCGGGCCAGCGGGGGGTGTCGTAGATGTCAGCACTGTGCTGGTCCAGCGGCTCGTCGAAGAAGAGGGTATGGTGGTCCAATGAGGGGATCCGGCGGTCCACACCCAGGTAGAACATGAGGGCACTGGGGGCCATGGTGCGGCCTTCCCAATACCTGTCCGAATACGAGCGATGCTCAGGTCCCAGCAGTTGCTGTTCAACGTGGTGGTAGTCCGCACCGGCCACCACCACGTCGGCGTTCATGCGGCCTGCCGAGGTATCCACACCGGTCGCCCGACCCTGTTCGACCACGATCCGCTCCACTGTGACGCCCGTTCGCAGGTCAACACCCTGCGTCCTGGCCACCTTTTGCATCCCGTCCACCACGCAGCCCATGCCGCCCATCGGGTACCATGTGCCCAGCGCCATATCGGCGTAGTTCATCAGGCTGTACAGGGCCGGCGTGTTCTGCGGAGCAGCGCCCAGGAACAGCACGGGGAACTCCATCACCTGCCGGATGTGGTCATGGGCGAAATGCTTGCGCACATGTTTGCGCAACGAGGAGATGACGTGGGTGCTGAGCAGCCCGGTGATCAGACCGGGATGGGCGTATTCCAGCCAGCTCAATGAGGGGCGGTACACCAGCTCGTTCATGCCGAGCTCATACTTGATACGGGCCTCGTCCATGAAGCGCTGCAGCGCGTTGCCGGCACCCGGTTCCACGGCCTCGAAATAGCGTTTCATGGGCTCCAGCCCCGCTGGCAGGGACCAGCTATCGCCTGGGCCGAACACCACTTGGTAGGAGGGGTCGAGGCGAACGAGCTGATAAAGGTCCTCCACCTTGGCGCCGAACTTCTCAAAGTATTTGCTGAACACCTCGGGCATCCAGTAAAAGCTCGGGCCCATGTCGAAGGTGAACCCGTCCTTCCTCCACACACGCGCCCTACCGCCGGGTTCGTCATTCTTCTCCAGCATGGTCACGCCATAGCCCTTGGAGGCTAGCGAAGTGGCTGCTGCCGTACCGGCGAAACCTGACCCGATGACAATGGCGCTTCTTTTCACGTTCAATTCACGTTCTTGTCCGTCAGCATCCCCATCAGGCGCTGCCGGGCTTGGAAGATGCGACTTTTAACCGTACCAATGGGAATGCCCAGCTTGTCCGCGATCTCGTGGTACTTGTACCCTTCGTGGTGCATGTTGAAAGGTTCGCGGAAGGCATTGTCCAGTTTTGAAAGACTGCTCTGGATCTCGCCCATGCGCACGAGGTTCTCCGGGCTCGAAGGCATCTGTACCTTGCTCACCACCGTGCGCTCCTGCTCCACCCGGTCCATGATCGCTGCCGTGCGCTTGCCGCGGCGGTGGTCGTTGATGAAGGTGTTCTTCATGATGGTATACAACCAGGCCTTGAAGTTCGTGTTGTCCTGGAACTTATCGCGGTAGGTCAAGGCGCGAAGCATGCTCTCCTGCAACAGGTCCTGCGCGTCGTCCCGGTCCTTCGTCAGGCTCAAGGCGAAGTAATACAGCTGCTGGCGGAGACTGACCAAGTGCTGCTGGAATTCGAGGGTGGACATTGGCTGACTTGTTTAGGGTTGTTGTCCTTATGGTTAAACAAAGGTAGGCGACTGTTCATGGATGCAGCAAAAAAGATTGAACAAAAAGTTTTGAACCGACCTGTTCGAAGGGTCCACCTGTGGCTGGAAGGCGTGTCCATGTAGCACTGAGACCAGAAGCGGTAGGTCGAGGATCGACCTACCGGACCGCGCGTTCGGCGGGTCTATTGGCCAACAGCAGTGCGGTAATGACCAGGAGCATGGCCCCCATACCCACTGCTCCGGCCTGTTCCAAGCGCCCGGCCAGTTCCCGACCCCATAGGTCCGTGCTGTCCGTGCCGTAGGCCAGCATGGCGAAGGTGAAGAAGACCGCAAGCCACGGAGCGCGATGCATGAACAGGTGGGCCAGTGTCCAGAGCACCAAGGGCAGGGCCAGCAGGAAGTGCTGCACATCGGTGATGACGAGCAGGGGTACGAGGGCCAGCGCCAAGGCCACGCCCAGGACCAGACCTTCGTTCCTCGCTTCACCGGACCTGAGGGTAACGGCCGCGACAAGTATCGCCGCACCGCCGATGAAAGCGAGATCCGTCCATGCCGGCAGCGGGCTTCCGGAGACCGATGAGGTGATGGCGCGGAGCGTATTGGCACTGCTGAGGTAGTCGCCGTGCGCGCGCATCGCATCCAGCCATGCAGTGTTCAGGGACCAGCCTGTGGCGGATCCTTCGAACGCCAAGGGCAGCAGGAGCCCCAGAGCCACCGGGACCGTTATCCACACCAAGGCCGACCAGCGCTTCAGCACCACGAGCGGCAGCGTACAGAGCAGGAAATAGGGCTTCACCAGGATGGCCAGCCCGAACAGGATGCCGCCTTTCACATCCTCCTCTTCAAGCAGGCTTTCCATCGCCACAACCATGCACCATAGCAGCAGCACGTTCACGTTGCCCAGGTGCAGCTCCCGCACCACGTGGACAGCGATGCAGAGGAAGCCCAACAAGGAACGGAGCAGCAGCCGGGGTGGGTGTGTCAGGAACACGTGCCGCATCAGCAGCCGCTCCATCCGCTCGAACACCGAGACCAACGCAAAACCGATCAGCGTGAAATGAAGCACGCAGGCCACGGGGAAAGGAACAAGGGTGTACGGCATGAAGAGGTACAGGAGGCCGGGCGCGTACTTGTAATAGCCTGTATCCAGGCCGAACGGGAGGCCATAGACCGCATCCCCGTGCCGCAGCGCATCGGCCGCCATCACATACACCTTCAGGTCGTTCAGCCAGAACCGGCCGTTCACCACCTCCAACGCCAAGGCCAGTCCCAGAAGGATGACCACGGACCAGCGGAACGGGGCAAGGCGATGCATGGTGAAGACCGGCTCAAGATAGGAGGCGGTGGTCGCTCCGTTTTCACGACCGGTCCGGATCTCTATCTTCGCGCCCCCGAAAGGGAAAGGAGGCATAGCTCAGCTGGTTCAGAGCATCTGCCTTACAAGCAGAGGGTCGCTGGTTCGAATCCGGCTGCCTCCACGGAAGTTAAAGTCGTTCTTTTCGTCATTCGGGTAGGTGGAACATGGAGCACCGGGCGAACCTATAGGGCTCACTGGGATAGGTTCTTTTCTACTTTTGCGCCCCCTTGGGATGTTAGCTCAGCTGGTTCAGAGCGCATGCTTCACACGCATGAGGTCACTGGTTCGAATCCAGTACGTCCCACCAAAGCCCCGCTTATGCGGGGCTTTTGCGTTCTACACCACCTCCGCCACCACGAAGACGCTACCGGTCACCAGCACCAGGTCGCCGGGTCGTGCGGCGGCTTGGGCGGCTTGGAGCGCGGCCGTCACGCTGAGGTGCGCTTCACCTAAATGGCCCGCGGCCCGTGCCAGTTGCTTCAAGGCCTCCGCATCCAATGCCCGCGGTATGTCCGCCTTGCAGAAGTGGTAGGTGGCGTTGCGCGGCAGTTCCTCCAGCGCTGCGCTGATGTCCTTGTCCGCCACGGTGCCGTACACGATGTGCAGCTGCTGATGGGGTGTGCGCCTCAGCAGCTCCTTCACCACCCGGATGCCGTCCACGTTGTGGCCAACGTCGGCAATGGTGAGCGGGTCGTGCGAGAGCACTTGCCAGCGGCCCATGAAGCCGGTGTTGCCGCAGGTGTGCGCAAGCCCCCTGCGGATGTGATCTTCCCCGATGGTCCAGCCTTTCGACCGCAGTTCGCCGATCGCTGCGAGCACGGTGCGTGCGTTGCGCTCCTGGTGCGGACCGGCAAGGTCCAAGGTGTAGGGGAGGTCCGCCTGCTGATCCACGAAGGTGATCGGCGCTTGCGCGGATCCAGCCTTCCTGCGGAACACGTCGGCAATGGCTCCTTCCGCTTCGCCGATGATCACAGGCACGCCTGACTTGATGATGCCGGCCTTTTCACCAGCTATGGCCTCAAGCGTATTCCCCAGCAGGTCCGCATGGTCCCAGCCGATGTTCGTGATCACGCTTACTTCGGGCGTTACCACGTTGGTGCTGTCCAGGCGACCGCCCAGACCCGTTTCGATGACGGCGATGTCGACCTGTTCACGCCGGAAGTGATCGAAGGCGAGGCCCACGGTCCATTCGAAGAAGGAAAGCCCGATCGGCTCGAAGGCGGCCCGGTGCGTTTCCACGAACGCGGTGACCGCTTCCTCCGGGATCATGGCGCCGTTGATGCGGATCCGCTCGCGGAAGTCCTTGAGGTGCGGTGAGGTGTAGAGGCCGGTGCGCAGGCCCGCCTCCTGCAGCACGCTGGCGAGCATGTGGCTGGTGCTTCCCTTGCCGTTGGTGCCCGCGATGTGCACACATTTCAAGCCTTGTTCCGGATGGCCCAACGCATCCATCAAGGCGTGCGTGTTGTCGAGGTCGGCCTTGTAGGCCGCTTTGCCGATGCGGTGGAACATCGGCAGCTGCGCGTAGAGGTACGCCAGCGTTTCCGCGTAGGTCACGTTACTGGAGCTGGAAGACGAAGACCATGAGCCCCACCTGTTCGGCGGCAGCATCGGCCTTCGCGGTGAAGGTGCATTGCAGCGCGGCCTTCTTGGCGATGTTGAAGAGCGTCTGGCTGGTGGTGGTGCTCTTGTCGAGGTTCTGCGTCACGCGTGTCACCTTGCCACTGCGGTCCACCCAGATGTTCAGCGCCACCTTGCCCGCCTCTGCGGGTCTGTCAGTGATCGAGGGCCCTTTGCCCAGGCCACGGCCACTAAGCTTCCATTCGCCCTTGCCATTCCCGAAGGTGCCAAAACCACTCGGATCGCCTGTCGGAATGCCGACGTTCCCCGGAACATGGTCCTGGCCGTCACCGCCCGGCTTGCTGCCGTTGGGCTTGTCCCAGGCGCTCATGGCGTTCTCCAACCCGCTGCTCACCTGGTCCTTCGGCTTGGGCTGATCCTTCGGCTTGTCCGTTGGCTTGACTTGAGGTTTGACCGGCGGCTTCACCACCACCACATCGCTGGCGTCATCCGTGACCACATCCTCCGGCGTGTCATCGGCGGGTGCGGCTGCGGAACTTGCGGTGGCCCCGGGGTCCGGATTCTCCTCGTTGCCCATGCCCAGTTCGCTGGTGCCGAAGTCGGCCATCGCCACTTCCAGGCCTTCCTCCACCGGGCGCGGATCGAAGTCCTTCATGCCGATGAAGAGGAAGAGGATCAGCAAGGCGACATGGAAGAGCACGGTGATGATGATGCCCGTGTTCCGGTCGCGGCGTTGGTGCTGAAGGACGATCGCGTTCATGGCGCGGTGGGTTGTGCGGTGGGCTGCGCCTCGGGTGCCTTGGCGGCAGCGGCCAGCACGATCTTCCAGCGGTTGCGCTTCGCCATGTCCAGCACGGTGACCATGAGGCCGGTGGGCACCTCGGCGGCGACGCGGAGCACGATGGCGTCGGTGGCGCTGCGCGTGGCCATCTCGGCCTTCAGCGCAGCCTCGATGCCGGTGGGCGATACGGCCGCACCGTTCAAGCGGATGTCCTCGGCGCTCTCAATACGCAGCGCCACTTGCGGGGTCTCGCTCTTGGTGGGTGTGCTTTTCCCTTTGGGCAGATCCACGGGCAGCGCATAGGGGCTTACCATGGTGCTCACGATCACGAAGAAGATGAGCAGGAGGAACACCAGGTCCGTCATGCTGCTCAGGCTGAAGCCGGCATCGATCTTATGGGTGCTGCGGATGCCCATGGTTCAATCCGGTCGGGTGGCGAGGATGACCTTCCACTGGTTCCGTTTCGCGATCTCCATCACGCTCACGGTCACGCCGGCCGGAACGGTCTGATCCACGTGCATCAGGATGCTCTTCACGGTCACGGTGCTCATTTTGTCCTGCAGTACACCTTCCAGGTCGAGCGGATCGATGAGCTCGTTGTTCACGCTGAAATGCTGCTGGGCGTCGATGCGCACACCCACCTGCGGCTTCTCCTTGGTCTTGTTGGCGCTCACGGGCAGGTCCACGGGAAGGGTGGTGGGGCTCACCATGGTGCTGATGATGACGAAGAAGATCAGGAGCAGGAAGACCAGGTCGGTCATGCTGCTCAGGCTGAAGCCTGCGTCGATCTTGTTGCTGGAGCGGAGGCGCACGTGGGATGCTTACTTGGCGGGTGCTTCGAGCACTTCCATGAACTCAATGGTGCGGGCCTCCATCTTCTGGACCACCTTGTTCACACGGGCCACCAGCAGGTTGTAGCCGATGTAGGCCGGGATGCCGATGATGAGGCCGGCCACGGTGGTGATCATGGCCTGCATCATGCCGCCGCTGAGCGCGCTGAGCTCCACGCCCGCACCGCTGATCTCCATGGTATGGAAGGTGACCACCATGCCGACGACCGTTCCGAGGAAGCCGAGCATGGGCGCCGCACCGGCCACCGTGGCCAGGACGGGGATGCCGCTCTCCAGCTGGTACACCTCGAGCTTGCCCTGGTTCTCGATGCTCACCTCGATGTCCTTCATGGGCTTGCCGATGCGGTTGATGCCCTTTTCCAGCATGCGGGCCACGGGGGTGTTGCTGCTCTGGCACAGGTTGCGCGCGCTGTCCAGCTTGCCCTCGTGGATGTAGTCGCGGATCTTGGCCATGAAGTCCTTCTCGTCGCGCAGGGCCCGGTTCATGGCGAGGGTGCGCTCGATGATGATGTAGACGGCGATCACGGACATCAGGCCCAGCGGCCCCATGATGTACCAGCCGCCCATCTGGATCAGCTGCCACACACTGAGGGTGGTCTCGACGGGGGCAACGGGTGCGGCCGTGGCGGCCTGCTCGGCGACCTGTCGTGCGGCGTCGACGGTCTCTTGGAGCTGGGCGAGGAGGGGGAACTGCATCGGTGTGGTTCGGTTAACGGGGAACGTGGAAAGTGCTCCGGAAATTTCTCAGGTGAGCTGTTCGAGGGCGATCTCGAAGGCGGTGCGGGTCAGGTGCTGGCGGTGCGCGTGCCGGGCGTGGGTGTGCTCCAGTGCGGTGCCGATGGTGTTGCTCACATCGCTGAAGATGGCCTTGTCGCTGAGGTCGTTGCCGGGCTGCATGCAATAGGCGAACACGCGCGCCATGCCGCAGTTGGCGATGAAATCAGGGATCACGCTCACCTTGTGGTCGGCATGCTCCGCAATGGGGCCGTAGAAGATCTGCGGGTCGGCGAAGGGCACGTTGGCTCCGCTGCTGATCACTTCCAAGCCGCCTGCTACCAAACGGTCCACCTGGTCCTGGGTCACCAACCGGCTCGCGGCGCAAGGCAGGAACACCTCGGCACCGATGTCCCAAACACGGGCGTTGACCTCCTCGAAGCTGAGCATGTCCTGCATCCGTAGCGCATTGCCGCTCTTGTCCATGAAGAGGGTGCGCACCTGGTCGGCGGTGAAGCCCTCCGGTACGATGGTGCCACCGTGCCGGTCGATGATGCCCACGATGCGCGCGCCCTGCTGGGCCAGGTAATAGCCTGCGGCAGCGGCCACGTTGCCCCAGCCTTGGATCACCACGCGCCTGCCCGCCGGCGAGGCAGGTTTGCCATTCTCCGCACCGCCGTATACGCGGTAGAAGTGACGGACGCTCTCGGCCACACCCCAGCCGGTGATCATGTCGGCTACGGCGTATTTGCCGCTCACCGGCACGTAGGCCGGGTCGTCCACGATCTTGCTCACGCCCGTGCGCAGCTGTTGGATGGCCTGCAGCTTCACGTCCTCCTGGGTGCCGATGTGCCCGTTCACCACGCCTTCCTGCGGATGGCGCAGCCCATAGCGCTCGGTGATCGGGATCACGTCATGCAGTTCGTCCACGTTGAGGTCGCCGCCTGTGCCGTAATAGGTCTTCAGCAGGGGCATCACCGCCTTGTACCAACGGTCCAGCACGGCGTTCTTGCGCGGGTCGGCAGGGTCGAAGTCGATGCCGCTCTTGGCGCCACCGATGGGCGGGCCGCAGACGCTGAACTTCACCTCCATGGTCTTGGCCAGGCTCTCCACCTCACGCCGGTCAAGGCCTTTGCGCATGCGGGTGCCACCACCGGCCGCTCCACCGCGCAGGCTGTTGATCACCACCCAGCCCTTCGCTCCGGTAGGCTGGTCGTTCCATTCGAACACGATCTCGGGGGCACGTTCCTCGAACTTGCGCAATGCGTCTCTCATGGTCTTCCCTGCGATGGTGTCAAATGTAGACCGGCCTACAAGGGTGCCCGGAAGGGCGTTCCCCCGTTTTCCATGGCCGCGCTGTTAATTGGGAAGGATCAGCGCTCCGCCGATGCTGTCCTGGGGTGCGCCGGTCACGCTGGCCAGCGTATTCACCTCACCCCGCCAGCGCATCAGGCCTAGGAACGCGAACACCAGCGCCTCTTTGTAGTCCACGGTGGACGCATCAGGCACCACCATCTCCGCTGTGCTCAGGGCGCTGATGCGTTCCATCAGGAATCCGTTGTGCGCGCCACCACCGGTCACCAGCACGCGTTGCGCGTTGCCATGGCGCAGGGCATCGGCGATGGTGTGCGCGATGTGCTCGGTCACCGTGCGCAGCCGGTCGCGCAAGGCCAGGCGTTCATTCTGCAGTAGAGGGGCCATGTGCGCATCGAACCACTCGCGGCCCAAGGAGCGGGGAGGGGCTTGGCGATGGAAGGGCAGCGCGTCCAGGGCGTTCCGCAGTTCCGGGACCACCACGCCCACGCGCGCCAGTGATCCGTCCTTGTCGTAGGCCAGCTCGGCCTCGTTGGCCAGCAGGTTCAGCGCCTGGTTGCAGGTGCAGATGTCGTAACCCGTCACGCGGCCATCGGCATGGTGCGACACGTTGGCGATGCCGCCCAGGTTGAGGAAGGTGTCGGTGCCAGTGAACAACGCCCTTTCTCCGAAGGGCACTAGCGGTGCGCCTTGCCCGCCCAGCGCTACATCCTTGCTGCGAAGGTCGAAGACCACGGGCCGCCCGGTGAGCGCGGCGATCTGGGCGCCACTGCCGAGCTGGGTGGTGAGGCCTTCACCCGGCAGGTGGAAGATGGTGTGGCCGTGGGAGCCGATCAAGTCAAGGGGACGGCCGTTGCGCAGGTCGTTGCAGGCCCGGGCGATCAGCCGGCCGAGGTCACGGTCCAGGCGCGCCAGTTCCAGCGCAGGGCCGCTCATCACACCCAGCAGGCGCTTTCGCATCACTGCATCGTAGGGTATGGTGGTCGCGTCCTCTATGGCGTGCGTCCAGTCGTCGTCGTGCTTCACGAAGCGGCAGTAGGCCACGTCGATGCCGTCGAGCGAGCTGCCTGACATCACGCCGATCACGTGGAAAGGTCCTTCCATTCCGTTCTCCGCAGGCAGCCGTTCCCGGGCATGCGGCGGGCGAAGGTATCGCCTACCTTAGCGGCCCCTTCAAAACCATCCGATCCCCCATGTTTTTCGAGCTGACCGAGGAGCAGAAAGCGGTGCAGGCCGCAGCGCGTGATTTCGCCCAGAACGTATTGAAACCCGGCGTGATCGACCGCGACCGCGAGCAGAGGTTCCCGGCCGAGGAGATCAAGCAGCTCGGCGAGCTCGGCTTCATGGGCATGATGGTGGACCCCAAGTATGGCGGCGGCGGCATGGACACCGTGAGCTACGTGCTGGCCATGGAGGAGATCAGCAAGATCGACGCCAGCGCCAGTGTGGTGGTGAGCGTGAACAACAGCCTGGTGTGCTGGGGACTGGAGACCTTCGCCAACGAGGAGCAGAAGATGAAGTACCTGGTGCCGCTGGCCAAGGGCGAGAAGATCGGCGCCTTCTGCCTGAGCGAGCCCGAGGCCGGCAGCGACGCCACCAGCCAGCGCACCACCGCCATCGACATGGGTGATCACTACCTGTTGAACGGCACCAAGAACTGGATCACCAACGGCAACAGTGCGAGCACCTACCTGGTGATGGCGCAGACCGACGTGGCGAAAGGCCACAAGGGCATCAACTGCCTCATTGTGGAGAAGGGCATGCCCGGCTTCGTGGTGGGCGCCAAGGAGGACAAGCTCGGCATCCGCGGCAGCGACACGCACACCCTGATGTTCCAGGACGTGAAGGTGCCCAAGGCCAACCGCATCGGTGAGGATGGCTTCGGCTTCAAGTTCGCCATGAAGACCCTGAGCGGCGGACGCATCGGCATCGCCGCGCAGGCACTCGGCATCGCGAGTGGTGCCTTTGAGCTGGCCACCGCCTACAGCAAGGAGCGCAAGGCCTTCGGTAAGGCCATCTGCGACCACCAGGCCATCCAGTTCAAGCTGGCCGACATGGCCACGGAGATCGAGGCTGCCCGCTTGCTCTGCCTGAAGGCCGCCTGGCTGAAGGACCAGCACCTGCAGTACGACATCGCAAGCTCCATGGCGAAGCTCTTCGCCAGCGAAGTGGCCATGAAGACCACCGTGGAGGCCGTGCAGGTGCATGGCGGCTACGGTTACGTGAAGGAGTACCACGTGGAACGCCTGATGCGCGACGCCAAGATCACGCAGATCTACGAGGGCACCAGCGAGGTGCAGCGCATCGTGATCGGGCGCTCGGTCACCGGCTAGAACGCGGGTAGCAAGGTCTCCAGCTTCGTGCCGCGGGAGCCCTTCATCAGGATCACGTGACCGGTGAGGGGCTTCTGCATGAAAGCCTCCAGCGCTGTCTCGGCATCCGCGTAGGTCACAAGGTCCGGTGAGGAGAGATCAGCGAACTCGGGCCCCACGTAAACGGCCTCCAGCTTGAGCGCGTGGACCAGGGCCACCAGCGCTTCGTGCTCAGCACGGCTCGCGGCGCCCAGTTCCTTCATCCCGCCCAACACGGCCAGTTTCGGGCGTTGGGTGGTCATCGCCGCGAAATTCTCCAACGCCACCTGCATACTGCTGGGGTTCGCGTTGTAGGCATCGAGCACCAGCTGGTTGCGGCCGGTGTCGGTGAACTGGCTGCGGTTGTTGGATGGCGTGTAGTCGCTGAGCGCGCCGGCGATCACGGCATCGGGCACACCGAAATGCTGGCCGATGCACACCGCGGCCAACGCGTTGGGGGCGTTGTAGTCCCCGATGAGCTTCATGCAGATGTGGTAGTGCCCTTGGCGCTCGCGATCGTCGAACACCAGTTCCATACCGGGGTCCTCGCTTTCCACCGCGTTGCCATTGGTGTCGAACGCCTCGTTGTTGCCGTAGGTCACGCGTTTCAGGCCCTGGCTCTTCTCCATCAGCAGCGGATCATCGCCGTGCACGAAGGCGGTGCCCTCGCGCAGCCAGAGGGAATCGTACATCTCGCTCTTGGCCTTCACCACGCCGTCGTATCCACCGAAGCCCTCCAGGTGCGCCCGGCCGATGTTGGTGATCATGCCGTGCGTGGGCTCCGCGATGGCGGTCAGTTCGGCGATATCACCCACATGGTTCGCGCCCATCTCAATGATGGCGACGCGGTGTTCGGACGTCAGGCGGAGCAGCGTGAGCGGAACGCCGATGTGGTTGTTGAGGTTGCCAGTGGTGGCCAGGGTGGGGCGGTCTTCCGAAAGCACCGCATGCACCAGTTCCTTCGTGGTGGTCTTGCCGTTGGTGCCCGTGATGCCGATCACCGGGATGTCGAACCTCCGGCGGTGATGCCGCCCCAGCTCCTGAAGGGCCTTCAGCACATCGGGGACGAGCAGGATCCGCGGGTCGGTGGCCACGGAAGGGTCGTCCACCACGGCATAGCGGCACCCCCCGGCCAGGGCCTCCGGGGCGAAGGCGTTGGCGTTGAAGTTCGGCCCCTTGAGGGCGAAGAACATCCCGTCCTGGAGGAGTTGGCGCGTGTCCGTGCACGCGCCGGTGCATTCCAGGAAGCGATCATGCAGTTCCGCGGTACCGATCATGCCCCAAAAGAACGACCCCGGCGGTGAGGCCGGGGTCGTTCGGGAACGCGTTCTGCTGACGATCGCCGGTTACTTGTTCAACTTCGTACGGCGCTTCTCGTCGCCGAGACCGACGGGGCTCCCCACGCGCGTCATCGCGCAACGGAAGCCGATGGTCGGGGTGCTCTGGCGCTCGTCGAGGTGGCGGCGTGTGCCGGGGTTCGCCCAGTAGATCCGGTCGGCCCAGCTGGCACCCTTGTAAACACGGCTGTGGTCGTTCACCAGGGAGGTCTTGCCCCAGTCGTACATCGGGTTGCCCTCGAAGTCAGGCTGGTCATAATAGATGCTGCTCTCCAGATCGCCATCGCGGAAATCGATGTTGTCGCTTTCGCGGTAACTGCGGCGGTCGATGTTCTCCTCCACGGTGACGTTGCGGTATTGCACATCGCCCGGCTGGTCGCTCTGGTAATCGCTGATACCGCTGAGCAACTTGGGACAGATCTCCAGGTCCTGGCCCTTGATCATGTCGACCATATCCTGCACACGCTGCATGGCCGCATCCTGTTTGCGGGTATTGTTGAGCTCGATCGCTTGATCGCATGCGCCCACCAGGTCATCGATGAGCTTGCCTTCCTCCTCGGTGGCCTTGCCCTGCATCTTCGACTGGAATTGCTCCAGGAAGTACTTGATGCCGTCCACATCGTAAATGACCTTGTCGTACTTGTCGTCGATCGCGCCATCACTGTTCAGCACCTTGGTCTTGAACACATTGCCGCGGAAGGGGCGGAAATCGTCCTTGTCCTCCGCGCTGAGGGGGCGGTAAACGTCCATCACCCACTCGCTCACGTTGCCTGCCATATTGTACAGACCGTAATCGTTGGGCCAGTAGTTGAACACCGGAGTGGTGATGTCGCCGTTGTCGTTCAGGCTGCCGGCCACACCCATGTAGTCGCCACGGCCGCGCATGAAGTTGCCACGGAAGTCGCCGTAGAAGGCGCCGCCTTTCTTGCGGCTGTCGTAACGCACCCAGTGGCCGTTCCAGGGATAGATCCGGCGTTCCACGATGCGCTCATCGATGCTGTTGCCCACCAGACCATATGCAGCGTACTCCCATTCGGCCTCGGTAGGCAGGCGGTAGCGGGGCAGGAGGATGCCATCCTCCATGCGCACGTTGCGGGTGTCGCGGTTGGGGTTGAAGTCCTGTACACCGTCCACCTTCTTGCCGCTCTCGTATTGGGCCGCGAGGTAGGCGTCCGTGGTGAAGTGGTCCTCGTTGATCTGGTTCGGGTAGTCCTCGAACAGGCCTTCACGGATCAGGATGGCTTCGTTCACACGGTCGGTACGCCAAGCACAGAAGTCGTTCGCCTGGAGCCAGTTCACGCCCACCACGGGATAGTCGCGGTAAGCCGGGTGGCGCAGGTAATATTCCACATAGTTCTCATTGAAGGCCATCTTGTTGCGCCAGACCAGGGTGTCGGGCAGGGCCTTCTTATAGATCTCCGGGTAGTCGGCGCCGAACACGCGATCCGTCCAGTACAGGTATTCCAACCAGTAGAAGTTGGTCACTTCGGTCTCGTCGATGTAGTAGGACGATATCGTCACTGTACGGGGGATGTTGTCCCACTCGTGGAGCAGGTCGTCCGTTACCCGGCCCATGGTGAACTGGCCGCCCTCCACGAGCACAAGCCCGGGACCGGTCTCCTGATCTTCGAACGCGGCCTTTTCGAAGCCGCCGTTCTTGGAATCGTTGTAATTCCATCCCGTGGCGCCGCTGCGTTCGAACTGGCAGGAGCTCAGGAACACCGCACCCAGTGCGGCGATGGCTGTATTCCTTGCAAGGTTCATGGTGTTGTCTGGTTCAGGTTGCAGGTCGATCAGAACGTGGGGCAGGCCACTTGGCGGAACGTCCGCTTCTTGGGTTTGCAGTTGAATTGCAGTTGCAGGCTCACTTCGTGCGACCCGGCGGTCGCGGTGGTGAGCTTGCTGGTGGTGACGTCATAGCTGTAGCCGAACTTGAACTTGTCGGTCTGGAAGCCGATCAAGGCGATGAACGCATCTTTCGTACGATACCATACACCGGCCGTGATCGGACCGTGGTCCATATACAGGCCGAGGTTCAACTGGCGGAACTCCGCCTGCTGCTGGTAAAGCACGTTCGGGCTGATGCGGGTCTTCGGCTTGCCGTATTTGCCACGCATGCCCAAGGGGATCGCTGCTCCGGCATGTGCGGTGAGCTTCATGGGCAGCTTGCTGGTGCCCACGATGAGCGATTCATTCGGTTCGGTGAGGTGGTGCGCCGCGAAGCCCACATAGAAGATGTCGGAATAGCCCAAGAGGCCTGCGGAGAAGTCGGCGTTGCCCACGGTGCCGCCACGGGGCACATCGTTGGTGTTATAGATGAATCCGCGGCGTTCATCGATCTGATCACCGAAGGTGAGCTTGCTCCAGTCCAACGACTTTTGGAAGTAGGTGGCCTGAAAGCCGGCCTTGATGGAGAACTTGCGGGAGATGGCCTGCTGGTAGGAGTAGATGCCGCTCACCGTGGTGGTTTTCAACGTGCCCTTGCCGGCCTGGTCGTTGGTGACGAGGAGGCCGAGACCGCCGCTCAGCCCTTCCACGTGCTGATCATAGCTGGCGCTTGTGGTGACGAAGGTCCCTGTAAGGGCAGGCCATTGGTTGCGGTAGTTCAGCACCACCCGGGGACACCGCGCTGTACCTGCGAACGCAGGGTTCAGGTACAAGGGGTTCGCGTAGAACTGCGTGAACTGGGGGTCCTGTGCATGGATCTCCAGAGCGGTCAAGACCGCGAAAGCGACCCCTAAGGCCGCACGGAAAGTGGTACGATTCATCATGCTCACCATCGATCGGTGCACAAGTCCAAGCGCCAAGTATACGAAGCCCCCTACCATTTGGTTCACACAAGCTCGCCGCAATAAGGCGGAACCTTCCCCGTTGGTTGTGTGTTCCAAACGCAAGGGCCGAAGGTATTATTTTCGGCCAATATTGTTGAAAACCTGTTAGTAGCTGTTCATGATGAGGTACGCCTTCCTTGTTCTCCTAACCTTCCTTTTCCAACTTCCTCAGGCCGGAGCCCAACAGGTCCGTCAACGCGGAGTGGCATGGACGAAGGCGTCGAGCCCCGCTCCAGGACAGGCGATCAGGGAAGAGGCTGGTCCGGTTCCCTTCAAAGGGGCCCAGTTCGATCCGGACAGGCAGGATCTTCCCTTCATTCACGAGACGGTACCCATGGCGATGAACGCCATAGGATTCACAGCGAGCGTTTCCGACCCCCACTATGTGGAACTTACGGCAGCTGAGGTGGCCTCCCTGCCCGGACTTGGAACGGTCACCTCCGCTGAGCCGGAGGTTCGCCAGCGTCTGGCCATGCATCGAAAACGCCCTGTGGCCCAGGTGGATATCTATCCCTATCGCCGGAATCCAGGCACGGGTGCGTATGAAAAGCTTGTGGACTACACGCTGAACATCGTTGAGGAACAGCGTCGGGGTTCCGGACAAGTGCTGCGCAGCGGCACCTACCCGGGAACATCCAAGCTTGCCTCCGGGAGCTGGTATCGGTTCACGGTGCACCAGGATGGGGTCTACAAGCTCACGTACGAGTTCCTGCAGAGCCTTGGGGTGGACGGCATTGTGGCTTCGGACGACCTCAACATCTATGGCAACCATGCCGGCCTGTTGCCTTTTGATAACGCGCCCTTCAAGCCGACCGATCTGCTTCTGAATGCCATCGAAGTACAGGATGGGGGGGATGGGCAGTTCGGCCCTGGTGATCTCCTGCTGTTCCATGCCAGCGACGCGCAGCGATGGGCGGGTCAGTCGACCGGCTGCGCTCCATGGACGCATGTGAAGAACGTGTACAGCGATTCCGCGAGCTACTTCGTGGGCATTGGCGTGGATGAACCCAGTCGCGTCAGCGACATGCCCTTGTCCAACGACCCGGCCACGGTGCAGGTCACGGCCTTTGATGACCGGCAGTTCGTGGACCGTGACCTGGTGAACCTGATCAAGACCGGCCGCACGTTCTTCGCGGAGACCTATGACAACGTCACCACTTACAACTACAGCTTCGACATGCCTTACCTGCGCACGCAGGACAGCCTGACGATCGTGTTCGATGGCGCCACGCGCACCATCGGCAACAGCAACGCCAGTTCCTTTTCCATGAGCGCCGGGGGATGGAGCACCAACTTCAGCGAGACCGGAGTGCCCAGCAACTACAACAGCATCTATGCCCGCACCTTCAACCGTTGTTTCCGCTTCCTTCCGTCGGGAAGCCCGCTGAACATCAGTATCACGTTCAACAAGTTCGATCCGGTGACCAGTTTGGGCTGGATGAACTACCTGGAGGTGCATGGCCGCCGAGATCTGAAGATGGCCGGCAATCAGTTGCTGTTCCAGGACCGGGCATCCGTGGGTCCGGGCCAGGTGGCCGAGTTCAACCTGGAGGCGGCCCAATCGGTCCACCGCATCTGGGACATCACCGATCCGGTGAACGTGAAACGCATCCCCTACACGGACGGTGGTGCTGTGAAGAGCTGGCGCATGGCCACCGACACCCTTCACCACTTCATCGCCTTCCGCAACAGCGGTTACCTGCAGCCCACGGCCGTGGGACCCGTGGCCAACCAGAACTTGCATGGTACCGACCTGCCCACGGACATGGTGATCGTGTGCCCCGCACAGTTCCTTTCAGAGGCCTTGCGCCTGGCCGAACAGCGCATCTCTGAAGGCCTCGTGGTACAGGTGGTCACCCCGCAGCAGGTGTACAACGAGTTCAGCAGTGGCCAGCGTGATGCAACGGCCATCAAGCGGTACATGAAGATGCTCTACGACCGCGCTGGCACGGACCCCCTGCTGATGCCCCGTTTCCTCTGCCTGTTCGGCGATGGCTCCTATGACAACATCAACCTGAACCCGAACAACCAGAACTTCATTCCGAGCTACCAGACCGCTGTTTCCACCGATCCAACGCGCTCCTATGTGTCCGACGACTACTATGCGCTGCTGGACGACCTGGAAGGCGAGCGCACGAGCGACCTCACCGACATCGGTGTGGGGCGGTTCCCCGTGAGCTCCCTTCAGCAGGCGCGGGAAATGGTCGACAAGGTGCTGAACTACGACCGCCTGACGATGCTCACCGCCAACAGCGGATCCCAGTGCGCCGTGGGCAACGAGGCCGGCCTCAGCGATTGGCGGAATTGGGTGATGTTCGTGAGCGACGACCAGGAAGGTGATGGCTTCGAGGGTACCGTTCACATGAGCCAGAGCGACGGCCTGGCCACCTCGGTGGAGAACGAGCATCCGTGCTACAACATCAACAAGGTCTTCCTGGACGCCTACACCCAATACAGCACCCCTGGCGGCGAGCGCTATCCCGATGCCCAGAACGAGCTCCGCGAGCGCGTGGAGAAAGGCCTGTTGCTGGTGAACTATACCGGCCACGGTGGCGAAGTGGGCTGGGCCCATGAGCGGCTGCTCGATGTGAGCACGATCCTGGGTTGGACCAACCTGGAGCGTCTTCCTTTGTTCATGACGGCCACCTGCGAGTTCAGTCGCTGGGACGACCCCGCACGGACATCGGCGGGCGAGCTGGTCTTCCTGAACCCTGATGGCGGTGGCATCGCCCTCATGAGCACCTCGCGCCTGGCCTTCAGCAGCCAGAACTACGCCTTGAGCCAGTTCTTCTACGACCACGTGTTCGATACCGAGGAGGAACAAGGCCGGGCCATGCGGTTCGGGGATATCTACCGCCGCACCAAAGTGGATATCACCACCAGCCAGGGCAACCAGACCAACCACCGGAACTTCGTGCTGCTGGGCGATCCAAGCCAGCGACTGGCGCAACCCCGCTCCAAGGCCATCATCACCGCGATCACGGACACCTTGGGGAACGCCATCGACACGATCAGTGCGCTCGCCACGGTGCGCATCAGCGGCCAGGTGGTGGACCAGAACGACCAGGTGCTCACCGATTTCAACGGGCAGGTGATCCCCACGGTGTTCGACAAGAAGGTGACCGTGAGCACACAGGCCAATGATGGTGGGGCGCCCTTCAACTTCGGTCTGCGCAAGAACATCATCTACCGCGGTCGCGCCACGGTCACCAACGGCGTGTTCAGCTTCACGTTCGTGGTGCCCAAGGACATCCAGTACCAGATCGGCCCCGGGCGCGTGAGCGTTTACGCGGAAAGCATGAGCACCAATGCCTGCGGGTACACCAACGACCCCCTGGTGGGCGGCACTGCGGATAACGTGGTGGCCGACGAGGCCGGTCCACGCATCGAGCTGTTCATGAACGACGAACGTTTCGTGCCCGGTGGCATCACCGATGAGGAGCCCCTGCTCTTTGCGAAGCTGTTCGACGACAACGGCATCAATACGTTGGGCAACAGCATCGGGCACGACATCGTGGCGGTGCTGGACGCCAACACCGAGCAGTCGCTCGTGCTGAACGACCGCTATGAGGCCGACCTGGACACTTACAAGAGCGGCAAGGTCCGGTACCGGTTCAAGGACCTGGCCGAAGGTGCGCACACCCTGGACCTGAAAGCCTGGGACGTGTTCAACAACAGCAGCCAGCGGAGCACCGAATTCGTGGTGGCCCCCAGTGCGGAGCTGGCCTTGGAGCACGTGCTGAACTACCCCAACCCCTTCACCACGCGCACGGAGTTCTACTTTGAGCACAACCGCCCCTGTACCACGCTGGACGTGAAGGTTCAGGTGTTCACCATTGCCGGCCGCCTGGTGAAGACCCTCGACCGCTCCCTGGACTGCGATGGTTTCCGCAGTGAGCCCATGGCCTGGGACGGCCTGGACGACCAGGGGGACAAGCTGGGCCGGGGCGTTTACGTGTACCGGCTCGCCATCACCACGCCGGAAGGGGAGTCCACGGATAAGTTCGAGAAGCTTGTGATCCTGCGCTGACCCGGTCCACACAATAAAGCGGGGGCATGCCCGTATATTTGCCGTCCTTTTTCGAGACCTAGAGATCCATGAACCTTACGCCCATCCATTGGTCGCTGCCCGCAATGGGCCTTATTGTCGCCCTGCCGATGAGCGCCCAGGTGAACACCGGTTGCATCAATGAGCTTTCGGGCCAGGAATGTGATCAGCAGCTCAACACCATCACCACGGCCGTTCCGTTCCTGATGATCTCCCCCGATTCCCGCGCTGGCGGCATGGGTGATGCCGGGGTGGCCGTGAGCCCTGATGCGAACGCGATCCACTGGAACCCCAGCAAGCTGGTCTTCGCCGAGAACGAAGGGGAGTTCCGCATGTCCTATTCCCCCTGGTTGCGCAACCTGGTGCCCGATATGAGCATGGCCTACCTGGCCGGGTTCAAGCGACTGGCGAACAAGCGCACGGCCATCGGTGGTTCGCTGCGCTACTTCAACCTCGGCAGCATCCAGTTCACCGACATCAACGGGCAGCCGATCCGCGATTTCAAACCGGCTGAGTTCGCCGTGGACCTCACCTTCTCCCAGAAGCTGAGCAATAAGACCGCGGGCGGCATCACGCTGCGGTATGTGAACAGCAACCTTACCGGCGGGCTCAACGTGAGCGGCGCCAACACCAAGGCCGGCCAGACCATCGCGGCCGACATCTCGTTCTACTACATCAAGGATGACCTGCAGTTCGGCCGCAAGAACGGCGAGTTCGCCTTCGGTGTGAACGTGTCCAACATCGGCGCCAAAATGTCGTACTCGGATGCTGCCAAGCGTGACTTCATTCCCATCAACCTGCGTATCGGTCCCCGTTGGACCGTGGATCTCGACGAGTACAACAGCCTGTCCTTCAACCTGGACGTGAACAAGCTCCTGGTGCCCACGCCGCCGGTGTACCTGCTTGATAGTTCGGGCAACGTGGCCGTGGACGACCAGGGCAACTTCGTGATCGCCAGCGGCAAGGACCCGGACCGTGGCGTGGCCGCCGGCATGTTCGGCTCCTTCAGCGATGCACCCGGCGTGGTTTTCTATGACGACAACCAGAACGTGCAGGTGGAGAGCGGCAGCATCCTGCGCGAGGAGCTGCGGGAGATCAACTTCGGCGCCGGCCTTGAGTACTGGTATGCCAAGCAGTTCGCCTTTCGCGGTGGCTACTTCTGGGAGCACTTCACCAAGGGTAACCGCAAGTACGTGACCCTCGGTGCCGGCCTGAAGTACAATGTGTTCTCGCTGGACCTGAGCTACCTGATCGCGAACACCCAGCGCAGTCCATTGGCCAACACGCTTCGCTTCACCATCGGATTCAACTTCGATGGAAAGAAGAAGAAGGAATCCGCCGAATGACCTTCCGGGTCGGCTTTGGTTACGACGTGCACCAGCTTGCCGAAGGGCGTGAGCTCTGGCTGGGCGGGGTGTTGATCCCCCATTCGGCAGGTGCCCTTGGGCACAGCGATGCCGACGTGCTCCTCCATGCGATCTGCGATGCGTTGCTCGGTGCAGTTGCCCTCGGCGACATCGGCCATCACTTTCCCGATACGGACATGCGCTGGAAGGGCGCGGACAGCAAGGTGCTGTTGAAGGAGGTCGTTCGGCTGCTCCGCGAAAAGGGCTGGGTCGTGGGCAATGTGGACTGCAGCCTGGTGATGGAGCGCCCGAGGATCAAGCCGCACATCCCGGCCATGCAGGCGGCCATCGCGCCCCTGCTCGGTGTGGACCCGGATGCCGTGAGCATCAAGGCCACCACCAACGAAAAGCTCGGCTTCGTGGGGCGGGAGGAGGGCGTGTGCGCCCATGCCGTGGCCCTGGTGCACAAGGCTTGATATGCCTAGTCGTCCCCGTCGTCGGCACGCATCTCCGTGAACCCAGCGAGGGACTGTTCGTCCTCGTAGTAGAAGACCCTCAGCTGCACGGTGTCGCGCAGCAGATCGATCTTGCCCACTTCGATGCGGTTCACATTGATGCCCAGGCGGAGCTTCAGGTCGGCGTAGAGCTCGGCCCGTTTCTCAGGCCTGATCAGGTCGATCTTCTCGTAGTTCACGAATCGCATGGCTTCGTGGCGGGTGAGCCAGAGGTGCTCCAGCACGTAGGTCATCAGCAGGATCATGCCGTCGGTGAAGACCAGCTCCGCCAGGCTGATCTTCTTGCTCACCAGGGCGTTGATCACCGCCAGCGCGATCACGGCGAACAGGTAGGTCATGTCCTTGATGCTGATCTGCTCGGTGCGGTAGCGCAGCACACTGAACACCGCGAACAGGCCGAACGCAAAGCCCGTGCTGAGCTTCACATTGTTGAGCAGCACGCACAGGAAGAAGATCAGGATGTTGAAGAGGAAGTAGGTGAACAGATGGTCCTTCTTCCGGTGAATGGGGTAGTAGATGACACGGATGAGGACGAAGAGCACCACCAGGTCGATGGAGAACTTGAACAGCAGCTCCCACAGGTCCTCGTGGAAGATGCGCATGCCGAAGAGCTTCGAGGTCATCATGGTCGGTCCGTCAGGCGGCGTTGCGGATACGCTCCAATTGGAGCAGGATGGGTTTGAAGGCGTTGCGTTTCACGTCAGGGCGCAGAAGCAACAGGCCGATGCAGTACTTGCTCATGCCCGCAGGACGCACGCCCAACTGGCGCATCAGGTGAGCGAAGGGCGAGCTCCGGTCTGCGCGGGCCTCCTTCAATTCGGCCACACAGATGCCCTCCAGCGAACGTTCGCCGTCCACCCGGCTGAAGCGCAGGTCGTGGTCGATGGTGAGGCGTTCGTTACGCGACCGGTGCACCAGGGTGATCCGCGTGAAGTGGTTCCAAAGCTGGGGCAGCAACGGCTCCGCGCAGGGGCTGGCCTTCGTCACGAAGGAACGTTGTTCGGGCGTCATCACCATGGGGATCCCGTCCACCCGGATGCGCTTCTTGTTCGTGCCACCACGACCGGTCTTTCGTTTCACCTCCAGGAAGGCGAGGCCGCTGCCCACGTACTCGCGGTAGCGCACCTTGCTCCGGAACGCGTGTCCGTTGTGGTGCTCGTGGTAGTGCCTCAGCTCCGCGGTGTCGAAGTAGAGCGAACGGTAGTCCGTGCCACGCCTGCCTTCCACCTCCAGGATGCGGTATTCCGGCCGCAGCGTTGCGAGCAGTTCCGGGAGCTGCACGGACCCGAACACGTACTTGGTGTCCATGCGGTCAAGCAGCTCCACCCGGTCCATCTCGGCAAGGGAGATGGGGTCGAAATGGTGGATGACCTCCTGGAGCGTGGGCATGGGAACGAAGCCGCCAAAGCTAACCAACCGCCGTTGGCGGCATGGGCCGTCGATGTCCTCATCCGGTTACCTTCGGCACCCTACCCGGAACCCGACATGTCCACTTCTCGCAAGGTCACAACGCTGTACATGCACCACCCCACCTGGTCGGCGCTGCCCACGGAGGATCAGGAGCTGCTCAAGCTGGCACAGCGTGCGGCCCGGAACGCCTATGCGAAGTATTCCAAGTTCAAGGTGGGCGTGGCGCTCCGCATGGCCTCCGGCGAGATCGTGCCCGGCTGCAACCAGGAGAACGCCTCCTTCCCGGTCGGCATCTGCGCGGAACGTGCCGCCCTGCACGCTGCACTGTCGGTGCTTCCGCGTGGCGAGGTGGAGGCGCTGGCCATCGTGGTGCCCCAAGTGAAGGGCCGCGATCCGGTGACGCCTTGCGGCATCTGCAGGCAGGCGCTGCTGGAACAGGAACAGCGCCAGGGCACGCCGATCAGGTTGCTCATGGGCAACGTGCGTGGGCCTGTGCTGGAGACCTACAGCGCGGACAGCCTGCTCCCCCTGTCGTTCGACAGTTCCTTCCTCCGCAGATAGGCCCTCAGGCCGTCCCCACGGACAAGAGCCCCTAGGTTATCTTTGGCCCGCTCCACGGAGCACCCTTTTCCATGGCCACGAAGACCGCATCCACCCCCGCCAAGGCATCGGCGGGCGCCGCGAAGAAGTCCGACACCCACGGTTTCACCAAGGAGACCTACCAGCGCTGGTTCAAGGACATGCTCCTCATGCGGCGCTTCGAGGAGAAGACCGGGCAGCTCTACACCATGCAGAAGTTCGGCGGCTTCTGCCACCTCTACATCGGTCAGGAGGCCATCCTCGCGGGCATGATCACCGCGATCCAGAAGAACGACCGCATCATCACCGGCTATCGCGACCACGCGCATCCGCTGGTGCTCGGCACCCCGGCGAGGAACGTGATGGCCGAGCTCTACGGCCGCACCACCGGCACCAGCAAGGGCAAGGGGGGCAGCATGCACTACTTCGACAAGGAGCGCAACCTCTTCGGCGGCCACGGCATCGTGGGCGGGCAGATCGGCCTGGGCGCCGGCATCGCCTTCGCCGACCAGTACAACGGCAACGACAGCGTGACGCTATGCTCCATGGGCGACGGCGCCGTGCGGCAGGGCATGCTGCACGAGACCTTCAACATGGCCATGACGTGGAAGCTCCCGGTGATCTTCATCATCGAGAACAACAACTACGCGATGGGCACCAGCGTGGAACGCACCAGCAATGTGCACGACCTGTACACGCTGGGCGAGAGCTACGACATGCCCGGTGAGCCCGTGGACGGCATGAAGTGCGAGGCCGTGCACGAGGCCATCGCCAAGGCCTGCGCCCACTGCCGCGAAGGCAAGGGTCCCTACCTGCTGGAGATCAAGACCTACCGGTACCGCGGCCACAGCATGAGCGACCCGCAGAAGTACCGCACCAAGGAGGAGGTGGAGGAGTACAAGCAGCAGGACCCCATCGAGGACGTGCGCGCCAAGCTGCTGAAGAACAAGTGGGCCACCGAGGCCGAGCTCGAAGCGCTGGATGTGGCGATCAAGCAGGAGGTGGAGGAGGCCGTGAAGTTCGCGGAGGAAAGCCCCCTGCCCGGCCCCGAAGCCCTGTACGAGGACGTTTACAAGACGCCGGATTATCCCTTCATCAAGGATTGAGGATGCAAGCATCGCTGAGGCACAGCGTAAGGTTCATCTGTGTCCATCCGTGTGCATCCGTGGTTCATTCGCATTCCCCTTCACCGCAGTGGTGAAACAACGACAACCAACATGGCCGAGATCGTACGCATGCCGAAGTTGAGCGACACCATGACCGAGGGTGTGGTGGCGAAGTGGCACAAGAAGGTGGGTGACACGGTGAAGAGCGGTGAGATCCTCGCCGAGATCGAGACCGACAAGGCCACCCTGGAGTTCGAGAGCTTCTACGACGGTGTGCTGTTGCACGTCGGTGTGCCCGAGGGCAAAACCGCTGCGGTGGACAGCCTGCTCGCTGTGTTCGGTAAGGCCGGTGAGGACATCACGAAGATCCTGGCCGAGAGCGCTGCGGCCCCTGTTGCCGCAGCACCCACGGAAACCCCCAAGACTGCTGCCCCCGCTGCGCAGGCCGTCGCTGCAAGCCCTGCATCGGCCGCTCAAGCACCGGCGCCTGTTGCCACGGCTCCCAAGCCTGTCACCATCGCACCTGCAACGAACGGCAGCGGTCGCAAGCACGCCAGTCCGCTCGCCAAGCGCCTTGCGGAAGAGAAGGGCATCGACATCGGTCGCGTGAAAGGCAGTGGTCCCGAAGGCCGCATCACCAAGCGCGACATCGAAGGCTTCACCGGGGGGGGGTACACCGCCGTACAGGAGGAGCGCTTCACCGAAGTGGCCGTGAGCCAGATGCGCAAGACCATCGCCAAGCGCCTGGCCGAAAGCAAGTTCACTGCGCCGCACTTCTACCTCACGCTGGAGATCGATATGGAACGCGCGATGCAAGTGCGCGAGGCCATCAACGCCAGCATCGCGCCGGACAAGGTCAGCTTCAACGACATGGTGATCAAGGCCGTGGCCGTATCGCTGAAGTCGAACCCGAAGGTGAACAGCAGCTGGCTCGGCGACCGCATCCGGTACAATGAGCACGTGCACATCGGTGTCGCCGTGGCCGTGGAGGATGGCCTGCTCGTTCCCGTGGTCCGCTTCGCGGATGGCAAGCCCCTTCGCACCATCGGTGCCGAGGTACGCGAGCTCGCCAAGAAGGCCAAGGAGAAGAAGCTGCAACCCGCCGAATGGGAGGGCAACACCTTCACCATCTCCAACCTCGGCATGTTCGGCATCGAGGAGTTCACCGCCATCATCAACCCGCCCGACGCCTGCATCCTGGCCATCGGCGGCATCATGGAGAAGCCCGTGGTGCGCAACGGCGCCATCGTGCCCGGCCACACCATGAAGGTGACGCTGAGCTGCGACCACCGCGTGGTGGACGGCGCCACCGGAGCCGCCTTCCTCAACACCTTCAAAGGGTTGATGGAGGAGCCGGCGTTGATGTTGGGGATGGGGGCGATCTGATCGCCCATGCGATCGATCCTCCTCGTCCTCGGCCAATTCGGTTCCATCGCGGTCCTGCTCTTCGGCGGCGGTTGGTCTTTGCCATGGTGGGCCTGGTGCCTCTTCGTCCTGGGTCTGCTGGTCTTCGCTTGGGCGGCGCTATCGCTGGGCCGAAGCAACTTCACCATCCTGCCCGATCCGCGTGAAGGCAACACGCTTTCGCAGGTCGGCATCTATCGGTTCCTGCGCCACCCGATGTACACGGCGGTGCTGCTTTGCGGTATGGGTGTCACGTTCGGCACGCCCAGCGTGTGGCGGTGGCTTGCCTTGGGCGTGTGCCTCGTGGTGCTACTGGTGAAGGTGCGTTACGAGGAAGGTCTGCTCACCGCAAGGCATCTGGATTACCAAGAGCGGATGAAGGGTGTGGCGCGGCTGCTGCCGGGGGTGTGGTGAGGGATTCCGTAGCCCGTGCAATAGCCGTGGCGGCCCTTGCGTTGCTCCGGCATTCCCACCGCCCATGCTCCGTACCGCACACGACCTCCTCTGGCGCCATGTCGCGCTGCTCAACTGGATCGCCTTGAGCTGTGGCTTTTGCCTGGCGTTGCTCGCCGGTCGTATCGCGCTCAGCGACCGCACGTCCTTCTATTTCCTCAGCTGGAACCTGGCGCTGGCCGTGATCCCGCTCGGCTTCGCGTGGGCCGCACAGGCCGTAAGCCGAACGCGGTGGAAACTGTTGGCGCTCCCCATGCTGGGCCCCTGGCTCCTCTTCTTCCCTAACGCGCCCTACATCCTTACCGACCTTATGCACCTGAAGCACCGCGCCCCCGTGCCGCTGTGGTACGACCTGGTGATGCTGCTCGCCTTCGCGCTCACGGGTCTCTTCGTCGGTTACCTCTCGTTGCACCTGGCGGAGGATGTCCTGAAGCGAACGTTGAACCGGACCTTCGCTGTGCTCGGTGTCGTCGCGGCGGTCTTCCTCAGCGCTTTTGGCATCTACCTGGGCCGCATGCTGCGGTGGAACAGCTGGGACGTGGTATACGCCCCGCGCTCCCTGGCCTGGGACATCGCGCAGCCGGTGCTGCATCCGTTCCGGCATGAGCAGGTCTGGCTGATGACCGCGCTGCTCGGGGTGCTGTTGATCAGCGGCTATTACCTGGTGAAGGGGATCGGGTTGCGGGCGGCGGAGCGGGGGTGAGCCTGATACGGTCGGTGCCCCCGTATTTTCGGCACCGATGCACGGCTACCTCGAGACCCCGATCGAGTACCTGAAGGGCGTGGGCCCCCAACGGGCCGAGCTGCTGCGCGCGGAGCTGGGCATCGCCACCTTCGGCGACCTGCTGCAGCATTTCCCCTTTCGTTACGTGGACCGCAGCCGCTTCCACACGGTGCGCGAGGTGAACGAGGAGCTGCCCAGCGTGCAACTGCGCGGCGTGATCTCGGATGTCAAGACGCTCGGCGAGAAGCAGGGGCGACGGCTCACCGCGAAGCTCACCGACGCCACCGGCAGCATCGAGCTCGTGTGGTTCAAGGGCATCAAGTGGCTGCAAGGCTCATTGAAGAACGGGCAGGAGTACATCGTCTTCGGCAAGCCCAGCGTGTTCCGGGACAAGTTCAACCTGGCGCATCCCGAAGTGGAGCCGGCGGAAGCCTGGGAGGCCGGTCTCGATGCGACGCTTCAACCCGTCTACAGCACCACGGAGAAAGCCACCGCCAAGGGCCTCGGCAGCCGCGCCATCGGCAAGCTCACGCACACCCTGCTGCTCACGCCCGGCCTCCATATCCCTGAGAACCTGAGCAGCGGATTGGTGCAATGGCTCGGCGGTCTGTCGCGGGAGGAGTGCTACCGCCAGCTGCACGCGCCCAAGGACCAGCACCACCTCGATCAGGCCACGCGCCGCCTGAAGTTCGAGGAGCTCTTCTTCATCCAGATGCAACTGCTGAAGCAAAAGCTGCTCTTACAGCAGCAGGTGAAAGGCAACCGCTTCGATCGTGTCGGGGACTTTTTCAACTCCTTCTACAAGGAGCACATGCCTTTCGAACCCACCGGTGCCCAGAAGCGCGTGGTGAAGGAGATCCGCAAGGACATGGGCAGCGGCCAGCAGATGAACCGGCTGATCCAGGGTGATGTGGGCAGTGGCAAGACGCTCGTGGCGCTGCTGTGCATGCTGATCGCGTTGGACAACGGCTTCCAGGCCGCGCTGATGGCACCCACCGAGATCCTCGCGCAGCAACACTTCGCCACGCTGAGCCGCATGCTGAAGGACATGCCGCTGGAAGTACGCCTGCTCACCGGAAGCACCAAGACCGCGGAACGCCGCAGCCTGCATACCGCGCTGAAGGAAGGCCACATCCACATCCTCATCGGCACACATGCCTTGCTGGAGGACCCGGTGGTGTTCAAGAACCTCGGCCTGGTGGTGATCGACGAGCAGCACCGCTTCGGTGTGGCGCAACGCGCGCGGCTCTGGGCCAAGAACACCATGCCGCCCCACGTGCTGGTGATGACCGCCACACCGATCCCCCGCACGCTGGCGATGACGCTGTACGGCGACCTCGACGTGAGCGTGATCGATGAGCTGCCCCCGGGCCGCAAGCCGGTGAAGACCGTGCACCGCTATGACAGCGCGCGCAACGCCGTGTTCGGTTTCATGGAGGAGGAGATCGCGAAGGGCCGCCAGGTCTACGTGGTGTATCCGCTGATCGAGGAGAGCACGAAGGGCGACGCCGCCACCAACCCGGCGAAGGACCTCAAGGACCTCACCGACGGCTTCGAGGCCATGACGCGTCGCTTCCCCCTGCCGAAGTACGCGGTGAGCATGGTGCACGGCCGCATGGACCCCGCCACGAAGGACTACGAGATGGCGCGCTTCAAGAAGGGGGAGACGAGCATCCTGGTGGCCACCACGGTGATCGAGGTGGGCGTGGACGTGCCGAACGCAAGCGTGATGGTGATCGAGAACGCGGACCGCTTCGGGCTGAGCCAGCTGCACCAGTTGCGCGGCCGGGTGGGTCGCGGCGCGGAACAGAGCTTCTGCATCCTGATGACCGGGGACAAGCTGGGCAACGACGCGCGTACGCGCCTGGGCACCATGGTGCGCACCAACGACGGATTCGAGATCGCGGAGGTGGACCTGCGCCTGCGTGGCCCCGGCGACATCCTAGGCACGCAGCAGAGCGGCCTGCCCACCTTGCACCTTGCCGACCTGGTGCACGACCAGGACATCCTTCAGCAGGCACGCGCCGCCGCGCAACGCATCCTTGATGCGGATCCCGAGCTGGTCGATCCGAAGAACGCACCCATCGCAGGTGAAATGGCGGAGCGCATGCGCACTCAGGCCGTCTGGGGACGGATCAGTTGAAAGGTGGCCCGGGATCGTTGAGGTAGAGGGATCATTTTCGCAACTCCGGCTCATGGCCGGAGTGACATCGGTCAGATGAGGATAGAGCGGTCTTGACAGGGGGGGCGAACTGATCAGGTGGTGAGCGCGGCCTTCCGGCGGATGCTCTCTGGATCGAGCACATGGGCCAATGCCCCGGCCGCGATAAGGAACTGGGCCAGCGCATAGGTCACCATCACCAGCAGGTCGCCATGCGCGATCGGGCGGACGAAACGGTCGGTCGCCAGCAGGCTGTCCGAAGCAATGAAGAAGATCGCACCCGAAAGCACCATCCAGAAGCTCCGGGGGTAGGTGCGGCGGTAACGCAACGCAGCGGCGATGCCCATCACGGTGATCGTGGCGGCGTAGACCAGCACGGGGACCACCACGTCCTCCTCCAGACGCGGTTCGATCGACATGGCGAAAACGACTCCGTAGCCGATGAACGCGAGCGCCAGCGGGACGGAAAGGGGAATGCCCTGGGGGCCACCCACCGTGGAAACGTTGTGCGCGAAAGCGAGCGTGTAGCATACCTGTGCCAGGAGGAAGGCCGCCAGCCCTAGGAGGAAGTTGAACTCGTCCACGTGCTCGAACATCAGGGCGACATCACCGATGAGCGAGAAGAAGAGACCGGCCTGTACCAGCAGGGTGAAGCGGTCGCCCACGCGCCGGCTGTTGAAGAAGAACCAGGACGACAGCACGATCATCATCAATGGCTTGCAGACGTATTCCACCGCGTGCAGCCCGCGCGCCTGGCCGAAGATCGTGCCGGCGGTGAGCAGCGCGAAGAGGATGCCATTGAAGATGGGGGACTTGCGGAGGTTCATCCGGAACGGTGCGTGCTGTCGAAGGCCCAAGATAATGGCCGTCGCTCAGGTCGGGTCGATGGTGATGCGATGAACGACCGCAGGCCGGTCCCGGTGCAGGGTGGTCCGCTCCGCCACCATGCCATTGCGCAAGGCCACGCGCTGCGAAGCGAAATTCTCCGGGTCGATCAGCGAGATGAGCGAAGGGGCCAGCTTCCGTTCGAAGGCGAAGTGCTTGCACGCGATGGCGGCCTCCGTGGCGTAGCCCTGGTGCCAATGCGCGGGCAGCATGTGGTAGCCGATCTCCAGTTCCATCGCACCGTCGACAAGCTGGGTCAACAGGCCGCACTGGCCCACGGCCTCACCCGTGGCCTTCAGCTCCAGCATGTTCAAGCCGCTGCCGCTCTCCGCATAGCGGTCCAACGAGCGCTGCAGCATGAAGATGCAATCCGCCCGGCTGCCCTGCGTGAAGGCCATGAAACGGATCGCCTCGGCGCTGTTGATGTAGGGCATCCACAGGTCCACATCGTCCAAGGTGATGAGCCGGAAGTTGAGGCGTTCCGTGGTGTGGCCGTGCATGGAAGGGATCGGCAGCTTGATCATTGGCGCAAAGGTGGTAAGCGTTGGCCTTGGATAGAGCGGCCAGTCGGAGCTGCCATTGTGTTGAGGACCCGAGGGTCGTGGACCGGCGAAGGGCAGACCCGGGAACCAGATAGCCATAGATCGGTTCCGCAGGTTATGCCCAAGTCTGGTCCTTCAATGGTTGCCTTCCCTCACCCACGCGGTACACTGTGGAGCGCACAAGGCCCCGAACGGTCACCCACGATGCCCATCGCTGCACCTCTGTGTTCTCGATGCTGTTATATACCTTCGGGAGGAACCAAGAGCACGAGACCATGTACAAGCCATTCGCTGTTGGGGTCAGCCTGCTTCTGTGCGTTGGGTCAAGGGCTCAGTTCGTTCATAACCCTTACCAGGACCATCTGGGAGACACCCTGGCCATTGGTCCTATCATGGATAGTACGTTCTATTCGAATTATGAAGGGGAGTACCAGATCCACCTGAAGGACTGGCTCTATTGGATCGACCCGATGGCGAAGGAGGTCATGTACAGGATCGAGGTGGTTTCATTCCCGTTCACGCCGAAAGATGAGGTTCCACAGGTGGGTGACCGGACAATGGTCATGCCTGCCCTGGAGAGCTTTGGTCGGGTTGACGAGGGTGTGGATTGTTCTGGCTGGGCTTGGGAGCGGAACGTTCCGGGGGCAACGAACCCTAGGAACCTGATGCGTTCGGTCTCCGGGCGTATGTCCACTACGAACGCCGGAACCAATAATGTGATGTCCCGGCCAGCGGCTTTGGCCAGTACCATGTTCCATGCCGTCTCCGTTGCTGGTTGCGGCCCGGATTCCATCAATAGACAATGGCTTCCCCATGCCGTCCTGAAGCACACCTTGATCGTGCTCGACGGAGATGGAACGCCCTTGGATTCGGTATCATGGGTGTACGACAACACGCGCGGCCGCATGCGCAACTATCCCTTTGCCGAATGGTACGAAGGCCAGTCGCAGTCATGGGACGTGGTCTTCAGGCCAGTACTCCTACATGACCCGGCCGGAAGTGGGCACCCCTATGATGCGACCGGGAACGGCAGCTGGTATGTAGAGGATGGCAGCGCGGACTCAACAGCGAACTATTTCCCACCCGTTGCTCCTGGCCCTGGTGGGCAGGTCTTCCCGGTTGATCCGAGCACAGCGACCTATCCGGATGATGCGTATCTGCATCCTCCACCTTACGCGATGCTCGAAGCCCCGCTGCTGAACATTTCTGGGAACGGGTATGCCGGGTATCACCCTGATGTCAATGGTCACCAAGAAACTTTCTTCGCAGGGGACACAGCTTGGGATGTCCCGCACATCTATGTGATCGACAAACCCATTGACCTACGGACCATCAATGTTGCCGAACGGATCATCTACAACCCCAGCGAGGTGCTGATCGAGATGGCCCCGGCGTATACAGGCGACACGCTCGTCTTCCCCAGCGGCTACACGTTCAAGACCGTGCATGGGGTACACCCCTCCGTTAGCGCAGTGCTCGCCACCGACCCTGACGGACTCTACCCCGATCCGCTGATCGCGCCGGTGCCCAGCACCTTGGGCGATAGCAGTTCCACCTACTTCGTGAAGTCCGGGAACACGCTGCGAATTGAGCCATGTGTCACCATCATGGACGCCTATATCGTTGTGGAGGATGGCGAAACGCTCGCTTGGGACTCTACAGCTGTCAACGGCAACTACCATGTGGCTTTTCAGCCCGGCTCCATCAATGCGTTCGTTCCGGCGGCCAACGAACGGCCCTGCCCTTGGAACTGTTATTCCAGTGCGTTCTACGAAGCGAACAACATCACCATCAGCGGACTACAAACATGGAGCACCACCAACCTCCCCGGTGATGGTGATTCTGATGGTCGGTTACGCATTCGTGGAACCCTCCGCATCCCTCAGGACCAGCGTTTGATCATCGAGCCGGATGTGGTCCTCGAGTTCGGGCCGAACGCGAAGGTGATCGTGGAGCGCGGTGGGCAGTTGAACGCCGAGGGTGCGCACTTCACAAATGCGTGTGAGATGATGTGGCAGGGCATGGAGGTGTGGGGTGAAACGGACCATGCCCAGTATCCTTTCAGCGGGAACACGGCCACTGGCCGCATGATCCTTGAAGGTGGAAGCACCGTGGAGAACGCCCGGTATGGGGTTCGTGTGTTCAAGCCGGGCAGCGAAGACCACAACGGTGGCGTCCTCTGGGCAACGGACTGTGCGTTCTACAACAACTACATGGACATTGAGATCCGCCCCACGAGGAACTTGATCGGAGGAGTGGAACACGCCAATGTCTGTAAGATCGAGGGCTGCACCTTCGAGACCAACACTTTCCTGCTGGACCCAGCATACGGCGATGGAGAGCACCGTAGCGCGGCGGCAGAACATGTCCGCTTGGTGGATGTGACCAACGTGAACATTAAGAACAACGCGTTCACCACCAATGTGCCAGGCCATGTGTTCCCTCCGCACCTGAGGGGCACCGGCATCATGAGCTTC
>JBIIYP010000040.1:0-34464 GCA_044346705.1 Flavobacteriales bacterium
GGCGGCTTCATGCGTTACGGATGGCCGCGAGCTGGCTCGTACGGCCATCCATAACGTATGAAGCGGAGGGGCGCAGCCCATCCGCTTCATGTCCGAAGCCTCCCCCTTCGGGCGCGGCGTCACGGGCCACACCTCCACCTCGAAAAGGTCGGAGAGACCGATCGCGCAGGTCTGGCCGGACCATGAGTGTCCGGGGTGCTTCGTAGCTTCGGCATCGAGCTCGTTCCTTTCCCCTGATGCGGCGCTTTCTTATCTTTTCCTTCATCACCCTGGTCATCCAGGTCGGTGCACAGGACCTGCGCAACGTGCAGCGTTCGGAGGTCGCCTTCGTAAGCGATGCACCCATGGAACGGATCACCGCGAAGAGCTCGGAGAGCACGGGCATCATCGATGCACAACAGCGCACCTTCGCCGTGCAAATGCCTGTTCGTTCCCTTGAAGGCTTCAACAGCCCCTTGCAGAAGGAGCATTTCAATGAGAATTATTTGGAGAGCGGGCGTTTTCCGAGCATCACGTTCCAAGGCAGGATCATCGAATCCGTGGACCTCACCCGGTCCGGCAACTACCGGGTGCGCGCAAAAGGGGAGCTCACCATTCATGGCGTGACGCGTGAACGCATCATTGAATGCGCATGTGTGACCGCTCCGGATGGCATCCGGGTGACCAGCCTGTTCCATGTGCTGCTGGAGGACCATGCCATCCGTGTTCCGCGTGTTGTCCAACAGAAGGTCGCTACCCAGGTGGAGGTGAGGATCGATCTGCTTTTCGGGCCCAAGAACAAGCCACGATGAGCAGGTCAGCACTGCTTCTCCTGGTCTTCCTTTCATCGTTCTGTTCCTCCGCGCAGTATCCGTACGTGCGGTCCTTTGAGGTCCGCGCCGGGCAGCAACGGCCGCGGGTCCGGTCGATGGCCCAGGACGCGCAAGGGCTCCTCTGGTTGGCGACGGACGTCGGACTGTTGCGCACCGATGGCGAACTGTGCGAAAAGGTCATGGTGGCGGAGGGGCGCACGATCACCGCATTGGGCGCCCGGTCCGGTGAGGTCTATTCCGTTTGGAACGACGGCACCGTTGTGCGCTGCGTGGGAATGCGCTGCGACACCTTGTTCCGGGACAGTCTGCTGGTCCGATCCCCGGTACGGGCGGTGGCGCGCGACGGACAGGGTGACCTCTGGCTGGCGACCTACGGCTCCGGTGTGATGGTCGTGCGTAAAGGTGTCCCCAAGTGGATCACCATGGCGCAGGGCCTCAATGATGACCATGTGAACGACCTCTGTCTGGTGGACGAGGACAAGGTGGCCGTGGCCACCGACCAGGGCATTGCCATTTGCAGCTGGCATGGTGTCCTGCGCAGGATACGCGAGCAGGATGGACTGCCGGATAATCTCGTGCTTTCGCTTTCTCCGGCTTCGGGAGGGCGTTTATGGGCAGGTACCGATCGCGGCGGCGTGCTCACGTTCGACCCCCGGGCCACCCGACCCCGTGTGCGCCTGCTGGACAGCACCTGGCAGCATGGACCGGTGAACGCCATCATGGCCGAAGGAACGATCATCTGGGCCGCCACCTCGCGCAATGGCGTGGTGGTGTGTGATGTGAACCAGGGGCTGGCGTCCTATCTGCCCACTAACGCGGCCGCTGAGGTGGGTGTTCAGGCGGTGGACCTGCTGCGCGTTACGGACGGATCGGTCCTCTGGTGTGATGGGAGCGACCGCATTCACCGCGCCGACCCCAATGTGCTGTTGGTACCCAAGCATGAGGAGCGCGACCTGCGCCACATAACGGCATTGTGCAGTGACCATCTGGGCCGCATCTGGTTCGCCACGGCGGATGGCATCTATCACCACGGGGCCGCCTTCGCGGATGAGCTCCGCCTGGACCGTGCGGACCTGGAGGTCGGCATGAGCACTCCGGTCGCCAGCCTGCGCGCGGATGAGCAGGGCGGCATTTGGGTGGGAACGGTAGGGGATGGCGTCTATCGCATTGCCGCGGATGGCAGCATTCTCCATTACAGCGAATCCGATGGACTGGCGAACAACAATGTGCTCAGCGTGCGCATGCGCGGGGAAGAGGTTTGGTTCGCCACCCTTGCCGGCCTTTGTGTGCGAAGGGCTGATGGACGCTTCGAGCATCCGGCCATACCGGGCAGTGGCTTTGTCTATGACGTGCTGCCGATGGCCGACGGCTCGGTGCTCGCCGCCACGGACGGGAGCGGGGTGTTGCGCTTGGATCCCTCCGGAACGACCACGCGGATCCGCGGGACACAAGCGGTGGAAAGCTTCTATTCGTTCACCCTGGATGATCAAGGCAGGGCCTGGGCATGCGGTCCCGGGACGGGACTATGCCAGGTGCTGGGGGATAGCCTGGCATGCCACGCAGCGGACAAGCCACCTTTTGATGGTAGTGTGTTCGGCATCGTTGCCAGTGGCGAGCAACTTGTGGCGATGGGGAGCAGTGGTGTGGCCTTGTACAAGCCGGCGGGCGATGACCTGCTGGACCTCGGCGGTTCGATCGGGCTCACCGGCATCGATGCGGAGCTCAACACCATCGCCGTGGACGATCAGGGGGCCATCTGGCTGGCCTGTGATAAGGGCCTTGTACGCATTGCGGCGAGCGCGCCGGTGCTCAACGACCGTGTGCCCTGTGTGATCACCGCGCTGGAAGCGGGTGGCGAGAGCATCCCTTTCGATCTTCCCATCGACCTGCGTCACGACCAGAACTTCGTGCAGTTCCGCTTCGCCGGTCCTTTCTTCGCGGCTCCGGCCAGTGTCCGGTTCCAATACCGGCTGGCCGGCTACGACGCCACCATCCGTGAGACGCGTGACCGGGAGGTGAGCTTCTCGAGACTTCCTCCGGGGCGATACGTGCTCGAGCTGAGGGCCTTCCTGGCGGAGGATGACCCTCCGGAGGAATGGGTGTCGTTGCCATTCCTGGTGCGGGCCCCGTGGTACCGGACGCCAGCAGCGTTGGTGGCCATTTTCGCTGCGGCGCTCACCCTGTTGTTCGTCCTGATCAGGGGGCGTGAATCGCGGTTGCGCTACCGGGACAGGGTGGAGAAGGAGAAGGCCCGGTTCCAGCTTGACGCTCTCCGCAGCCAGGTGAACCCCCACTTCCTGTTCAACAGCTTCAACACCTTGATCGAGCTGATCGAAGAGGACAAGGGCAAGGCGGTGGAGCATGTGGAGCACCTCAGCGAGTTCTTCCGCAACATCCTGATGGTGCGCGACAAGGAACTGATCCCCTTGCGCGAGGAGTTGCGCCTTTTGGACACCTATTTCTACCTGGAGCAGCGTCGGTTCGGCGAGCGCATTGCCTTGGACATTCGCATCCCCGAGGAGATGCGTGAGCACCTGTTGCCTCCACTCACCTTGCAGTTGCTGGTGGAGAACGCCATCAAGCACAACGCCGCCACCAGCGCCGACCCGCTGCGCATCGAAGTGGTGGCGGTAGGTGAAGGCTTGGAGGTGGTGAACCCCGTTCGGTTGCGAAGGTCGGCCCTGCCCTCCACAGGATTCGGCGTGGACAGCATCCGGAAGCGATACGCCGCGCTCAGCGTGATGCCGGTGGAGGTCACCAATGACGGCGCCTACTTTCGCGTCCGCATCCCCTTGCTACCCAAGCCATGAACGTACTGATCATCGAGGACGAGCCCGCCGCGATCAAGCGGATGACCAAGTTGCTGGAGGAGATCGATCCCACCATCCATGTGGTCGGATCGGCGGAGACCATCTCCGATTCGGTCCGGTGGATCGAGGACAACGAAACCCCGGACCTGGCCTTCTTTGATGTGCAGCTGGCCGATGGGGAGAGCTTCGAGATCTTCAAGCACACGGAGGTGCCCTTTCCGGTGGTCTTCACCACGGCATACGATGAGCACGCCATCCGCGCATTCCGCGTGAACGCCCTGGATTACCTCTTGAAACCGTTGAAGAAGGAGGAGTTGAAGGAAGCCATTTCCCGGGCAAGAAAGGCCGGGGTGGTGCGCGATCACGCCCATGTCGTGATGTCCACCACGGAGCAGCCATCGGCCCCGATCAAGCGGTTCCTGATCCGCTACGGCGACCACTTCAAGGTGGTGGAGCCGAAGGACATCGCCTACATCCACTCGCTGGAGAAGAACACCTTCATCCGCACGCGGGAGGGCCGCGACCTGCCCCTTGACGAAAGCCTTGACCGCCTGGAGAAGCAGCTCGACAACGAGAAGTTCTTCCGCCTGAACCGCCAGCTCATCGTGCACTTCGAGAGCATCAAGGAGCTGATCGCCTACAGCAAGAGCCGTGTGAAGGTGGTCATGGACCCGCCCTATACCGAAGATGCGGTGGTGAGCAGTGAACGGAGCGCCGATTTCAAACGGTGGCTTTCCGGGCAGTGACACGACGGTGGAGCTTCGCGTTGGCGCCCATCGGCTGACCGGTCGGAGCGTGTTATCCGTTCAATGCATGAGCGCTGAGCGGCGCCTGGACGGGGCGGTGAGGCCTCCGATCCGGTCCGTCACCCTCCGGTACCGCTTCATCGGCATCCGCTTTTGAACGGGGGTGTCGCCGGTCTAGTTTTGGAATGCAGGCAACGAATGCCCCCCAGTAACGCTCTTCAACGCATGCGGAACATCGCTACCCTTGCAAAGCACAGAACGGTGGCCGGTATGGTCGCATTGGCCTTCACCCTGGCCCTGGCCGTTCCCGGTTGCAAGCATGAACCCATCGGGCCGCTGTTCACCGACGATGGCGGTGGTGGTGGTGGGCTGGTGGACGATGGCCTGTGGCTGGCCCCGATCAATACCGACCCCTGCGACCCGAACACGGTCTATTTCCAGAACACCGTGTTCCCGCTCCTCGTCTCTTACTGCACCACGGCCGGTTGCCATGATGCGATCACGCAGGAGGATGGTGTGGGGCTTTTCAGTTACGCATCCATCATGCAGCAGGTGGAACCGGGGAACCCCGGGAACAGTGACCTGTGGGACAGGGGCATCAATGAAACGGGCAACGATGCCATGCCGCCCTCCGGCTCACCCCAACTGACCGCGGCCCAGGAGCAGGCGATCTACAACTGGATCCTCCAGGGTGCGCCCAACAACGGTTGCAACGATTGCGACACAACCAACATCACCTACAGTGCCGATATCGCACCGATCTTCAGTGCGAAATGCAACGGGTGCCACGGTGGGAGCGCCCCTGACGGCAACCTGGACCTGACCCAGTGGAGCACCTGCAACATGATCGCCGTCAATACCATGCTGGAGGGGTCCATCAAGCACCTGGGGAATTACTCGCACATGCCGCCCTATGTCGATGATTCCTATCTTCCGGCCTGTGACATTTACAAGTTCATGATCTGGGCGCGCAACGGTGCTCCGAACAACTGACCGCCTGTGAGAACGCTTCTTTCCGTCCTGTTTTCGGCCGCGCTTGCGCTTTGCTTCCCAGGATGTTACTACGACGTGGAGCAGGAGCTTTACCCCGGCACCTCCTGCGACCTGACGAACACTACCTATTCCGGTGCCGTGGAACCGATCGTGTCCACCAATTGTGCGGTTCCGGGCTGCCATGTGGGGGGAAGCGTATCGCCCGATCTATCCACCTACGCCGGGGTGAACGCCAATGTCGGTGCCGTGCAACAACGCGCTCTCGTCACCAAGGACATGCCGCCCTCGGGCGCGCTCAGTTCGTGCGACCAGCAGAAGCTCCAGGTGTGGATCGACAACGGGGCCAATAACAACTGAGCATCATGACAAAGCGCGTTCTACTGGTCCTGATCCTGGGCGTGGCAGTTGCCGCGGTCTATTTCGGCATCCAGGAATGGAACCGGGGCCTGGCCCAGGCGGAGGACGTGAAAGCCGATGTGGTGATCACGGCGACCGAACTGTTCACCGCCTATACAAGCGATGAGACCGCTGCCAATGCGCGCTTCAACGACAAGGCGGTGCAGGTGAGCGGTACGGTGCGCGAGGTGAGCGGTGATGCCGGTGGTCCGGTGAACGTCATGTTGGAGACCGGCGATCCGCTCGGGGCGATCGTTTGCGAGTTCGCGCCTGGCACGGTGTTGGAACTGAAGAAGGACGCGCAAGTGAACCTCAAGGGCTTCTGCGCCGGCTATAACCTGGACGTACTGCTGCAGCGTTGCACGATCGTGGAATGATGATTGACCTGACGGAATGAAACCACTGAACATGAAGACCCCCATCACCATCCTGGCCTTCATCGGCCTGCTGATCCCCACCCTCACCACCGCACAGGAACGCTACGGCAGCCGCACCGGCCATGTGGCCTTCCGCTCCGAGACCCCGCTGGAGAACATCGAGGCGAACAACTACAAAGCGGCCAGTGTGTATGATGCCACCTCGGGCGCCTTGGAGTTCTCCGTGCTGATCAAGGGTTTCGAGTTCGAGAAGGCACTGATGCAGGAGCACTTCAACGAGAACTACATGGAGAGCAATACTTACCCAAAGGCCGTGTTCAAGGGCAAGGTGGTGGGCATCACCGCCGCCGACCTCAAGAAACCCGGTAAGTACGATGTGACCGTGGAGGGCGATCTCACCATGCATGGTGTAACAAGGAAGATCACTGAGAAGGGCGCCATTTCCGTGGAACCCACTGGTGCGGTGAAGGCTGAGTCCCAGTTCAATGTAAAGGCTGAGGATTACACGATCGAGATCCCCTCCGTGGTCCGGAAACAGATCGCGGAGCAGATCCAGGTGAAGGTCCGGATCGATTACCAGAAGATGTAGTCCGGTCCGACCGGATCGCGCAGCCTCATCCAGAGCAAGATCACGATACCACGCTTCGGCCTCTCTCGACAAGCCCGACCGACCCATGCGCGCCACCCTGCTGACCATTTCCCTTGCATCCGCCCTTTATGGAGCTGCGCAGGACGACCTGCTCAGCCTGCTGGGCGAGGACAGCATCACGGTGGAGTACACCTCGGCCAGCTTCAAGGCCACACGGGTCATCAATGGCCTCAGCATCGAGAACACCGCTCATGGTGTAATGGACTTCCGCATCAGTCACCGCTTCGGATATGTCAGCGCAGGTCGGTCCGAGTTCTGGGGGCTGGACCAAGCTTATATCCGGTTGGGTCTTGACTATGGCGTCACGGACCGGCTGATGGTGGGCATCGGTCGCAGCAGCTACCAGAAGACCGTCGACGGGTTCTTCAAGTACAAGATCCTGCGCCAGTGCGACCAGGGCTGTACCATGCCGATCACCTTGAGCTTCGCCGCTGGCATGTCGGTGACCACGCTGGCCTCCGAGAAACTGCCGTGGTTCGAGCCCGGTCGTACGGACTACTTCACCCACCGGATGGGCTACTTTTTCCAGGCGGTCGCCGGCCGCAAATTCAGTGAAAAGCTCACCCTCCAGCTGATGCCCGGGCTCGTGCACCGGAACCTGGTGAAGACCACGGAGGAGAAGAACGATGTGGTGAACATCGGGGCCGCCGGGCGTATCAAGATCACCAAGCGCATGGCGATCAACGCGGAGTATTTCTACGTGTTGCCGAACCAGCTTGCCGAGCCCGTCACCTCCACGGACCCGACCTATCATAACTCGTTCAGCATGGGTCTCGATATCGAGACCGGGGGCCACGTGTTCCAGTTGCACCTCACCAACAGTTTCCCCATGTTCGAGCGCGGGTTCATCACCGAGACCACCGGGGATTGGCTGGATGGCGACATCAGCATGGGCTTCAACATCTCACGGGTCTTCACCGTGCACGAGCCCAAGTCGAAGGCAGCGAAGGTGAACGGTAAGTCGGGCTCCTGGTAGGGCGCTGGCGGTCCGGAAGCACGAGCGGGTCACTGTTCCAGCACCAGCAGCGGGACGTGCGAGTGCATGACGAGCCGCTTGGTGCTGCTCGCATGGAACAATGAATTGAAGAAGCCCAGGTGCCGGTGCACCATCACCACCAGGTCCGCATCGCTCTGGTCGGCCAGGTCGTTGATCACCGTGGTCACGTTGTCAGCGCTCATCACATGGTGGCTATGCGGCACCGCGCCCAACAGGTCATCGTAGGAGGAGGAGACCTCCATGCGCTCCGGATCGGCGCCTTCCTCAAGCACGCGGACGATCTTGATCTCCGCCTTGCTCCAACGGGCGATATCCAGCAGCAGGTCCAAGGTGCCGGCTTTGATCACGCCACCGTCATCCGCGAGGATGATGCGGGCAGGGGGGCGGTAAACGGATCCCTGGGGGATGGCCAGCACAGGCACCGTGGCCCGCTTGATCACATCGGCCGTGTTGGATCCGAAAAGGGTGGCCTGCAAGCCGCTGGCACCCTGGGTGCCCATGATGATGCACCGGGGGACGGTCTCCTCGACCAGATCGGCCATGACAGCTGGTAGCACTCCGACCCGCACCTCGCTGCGCAGTTCGGCACGCTCCAACCCTGGCCGTGCCCGCAGGTCGCTCACCAGTTCGCCCATCCCTTCCACCGCGGCCTGCCGCAGGGCCTCGTTCATACTGGGCAACGACGCGTCCATCATGTTCGGGTCCAGGTAAGCATGCACCAGCACGAAGGTGTTGCCTTCAGGGCCGAACAGCCGGATGGCATGTTCCGCAGCGTTGCGCGCGTTGGCGCTGAAATCGACGGGTAGGAGCAGGTTGGCCATGGTGGGGCCGGACCGGGGGGTCAGTGGCCGTGCTCCTCCGAGCCCTTGCTGGAACCGTCCACCAGCACATAGCCGGTGAACACCAGGGCGACCAGCACCACGAAGCTCACGAGCCCCGTGATGTTGTCCACCTTCTCCGTGCTCAGCAGGGAGAACTTGAACGGGATCCAGAACGCAACGATCCACAGCCCGATTCCGATGATCTTTTTCGTATTCATGTTCGGAGAATGCTGGGCCAAGGTAAGCAGGTTGGGCAGATCCGGTATGCTGTTGATCAGTTGTGGGCCAGCTGCTCCAGTTTACGTGCGTCCTTGATGTGGATATCGCGGCCCTGCAAGTCCACCATGCCCTCGTCGCGCAGGTCGCTGAGGGTGCGGATCAAGCTTTCCGTGGCGGTGCCCACAATGGTGGCCAGGTCCTCGCGGCTGATCCGAAGGCCCAGGTCTTTGCTTTTGGCGTCGCTGTAACGGTCGCGCAGGCGGATCAAGGCCTGGGCCACCCGCTGGCGCACACTGGCATAGGCCAATTCCAACAGCTGGACCTCCTTCTCCTTCACCTCGCGGGTCATCATCTTGATGAAGCGGACGGACACATCGCGGTCCCGGTACAATAGGGCCAGAAGGTCCTCCTTGGGGATGACCGCCACTTCGGTGGGTTCCATGGCCTCGGCGCAGTCCTCCGACCGCCCTCCTTCGAGCACCGCCATGTAGCCGATGAAGTCGCCGGGGCCGTAAAGCCCGGTCACCAACTCCTTGCCCGCGTTGTTCATCTTGTAGGTGCGCACCTTGCCGCTCTGGATGAAGAAGATGTTGCGCAGTTCATCCGATTCGTAGAAGAGGGCTTCCTTTTTCGCGAACGATCGCATTTTTCGATCCTTCGCGATGTCCTTCAGGCCTTCGACACCCCGGGCTTGGTCCAGGAAATGTTCAAGGCCCGAGGCGCTCTGATCGAATCCCCTGCGGAAGGTCTGGCTTCGCTTCAAGCGGCCCTCCACAGCGTTCAGGAGCTCGCTCTCCTCAAAGGGCTTGGTGAGGTAGTCGTCGGCGCCCAGCTCCATGCCCCGCCGCACATCGCTGCGTTCGGCCTTGGCGCTGAGGAAGATGAACGGGACCTCCGCCGTTGCGGGGATCTTGGACAGCATGAGCAGGACGCCATAGCCGTCCAGTTCGGGCATCATGATGTCGCAGAGGACCAGGTCGGGCGGATCCTTGCGCGCCAGTTCAACGCCCCGTTTGCCGTTCTCGGCCCGCACCACACGATAGCTCGCGAGCTCGAGGATCTCCGCGATGTTCTCGCGCATGTCGGTGTCGTCCTCAATGAGCAGGATGGTCTTCATGGCAACGGTCCTTCGGTCGATGTCGATCCCGGGTGCACCGGCAAGGTAACGGTGAAGGTGGTGCCTTGCCCTACCACGCTGCGAAAAGTGATGGAGCCGTGCATGAGTTCCAGGTACTTGCGGACGATGTTGAGGCCCAGCCCCGTGCCCTGCACGTTCACCACGTTGCCCGCCCGGAAAAAGCGCTCGAAAAGGTGCTCCTGGTCCTCCGCGGGAATGCCCATGCCGTGATCCTCCACCTCGAGCACCAGCCGGCCTTCGGTGATGCGGGTACGGAGGTGAATGGAGGCGCCCTCCGGGCTGTACTTGATCGCGTTGTTCACCAGGTTGCTGATCACATGGGCCAGCATCTGGCGGTCCTGGTGGAGGTGCCGCTCCTCGCCTTGGTGTTCGGATCCCAGTTCCTGGCCTGGTTTTGCGAGCGGGCGCAGTTCCTCCAACAGGTCGATGCACAGGTGGACCACGTCCAGGTCCGTGGGGTTCACCGTTGCATGGCCCTGCTCCAACTTGTCCAGCGAAAGAAAATCATTGAGGATCCCGGTAAGTTCGCGCACCTTGCTGCGGATCCGGGCCACATGCTTGGCGACCTTTTCATCCTCGGTGGCCGGGACATATCGGCCGATGAGGTCCACCGAGCTGAGGATCGTGCCCAGGGGCGTTCGGAACTCATGCGAGGCCATGGACAGGAACCGGCTCTTGAGCGCATTCAGCTCGCGTTCCTTTTCCAGGGCTTCCTGAACGGCGTTGCCGGCCTCTTCAAGTTGACGTGTGCGCTCCAGGACGCGCTGCTCCAATTCAGCATTGGAGCGGTGCAGTTCGTCCTCGGCCTGCTTCCTCAGGGTCACATCGCTCACCAGGCCCATCACGAAGCGGGTGCCCTCCTGCTCGAAATGGTTGAGGCTCACTTCCACCGGGAAGACGGTTCCGTTCTTGCGGCGCCCGAACAGCTCCCTGCCGGAGCCCATGGTGCGTTTGGACGGAAGCTCCTGATAGGCCTCCCGGTGGCCGACATGTCGGTTGCGGGCGCCTTCCGGTATAAGCACTTCGATCGCCTGCCCTTCCAGTTCGTGTGCAGTGTAACCGAAAAGCTCTTCCATGCGGGGGTTCGCAAGGACCATGCGGCCCTTGTCATCCACCACCACGAGCCCCTCCGCTGCGGTGCGGAAGAGAAGTTCACAGATCTTGGCGACCTCTTTTTTTCGGAAGGACGCTTGCATTTCCTCCATGATGCCGAAAGGTAGCTGAACTCTTGCCACAGGGCGGTTCACGCCCCGACCGGGCTGGAGCTCGACAGGCCGGACCGCTCGTCGTAGACCTTCCACTTGCGCAAGGGCCTTGCATACAGGTTCAGCGTCATCGCCCGGCCGGGTCCCGGGTTCGTGCAGCGATGGATGCTATGCCCAATACTGAGGTAGCTGAAGCTATCCTTGCCGAGCACCACACAACTCACCTGCCGCAAGCCACCGTCGGCCACGGGCTCGAAGCGCTCTTCGACGATGTGCCCCGTGACCGGATGGATGTAGGCTTGCTGGCTGTCGTGGTCATGGATCGACGTGCGTTGCCCGGGTTCGTAGCAGATCAACAGCAGCTCGTAGGCCTCGCGTTGGGCGATGCAGTTGCGGGTGTAGTGCTTTTCATGCCAGGAGGAGTGACGCTCCAGCTCTGCCGTGGAAACCTCCGCCGAACGAAGCACATGCAGGTAGCCTTCCGCGCCGGGACCCTTGTCCAGGGCCGCTACCAGTTGGTCCAACGTGAGCGTGTTCCGTACGGAGGTCATTGCAGTGCAGGGGCGGAGCGCTCCCTTGATCGGCTAACCTACCAGCATCCCGAAACCGGGAGAATGACATTCATCAGCCTCCCTTGCGGAACAGGCACTGAACGTCACTGAACGAACAAGGACCGGTGACCCGGCCCTTGCGTTGCATTGATGATGAATAGCGCTCACATCCAGCGCGTGGCCCAGGTGTAGAATTCCTTTTTCAGTTCGGCGTAAAGCTTCTCGAAGGTATGGAAACGGTCGCGCAGCCCCGCATGGTCCTTGAACAGGCGATGCTCGATGGCGATGGGGTGTTCCTTGCTCTCCTTCTCCAGGAAGTTCTCATGCTCCTTGATGTCGTGACGCAGCACGTCGATCACCTCCCGTTCGCGGATGTACTGATTCTGGAAGTGCTCCAACTCGGCCATCACATCAGGCTTGTTGTTGCGTTTCACGATGTCCTCCATCCGGTGTTCGAAGATGCCGATCTCATCCTTGTAGAACCGCAAGGCGTTCAACCACATGTGGTGGTCGAAATGAAGGTCTCCGATGTGGGTGTGGGTGGCCGGCTTGGCCGCAGTGGTGCTCATGAGTGTGTGGCTGGTCTTCGTGAGGGTACGGTGCGAAACTAAGGTCGCGGCAATGCGCGGCGCATGACCTTCGTCAGCCAACGGAACCGCCCAAAAGGTCACTTGCGCTGATCCACCGGCACGTAATCGCGCTTGGTGGCACCGGTGTAGATCTGGCGGGGGCGACCGATGGGTTCCTTGTTCTCCACCATCTCCTTCCATTGGGCGATCCAACCGGGCAGGCGACCCAAGGCGAACATCACCGTGAACATGCGGGTGGGGATGCCGATGGCGCGGTAGATGATGCCGCTGTAGAAATCCACGTTGGGGTAAAGCTGGCGGCTGATGAAGTACTCGTCCTTCAGGGCGATCTCCTCCAGTTGCCGTGCGATGTCCAACACCGGGTCGTTCACCCCCAGTTTGCGCAGCACCTCATCGCAGGACTTCTTGATGATCGTGGCACGCGGATCGAAGTTCTTGTACACCCGGTGCCCGAAACCGAAGAGGCGGAAGGGATCGTTCTTGTCCTTGGCCTTGTCCACCCATTTCTGGATGTCGCCTCCGTCGTTGCGGATGGTCTCCAGCATTTCGATGACCTCCTGGTTCGCACCGCCATGCAGGGGCCCCCACAGTGCGGCAATGCCCGCGCTCACCGCGCTGTACAGGTTGGCCTGGCTGCTGCCCACCATGCGCACCGTGCTGGCGCTGCAGTTCTGTTCGTGGTCCGCGTGCAGGATCAGGAGCTTGTTCAAGGCGTCGGACACCACCGGGTCCACATGGTAGTCCTCCGTGGGCAGGCCGAACATCATGTGGAGGAAATTGTCCACGTAATCCAACTTGTTGTTGGGGTACATGTACGGGTGCCCCAGGTTGTTCTTGTAGCTGATGGCCGCCAGCGTAGGCATTTTCGCGATCAGCCGGAAGATGGTACGCTCGATGTCCTTGCTCGGGCGGTGCGGGTCCTGGCTCTTGGGGTAGAAGGTGCTCAACGAGTTCACCATCGCGCTGAGAATGCCCATCGGGTGCGCGTTGTTCGGAAAGAACTCGAAGAAGCGCTTCATGTCCTCATGCACCAGGGAGTGGTACCGGATGTTGCCCGTGAACTCCTCCAACTGCCGCTTGTTCGGCAGGTCGCCGAAGAGCAGCAGGTAGGAGACCTCGAGGAACGAAGCCTTTTCCGCCAGTTGTTCGATGGGGTAGCCCCTGTAGTGCAGGATGCCCTCCTCGCCGTCGAGGAACGTGATGGCGCTCTTGGTGGCACCGGTGTTCTTGTACCCCAGGTCGAGCGTGATGTAGCCCGTTTCCTCGCGCAACTTGGCGATGTCAATGGCCTTTTCGCCTTCGCTGCCCTCGATGATCGGGAATTCGTAGGTCTTGCCGTCGAGGATGATCTGCGCCTTGTTGCTCATGACTTCAATGGTACTGCGGAGGGGATGGATCTGTTGGGCGCGAATTTAACGGCGAAGGTGCTTCAAGGTTCTTCGATCGGCGAAATGAGGCCTCCTTCGCTCAAACCCGGGCAACAACGAGGCTCCGGATCGCGTCATTGATCGCGAGGGCCATTCACGCAAAGGATCGCGTAGCTTGGTCCGGCTTCCAACCCACTCCAATGACCATGAACCGCATTTCGTACGCCCCCCGTAGCATCGTTGCCCGCGTTGTGTTCGCCTTGCCACTGCTGGCCGGTGCCCTCACCCTTGTCGCCTGGAGCGCTGAGCCCCTGCGTACGATCGACCAGGGCCCTGTCCGCACGGCCGAAGTGATGCCCGCATTCTCCGGAGGGAACGAGGCCCTCGCCACCTACATCGCCTCCCACGTCGTTTATCCTGCCGGACCTAAGTCGGCCGGCATCCAAGGCACCGTCTACGTGCATTTCGTCGTTGCCGCCGATGGTACCATCCAGGACGTGAAGGCCCCACGCCCCGTGAACCCCGAACTGGAGGCCGAGGCCATCCGTGTGGTGAGCGCCATGCCCACCTGGACACCCGGCATGCAGGGGGGTAAGCCCATACCGGTGCTGATGACGCTCCCCGTGAGCTTCAAGCTGGCCGAGAAGTAGTCGATAGCCCCACCGGAACGAACAGAGCCCCCGTTGCTGCGGGGGCTCTGCAATTTCTGCGGGTCGCACGCCTTAACGGGTCACTCGTTGTGGGGAGCGGGTTTTGATGAGCCTTCCTTGGCCTTTTTGGCCTTGGCTTCCTCGGCCTTCGCTTTCCGGAGCTCCAGCATGTTCGAATACTGTTCCTCGGTGAGCACGAGCTTCAACTCCTGGTCGCGCTTTTCCTTCATCCCTTGCGCCTGTTCCTTCTTGGCCCCCTGCTCGGCCGTTGAACCCTTCACCTCGCTGATCGACTGGGCGAAACGCAGGTTGATGTCCTGGACCTTGGCGATTTGATCGCTGCTGAGACCGAGTTCCCTGGTCATTCGCTTGGTGTGCTGCGCGGCGCGTTGCTCCGGCGTCTTGTCCGAATGGTCGCCTTTTTCCTGGGCGAAGAGGCTTGGGGCCGCCAACAAGGCCAAGGCCATTGCGAAGTGCTTCATCACGTTGTTCATGGTTCGGGGGTTCTGGGTACTAGGACCGCGGATCGCATGCCGGGTTTGATCGGGAACCAAGTTCGGGTTATTTCACCGTCGCCAACTTCGTATAGACCGCGGAATCCAGGAACTCGTCATCCCAGAAAAAGTTCTCCTTGAAGAGGCCTTCCAACAGGAATCCATTGCGTTCCAGCAGCCTGCGTGAGCGGGTGTTGCGCGCGTCGGTCACCGCTTCGATGCTGTGGAAGCGGAGGTGCCCGAAACCGTAAGCCGTCGCGGTGTTCAGCGCTTCGCTCATGAGCCCCTGGCCCCAGTGGTCCGGAGCCAACAGGTAGCCCACCTCGCCGCGGTGGTGTTCGGGCTTCAGGCGGTAAAAACCGATGGTGCCGATGAGGGCCGGGTCGTCCTTCAACGTGATCGCCCAGCTGATGCTCTCGTTGCGCATGCGGTCGGCCTCGTTGCGCAGGATGAACGCTTCGGCATCGGCGACGTCCCTGGTGCGCGGCCGACCGATGTGCGCCATGGTGCGGGGGTCGGAGCGCAGGATGTGCATGAAGGCGGCATCGGCGAGGGTGAACTGGCGCAATTGCAGCCGAGGTCCGGCGAGCACTGGAAAGGCGGAGAGGTCCAGCTCAAGCATGCGGCAAGGACGCGAGAAAACGCTCCACTGTTGCATTGAACCGCACCGGGTCTTCCAAATTGCTCAGGTGCGCGGCATCGGGCAGCACCACCAGTTCGCTTCCCGCTATGGCCGCGTGCATGGCTTCGCTGGTGGGCAGCGGCATCAGGCTGTCGTCGCTGCCGGTGATGATGAGGGTGGGAACGGTGATGGAGGGGAGCAGGGGACTTCGATCCGGGCGTTCGGCCATTCCCAATGCCGCTGCGGCCACGGCCTCGGGACGTTGGCGGGCCATCATTGCCTCCACGGCGATCGCCAATTCGGGCTTTTCCCGGCGTGTGCGCTCGGAAAGGACCTTGGGCACCATGCCCCGTGCGATCACCGAAACACCCTTGTCGAAGGCGTTCCATGCGGTCTCCGCGCGTGCGGCCTTGCCCTCCTCCGTATCCGCTGTGGCCTTGGTGTTGCAGAGGATGAGCCCCTGTACCCGTTCCGGCCAGCGCTCCAGGAAGGCCAGGGCGATGTACCCACCCATGGAAAGGCCGCAGAGCACCACGCGGGCAATGTGCTGTTCATCGAGCAGCTCCTTCAGGTCCGCGGCATAGGCCTCCATGGTCATGGCCTCGGGCAGGGGGCGTCGGTCCTCGCCGAAGCCGCGCAGGTCGGGGGCCAGCACGGCCGCCTTGTCGGAGAGCGCGTGCGCGGTGTTCGTCCAAAGGGAGCGGTCCTGCGGGAAGCCGTGGATCAGCAAAAGGGTGTGGCGGTCGGTCATCCGTGCCGAAAGTAGGGGAGGCGAACGCCATCGGCCCGAACTTCGCTGCACCAAGCTCCCCCTATGCGTTCAGTCCTGCTGTCGTTGCTGTTGCCGCTCTTCGCCCAGGCGACGGAGTACGAGGTGCCCACCGGGGATGTGGGCCGCTACTTCGCGCAGCTCCCGGCCGATGCCACGGTGTTGAACTTCTCCGCCGCGGCGGAATACACGAGCAACGGCGACATCCTCCTGCCGCCCGGTCGCGTGCTGGTGATCGATGGCAAGGGCTGCCGGTTGCTGCTGGGTCCGGGGTCTCACGGGTTCACTTGTGCCGTTGCCGATCAGAAAGCCGCGGCCGCACAGGTCACCAGCCGTTACGTGATCAAGGATTTCGCCGAGATCCAGGGCGGGTCGAAGGCCATCGACCTGAAGGCGACCTTGGGCAGCGAGGTGCGCAACGTGAAGCTGGTGCGCCAGACCGAGGTGGCGGTGGACCTTCGCTTTTGTTTGATGGCGCGGTTGGAGCACGTCTTCGTGACGAACCCGGGAGGCAAGGGCATCGTGCTGCGCCAGGGCGACTGGCCCGGGGCCACGGGCTTCAACAGCCAGAGCAACAGCACCGTACTGGAGCAGTGCCGCGTATACGCTTCGAAGACCACCACCAACGCGTTCGAGGTGCTCAACAGTGGCGGCGTGCGCATGACCGATTGTGTGAGCGAAGGTGCACCTGTGGACCATGACCTGTTCCTCAGCGCCTCGGTGGACGGCAACGAGGAGGAACCCGCGGGCAACACCGTGGTGAAGTCGTTCACGCTGGCCAATTTCCACGTGGAGCATGCCGCGCGGAAGGCCTCGGTGTACGTCAACATGCCTTCCAAGGCCGCGGTCTCGTTGAGCAACATCTATTGGAACGGCCCACAGACAGCGCCTGTGATCGTCTATGTGATGGGCCAGTTGAACCTGAGCGATATCGGCTGGTGGAACGACGGTTTCCGGATCGTTACCCGCATCAGCGCCCCCCGCATTCAGGTGGAGCGTTGCCACAGCGGGCTGGACGTCGGTGATCCGAAGGAGAGGACCGATACCAAGGCCGGTGTGTTGGAGTTGCGCGATCCGCTCCCGAACAACACCCAGCTCAAACTGAGCTACGTGCGGGTGCGTGACAAGGCGATGTGAAGGGCGGGCACCCGAGCACTTCATTCAGCGTTAAGCCCGGTATCTGCGTGGTCCAGCTGCCGAAGCGTTCGCCTTCCAAGAAGAAGGTGCAGATGGATCAGTGCTTGATCACCGTGAAGGTGCCGATGGGCTTTGCTCCGGTGAAGAGCACCAGGTGGTACGATGCAGCAGGAAGGGAGGCCAGGTCGAGCGTGTCGTCCGCGCCGCCGAACCGGCCTTGCAGCACCAGCTGGCCAAGCGCGTCCATCAGGCGGTAGTTGCCTTGGTCCACCATGCTTTGTAAGTGGATGTTGATGAAGGAGCTCGCCGGGTTCGGGAAGGCCGTGGCCAGGAGCTGGCCGTTGGACTCTTGCACGAGCGAAGTGGCGATCACTTCGTACGGCTGCTGCACACCCTGGGCCACGCTGCCGTTCGATGAACTGACCGTGGCACTGGTCACCTGTCCGGTGGTGTAGCTTACGGTACCGCCGGTGCCGGTGGCCTCACCCCCGGCCGGAACAACGGCCTGTTGGGCCTGTGCCTGGCCGATCGACAGCACCAGGAGGGTGAGGAGGGAACGTAGCATGCGGTAAGAGTGGATCACTGCTGAAAAGTAACATGCGCCCTTCAAAGCGTCACCGTTGCGTTCCACTGGTGCCCGATCCGGAGGTCTCGATCAGTCACTATCCGTGGTACACCCGGCTCGCCACGATGATGCCGTTGCGGACCTCCAGGACCTCGCCTACACGCAGGTCCTCTTCGCCCTCCACATGGCGGATGTACTCCATGAAGACCTGCGCATCATCAGCGGTGAGCGTCACCACTTCATAACGCAAGGTCGGCAGTCGCTCAAAGGCCTCGCGCCACCATTCGCGAAGCGCTTCCTTGCCGCGCACCCGGCCTTCGGTCCCGGGGTTGCGCACCTTCAGCTTGGGGCTGTAGTGCTCGGCATCATCGGCGTAGAGATCCAGCAGGGCCTCCAGGTCGTGTGCGTTGAAGGCGGCGAACCAGCGGGTGGCAATGTGTGCGTTGGGATGCATGACGGAGAAGTGCGAAGCTTAAAGCTCGAAGTGCAAAGTGCAAAGTGAATGCATCATCCCATGACCGCATCCAGCAGCGCATTGTGCGTGCGTGGGCAGGCGAATTCGAACAGGCTCAGTCCTCGCTTCGTGCAGGCACCCGTTCATGCGGGTCCACGTAGGCGCGTACGAACACATCGAGCGAGGCGTGGTCCACATGAGGGAAGGCCATATAGGCCTGTTCCCGAAGTCGTCCGATGGCGGTGGTGATGTCCACCGAACGGGCCCTGATGCTGCGTGCGGCGCCCAACTTGTGGTCCTTGAGCTCGCGGTCCTGCAGCCAGCTCATGACCGCGTCCTGGTGGGTGGTATCCAGATCGGCCATTCGGAAAGGTGGCGCGGGAACTGGCACTAGGCCGTGACCGCTTCCTCAGCGGGAGCGGTAGGAGCCTCCACCTTCTTGCGCGCCGGCATGCGGTCCGCAGCGCGGTTGAAGGTCCAATCGTACTGACCGCCGCTGCGTGGCATCGCCGTGCACTGCGGGATCAGGTTCAGCATGTTCGCCTTCACCAACTTCTTCAGGAAGGCGCGGAAGTGCTTGCCTTTCTCCAAGTCACGCTCAACCAACTTCTGGTCGGCAAGCGTGCTGTACAATTCCGCGCTGCTCACGTTCACAGTGCGGATGTGCTCCAAGTGCAATTCAATGGCTTTGCTGATGCGCAGGGCCTGTTGGATCTCGGCTGGGGTGAGTGGCATGGGCCTCAAAGGTCGTTCATTTGGAGGGCTTTGTGACGTTGCCCTTGAAGTTTCTGGCGAAAGGGCCTTCGGTCGGCGCTGATCCGGCCGCATCACCTGGCGCGATGAAAGGCCAGAACCTCCTCTTTCATGCACTGATGGGCGCGCGGGTACGCGTTCCGGCCAGGGAACGCCAGCGATGCCTTCGGGCATTGGAGGTGCCCATGAGGATCTGCCGGAAGTGGTCGTGCTGCCCGATCAGCGTCCAAGGCGGGACCATGGGCGGAACGAACGCTTCAACAAGGTTCAGGCTGGTTGGCCTGGCATTCGTTCCACTTCGCTGGAACGGCAATTGGGTCATGCCTTGCACACCCGACGAATGCTGGGGCTTCGGCCTGCTATCTTACGGCCATGCGAACGGTCCTGATCTCGTTGTTCCTTTCGTGGGTGGCTGTTGCCGCTGGCCAGGCAGCCACGCTCAGCCCCAGCGACCTTCTACCCCTGCTGGGCAGTTGGAAAGGGGAGTTGATGTACATCGACTATAGCTCCGGCGCCGAGACCCATATTCCGGCCACTTTGCGGGTGGATGCGCTGGGGTCGCGCAGCTGGCTCATCGGCTTCGGGTACACCGATGAACCCCACGCCAATGAACAGGATACCGTGTAACTCGGCGCGGACGGCCGCACCTTCGACGGCTTCACGGTGATCGGGTTCGAACGCTGGGGCCCGGACAGCATCCGCATGGTGCTCCAAGCGCAAGGGGAGGACGACGAACGGCCATCCAGCATCCGGAAGACGTGGACCGTCGGTCCGCGCAGCTGCGTTCTGCGCAAGGAGGTGTTGCCGCATCCACCAGGCGGTGATGCGCATTCGACCTTCTTTCTTCGTCATGAATACCGGTTCAGGCGCTGAGCGTAAGGTCTTGAGGTTCGGCACGCACCTGAGCAACCGGTCCTGTTGAAGGATGAGTCCGCGGGATCAGTGGTGCGGGGACCCCGGGGCTGGTCGTGGGGTCGCAGGTGGGGAGATCAGGCTACCAGTGCGTCTCGGGCGTGGACGTGCACAGCACGCGGGCCATGTGTATCCTTGCAGCATGCAGTCCGACGCCGAAAAGGTCCGCAGCCACAAAGCCCTGGTGGACCTTTTGCAGATGGCCTATTCGGCGGAGAAGGCGGCGGCCTTCGCCTACCAGGGCCATGCGGGCTCGGTGAAGAGCGCGGAGCAGAAGGCCGCCATCCGGCAGATCGAACTGGATGAATGGGGGCACCGGCACGAGGTGCTGGGGATCATGCAGCACTACGGCATCGCCGTTTCCCGGTACTACGAGCTGCGCTTCCACCTCATCGGCAAAACCATCTCCGGTGCGTGCTACGTGATCGGTTGGTTCATGCCCTACTACTTCGCCGGTCGACTGGAGAGCGGGAACGTGTGCGAGTACTTCCGCCTCATGCACTACTTCCACGAGCTCGGCATCACCAAGCACGATCAGGCGCTGTACGACATGGGCATCCGCGAGAAGGAGCATGAGGTGTACTTCCTGGAGCGCATCAAGAACCGCAAGGCCTTGGCCTGGTTCGAACGCCTCTTCGCCTGGGGGAACAGGAAGAGCCTCAACGATGTGGACCTGGAGGCGAAGTACTCCGTGGAACGGTCGGAGGCGTATTGCAGGAAGTAGGCACTTTACTTTTGCCTTGCGCAGGTTCTCTCCAACCGGATGCGTTGGCTGGGAAGAAGGTGAACCCTGAGGTGGGACTGATGATGGATCCGCGCGATGAGGCACCCCAAGGCATGCTTGTTGCGCGACCTATTGAATACAAAGGTGTTCAACTCATTCACTCACTAACTTCGTTCTCCATGAACAACATGTTCCGTGGCCTGCTTGCAGGCGGTGCAGCTTACAAGTGGGGCGGCGGCTGCTTCGGTACCGTCCTGATCTTCGTGATCGTGTATTTCCTTCTGGGCAGTTGTTGACCGCACGATGGGGTCTTCGTTCCCCGTCGCGTTCTGCTCTTCAGACTTTCTTCCGCATGGCTCTGCTCTTCCGCAGGGTCTCTCCAACCGGATGCGTGGGCTAGGGAGGAAGGTGTAGGAGGACCCTGAGGTGGTTCTGATCAAGGGCGCAGGGTCCCCTGGGTCGGTGGTGCGATCGCAGGTGGGGAGACCCTGCGTGAGGTAGATTCCGTCCCGCCTTCGGACTAAACTTGTGGCATGAAGCTGATGTCAACCGCGGTCATTGCCATCATCGCCTGGGGGTCAGGGGCTTTCCCTGCGCAAGGGCAGAGCAAACCCGATCGCTTCGCCGAGCTCATGCGCGCCGAGGATGTGGAGGGGCAACGCGCGCTGCTCGCCGAATGGCGCGCCACCGATGCGAACGACCCTGAGTTGTACGTGGCCTACTTCAACTTCTACGTGAGTGAAAGTCGCAGCACCATGTTGCGACTGGATACGAAGCCGGGTGGGGAGCCAATGCTGCAGCTGCAGGATCCGGACACCGCGGTGAAGGAGCCCGCGGGCTACTTGTACGAAGAGACGGTGTTCGACCGCGAGATCCTGGCCGATGGCTTCGCGTACATCGACTCGGGCATCGCCCGCTTTCCGCAACGCCTGGACATGCGCTTCGGCAAGATCTACATGCACGGCGAGAACAAGGACTACGAGCATTTCACGCAGGAGATCGTCCGCACCATCGACCACGGCGCGGCCACCAAGTACGCCTGGCTATGGGCCCGCAACGAACCGCTGGAGGATCCCGAGAATTACATGTACAGCAATGTCCAATCCTACGTCCACCAGCTCTTCGAGACCGGTGATGATGCGCTGCTGCCCTACATGATCCGCATAGGAGAAGCGGTCATCAAGCACGATCCGGACAACGTGGAGAGCCTTTCCACCATAGGTGCCGTGCACGTTATGCAAGGCGATCTCGACAAGGGCCTGATAATGCTGCTGCGCGCAGAGAAGGTCGACGGGAAGGACGGCATCGTGCTGGGCAACATCGCACAGGCCTACCTACGCAAGGGTGATACCCGCGAGGCCATCTCCTACTATGAACGCATGTTGGAAGTAGGCGATGAGGAAAGCAAGGCCTTCGCCCGCGCGCAGCTCAAGGAGCTGAGGAAATAGGGCGGTGTGGACCTACGGCTGCACGACCTTCTGCATGTCGGGGTATCCCTAACTCACGCAGAGTCTCTCCAACCGGATGCGTTGGCTGGGGAAGAAGATGATGGATCCACCGTCCTACTTCGGTCGGGTCTGAAGTAGTTCCTGCTGCGTTGGCGGTGGTTCATCCGGAGGAAGATCCGATGCATCGAATACGATTTGCAACATTGGAACGACCTCGAGTTTGCGGACCATGCATATCGCATCCTTGGGGTCGTAGTGCAGTACCACTTGTCCAACGACTTTGTAGTCGGCATTCAATACTGTCGCACGCATTCGGTTGGTCGGGCCATCGATTTCACCTCCTACGGGGATGTATTTCCTACCTCCTTTCCCCCAAGCGTTTGCAAGTGAGTCCAACACAGGCTGGATCGAATCACAATACGAGCTGCGTTCAAAGAACGATCTCAGTCCGGCTTTTCTACCGTCCGCCAATATCTCAACGAGATCACGCGTGACCTCGAATTGCCTCATATACGCTCCATCGCCGTAAGTGCCACGTCCAGACTGTTCTTGCGCACAGACGAGGAGAACGACCAGTGCGGCGATGAATGAGCAGAGGGTGCGGAGCATGGAAGATGTCTTTATACAGCGACCAACCCCATCACCGTCTCCACGATATCCTCCACGCTCGGCTTGCTGAAGTAATCGCCATCGCTGCCGTAGGCAGGGCGGTGGGCCTTGGCGGTGAGGGTGGTGGGCGCGGCATCGAGCCAGCGGTAGCCGCCCTGCACTTCCAGGATCTGTTGCAGGAGGTAGGCGCTGGCGCCGCCGGGCACATCCTCGTCCACCACCAGCAGGCGGTTGGTCTTCTTCAGGCTCTCCACGCACACCGCGCTGCGGTCGAAGGGGAGGAGGGTGCAGGCGTCGATCAGCTCCACGTGGATGCCGAGCTCTGCGAGGGTGTCGCAGGCCTTGGCGCAGAGGTTGAAGGTACTGCCGTAGCTCACAAGGGTGAGGTCGGTGCCGGGGCGCACCACTTCGGCGATGCCGATGGGCACGGTGAACTCGCCCATGTTGCTGGGCAGGCGTTCCTTGCTGCGGTAGCCGTTGAGGCATTCGATCACGATGGCGGCATCGTCGCTTTGCAGGAGCGTGTTGTACATGCCGGCGGCCTGTTGCATGTTCCGAGGCACGCACAGCACCACACCGCGCACGCTGCCCAGGATCATGCCCATGGGGCTGCCGCTGTGCCAGATGCCTTCGAGGCGGTGCCCGCGGGTGCGGATGATGAGCGGCGCCTTCTGCCCGCCCTTGGTGCGCCATTGCACGGTGGCCAGGTCGTCGCTGATGCCTTGGATGCAGTAGAGCAGGTAGTCCAGGTATTGGATCTCCGCCACGGGACGCAAGCCGCGCAGGGCCATGCCGAGCCCCTGGCCCAGGATGGTGGCCTCGCGGATGCCGGTGTCGCTGACGCGCAGCTCACCGAAGCGGGCCTGCATGCCTTCCATGCCCTGGTTCACGTCGCCGATCTTGCCGGTGTCCTCGCCGAAGGTCAGCAGCAGCGGTTCCTTCTCGAAGAGCGCGGCGAAGTTGTCGCGGATGATGATGCGGCCGTCGACCTGCTCCTCCGTGTCGTAGCGCACGGGCACCTCGGTCACCTTCAGGCAGCTCTTGGCGCTTTCGCTGTACAGGTGGCTGCCGTAGCGGTCGGCATTGTCGGCCTGGCTGCGGGCCACCCAACTGCGCAACTGCTCAATGGCCGGACCGCTTTCGCCGCGCATCAGCAACAGGGCCTTGCGCGCCGCCGTCAGCACTTCACGCCGACCGGGCGCCATTTCAGAGCGCAGTTCAGCCAGGATCGCGCTGACGGTCTCGCCGCTCGCCCCTTCCAGCAGCGATCCCACCTCGTTCAGCTCCCCCTTGATCTCGCTCTGGAACGCGCTCCATGCGGCTTTCTGTGCGGCGCGGGCTTCGGCCTTGGCCTTCTGCTCAAGAGCCTCCAGTTCGTCGTTGCTGGCGATCGGGGTGCCGCCGGGTTTGAAGTTCAGGATCCATTCGCGGAAGCGGTAGAGGCAGTCGCCGGTCTTGTACCACTCCAGCAGTTCCTTGCTCTTGTAGCGCTCGTGGCTGCCGCTGGTGCTGTGGCCCTGGGGCTGCGTGATCTCTTCGACATGGATGAGGCAGGGCACGTGCTCCTCGCGGCAACGCGCAATGGCCTCCTCGTAGGTCCTGTTCAGGCCGGCATAATCCCAGCCCTTGGTGGTGTAGATGCGGATGCCGTTGGTGCCTTCCTCCTTCTGGAAGCCCTGCAACAGCGTGCTGATGCTGCCCTTGGTGGTCTGGTAGTCCTTGCTGACGCTGATGCCCCAGCCGTCGTCCCACACGCTCATGGCCAGCGGCACTTGCAGCACGCCGGCGGCGTTCATCGTCTCCCAGAAGTGGCCCTCGCTGGTGCTGGCGTCGCCGATGGTGCCGAAGGCGACCTCATCGCCCTTGTCGCTCAGGTGGGTGTAGGCGTGCAGTGCGGGGTTGTTGCGGAACATCTTGCTGGCCTGGGCCAGTCCTAGCAGGCGGGGCATCTGGCCGGCGGTCGGGCTGATGTCGGGGCTGCTGTTGTACTGTTCGGCGAGGTTCTTCCACTCGCCGTTCTCATCCAGGCTGCGCGTGGCGAAGTGGCCGTTCATGCTGCGGCCTGCGGTGGCGGGCTCGTGGGCCAGGTCGGCGTGGGCATAGAGCTGCGCGAACCACTGCTGCACGGTGAGCTCCCCGATGGCGAACATGAAGGTCATGTCGCGGTAATAGCCGCTGCGCCAGTCGCCTTGGCGGAACTGCTTGGCCATGCATACCTGCGCGAGTTCCTTGCCATCACCGAAGATACCGAACTTGGCCTTGCCGCCCAGCACTTCCTTGCGCCCGATGAGGCTGGCCTCGCGGCTCAGTACCACCAGTTCGTAATCGCGGAGGATCTCGGTGCGCACCTCCTCCAGGGTCAGCTGTTCGTCAGCGGTTTCGGTCTTTCGGGCCATCGGCGTAGGGATACGACGCGAAGGTAGGGGGAGAGCAAGTGTCAAGTGACAAGTGACAAGGGTCAAGTCACAAGTCACAATGGGCGAGGGGCAAAGGGTTGGCTGGGAACAGGAGACAGTGGTGCAGGAGGCAGGGGAATGAATGAAAAATGGAGAATGGTGAATGGTGAATGGTGAATGGGCGGAGCGCTTCCGCCTATCCCCCGCGCCCCGGCCGCAGGTCGGGAAACAGCGAGGGGGTGGAGGGCCTCGCTTCGCCGAAGGCTTCGCGAAGGCGCAGGGAGCCGCTGGCAACGCGATCCGCCCTACGCTTAGGACGAACGGTTGATGCGCTCCTTCGGAACAACTCAGTTATACGCGATGGACAGGATACGTTTGCGCCCATGAATCGGCCGACCTCGTTCGCACGTGCCTGAAATGGAACACCGCATCCGCCCTGCCACCGAGCAGGACCTGCCCGCCATCCTCGCCATTGTGAACGAGGTGATCGCCAATACCCTGGCCATCTATGCCTACGCTCCTCAGACCTTGGAGGAACGCGAGATCTGGTTCCGTGGTCAGCAGGCTGGCCACTGGCCGGTGATCATCGCCGAGCTGGATGGGCAGGTGGTGGGCTTCGGTAGCATCGGCGTGTTCCGGGCACGGCCAGCCTACAAGTACAGCGGCGAACACAGCGTGCATGTCCATGCCGATCATCGCGGCAAGGGCATCGGCGGTATCCTTTTGAAGGCGCTCATTGTAGAGGCGAAGCGCCTAGAACTGCGCACGCTCATCGGCGGCATCGATTCGGAGAACGTCGCCAGCATCGCCTTCCATGCCCGGCACGGCTTCGTTGAATGTGCGCGGATGAAGGACGTCGCCTACAAGTTCGGTCACTGGCTCGACCTCGTGTTCATGCAACTGATCCTGCCCGGGCCTATGTCGCCCGTCGAGAAATGAGCGAAGCCCTCGCACGTTCCGAGCCGTCGCGGTTGAAGGTCTACCTCGCCTTCGCCGCCATCTATATCATCTGGGGCAGCACCTACTTTTTCATCCGCGAGGCGCTCGATGGCTTTCCGCCTTTCATGCTTGGTGGCATCCGTTTCCTGGTGGCGGCTGCGCTGATGTTCGCTTGGTGCCTCGCTACCGGCGTCAGCATCCGTCCCGGAAAGGACTTCAAGAACGCGGCGATCACCGGCTTCCTGCTGTGTTTCGTGGGGAACGGTGCGGTGGTGTGGGTGGAACAGAGCATCGCGAGCAGCGTGGTGGCCATCGTCATCGCAGTGGCACCGCTGTCCTTCATTGTGCTCGACCGGCCACAATGGTCAGTCAATTTCCGCAGCTGGAATACGCTGCTGGGCGTGGTCGCCGGCTTCGGTGGCGTGCTGCTGCTGTTCAGCGAGAAGATCGCTGCGCAGTGGTCCGCCACGGAGGTGACGCCGGAGTTCAGTGCCATGTTCGTGCTGCTGTTCGGGATCCTGGGCTGGCCTGCGGGTTCGCTCTACGCGAAGTACCATCCCGCTTCCATCCCCAACCTGGTGAACAGCGGTTGGCAGATGCTCACCGGAGCCTTCTTCTTCCTGCTCACCAGCGCCGTTCGCGGCGAGTGGAACGGCATGGACTGGGCCGCGGTGCCGCTCAGTGCCTGGTCATCGCTCGCCTACCTCATCGTCTTCGGCTCCATCATCGGCTTCAGCGCGTATGTGTGGCTGCTGCAGGTACGACCCGCCACGCAGGTGAGCACCTATGCCTACGTGAACCCCGTGGTGGCCGTGTTGCTCGGCGTGTTCGTGGGCAGCGAAGTGCTGGGCTGGCGCGAGCTCGCCGGACTGGTGGTGATCCTGGGCGGTGTGCTGTTGATCAACCTGGCGAAGTACAGGAAGGAGCGGCGCGGAGCGTGACGAGGGCTCGCAGGCTCGCTGGACCGGGTGGTGGCTCGCAGGCTCGCCGAATAGGCCGGTTGTTCAACCGCAGAGTACGCAGAGCACGCAGAGGAATGCGGAGATCGGATGGTGCTTGGGTCGCTCGCTGGCTCGCCGTTCTCGTGAGGGTTAACCGCAGAGTGCGCAGAGGGCACAGAGAGGCCTATGGTAGACTGGCGCGGCCTGGTGTTCAACCACGGATACACACAGATGGACACGGATAGCGATGCGCTTGCTGATAAGAGTAAGCTCGTGGCGCTTTGGCGCGCTTTGGCGCAGGAGCCCCGGGGCTCGAAGCCATGGCCACTGATGAAGAAAGCCCTGCTGCCGAAATGCACTGTCCACTGCCCACTGCCTACTGCCAACTGCCCACTGCCCACTGCCCACTGTCCACTGCCCACTGTCCTACTGTCCACTGCCTACTGCCTACTGCCCACTGCCCACTGTCCTACTGGCCACTCAGCCCGAAAAGCGCCATGTTATCAATGTGCAGCCCGTCCTTCACCATCGAGTTCCATCGGGCCAACGCCTTACGGTCGCGGCCGAGTGCTGTTTCACGCCTGTACCGTTCGGTGGTGCGTTTCATCTGCTGGGTGGCTTCCGCGTGGATGTGACGGGCCTGCTCCACATCCTTCACGCCCTTCAGCGCTGCGGCCATCCGGCGGCGTTCGATCTCGCACAGATCGAAGAAGAGGTTGATGTAGCAGTCCGTCTCCGCCTCCTCGGGGATCAGCCAGAAGCTCTGGAACCCATCGAAGATGGTGGCGCTGTGAAAGCGTAAGCTGTCTTCGGTCGGGTCCATGGCCAGGAACAGCTGGGCCTCCAGGTTCACCCGGGAGGCATCGGGCGCTGTACCATACTTGGCCACCACCCCTTGCCCGTCGTAGGGTTCCTGCGCAAAGCTGTACTTGATGCCGATGCGCTTGTCCGCCGCCCAATACGCGTAGTTGCTCTCAAAGAGGCGCCTGCTCCACGGCAGGTCGTGGCCGTGCCCCAGCAGTGTCCCGTTCCCTGCGAAGAAGTCGAGTGCGCGCTGTTGTTGTTCCGTGCGGACCAGGGACACTGAGGTTGCCCAGAACACGCTGTCGTACGGCAGGAAGGTCATCTTGCGGTAGTCGTCCTGCTCGGCATCGTAGTCGAACAACGGAAGGATGAAGCGCTGCCCGGGGTCGAAGTTGTAAAGCACGCCGGTGGTGCGGATCACATCGCTCCGTCGCTCGCTGCGGTAGCGCAACGTGTAGTCCAGGGTCAGCACGGACAGCTCCGCCGCGTCGTTGTGGTCCACGAGGTCCAGCGTGAAGCTGAGCTGCACGGAATCGAGCACCGGTCCTTTCCACATCGGTATGAACGGTTGCTGCTGGCAATCGGGGCAGTGCAATTCCACACGCCGTGGCTGCAGGGTGGCGGTGTCCAACCAGGCCGTGCCGCTGAAGCTGCGTCCATCGGCGACACGCGGCATGAAACGGATGCGGTAGACGGGTCGGGCACCGGGCACCACGCCCTCCAGGGTGAGGTCGTATCGCGCGCGAACGGCCTTGGCGTTGCCTTGGAAGGGGGTGGCTGGGAACACCGGGTTCGGATGGGCGAGGTCAAGCATCGTCATGGCCTTGGTGGTGTTGCGGCTGATGAAGTAGTTGCCGTTCACCGGTGCGATGCCGATGCGCCCGTTCTTCAGGTCGAGCCCTTCCACGCGCGGTCCGTGGTATCGCGCGTTGTAGAAGGCCTCCATCACTTCCACCGGCTGGCCCGCAGTGCGCGACTCCAGTTCGAAGTAGGCCTTGCCTTCGTGCGTAGCGCTCTTGCGTAACCGCTTGCCGCTCTCTGCCATCATCCGGTAGAGCCGGTCGTTCCGTGTCACTTCCAATGACCGCAGTTCAATGCCGGTCGGTCGCAGGCGGATTTCCTGATCACTGCCCAGATCCCCCAAGGCCACGTTGCGTGTCGCATAGCCCATGAAGGCGATGGTGAGCGTGTCATAGGGCAGCGTGGACACGAGTTGGAACTCCCCCTCGCCATTGGACAATGTGCTGGTTCCGGCAAGCTGGAGCTTCACTGCGCAATAGGGCAGGGGCTCGCTCGTGCTGGCGTCGATCACGCGGCCTTGGATCAAGACCTGCGCCGAACAGTTCACTGCGAACAGCGCTCCCAGTACAAGCAGGAGGTCACGCGTCCAGCCCATTGTCGCCCGTCCTTAGGTGTTACTTGCACGCCGCGCTCAGTCTGAACGAGCAACGGTAGGCCCCGCACCGCGTTCGCTCAACGCATCACCTCGAACCGTGCCGTGCCCAACCGCGCTCCGTCAGCACCACGGACGTGCAACAGGTAGAGCCCGTTCCGCATGCCTTCCAGCCCAAGGTCCTGTGTGTAGGTGCCTTGCACGGTGGCCGGGATGCTGCAGATCAAGCGGCCGTCCAAGGCCATCACATCGAACCACAGGCGCTGCGTTCCGGTCACACGGCCGCGCACGCTGAGGCGGTCGCTCGCAGGCACCGGGTAAAGCCACAGGTCGTTCGCGGCTCCGTCGCCCACGCCGCCTACGCCCACATTGGCCGCACCGTTGGCGAACGCATATTCACCCTGCCGCAAGGTGTCGATCTGCACGTATCCGCTGCCGTTGGTCAGGTTTCCCTTCATCGGCGTGGCGTCGAAGTAGGGTTCCCACAGGTCCAACGGGGTCGCGCGGTAGGCCAGGATCAGGTCGTTCTCATTCACGCCCACCAGGTCGTTGTCCAGGTCGTTGGTGTCGTTGCCGTAGTAGTAGATCCGGCCGCGCAGGCGGGTGTCCGCAGGCCAGAGACCGTCCACGGTCCAGTAGTGCGTGCTGCTCACCTCGTCCACCCCCCAGCCCAATTGCGTCTGGTACGGTCCCGCCCAGATGTGCTCCACGCGGATGAGCGCCGTGTCCGGTACGTTATCGGTGTAGACCCGGAAGTCCACGTGCGGCAGGGTGCCGGTGAGGTTCTGTCCGGGGTAGAGGAAGCGCTCGTGGTCCATGCGCGCCTGGTTCAGGCGGTTGGCGCCGTTCAGCACGGCCATCACCGGTTGGAAGGGGCATTCCAGCTGCAGCAGGCTCAAGCTGTTGCTCACGGTCATCAGGGTGTCGTAGCGCTCGTTGTTCGCGCTGATCAGGGTGATATCGACCGGCACATCCAGGTGGTAGGCGGGGGCGGCACGCAGCAGCTGCCGCACGATCAGCTCCACGTCCCATCCGCTCCCATCCGCATTGCTGGTCATGGATTGCACGGTGAACACGCTGAAGCCCGGTGCGAAGACCCACGCATCGAAGAAGGCGTCCATGTCCTTGCCTGTCGTGGCCTCGATCGCATCGCGGAAGCCCGCTGCGTCGAGCGTGCTGAAGGCGTTGTTCACCTGGATCGCGGTCATGGCCTGGCGGAACAGGCTGTCGCCGAGGTACCCGCGCAGGTTGTGCAGCACGCTCGCCCCCTTGTAGTAGGTGTGCACGCCGTAGATCTGTTCATCCGCGATGCCGCTCAGGGCGCGGAATCCCTCATCCTGGATGTGCGCCTGTTCCAGCACGTACTGGTGGTTGTCCTTCACGATCTCCACGAAGGCGGCGTTCCCTTCCACCCACTCCTCCACCAGGTGCCCGCTATACTCCGCCGGACCTTCCTTCAGCCACATGTCGTTGTGGTTGAACGGGGTCACCACATCGCCCCACCAATGGTGGCCCAGCTCATGGCTGTACAGGTCCTGATTGTCCTGCAAAGGCTGGCCGGTCATGAACTGCGGGTAGGCGATGTTGGTGGGGATCTCCAGCGCTCCATCGGTGGTGAGCACATACCCCACGCGGCCCCAGGCATGTGGGCCGTACCAGAACTCCAGCGCGTCGATGGCACCTCCCAGGTCGGCGAACTTGGCCGTCATGGCGGCGAGCTGCGCCGGTTTCGCGGTCAGGCGGATGGGCACGTTGCCATAGGCTCCGGTGTGCACGTAATCGGTGCTCTGGTAGTCGCTCACGGCGATGGCACTGACGTGCGTAGGGATGGATGGGGCCATTTCAAAGGTGCGGATCACCGTGTCGCCGCCCAGCTGGATCTCGCCCTGGAAGTCTCCCTGGCACCAGGCCTTGTAGCCGCCGGCGCTCTTCACGCGGTAGGTGTAGGTGGCGCGTTCCACGAAGCTGTCGAAGCAGGGGTACCACACTTTGCCGAAGTTGGGCGGGATGGTGGTGAGGCCGATGCCGAGGTTGTAGATGTAGCCGCTCTCGAAGTAGAAGCCGCCCCAGGTGGGGTCGCGGTGCGGCTGTCCGTTGTAGTGCACCGTCACCTCCAGCGTATCACCCAAGGCCGGCACGGTGGGCAGGTCCACGCGCAGGAACTCGGTGTCGTAGCTGAAGGGGAGCGGCCCGTTCGCATCGGTCACGGAATCCACCGTGAGCTGGTACAGGTCGAAACGGATGAAGGTCTGGTTGGCCAGCTTCGGTGTGAAGCGCACCGTGGTGGCCGCCTTGATCCGCTGCAGGGTGTAGTTGGTGACGTCGATGGCGATGTCGTAGTGCAGGATGTCGAAGGTGTCGCTGCGCGCGATGCTCGCGTTGAGGGCCTTCAGCTGTCCCGCTGTCATGGGACCGCGCTTGGGGCCTTGGTTGCGCAGGTAATGGCAGCCCCACTTGGTGGGTTGGGCCATGGCCGTAAGGGCGGTGAGCGAAACGAGCGCCAGGGTGATAAGGATCCTCATGGAGTGGGAAAGAAGGCCTGAAAGTAAGGATTCAAGGCAGCAGGACCCGCTACGGATCGGACCCCGTTCTTGGGAACCCGCACGGTGGAGGTCAGTGCAGCAAGGGCGGTGGTGCTTCGTCCGGACCCAGCAGCCCCAGGTCGGCCAGGTATCGGCCCACGTAGTTGTCCCACGTGAAGTCCTTCACGGAATCGTGGGCGTTCAGCGCCCTTTCGCGCCACAGCGTGCGGTCCGCCGAGAGCTTGAGGATGCTCCGGGCCAGTTCGCCGGAATCCTCGTTCTTCAGGTAGAGCCCCACGCGCTCCTCTTCGCCGAAGGTGCGCGTGAATTCGGGGTAGGGGAACAGCACCACGGGGGTGTAGAGGAACATCGCTTCCAAGGAGGCCGAGAAGGCACCCCATTTCACGTTCGGGTTCACAAAGAGCGTGGCGCGTTTCAGGATCTCGTAGTAGCGCTTGCGCTCTTCCTCATCGCCCTTGTTCAGGTAGCCATGGAAGGTGACGTGCTCGGGAACCGGGCCCCGGATGTGCATCCGCGTAAGCCCGATGACGTGGAGCTTCACCGGTTCCGTTCGACCGGCATTGATCAGCGGCATCGCGTCCAGCAGCAACAGCAGGCCCTTCTTGTAGTGCTCCTTGCCGATAAAGACCAGCTCCACCGACCGCTCGCCCTTCCGAAGCAAGGCCTCCGGGTCCACCTCCGGGGCTTCGATGTTCACCACGTTGCCGTAGTACTTCACCTTGTCACCGTACTCTTCACGCAGTTCCTCAGCCAGTTCGGGGAAGAGGGAGACGATGAGGCGGGCGTGCTCCAAGTTCTCCTCCTCCTTGCGGATGCTGCGCATTTCGAGCCGGTCCGCCGGTCGGCCTTCGAAGTAGGCGATGCTCTTCTCGAAGGTCATGTCGCAGAACAGGGTGAACTCGCGCTGCCTCCGGTTGGCGCCGAAGGAGAAGGTCATGAAGAGGTTGTGGTTCCGCGGGTGCCGCCGCATGGCCCGTTCCATGGTCCAGCGGGTGAGGAGCTGATTGGTGCGGCTGCGGAAGAAGTTGTGCTTGGTGCGGGTGAAGCCCAGCGCACGCAGCGTGCGCCAGAAGAGGTCGTAGCCAGCCTGCAGTAACTTGTACTGACCGATGTTGACGCGCACCACGGTGAAGCCATACCGCTCCAAGGCCCGCGTGAAGAGGTAGGGCACGTTGCTCCAGGTGCTGATCTTGCGGGAATCGCCCAAGGTGAAGACCGTGAAGGCCTTCGGTCGGGTGGGCGGTGCCTGTCCGGTCATGGGTCTGCTGGCGAATGCCGCCGCAAGTTCGTGTTCCGCCCGCCCTTCGGGCAAGGGTTACGGTCACTTACCGGCCTTGGCCAGCACACCGCAGAGGTGCCACAGCAAACGAGCGCCCACGTTCGCGTCCCAGTCGCCGACCTTGCCGGGGCTCACCTCCACCAGGTCGAAGCCGATGATGCGCTTGCCGCTTGCGGCCAGTCTGCTCAGCAGGTAGGTCGCCTCCTCGAAGGCCAGGCCACCGGGGACAGGCGTTCCCGTGTTGGGGCACAAGGCGGGGTCCAGCCCGTCGATGTCGAAGCTGATGTGCACGGCCTCTGGCAGCGCAGCGATGATCGCGTCGCACTGTTCGCGCCAGGTGATGCCGTCGAATTGCTGCCGGCGGATGTCCGCACTGCGCACCACTTTCACGCGGCCTTTCTCCCGCACGATGACGTCGTTCTCCTGTGCACAGAAATCGCGGATGCCCACCTGCACCACGGTGCCCAGCTCCTTCAGCCCGAGCGCGTTGTTCATGATGCTGGCGTGGCTGTAGGTGAAGCCTTCGTAGGCCATGCGCAGGTCCATGTGCGCATCGATGTGCAGGATGCCGAACTTCTTGTGGCGCTTGGCCAGCGCGCGGAAGTAGCCCAGCGGCGTGCTGTGGTCGCCACCCACCAGGCCCACGAGCTTGCCTTCGTCCAGCCAGTAGCCGCAGCGGGCCTCCACCCAGTCGTTCATCACGGCGCATTCGGCGTTGACGCGCTTCAGGGCCTTCAGGGCGCGTTGGGCCTCCTTCTTGGTGCCGCCCTCGGTCATCATGCGCATCACCAGTGCGGCTTCCTTCTTCAGGTCGCGGCTCTGGAGCAGCAGGGCGCCGGGGATCTCGTCCATGGCGATGCCGCGTTTCCACAGCTCGGGGAACTCGGGGTGGAACAGGTCCACCTGGAAGCTTGCCTCGTAGATGGCCACGGGCCCTTTCGATGTGCCGCCGCCGTAGCTCGTGGTCACCTCCCAGGGCACGGGCACCAGCACGATGTCGGCCTCTTTCGTGGTGAACGGCGATCCGTACATCTGGGCGTTCGCATCACCGGGGCTGTTGGGGTCGAACGACTTGATCTTGCTGGCCTTGCTCATGGGGGGAGGGAATGGGAGTGCGAAGATGGGACGGGATCGTTGTCCGTTGTTCGTTGTTCGTCGGGAAAGTGGGTTCACGGACAACGACGCGCGGTCCATTCGTCCGTTGTCTGTCGAGAACGAGTGGACGATGTACGATGCACGGCTCCGTTGTTCGTTGTTCGTCGGGACCGTGTTCTCACGAGCAACGATGCACTGCCGCGTTGTTCGTTGTTCGTCGGGAAAGTGGGTTCACGGACAACGACGCACGGTCCATTCGTCCGTTG
>JBIIYP010000008.1:0-116956 GCA_044346705.1 Flavobacteriales bacterium
TCGACCTGGATGTGCTGGCACGGTACGACAACCTGCTGGATGCGAACGGGGCCTATTCCTTCCACTTCTACACCTGGTTCGGGCTGAAGATGACCAAGCACCTGCCGCGCTTCATGAAGAGCGCCAGCCAGCACGATCGTCCCGTGTTCTGCGGGGAGTGGGGCATCAACCGCCTGGCCACCATCGGGGAGCAGGCCGCCTTGATGGACGCCGAGCCGGACCTTGACGGATGGACCATCTACATGTGGAAGGGCCTGAAGCTGCCCACGGGCCCGGAGGAGAAGAAAAGGCCACCCTACTACGGCAACTGGTTCTTCATCCCCTTCAGGGACCTGCACATGTCGCTGCTCACCTTCGACATCGACCCCGTCACGCGGGATGTGATCGACTGGATGTCGAACGTGAAGCGTGCACGGCAGCCCGCCCCACAGGAGTTACAGCAAGCGCTGGAGCGCGTGGTGCAGGTGTCGCAGCTGGAGCGCTGCAGCTATAACGAGGCGCTGGTAAGGGTGCTGGGGTTCAGCGTGGTGGAGCGTTAGTGACAGGTCCGGACCGCATCACCCTCATTTCGAGCAGGCCATCAGCACCATGCGGACGATGTGGCCTTTCACGCCACTGCCGCGCGCCGGTCCATCCGGACAACTGGAACACTGGCAAGGTGCCACGCTTGGAACGGGCGAGTACGGCCATGACCACGGTTCACCTCTTGGTGAAGCGATGGACGGCGTTCACGCTATGGTCAAGTATCCCCAACGCTCCCGCTCCGGATCGAACACACCCCCGGCCTTCCCATCTTCGCGCTGTACATTGTCTCGAACGCACCGCACGCAGCACTGCTCCCTGCATGGATATCACCTACAGCACCGGCACGGTGCCCGATACCGGGGCCATCATCGAGGTCTACGACAGCTCCGGCCTCAAACGGCCCACCACGGACGCGGAGCGCATCCGGCAGATGTTCGCCCATGCCAACCTGGTGGTGACCGCCTGGGCCGGTGGGCGGCTCGTGGGCGTGGCGCGTGCGCTCACCGACTTCTGCTACTGCTGCTACCTGTCCGACCTGGCCGTGCACAGGGACTACCAGCACCTCGGTATCGGCAGGGAGCTCATCCGCATCACCAGGGAGCGGGTGGGTCATGGCAGCAACCTCCTGTTGCTGTCGGCACCGCAGGCCATGGACTACTACCCCAAGCTGGGCTTCGAGCGCGTGGAGAACGGCTTCATCATCAAGCGCACCTGTTGATCGTATCACTTGAACTGAACATATGCACGGATGGAGGGCTACCACATTTCCACCGACAAGGACCTGCTGGACGTCGATGCCATCCATGCGTTCCTGTCCACCCGGGCCTACTGGTGCCTCAACATCCCCAGGGACCGCGTGGAGCGCTCCATCGCGCACGCGCGGTGCTACGGCGTGTACAAGGGCACCGAGCAGGTCGGCTTCGCCCGCGTGATCAGCGACATGTCCACCATCGCCTACTTGGGCGATGTGTACATCGAGGAGGCTCACCGCGGCCAGGGACTTTCCAAGTGGCTGGTCGGCACCATCATGAACGACCCGGAACTGCAGGGCCTGCGGCGCTGGATCCTGCTCACCGGCGATGCCCACGGGCTGTACCGGCAGTTCGGGTGGACCGACCTGGCCGACCCATCACGATGGATGGAACGCCACGACAGGGAGGTATACTCGCGTTGAACCGACCCGCAGCGGCGCACAGCGCGCATCCATGGCTCCCGAACTGGCCGGCTGCACCTTGGAGGGCCGCGGGATCACCGGTGGTCCACCGAGCAGCTGCCGAGGGGCGCATGGCCAGGCCGGACAACAGGCTCGGCGGCCGGGGACGGCGGGAATGGTCAGTGGGTTGCCCTCTTCGGTCCTGTGCTGTTCAAGCCGCCGGCTCGCCGTCCACCCGGAGCATTCCTGGAGGGACCGAGGCGATCCGCGCATTTATGGGATCGGCGCACTGGAACAGGAGGTCGAGGCTGGTGCCGTGGATGGTGTCGTGCTCCAAGCCGAGAACGAACCGGGAAGATCCTCCCTTCCAGAGCGATCGGTTGAACGGGTCCGTGGGCAGTGTGTGCACGGCGACGGAGTTGGGCTCAAGGCCCGGTGTGCCCGTCATTGCTGCACGCAACGCCTGGCCTTGCTCGGGAAGAAAGACCGCCCTGGCGCATCGTTGGTCAATGCTTCCCAGCATCATCACACCGGCTGTGTGGGCGGAACAGTTCGGCGTGTTCAGGTAAACATGCAGGTATGGGAACTGACCATCAGCGGCGGTCAGTTGACCCGTGCTGAATAGGGTCACGCCCAGGAACGTGTTGCGCATGAACGCAAGACGGCGGTCGGTCATAGCGATCCATTCAACTGATACACCTTCCCCGGCAGGCTGCGCAGTACGCCGTTGAACTCCATGTTCAGCAGGATGCCGGCGGCCTTGTGTTGGGGGATCTTGCTCAAGAGGCAGAGGTCGTCGATGCCAAGCTTGCCCTTTTCCTTCAGCACGTCCACCAAGGCTTGTTCCTCGGGCATCAGGTCCACGAAAAGGACGTTCTGTACGGGTGCCTTCTTCTTCTTGGGGTCGGGCAGCCACTCCATCAGCTTCAGCAGGTCCTCGGCGCCGGTGATCAGGTGGGCCTTGTTGTCCTTGATCAGGCGGTTGCAGCCGATGCTCTTGGCGTCGGTTGGCCGGCCGGGGAAGGCCATCACTTCGCGGTCGTAGCTGTTGGCGATGTCGGCGGTGATGAGGCTGCCACCTTTCACGCCGCTTTCGATGACCACGGTGCAGTCGCTGAGGCCTGCGATCACCCGGTTGCGCGCGGGGAAGTTGCCGGGCACGAAGGTGCTTCCGCTGGGCAATTCGGTGATCAGGGCGCCCTGGTCGAGCATCTCCTTTGCTGTGGCCGCGTGCTCGCCGGGGTAGAGCTTGTCCATGCCGTGGGCCACGCAGCCAATGGTGTTCAACCCTGCCTTCAATGCGCTGCGGTGGGCCACGATGTCCACGCCGTAGGCCAGTCCGCTCACGATCAGCGTGCCGCTCTCCTTCAGCCCTTCCACCAATTCCTCGGTCATTCTACGGCCATGGTCCGTGGGGGTGCGCGTGCCCACGATGGCCACGGAGCGCTGCACGTCCAGCGTGGCGTTGCCCTTGGCGAAGAGCAGCACGGGCGCATCCTCACAGGGCTTCAACCGTATGGGGTATTCCGGATCGAGGTAGAAGAGCATACGCAGGTGGTTCTTGCGCACGTAGGCAAGCTCCTTTTCGGCGGCGCGCAGCACGGTGGTATCGAGGATGGCGTTGGCGAGCGTGGGGCCGATGCCGGGTACCTTCTCCAGGGAGCGCCGCACCTTTCGGTCGGTGAACAGCGGGTCCACGCCCCCGCAATAGGCCACCAGGTTGCGCGCGTTCACCGGCCCGATGCCTTTGAGCATGCTGAGCGCGATGCGGTGGATGAGTTGCTGTTCGGTGAGGGTCATTGGTGCGGTGCTTTCGCTACTTTTCGCGTCAAACCTTCCGCCCCAAGATATCCGCGGCATGCGATCGTTGATCATCGGACTTTTTTGTTGCTTGACCGCCTACGTGCACGCGCAGGAGGCCACGTTGACCGGTTCGGTGACGGATGCCACCACGAAAGAGCAGCTGCCCGGGGTGAGCATTTCCGCAGGTGAAGGAAGGTCCGCCAGCACCGATGAACAGGGGGCTTACCGCATCACCCTTCCGGCCGGCACATACTCGGTCGTATACAAGCTGATCGGCTACCGGGACCGCACCGAGCGCGTGACGGTGGTGGCAGGGGAGTCCCGGTCATTTTCGGTCACCTTGGAAGAGAGCAACACCGAGCTGGACGCCATGGTGGTGAGCGCGGGCAAGTTCGAGCAGCGGGTGGGCGAGGTGACCCAGAGCTTGAGCGTCCTGCGGCCCGAACTGGTGCGCAACAAGAACACGCAGAGCCTGGAGACCGTGATCGACCAGGTGCCCGGGGTGGTGGTGGTGGACAACGACCCGCAGATCCGGTCGGGCAGTGGCTTCAGCTACGGTGCGGGCAGCCGGGTGATGATGTTGGTGGACGGCTTGCCGATCCTGAGCGGCGATATCGGACGGCCGAGCTGGACCTTTTTACCGATCGAGAACCTGGAGCAGGTGGAAGTGATCAAGGGCGCGAGCAGCGTGCTCTACGGGAGCGCTGCGCTGAGCGGTGTGATCAACGTCCGCACGGCCTATCCGCGGGAGAAGCCGAGCACGCGGGTGAATGTGTTCGGTGGCGTGTACGACAACCCGGGGCACGTGCCGGCGAAGTGGTGGGGCGAGAATCCACCGCTCTTCACCGGGGCCAACTTCTTCCACAGCCAGCAGTTCGGCAACTTCGACCTGGTGCTGGGTGGCAATGCTTTTGCCGACCAGGGCTATGTGGGTCCCGAGCGGCTTCCGGCCGACACCCTGGCGGTGGATCCCAACCGCATCGGTCCCGGCGGCTACGAGAACCGCATCCGGTTCAACGTGGGCACACGCTGGCGGAACAAGAAGGTGCAGGGCTTGAGCTATGGCATCAACGCGAACGCGATGAAGAGCCGCAGTTCCAGTGTGCTGCTCTGGGATGATACGGACGAAGGTCTCTACCGGCCGGAACCGGGAACGACCACGCGCACCTTGGGTACACAGTTCTACGTGGATCCCTACATCATCTATCACGCGCCGGGCGGGATGCGGCACAGCATGAAGACCCGGTACTATCGCCAGATCTTCGACAACGACAACGACCAGAGCAATGCCAGTCACTTGCTTTATGGCGAGTACCAGGTGCAACAGAAGGTGGACCTGTTGGGCCCGCTGGTGGTGACCGCCGGGTTGGTGGGTCAGCGCACGGTGAGCAGTGCGGCGCTGTACAGCGGCGATCCCGATGGCGACGGGGAGAACACCGCGACCAACGCCGCTGGCTACCTGCAGTTGGACAAGAAGCTCCTGCGGGAGAAGCTGATGCTGAGCGCTGGCGTGCGTTATGAGAACTTCACCGTGAACGAGGATGCGCAGAGCGCACCGGTGTTCCGTGCCGGGGCCAACTACCAGCTGTTCGAGGCCACCTACCTGCGCGCCAGCTACGGCGAGGGCTTCCGCTTTCCCACCATCGGTGAGCGCTACATCAGCACCAGCGTGGGCAAGCTGAACATCTATCCCAACGCGGACCTCGAGCCCGAACGCAGTTGGAACATCGAAGGAGGGATCAAGCAGGGCTTCAAGCTGGGAAGGTTCGTGGGCTTTGTGGACGCCGTGGTGTTCCAACAGGAATTCTCCGATTACATCGAGTTCACCTTCGGGCAGTGGGGCAACCCCTTGGACATCCAGAACTTCCTCGGCCTCGGCTTCAAGAGCGTGAACACCGGTGGTGCGCGCGTGACCGGCTACGAGTTCGAAGTGGCCGGCAGGGGCGCCTTCGGGCAGGCCAACGTCACGGTGCTGATGGGCTACACCCACACACTTCCCGTGAGCACCACGCCCGATGAGGTCTATGCCACCCCGACCTTTCCCGGTGCGGCCTGGCCACCGGCCACCTACACCAACACCAGCTACGATCCCTCGGAGAACATCCTGAAGTTCCGCGTGCAGAACCTGTTCCGGGCCGATGTCCAAGTGGAGTACAAGCGCTTCGCTCCGGGCCTCAGCATCCGGTACAACAGCCATGTGCGCAACATCGACAAGGCGTTCGTTGACCTCGACGAATCGCCGCCCTTCCTGCTGCCCACCGGGGCTGGTGAATGGATGCGCACCCATAGCACCGGCGACTGGATCATCGATGCCCGCTTGGGGTATGGAGTGTCCGACCAGATCCGGGTGGCGTTCATCGTGAACAACCTCACCAACCTGGTCTACGCCATCCGCCCCATGTCCATCGAGGCGCCGCGCAGCGTGCAGGTGATGCTGACGTACGCACTTTGAACTTCGCCCTTCGCCCTTTGACCTTCCCCAGCATGCGCATCCTCGGAGTCATTCCTTCCCGCTACGCCAGTACCCGCCTGCCCGGCAAGCCGCTCGTGGACATCGGCGGAAAGAGCATGGTGCAACGCGTGGTGGAGCAGGCCCGCTTGTGCGCAGGCTTGGATGCCGTGGTCGTGGCCACTGACGATGAGCGTGTGGCTGCGCACGTGCGTGGTTTCGGGGGCGAGGTGGTGATGACATCCCCTGCGCACCCGAGCGGTACGGACCGATGCTACGAGGCCTTGGAGAAGCTGGGCCGTGACCGCTTCGATGCCGTGGTGAACATCCAGGGCGACGAGCCGTTCATCGTTCCCGAACAGGTCGACGAGCTCTGCGCCTGCCTGGCCGCGCCCGGGGTCCGCATCGCCACCCTGGCCCAGGTGGTCACCGACGACCGCGACCTGGACGATCCCGGGGAGGTGCTGATCACCACGGACGTGCACCTGAACGCCTTGTACTTCAGCCGTGCAGCGATCCCCTTTCTGCGGGATGCAGCGAACGGTCCGCGGCATGAACGGTTCCGCTTCCTGAAGCATGTGGGCCTGTATGCCTACACCACCGAGGCATTGGGGGCCATCGTGCAACTTGCCCCCTCCGCCCTGGAAACGGCCGAGTCCTTGGAGCAGCTGCGCTGGCTGGAGAACGGGCTGCCGGTGCGCATCGGCCTCACCAACCATCCGAGCTTCTGCGTGGACACCCCGGCGGACCTGGAAGAGGCCCGGAAGCGGGTGGGTTAGGGCCCACTGGATCGCAACAGTGTATTTTCGCCGCGTACCATGGTCCTTGAACGCACCATCCACGACCTGCTGTACGGCCACGACTGCGTGATCGTTCCGGGTTTCGGTGGCTTCCTGACCCACTATCGCGGAGCCCGGCTCGACACCCGGCAACGCATGATCATGCCGCCGGGCAAGGACCTGAGCTTCAACCGGAAACTGACCCGAACGGACGGCCTGCTGGCCCAGGAAGTGGCGCGGCTCACGCGGCTGGGCCACGAGGCCTCGAACCGGTTGTTGGAGACCACCGTGGAGGCATGGCGCGTTCGCCTGGACCGGGATGGCAGATTGGAGCTCGCGCAACTTGGAACCTTCTTCCTGGATGCCGAGCGCAACCTGCAGTTCGAGGCCGATCGGCACGTGAATCACCTGAAGGACGCCTTCGGCCTGCGACCGGTGACCGCTGTGCCCGTGGTCCGTGCAGTGCCGGCCCCGGAGCCGGTGATCCTCGAGCTGGAGCCGGCCACCAAGCGGGAGGCGGCCGAGGAACGCCGTTCCAACGTGTTGTGGGCCGCAGCGGCCTTCACCGCGATCCTGTTCGCAGCGGCCACCTGGGTGATGGTGGAGCGGAACGGACAAAGTGCACAATGGAGCGGCTTGGGCGTTTTCGGTCCAGCGGAGCCCTTGAGCTATCTGCCACGCGAGGCCGACGCTGCCGCGGTCGAAGTGCCGGTCGACGGGCCCTTCCTGTTGCCCGATACCGGAAGTGGGTTGCAGCGGTTCGAGCTGGACGGTCCCGGTTCTCCGGAGCTGATCGTGGACATGGGCCCCTTGACCGTGGTTCCGGAGAGCACCGCCGTGGCCGTTCGCGAGGAGGCCATGCGCTTCCATGTGATCGGCGGCTGCTTCAGCGTGAAGGAGAACGCCGACCACTACCAGGAAGCGCTGCGGGCCAAAGGATTCTCGCCGGTGCTGGTGGACGTGAAGGGCGGCCTGTACCGGGTGGCACTGGGCAGTTACCCGCAACGCGCCATGGCCTTGGAGGCACTGGACGCAGCGCGCACGCAAGAGGCTCCCGAGGCCTGGTTGCTGGTGAAATAGGCGGGAACGGCCATCGGCGATCTTTTCGGGCACACGTACCTTTGGGCCTTCCCGATGTCCGCCCCAAAGACCATCGCACTGCACACCTGCCTGCTCACGTTCCTCGAGAACGATGTGGTGCACTCCCATTTCAAGGATGGCATGACCGGAACGGTGGAGGACCTGATCGAGATGTTCACCACCATTTCGGCGGAGCGCAACGACCGGAAGGCCCTGCTGATGGTGAGCTTTGGCGAGCAGGCCACCCTCACCAACGAGGCTCGGGCGTACGCTTCCGGTGAGGAGAGCAATGCGCACTTCGCGGCCGATGCCATCATCGTGCGTGATTTCGGCCACCAGATGTCGGCCAACGCCTTTGTGCGGCACAATAAACCCCGCAGGCCCATCCAGCTCTTCCCGGACGTGGACTCCGCCAGGGCATGGCTTTTGGAGCAGCGGCACCTGATCACCTGACCATGAACCTTCTTCGCCTCGTGCCCACCGCGATCGCCGCGGTCGCCTTCTTCATTACGAACGCCCAGGCCGTGCTGGATCCGCCTGTGAAGACCATCAAGGGCGACAAGCTCGAAGTGACCTGCCTGGCGATGGCCCCCAAGGGTGATCGCGTGCTCGTCGGCACCAGCAAAGGCGCCTACCTGTTCGAGCTGGAGACCGGCAAAAAGCTGCTCACCCTCCCCTTCAACGAGGATGGGAGCACCACCGTGTACAGCGTGGCCTTCAACGACAACGGTGAATACGTGGTGCTGATCGGCTTCAGCGGCAAACGTGCCGTGTTCGATGTGAAGACGGGCAAGCAGGACAAGGACCTGATGAACCACCGCTGGATCCCCGACCCACGTGCGCTCAAGGCCATGGGCCTGGTCACGGGCAACTCGACCTTCGACCGGTTCTACCAACAATCAGAGGCCATGCACAACGGCCTGCGCGCCAAGGCCGAGAAGAACGGCGCGGTCGTCTTCACTGATGCGAGCGGGGCCGAAGTGCAGCGCCTCACCTGCGCGGAGAACAAGGACCAGCACCACCGCTCGCCCTGCCTCTTCACGGAGTCGCAGTTCATCACGGGTACCGACGACGGCCGGGTGCTCTTCTACGACCTTCGCTGATCACCGAGCGCTGCCAGGGCCTCGTCCACATGAGCCTGGCCATTGAATCGGTCCCGCACGATGTGGATGATGACGCCCTCGCGGTCGATCACGATCGTCTCACGTCCTTTCAAGAGACCGAACAGGCCGGTCACGCCGTAGGCTTTTCGGACAACGCCCATCGGGTCGCTCAGGAGCGGATAGGGCAGGTCCCATTTCGTGGAGAATCGAATGTGCGAGGCCGCATCGTCATCGCTGATCCCGACCACCACCGCTCCTGCCGCCAGGAACTCCTCATAACGGTTGCGGAAGGCGCAGGCTTCACGCGTGCAGACCAGGGTGTTGTCCTTCGGGTAGAAGAAGATGACCACGGGCTTCATCCCGCGCAAGGCACCCAGGTGGAAGGGTGTGGCGGTCGGGTCGAGCAGCGTGAAGTCAGGTGCGGGATCCCCCGGCCTCAACATCGGTGCGCTGGCGTTTCCGCCGGTATTGCAGGATGCCCAGCGCGATCACACCGCCCAGCACGAGCAGCCCGATCGCACCGTAGTACCACTGGAGCTGCTTGATGCTCACCAGGAACACCACCGCGAAGAGCACGAGCGTGGGCCCTTCGTTCCAAAGCCGCAGCCGGAAGGAGCTCCACTGCAGCAGGTTTCGCTGGATGCGCAGGAAGAGCGAATGTGTGATGCCGTGGTAGGCCAGCAGCAGGGCCACCAGCCCGAGCTTGGCGTGCATCCACGGCTGCTTCAGCAGGCCCGGGTTCAGCCACAGGAGCCACAGGCCGAAGAGTGTCATGAGCACCACCGAGGGCCAGGTGATGAAGTACCAGAGCCGCCGCTCCATGAGCGCGAACTGGTTCATAAGGATGGTGCGGTCCGGTTCCCACTTCAGCCTGGCTTCCTGGTGGTAGATGAACAGCCGCACGATGTAAAAGGTTCCGGCGAAGAACGTCACCATGAAGATGATGTGCAGCGCCTTGATGATCGGATACAGTGAACCTTCCATATCGTGTATGCCAGAGCTGTTGACCGGACGGGGCCGAAAGGTAGCCACCTAACTTCGCGCACCATTTCCTTGCCCATGACCTCCCGCCCGATCACCGACAGCTACGCCGAGACCACGCACCTGGTGCTCCCCAACGACACCAACACGCTGGGGAACCTCATGGGCGGTCAGCTGCTGAAGTGGCTGGACATCGCCTGTGCGATCAGCGCGCACCGGCATTGCAAACGGGTGGTGGTCACCGTGGCGGTGAACCACGTGAGCTTCGATCGCCCGATCAAGCTGGGGGACTTCGTCACGATCCGCAGCCATGTGAGCAGGGCCTTCAGCACCAGCATGGAGGTGTGGGCCGATGTGTGGGTGGAGGACCAGCAGACGGGGGAGAAGATCCCCTGCAACAACGCCATCTACACCTTCGTGGCGGTGGACAACACCGGTCGTCCGTTGAAGGTGGCGGAGGCGGTCCCCACCAACGACCTGGAGCAGAAGCGCTACGACGGGGCCCTTCGCCGCCGCCAGCTCCGCCTGATCCTCGGCGGTAAGATGAAGGCCGAGGAGGCCACGGAACTGAAGGCGTTGTTCGAATAGTCCTTACAGCCCTTCCTCCAACGTCGCAGCGTCGAAGAGGTCGCCCGTGGCGGTGTCCATGCCGCGCAGGTTGAGCTCACGCAGGATCGCCGCCACGCTGGTCGCGCTCTGATCCCCGCCGTGCACGTGCACCACGATGTAGCGCACCAAGGTCTCATCTTCCATGTGCAGCTGCAGGCTCAGGTCGATCCCCGGCGACTTGACGAAGAGCCAGTCCAGGTCCTGTTGTACGGCCATTGGCACAATGGCCTGGATCCGTTTCAGCAGGTCCTCGCGTTCACCGATCGGCTTCGGCTTGAAGTCGTCCGGAATGTCGTTCGCCGAGCGGACGTTCGGAAGGTCCTGGATGAAGATGTCCCAGCTCATGGTGTTCAATGGCGTTGATCCACGAGTGAAGCGATGCGCCCGATGTCCTGCTTCTCCATGCAGTTGAAGTGGCCTTTCGGGCACTTGTCGTGGCCGATCTTGGAACAGGGCCTGCAATCGAGGCCGGGCACTTCCACGGTGTGGGCCTGCTCCGGATGCTGCGGTTGGTAGGGTCCCATGCCGAAGAGCGGCACCGTGTTGCCCCACACGCTCACCACCGGACGGTGGAAGGCGCAGGCCACGTGCATGGCGCCGCTGTCGTGCGCGATCACACTGCGCGCCTGGCGGATCACGGAGGCGGAACCGAGAAGGTCGTACTTGCCGGTGGCATCGAACGCACGTGCGCCCACCGCATCGGCGATCATCCGCGCCACGGCCTGGTCATCCGGTCCGCCGATCAGTACGATGGGGCCTCGGATGCGCTGCGCCAGTTCGATCAGCTTGAAGGGCGGCAGGCGCTTGGTGGCATGCGCGGCGCCGATGGCCAACGCCACGTAGCCGCTGCGGTGCATCTCCGGAAGCGTGTTCAGGTCCACCTCGCGGTCCTTGGGGATGAAGAGCTCCAGCCCCTTGTTGTCATTCTTCACACCGAGGTGCTTCACCGTCTCCATGTACCGGTCCACGATGTGCACACGCGGCATCCGGTCCCTGCTGAAGTTCACCAGCAGCCATTTCTCGATGTTCAACTTCGGAAAACTCGTGGCCGGGACACCCAGCGCACGCTTCACCTTCCAGGTGCGCAAGTTGTGGTGAAGGTCCACGATGTGGTCAAAGCGCTCCGCCTTGAGCCGCCGGATCAGGTCGCCGAGGTCGTTCCCCAGCACATGCACCTTGTCCACGTGGGGAGATGGAGCGACCAGGTCCATGAAGACATCGCGCGTGGCCACATGAAGTTCCACCCCGGGCACTTGCTGCTTCACGCAGCGCAGCACCGGTGTGGTGAGCACGATGTCGCCGATGGAACTGAAACGGAGGACGAGGAGCTTCATGTGCCCATGTGCCCATCGGGACATGTGCCCATGAGCGTAAGGGCCCCAAAGGTAGGATCCGCAGTGGCGCTGGTTGGTCCGATGATCCCACACTGGCCCATGCGCACATGCTCACATGGGCACATGCCCTTCCACCCGTTACTTCGCACCGATGTTCAGCGACACTCACTGCCACCTGTACCACAAGCAGTTCGATGGCGAGCGCGAGGCCATGCTCCAGCGCGCGTTGGACGCGGGCGTCACCAAACTGTACCTGCCGAACATCGACCATGAGAGCGTCGAGGGCATGCACGCCCTGGTGGATGCGCACCCGGACCGCTGCTTCCCCATGATGGGCCTTCACCCGTGCAGCGTGGGCGAGGACAACACCGAGGCCATGGCCGAAGTGGAGCGCCTGCTGGGCAACGGGCGTTACTGTGCGGTGGGCGAGATCGGCATCGACCTGTATTGGGACAAGACCTTCCTGAAGCAGCAACAGGATGTGTTCCGGCAGCACGTACGTTGGGCGAAGCAGCTGCGACTGCCGATCGTGATCCACTGCCGCGAGAGCTTCCCGGAGACACTGGCCATTGTGGAAGAGGAAAAGGACGAGCACCTGCGCGGGATCTTCCATTGCTTCAACGGGGATGTGGCGATCGGCCGCCGGATACTGGCGCTGGACGGATTCCTGCTCGGCATCGGTGGCGTGATCACCTATCCGAAGAGCGGACTGGCACAGACCATGACCGAGCTGGGTGCGGAACGCTGTGTGCTGGAGACCGATTCGCCCTACCTGGCCCCGGTGCCGCACCGCGGCAAACGCAACGAGAGCAGCTACATCCCGCTGGTGGCCGCTGAACTCGCCAAAGCCACCGGCCGCAGCATCGAAGCCATCGCACAGCTCACCACCGCCAATGCGGAGCAGCTGTTCCGTTCCAACCACAGATGAACACGGATGAACACAGATAGCCGGACCGGGTGCGGGAATGGAGAAGGCTCCCCATGGAGCATGCCTTCTTGCATTCATCTGTGTCCATCCGTGTTCATCTGTGGTTCCTTCACCCACCGAGCATGAGCCAACGAACCGTCCTGATCATTTACACCGGCGGCACCATCGGCATGCTCGCCGATCCGCGCACGGGTGCCTTGCGCCCCATGGACCTTTCCCACCTCGAAGAACAGGTGCCCGAACTGGCGAACGTCGGTGTGCGCCTGGGTTCCGTGGCCTTCGAGAAGCCCATCGACAGCAGCGACATGCGACCAATGGATTGGGCCCGCGTGGCGCGCATCATCGGTGATCACTACGCCGAATACGACGGCTTCGTGGTGCTGCACGGCAGCGATACCATGGCCTACACCGCCAGCGCCCTCAGCTTCCTGCTGGAAGGACTGGCCAAGCCCGTGATCCTCACCGGCTCGCAGCTTCCCATCGGCACCATCCGCACCGACGCGAAGGAGAACCTGATCACCGCCATCGAGATCGCCGCGGCTTACGAAGGCGACAGCCCCGTGGTGCCCGAGGTGGCCGTGTACTTCGAGTACAGCTTGTACCGCGGCAACCGTACGGTGAAGGTGCACGCCGAGCGCTTCGAGGCCTTCCGAAGCCCCAACTGGCCGCGCATGGCCGAGGCCGGGGTACGCATCAAGTACGACAAGGCCGCCATCCTGCCCCTGCGCACGGGCACCTTGAAGGTCCACCATCAGCTGGACGACCGGGTGGGGGTGATCCGCCTATTCCCCGGCATCAGGCCCGATTGGGTGCGCCATGCCCTCTCCATGCCCGACCTCAAGGCCGTGGTGCTCACCACCTTCGGAAGCGGCAACGGCCCCACGGACGAGGCCTTCCTCGATGCCTTGCGCGACGCCACGGAACAGGGCGTCATCCTGGTGAACGCCACCCAGTGCGTGGGGGGCCGGGTGGATCAGGGTCGCTACCAGACCAGCCGCGCCTTCGTGGACATGGGCATGGTCTCTGCTCACGACATGACGGTGGAGGCTAGCGTCACCAAGCTCATGTTCCTGCTGGGCCAAGGCCTGAGCGATGACTTGGTGCGGGAGCGTTTCGAGCGCCCGATCTGCGGGGAGGTGAGCGGGGGGTAGGAGGCCGCTCGCATCCAGGAACGAACAAGCCCCGCTTTCGCGGGGCCGTTGCTTGGCGGAGCGAGAGGGATGGCGCGAGGCGCGCTTTCCCGGAGGGGGTGCTTCGATCAGAAGCCGATCGCGTCGCGATCAACTTCGTTCATTCCCTTGCCTCGCTCAAGCTTCGCTTGGCTCACCCGGGAATGAACGAAGCCGCCTAGGGGCGGCTTCTGATCGGCGGAGAGAGAGGGATTCGAACCCCCGTTACCCTTTCGGGTAAACACACTTTCCAGGCGTGCGCCTTCAACCACTCGGCCATCTCTCCAATGGGGCGCGAAAATAGGGAATGACAATGGCTTCACGCCCCACCCCCGCTGCTTCCCCTACTTTTGCAGCCGTCCGCCTTCGCTTTGCGCTTCGGCGACCACCGCATGCCGCGCATCGGCCCCATCCAACTCCCTGAGTTCCCGCTGCTCCTGGCCCCCATGGAGGACGTGAGCGATCCGCCCTTCCGTGCGCTGTGCAAGAAGCACGGGGCCGACCTGATGTACACCGAGTTCATCAGCAGCGAAGGCCTCATCCGCCAGGCCGCCAAGGGGCTGAAGAAGCTGGACATCTTCGAGTACGAGCGCCCCGTGGGCATACAGCTATTCGGTGGGTCCGAGGAAGCCATGGAAGAGGCCGCCCGCATCGCCGAGGCCGCCAAGCCCGACCTCATCGACATCAACTACGGCTGCCCGGTGCACAAGGTGGTGAGCAAGGGCGCCGGTGCCTGCCTGCTGCAGGACGTGGACAAGATGGTGCGCCTCACCGAGAAGGTGGTGAAGGCCGTGAAATTGCCCGTGACCGTGAAGACCCGACTGGGCTGGAACGAGGCCACGAAGAACATCATGGAGGTGGCTGAACGCCTGCAGGATGTCGGTATCCAGGCGCTGAGCATCCATGGCCGCACCCGCGCCCAGCTCTACAAGGGCCCTGCGGATTGGACGCTGATCGGTGAGGTGAAGAACAACCCGCGGATCCACATCCCCATCTTCGGCAACGGCGACATCGATTCCCCCGAGAAGGCGGTGGAATACCGCGACCGCTACGGTGTGGACGGCGTGATGATCGGCCGCGCGAGCATCGGGCATCCGTTCATCTTCAACGAGATCAAGCACTTCATCGCCACCGGCACACACCTGCTGGCACCCACCGTGGCCGATCGCGTGGAGGCCGCGCGCGAGCACCTGCGCAGCTCACTGGCGTGGAAAGGCCCGTGGGAAGGCGTGGTGGAGATGCGCCGCCACTACGGCAACTACCTCAAGGGCTTGCCAAACGTGAAGGAGGTGCGCCTGCGCCTGTGCACCGAGCGCGACCCCGCCATCCTCGAGGAGATCCTCGACGAGGTGATCGCCACCTACGGGTTGGCAGAAGTGGCGTGAAGGAAGCGACGACTGAGCGTCCGTAAAGGCACCCAGGTCGCCAGCAGGCCGATGCCCAGCACGGCTACGGTCACCAGCACCAGGTCGGTCCACATCACCTTCACCGGGTAGGACTCGACCACGGAATCGCTCAGCGCCACCAGTCCGAAGTGCTGTTGCAGCAGGCAGATGCCCAAGCCGAAGAGCAGGCCCGTGGCCACGCCGACCACCACGATCAGCAGGCCCTCGTTGAAGAAGACGCCCCGCACCAAGGACGGTGGAGCGCCCATGCTCATCAGGGTGCGCATGTCCCGCTTCTTCTCGATCATCATCATGGTGAGCGTGGCGATGATGTTGAACGCGCCGATCAGTCCGATGAAGAGCAGCACTACGAACGTGAACCATTTCTCCGACTCGTTCGTGCGGTACATCAGCGCGTTCTTCTGGTAGCGGGTCTGCACGTGGTACCGCGTGCCCAAGGAAGCGCTGAGCGCGCGCTGCAAACCTTCGAGGTCGGTGCCGGGAATGGTGCGCAGCTCCAGTGCGTTCACGGCGCCGCGGTAGTGCAGCAGCGAATCCGCCAAGGCGATGGGCACCAGCACGTATTTGGTATCGAACTCGATGTTGATGCTGAAGGCCCCGCCGATGGCCAGGGCATCCTGTTCGAAGGCGCCCTGCTGGTATTTGCTGAGCTTGCGTCCGCGGATGGGCGCGCTGATCTGCAAGGGCTTGAACACGCCATCGTTCAACGGCGCGTCCAGGTCCACCTTCAGTCCGATGCCGATCAGCGCGAGCGGCCCCAGGCTGTCCCCGAGCACCGGTTCGCCGGAATACATGTGCCCGGCCATCTCGCTCATCGAGAGGTAGCTGGTGTCCACGCCCTTCATGGTGGCCACGGCCTGTTGCTGTCCGCAACGCAGCAGCACGTTCTCCTCGATCACCCAGCTGTGGTCCTTCACACCAGGAACCGCTGTGATGCTCGCCAGGTCCAGGCTGTCGCGGTCGAAGGTCTTGCCCTGTGCCGGGGTGATGGTGATGTCCTGGTCGAAGGGGCTGTAGATGGAATCGACGAGCTCCGAGATGCCGTTCAAGGTGCTCAGCACCACCACCATGGCCGCCGTCACCACCGCGATCACCACGATGCTGATCAGTGTGATCAGGTTGATCGCGTTCTGCTGGCGCTTGGCCAACAGGTAGCGCCGGGCGAAGAGGAGGGGGAGGTTCAAGGGATTAACAGAGTTGCCACGTGCATTCGGCACTTGCGCCCGCTCTTGAGGAGACCGACCACCATCTCGATAGTGTTGTGTGGGTGAGCTGGGTCAAGGTTCAATTGGAGCTTCACGGATTGAACAACTGCTCCGGCCTACTACTCGATCAGCCTATCACTTTTGCACCCTTGGCCTTACCACACAGCGTGTCATAAGTTCACTAGCCAATAAAGACCGTCGGTGACGACCCTTGTTGGCAAGTCCTTGATGGTCAGAGGGACACTTGCCTCTAATCCTACCCGAACGGGTGTCAAACTGATGTTCATAATATGTCATAAGTGCGTACATAAGTCGTGTCATTTGCCTTGATTACCAGGCAGTTGATAATGACGTCCTCGGCGTTCGCCAACAGGGGTCAGCTTGCCCTTGGAAACCAGTGTCTTGAGGAATACAGTGGCCTGACGGTCCGTAAGACCGGTCAATACCATGACCTGTTCACGGGCAATGCGCTTGTGCTTTGCAACATGATCCAATACCGCTTTCTCCCGGGCCTTCTCGTCAAGCCCTTTCATCCGGGCATGGGCCAGCGGTTTGCCTAGAGCCTTGTACACAGTGGAGGTGAAGTGGTAAACACCTTCTTGCTTGTCATTCCTATACTCCGTCAGGCCATCTTCTACCAAGCGAGTAAGTATGCCCTCCGCCTCTGCGGGTGTGCCATGGATATCAACCGCGAGCTGCTCTGCAGTGAGGCGCCGTTGATGGAACAATCTGTTCAGGCCGATCATTTCTCCGATGGTGAGTTTGCGGTCCTTTGTCCGCTCTCGTTGGAAGATGAATGATGCGAATGCAAGGTTCTCGCTTCCCCCCTGAAGCACAAGACGAACGCCGGTGTTCGTGCTGCGCGAATAGTCAGGCACCGGCCTGCCGTAGCGTACTTGCCCATCATACACCTTGTCCACGCCACGGCCTGTTTGTTCCACTAACCCCAAGCGCCTTCCGGCTTCGTATAGGCGGCGGTTGCGCGGCTTCGGTTCGTGTGTCAGGAGGTTCTTGGCCGTTACACCTTCAGGGAAGCCACCGGGACTGGTAATGAACAGGTGGTCGGAGTGCCATTGCATATATACTCCATTGTTTTCACGGTAATCGCGGTGGAACAGCGCGTTGAGTAGGGCTTCACGGAATGCTGGGAAGGAGTAGTCCGGGATGGCCATGCGGATCATACCCACCAACACTTCACGTTCTTGGTTGCGGGCTTTGAAACGCTGCTCCATCAAGTCTGCCAGTTCGATGAGGGGCTTTCGGAATGCATCGTTCATTCGCACCTCCCCACCTGCATCCAGCACTTGGAAAGCGGCTTCGTGGGTTGGGATGTGTCGCCTTAGGGCTTCCTCCCGTCCCAACAAAAGTAGCCCAGCGAACGTCGGTACCTGACGTCCGTCGGAAGTTTCCAAGGCACCTATGGCACCAGCGAGATCACGGTCACTCAGTGTCAATAAGGCTTTGTCGCCAGCAGAGCCATTGGCCGCTTTGCGCGCTCGTTCGAACTGCAAGGGATCAAGGTCTTCCCATGTGGCATGCACACAGGGTTGAGCGCTTAGATCTTCGGCACCCAAAATGAAGCCCCGGCCGTGGTGCTCGCTGGCGTGATAGGGCACGCAGGCCCAACCATGGTTCTCGCGTACACGTCGCTGGCACGTTCCGTCCGACGTGGTGGTGATGGCCTGTCCTTTTGGCACAACGATTTCTATTACTTCACCTTCCAACAGCGCATGCACTGTCACGTTCACCTGCAAAGGCGGTACAGTGCGGCTGCGCACAAGTGCCACAAGTCGGTCCGCATCAGTGCTGCTGGCGTGCCGCGCACGGGCACCCGTTATACGTCCATCGTCTTCCACGCCAATTAACAAGGTGCCACCATCGGTATTTGCAATGCACACGATTGCCAATACCAAGTTCGTGTCGTTAAGTCCTCCGTGCTCTTCACCCTTGAACTCCACGGCGATCGTTTCACCCCCCTGCAACAGCTCGCGTATCTCGGATTCTGTTCGCATGTTCGCTTCTGCTTGCTTCTCGTTCATCTCACCCTCATCAACACGGTTGTTCCCCGGCCTATGAATATACGGGTCCTTGACTCACTATTTCCACGCCTTCATGATCACCCCCGTGCCTGTGGAGTGCTTCATGGAGACATCGGCCCAGTTGAGCAGGTAGGCGATGGGGTAGGTAAGGATGTAGTAGAAGGGCAGGATGAGGAAGAAGAGCTTGCTGGTGTTGAGCATCAGCAGCGGCCACTTCATGCTGAGGCGCCAGCTGATCTTGCCGGGCGTGCCGTAGCTGTAGCGTGGCTCGGCCTTGCTGAAACCGTTGCGCAGCGCCTTCGCCTTCAGGTCCTCCAGGTTGTAGCCGTCGCGCACGTGCTCCTCGATGAAGGAACCTTCGCCCTCGTCGTGCACATCGCTACCGCCTTGATCGCTCGGGGTGCTGATGATGAGCATGCCGCCGGTTTTCAGGCTTTCGCTGTAGCAACGCAGCGCGGCCTCGTCTTCCAGAATGTGCTCCATCACGTCCACGCACACCACCAGGTCGAAGGCGCCGGGGTTGGTGTACTTGGTGACATCACCGACCTCGAACTTCACCTGCGGGCGGTCGATCGCCTGGTAGAAGCCGTTGCAATCGGCCACCTGTTCCTCCTTTACATCGATGGCCGTGATGCGCCACTTGGGTGAGAAGCCGCTGAGCCAATAGCTGTACTGCCCGTAGCCCGCACCCGCGTCGTAGATGTGGATGGCCTTGTCGCGCTTGTCGCCGGCCCAGGCCCGCAGTTCCTTGTGGATGTGCCACGCGCGCAGCAGCAGCAGGTCGAGCAGCCCATAGAACACCTTGCGCAGGAAGGGCGAGCGGTTGAAGACGGAGCCGAGCTGGCGTTTGACGGGATCGTATTGCATGGAAGTTCAGGCGTGGGGCGGAGGGGCGTCAAGTGTCAAGGTTCAAGGGGCAAGTGTCAAGGTTCAACTCATCTCACGGACGCCTCTGTCCTTGCTACTTGACACTTGCTACTTGACACTTGTCTCTTGCTATTTCTTCAGCAGCCGTTCGATCTCCTCGGTCCGGTCCAGGGAATCGTCCAGGTAGAAGTGGAGCTCGGGCACCACGCGCACCTGCTTGCCGATGCGGTGTCCAAGCTTGCCGCGGAGCTGGAAGGCGTGCTCCTTGATGTGTTCCAGCGCGGCCTTGCTGTTTGTGGAAGGGAAGAGGCTGAGGTAGGTCTTGGCGATGCCCAGGTCGGGGCTCACACGAACGCCGGTCACGGTGATGAGGCCGCCGGGGAAGAGGTTGCGGCCTTCTTCGAGGAAGATGGCGGCGAGCTCCTGCACCATCAGGCTGTTCACCTTGTTCTGTCGGATGCTGTCCATGGGGAAGGCCCGCGTTGCGGCGGACGGCGTCGAAGATACCGGCTTTAGGCGGGCCTGCCGGGGGCGGTCGGAAGAGGAGAGGGAACCACGGATGAACACTGATGGACACGGATACTGAGAAGTGACACCGGCTCAGGGCCATCAAGGCTTTCATCTGTGTTCATCCGTGTTCATCAGTGGTTGAACATGGCGCCATCAGCGCCCAAGGGGACCGCACGGGCTGGGGGCTACCTTTGCCTCCCTGGATGAAGAACTTCTTCAAGATCCTGCGCTACGCCCGGCCTTACCGCCGGTATGGCGTGTTGAACGTGGTGTTCAACCTCGTGAGCACGCTCTTTCACCTGGCCTCGTTGTTGGTCTTCATCCCCTTCCTGAACCTGTTGTTCGGGCAGACGCCGCCCCCCACGGCACGCCCGGACATCACCCTGAGCCTGGAAGGCATCAAGCGGCTGCCCGACCTCTTTAACTGGCGGATGGGCGCCTACATCGAGGAGCACGGTCAACTGGGTGGGCTCATCTTCATCTGCGTGGTGGTGGCGTGCTGCTTCCTGCTGAAGAACGTGACGCGCTACTTCGCCTTGTGGGCCATCGGCATCCTGCGCAACCGCGCCGTGCGCGACCTGCGCAACGAGGTCTACGCGAAGATCCTGGACCTGCCCATGCGCTTCCACACGGGCGAGCGCAAGGGCAACACCATCGCGCTGATCACCAACGATGTGCAGGAGATCGAGTTCAGCATCATGAACTACATCGAGATGGTGTTCCGCGAGCCCATCACCATCTCACTCTCCCTGGCGCTCATGATCGGCATCTCCTGGAAGCTCACGCTCATCGCGCTGCTGCTGTTGCCAGTGAGCGGCCTCATCATCGGGCGCATCGGCAAGAGCCTGCGGAAGGAGGGCCTGCGCGCGCAACAGAAGTCGGCCGACCTGCTGAGCACGGTGGAGGAGACGCTCACCGGCATGCGCGTGATCAAGGCCTTCAACGGGGAGGAGGCGATGACACGTCGCTTCCGCCGCGACAACGAGATGTTGAACAAGCTGAACGTGTTCACCCTGCGCCGCCGCGACATGGCCAGTCCGCTCAGCGAGTTCCTCGGCGCCATGGTGATGGTGACGCTGGTTTACCTCGGTGGCAGTTTGGTCATCGGCAAGGACGCCAGCCTCACGGGCGGGGCCTTCATCGGCTACATCATCCTCTTCAGCCAGCTGCTCGCCCCGGCGAAGAGCTTCACCACGGGTTACTACTGGATCAAGAAAGGCGGCGCCAGTGCGGAGCGGATATTCGATCTGCTGGCCGTGGAGAACACGGTGAAGGAGAAGCCCGACGCGCGGCCCATCGACGACTTCCGCGACCGGGTGGAGTTCCGCGGCGTACAGTTCGCATATGACGAGAAACCGGTGCTGCGGACCATCGACCTGGTGTTGCAGAAAGGGAAGAGCGTGGCCCTGGTGGGCACCAGCGGCGGCGGCAAAAGCACCATGGCCGGTCTGCTGCCGCGCTTCTACGATGTCACCGGCGGCCATGTGTACATCGATGGCAACGACGTCCGCGACCTGCGCATCAAGGACCTGCGCGAGCTGATGGGCATCGTGACACAGGACAGCATCCTGTTCAACGACACGGTGGCCAACAACATCGCCTTCGGGAAGCCGGGCGTATCAGCGGCGGACATTGAGCAGGCGGCGAAGGTGGCCAACGCGCACGGCTTCATCACCCAGCTGGAGAGCGGCTATCAGACCAACATCGGCGACAGCGGCAACCGGCTGAGCGGCGGACAGAAGCAGCGCATCGCCATCGCCCGAGCCGTGTTGAAGAACCCGCCGATCCTGATCCTGGACGAGGCCACCAGCGCCTTGGACACCGAGAGCGAGCGGCTCGTTCAGGATGCGCTCTTCAAGATGATGGACGGCCGCACGAGCCTGGTGATCGCGCACCGCCTCAGCACCATCCAGCACTGCGACGAGATCTGCGTGGTGATGCAGGGGGCCATCGTGGAGCGCGGCACGCACACGGAGCTCATCGCCGCAGGGGGCCATTACCGCAGGCTGTGCGACATGCAGGCCTTCGCCTAGGGGTTCTTCCTGTCGAAGAGCCGCTGCAAGATGTTCTGCCGGTCGCTGGTGTCCTTCGGTGAACGCGGCGCTTCGTCATCCGGTCCGAGCACATCGGTGACCACCGCTGGCAGCGCCGAGGGATCGCGCGTCGGTGGGCATTCCATCAGCAGGGAGTCCGCTTCGATCCAGTCGAAGGACCGCAGGTACTTGCGCCGCAATTCGGGCGAGCGTTCGATGCCTGCGAACACCGGACCCACCAACGGAAGCGCGAGCTGCGACCCCGTGCCGAGAGAAGAGCTGAAATGCACCGAGGGTTCCCTTGCCCCCACCCAGCTGCCGATCACCAGGCCCGGCGTATAGCCCACGAACCAGGCATCGCTGTAGTCCTGTGAGGTGCCGGTCTTGCCCGCCACGGCGGCCGTTACACCGTAGCGGGAGTGGAGCGCGGCGCCGGTGCCGCTGGTCACCGCGCGTTGCAACATGGCGGTGATCATGCCTGCGGTGCGTTCCTCGATGGCCTGCCGACCACCGGAGCTTTTGGCCGTGTACAGCACCTTTCCACCGGCGTCCGTGATCTTCTCGATCAATACGGGGTCCAGACGTCGGCCGCGCATGGCGAAGGCCCCATAGGCCCGTACGATCTCCTGGAGCGAGATGTCCGCAGCGCCCAGGGATACGGCAGGTTTCGAAGCGGCCTTTCCGGGAAGCCCCAAGGCGTTCATCACGCGGGCCAGGGGCCTTGCACCGGTCCTGAAGTAGAGGTCCACGGTGGGCAGGTTCATGGAGTGGGCCAGTGCGTTCCACATGGCCACCTCGCCGCCGCTGGTGCCCTCGAAGTTGCGCGGGTGCCAGCCTTGCAGTTCGGCGTATACCTTCTCCTCGTTCTTCAGGTAGGTGCAGGGATCCATGCCTTCCTCCAGCGCGGCTGCATAAAGGATCGGCTTGATGGTGCTGGCGATGGGTCGGTGCGTGGTCACCAGGTCGAGCGGCAGGTGGCGGTGGTTGTCGCCGCCCACCCAGGCGCGCACCTTGCCGCTGGAAGGCTCCATCATGCACACCGCGCCGTTGAGCAACGCGTGGTAGTGCCACACACTGTCGCGGTGGCTCATGGAGGTGGGCTCGGCGTTGTCCCAGGTGAACACGTCGCGCACCTCGGTGCTGTTCACCTTCCAGGCGGGCGAGGCCTTTTTGGTCATGCGTTTCTCCCAGGCGGTCCGTGCCTTGCGGGCCTTCAGCTCCTTATCCAGCTTGGGTTGCATCACCGCAAGGTGCTCGCGCATCGCTTCCTGCGCCAGGTGCTGCAAGGCGGGGTCCAGGGTGGTGTGGATGCGCAGCCCGTCCTTCTCGATGTCGTAGGTGCCACCGGTCTTCTTGGTCAGGTCGGCGAGGATCTTCCGGGCTTCACGCCCCACACGGTCGGTGAAGTAGCCGTAGAGGTCCAGCGCATCGCTGCCGCGGTAGTCGATGGTGAGCGGCAGGGCTTGCAGGCTGTCCACCGCAGCTTTGTTCAGGTGGCCGCGGGAACCCATGAGCTGGATCACCACGTTGCGACGTTCGCGCGATCGATCGGGGTGCAGGCGCGGGTTGTAGCTGGTGTTGGCCTTCAGCATGCCCACCAGCACCGCCGCCTCCTCCACCTTCAGGCGGCTCGCGGGCTTGTTGAAGAAGCGGCGTGCGGCGGCCTCCACGCCGTACATGTCCTCGCCGAAGGGCACGGAGTTCAGGTAAAGTGCAAGGACGTCCTGCTTGTCGTAGACCTGTTCCAGGCGGGCCGCCACAAGGGCTTCCTTGATCTTGTTCACAGGGATGGTGAGCGGCCCGTGGCGTTCGCGCCCGTAGAGGTTCTTCACCAGTTGCTGGCTCAGTGTGCTTCCGCCGCCGCCGCCTTGGTCACCGCCGAGGATCGTGCGGAAGAACACGCGCACGTAGCTGCGGCTGTCCACGCCTTCGTGCTGGTAGAAGCGCTGGTCTTCGGTGGAGACGAGCGCGTCGATCAGGTGCTTCGGAATGTCGGCGAAGCGGATGTTGGTGCGGTCCTCGGCGAAGACCTTGCCGATGATGGTGCCGTCGGAGGCCAGGATCAGCGTCGCCTCTTCGTTGCGGATGGCGGCGATCTCCTCCTTGGTGGGCAGCTTGCCGAACACCCCCAGGTTCACCAGCCAGATCAACAGGCCCAGCAGCAGCACGAGCGAACCCAGGGCGAGCAGCGACCACTTGATCACTGCGCCGCGCGAGGGGGAGGAGCTCTTCTTCTTCGCCATGGAGCGGCGCCCTGGACGTTAACGTCCGGACCGCAAGGGTAGTAACGCAAGCCCGGACCGTGTAGCGTTCCTGGGGAAAGTCATGCACAACCCGAGTGCGATAGCGGAACTATGGGGGGTGAGCGCGATATTCACCACCTGAATGAACGATCAGGTCATGAGAAACACGCCTATTTCGCACAGAGTGGGCTTAAGACCAAAGTGCTCAACTCATTCCGGTCCGTCTTCCGGATCGGGCCGTTGGAACAGGCCTTGCGCCACCGCACGATCGGGAGATCCTCATCATCGTTGTGGGGCAGGCTGATACCCCCGGAATACACCTACCCAAAGGACAGTTGGCGCGCGGTGGAATGGAATGGGCTCAAGTTGAAACTGGACCTGTCCAACGCGAACGACCATGGTGCCTATTTCGCATTGCAAGGCACGGTGGACGCGACGCTCATGGCCCATGTGAAGGTTGGTGATACGGTCATCGATATTGGAGGGAACATCGGGATCTACGCACTCACCTTGGCCCAACGCGTAATGGGAAGGGAAGGGAAGGGAAGGGAAGGGAAGGGAAGGGAAGGGAAGGTGATCACCTTCGAGCCGGACCCGAAGAACTTCGCACGGCTCAGCGAGCACCTTGCGCTTAACCCTGGGTTGAACATCGTTGCAAGGAATTTGGGCATTGGGGCTGACGTGGCTACGCACCGCCTTTACCATGTGGTGGACAGTAACAGCGGCATGAACCGCATCGTCACAGCCGTGGATCTGAAGAGCCAGTTCCCATACACGGACGTGCGCGTGGCACCGCTCAGCGCGGCTTTGCGTGACATCCCGGTGGATAGGATCGATGTGATCAAGATCGACGTGGAGGGTTTCGAAGGCGCTGTCCTGCGCGGTAGTGAGGACGTGATCCGCCGGTTCAAGCCGATACTGTTCATCGAACTGAACGATGACAACTTGTTGGAGAACGGGGATTCGGCGAGGGCCTTGATCAACCATGTGGAGGCCATGGGATACCGTGTGCTGGATGGTCAGACCGAGCTTCCTGTGCCAGCAGATCAGGCCCTCGCGCATTGCCAGTTCGACATCCTGTGTCTGCCGAACAGCTGATCGCTGCGATCGGGCTCACTCCGGCAACTCCTCCGCAAGCTCCGCGTTCCACTCCCCGAACAGCAGGTCCTTCTCGTACGGGTAGCGGGTGAGGTGGATGGCCTTGGCGCGCTGGTAGAGCAGGTTGCGCAGGGTGTCGATGTTCTGCTTGTTGATGGCGCTGATGAAGATGCATTCCTCGCCGTGCATCTCGGCCATCCAGGTGCGCTTCAGCTCCTCCAGTGTGAACTGCTCGCGGCGCTTGGGGGCCAGGTCGTGCGGGTCGTGCGGTGCAGGCCGGTAGGCGTCGATCTTGTTGAACACCACGATGGTGGGCTTGTCGCCTGCGCCGATCTCGGCCAGGGTGGTCTTCACCGTGGTGTATTGCTCCTCGAAGTTGTGGTGGCTGATGTCGACCACGTGCAGCAGCAGGTCGGCCTCGCGCGTTTCGTCGAGGGTGCTCTTGAAGCTCTCGATCAATTGGTGCGGCAGCTTGCGGATGAAGCCGACCGTATCGCTGATCAGGAAGGGCAGGTTGCCCAGCACGATCTTGCGCACGGTGGTATCGAGCGTGGCGAAGAGCTTGTTCTCGGCGAAGACGTCGCTTTTGCTCAGCAAGTTCATGAGCGTGCTCTTGCCCACGTTGGTGTAGCCCACCAGGGCCACGCGGACCAGCTTGCCGCGGTTCCCGCGCTGGATCGCCTTCTGCTTGTCGATATCGCGCAGCTGTGCCTTCAGCAGGCTGATGCGGTCGCGCACGATGCGGCGGTCGGTCTCGATCTCCTTTTCACCGGCTCCACCGCGCGTGCCGGTACCTCCGCGCTGCCGCTCCAGGTGGGTCCACAACTTGGTGAGGCGCGGCAGCATGTATTCGTACTGGGCCAGTTCCACCTGCGTTTTGGCGTGGGCGGTGCGGGCGCGGCGGGCGAAGATGTCCAGGATCAGGCGGGGCCGGTCGAGCACGGGCGTGCCCAGTTCCTTCTCCAGGTTGCGCTGTTGCGAAGGCGTGAGCTCGTCGTCGAAGATCACGGTGTCGGCGCCGTTGGCCTCCACCCAGGCTTTCACTTCCGCGAGCTTTCCGCTGCCCACGTAAGTGCGTCCGTCGGGGCGGTGAAGGCGCTGGGTGAAGCGCTTGAGGGTGCGGATCTCCGCCGTGGCGGCGAGGAACTCGAGCTCTTCGAGGTACTCCTTCACCTGCTCCACGTTCTGCTGGTCGGTGATCAGGCCGATGAGCACGGCGGTCTCGGCCTTCGCGCGGGTCTCTTCGATCATCCGGCCTTTCGGAGCTTGCGGGCGTGATCCACCACCGCTTCGATCTGTTTCGGGGTAAGCACGTTCTTGTAAGGCATCATGGCGCCCTTGCCGTTGGTGACCATCGCGATCATCTGTTCGCGGGTGAGCAACGAAGCGGTGAGGTCCTTGGCGCCGCCCATGCCCAGGTCGCCGTTGCGGCCATGGCAGAGCGTGCAGTTGGTGTTGAAGAGCTCCTCACCCTTCGATGCGGGGCCACCATCCGCTGCGGCGACAGGCGAAGAGGCCTGTCCATCACCGCAGGCCAACGCCGCGAGCGAAGCGACGAGCATCAGGGGAATGAGGATCCTCATAGCCATCCGCGTCCGATACCGATCTCCGTGAAGGGCCAGGGCGTGGCCCACAGCATCAACACCAGCGCGATCAGGTAGAAGATCGCCACACGCAGTTGCTTGCCTTGCTCGGTGCTGGCGCGCTTGCTCAACATGCGGCCCAGGGTCACCAGGAGGATGGCCACCAGCATGGTGCCGATGTGCTCATACTTCCAGAAGCGGAAGACCGGGCTGTGGGGTTCCTGCGCGAAGTTCTTGTGCAGCTTCTCCCACCGCATGGCGTAGAGCACCAGGCCCAGCACCAGCTGCACATGACAAAGCACCATGGCGATGATGGCTGCGGCACGCTCCCACACGATGATGGGGCCTTTGGTGAGGTAGCCGCGCAAGGCTGACAGGGCGGCCACGGCGATGGCGAGCAGCACCGCGTAGCGCAACAGGCTGTGGAAGAAGCCAAGGATGTCGAAGGACTCCATGTTGATCGATCTGGTTCAGCGAGGTCGCTAAGGTAGCCCGTGGCGCACATCCGCGCTGCTGTTCGTCCGGCCGTTCACAGCGGCCGCACCTTCCGCGTACTTTCGCACCGCTCCATGCGGTTCCCGATCACGTTGCTCCCGTGCCTGGCTTTCGCCACGCTGCTGCATGCGCAGAGCGGGCCACCTGATGGGCACATCCATGAGGTGGCGCCATCGCTGATCGTCTTCACGAACGTCACCTTGCATCTCGATGCACGCACCACGATGACCGATGCCACGCTGGTGGTGAAGGATGGCAGGGTGCTGGCGGCGGGTGCCAAGGTGCGCATCCCGGAAGGTGCCGTGGTGCGCGACCTGAACGACCTGCACGTGTGGCCCGCACTGATCGAGCCGTACAGTGATCTGGGCCTGCCGGCGAGCACGTCCGAGGAACGCAGGAACGCTCCGAGGACGGCACGCCATTGGAACGGAGCGCTGCGCGCGGATGCGCACGCCCACCAGCTCCTGAACGTGGATCCCAAGAAGGCCGAGGAGCTTCGGAAGGCAGGCTTCGGCACGGTGTTCACGCACCGCATGGACGGGATCGCGCGGGGTACCTCGGCAGCGGTCCTGCTCAGTGATGAGCCTTCGCGGAAAGCGGTCCTGCAGCCCGATCTGGCGGCGCACTTCAGCTTCCGGAAAGGCAGTTCACCCGATGCCTACCCGAGCTCGCAGATGGGGTCCATCGCCCTGTTGCGGCAGGCCTTCCTCGATGCCCTGTGGTACGAGGGACGGTCGCAGCCGGAGGAGACCGATGCCGTGCTGGCAGCGCTCGCGCAGCAGATGAAATGGCGGGTGGTGCTGGAGGCGGACGACCGCAACGACGTGCTTCGCTGGGCACGCATCCTCGAGGAGCTCAAGCTGCCCGGTATCATCAAGGGCGGTGGTGATGAATACGCCCGCCTCGCTTCCATCAAGGCCACCGGCATGCCATTGATCGTGCCTTTCGCATTGCCTGCGGCCTACGACGTGGAGGATCCCTACGACGCGCAGGAAATGAGCTTCGCGCGGCTGAAGCATTGGGAACTGGCCCCGTACAATGCCATGCTGCTGGATTCCGCCGGGGTGCCTTTCGCCCTGAGCACGGTGGGCCGCAAGGACCTGAAGGACCTTTGGAAGGACCTGCGCCGAATGGTGGCCTGCGGCCTGGACAGTGCGCGGGCCATCGAGGCGCTCACCACCGATCCCGCGCGGCTCTTCGGTGTGGACGACCGGTTGGGTGCGCTGCGCCCCGGCATGATCGCCAACTTCCTGATCAGTTCGGGCCACCTGTTGAAAGCAGGGAACACGATCCATGAGACCTGGGTGAACGGGCATCGCTTCATGCACAGCGACCCGGACGTCCCCAAGTTGCAGGGTACATACGCGCTCAACCTGGCCTCGGAGAACTGGTCGTTCCAGATCACCGAAGGCGGCGAAGCGATGGTGCGTCGCGGGGAGGAAGCGGACAGCTTGGCCGTGAAGGCGCGCTTCGTTGCGGAGGGCTCGGTGGTGAGCTTGAGCTTTGCACCGAAGGGCAAGCCCACGGAGATCATCCGTCTCAACGGAACCCTTCATGCAGGAGGAGGGCTATGGGATGGCCAAGGCCAGAAGCCCGGCGGGCAGTGGTTCACATGGAGCGCGATCCGCAAGGCCGCTGCGTCGGAGGGCAACGCTACGACCAAGGCCGCTGCACCGGATACGGCGATGGCAAGGGCACCGGACCCGCACAGCCGGATCCTTTACCCCTTGGTGGGCTATGGGTACGACTCGCTGCCGCAACAGGAGACCGTGGTATTCCGCGACGTTACGGTGTGGACCAACGGACCGCAAGGCATCCTGCGCAGCACCGATGTGCTGGTGCACAACGGCAAGGTGCATGCGGTGGGCGATGGACTGGAGGTGGCCGCCATGTTCCCCGGCAGGAACAAACCTGTTGTCACGGAGATCCACGCATCGGGCAAGCACCTTACCTGCGGCATTGTGGATGAGCATTCGCATATCGCCATTTCGCGTGGTGTGAACGAGGGCACGCAGGCAGTGACCTCCGAGGTGCGGATCGCCGATGTGGTGAACCCCGACGATGTGAACATCTACCGCGACCTGGCCGGTGGCGTCACCACCATCCAGCAGTTGCATGGCAGCGCCAACCCGATCGGTGGCCAGAGCTCCATCATCAAGCTGCGCTGGGGCCAGAGCGCGGACAGCATGCGGTTCCGCGATGCCCCCGGGCGCATCAAGTTCGCGTTGGGCGAGAACGTGAAGCAGAGCAACTGGGGTCCCTCATCGCGCTTCCCTCAAACGCGCATGGGCGTGGAGCAGCTCTTCTACGACGCCTTCCACCGGGCCAGGGACTACGCGCGTGAGCAGCAGGAATGGGCGGCGATGAAACCACGGGACCGCGGTCAGGCCGTGCCACCGCGTCGTGACCTGGAGCTCGAGGCGCTGGTGGAGGTCCTGAACGGACAACGCCTGATCAGTTGCCACAGTTATGTACAGAGCGAGATCGACATGTTGATGCATGTGGCCGACAGCATGGGCTTCACCGTGAACACCTTCACCCACATCCTGGAGGGCTACAAGGTGGCCGACAAGATGAAGGCGCACGGGGCCAGCGGCAGCACGTTCAGCGACTGGTGGGCGTACAAGATCGAAGTGGACCAGGCCATCCCCTACAACGCTGCGCTGATGTACCACCAAGGGGTGAACACGGGAATCAACAGCGACGATGCGGAGATGAGCCGGCGGTTGAACCAGGAGGCCGCCAAGGCCGTGAAGTACGGCGGTGTGCCGGAGGAGGAGGCCTGGAAGATGGTGACGCTGAACCCCGCGCGCATGATGAAGCTGGATCATCGCATCGGCAGCGTGGAAGTGGGGAAGGACGCCGACCTCGTGCTCTGGAACGACAACCCCCTGAGCATTCGCAGCAAGGCCGAACAGACCTGGGTGGACGGTGTGCGTTATTTCGACGCGGCACGCGATGCGGACATGCGCCGACGGATCTCCACCGAACGCGACCGGATCGTGCGGGCCATGATCGCCTCCAAGAAGGAGGGCGCGCCCACCCGCAAGGTGGAGCGTGAGCAGCAACACCTCTGGCATTGCGACGACATCGGTGAGGAAGGGGATCAGCAACACGAACATGGGAATGAGTAGCGCCAGTGCTTCATCGCCCGGTGTTCGCAGGGCTTGTGCGTTCTTGTGGCTGAGTGCATTGCTCCTGCTGCTACCGGTCGGGGCCCGTGCCCAGCGTCCCACACCTGCGGCCGCACAAGGCAGGAGCATCCTCATCACCGGCGGCACGGTGCACGTGGGCGATGGCCGGGTGATCGACGACGGTGCGGTGGGCTTTCGCGCCGGTCGCATCGATTTCGTTGGCTTCAGCTATGGCGTGAAGGCGGTCTACGACACGGTGATCAATGCTACCGGCCAACACATCTACCCCGGCTTCATTGGAGCGAACACCACCTTGGGCCTGGCCGAGATCGAAGCGGTGAGGGCCACGGTGGACCGCATGGATGTCGGCACGTACGAGCCCGAGCTGCGCACGCTGGTGGCCTACGCCGCCGATTCCAAGGTGGTGCCGACCATTCGTGCCAACGGTGTGCTCGTCGCGCAGGTGGTGCCCCGCGGAATGACGATCAGCGGCACCAGCAGTGTGGTGCAGCTCGATGCCTGGGACTGGGAGGACGCCACCGTTCGTGCCGACGATGGCATCCACATGAACTGGCCTGCGGCCTACGATCGCCAGGGGTGGTGGGCGGAGCCGGGGGAGACGGAACAGGGGAAGAAGGACGAACATGCCGAACGCATCGCCGCACTGCGCGAGCTCTTCCGCAAGGCCAAGGCCTATGCCGGCCAACGGGCGCCGGAGAAGGTCGACCTGCGCATGGAGGCGATGCGCGGGCTCTTCGACGGGAAGCGCACCTTGTACATGCACGCGAGCGCGGCGCGCGAGATCACCGAGGCGGTGCAGTTCGCCAAAGCCGAAGATGTTGTGCGCATTGTGATCGTGGGGGGGTACGATGCCTGGCGCGTGGCCGACCTGTTGCGCGAGAACAAGGTGGATGTCATCCTGCAGCGCCTGCACAGCCTGCCCATGCGGCCGGAGGACGACATCGATCTGCCGTATCGCCTGCCCACGCTCTTGAAGGAACGCGGCGTGCGCTTTTGCCTGGACCACGCCGGCAACATGGAGGCCATGGGCCTGCGCAACCTGCCCTTCGTGGCAGGCACCGCCATCGCGTACGGCCTTTCTCCGGAGGATGCCCTGCGCGCCATCACTCTCGATGCAGCGGCCATACTCGGCATTGACGAGCGCCTCGGAAGCCTTTCCGTGGGCAAGGACGCCACGCTGATCGTGTCCCGTGGTGATGCGCTGGACATGCGTGGCAATGATCTGTCCCTGGCCTTCATCCAGGGTCGTCGCATCGTGCTGGACGATCACCAGAAGCAGCTCTACCGCCAGTACACGGGGCGCTACGCGAAGTGAGCGGATCCGGTTTTCACGAACAGGATGTGGAAGACAACGCCCGTTGCCCCGGGTGACCCTTACGGGCGGGACTAGCTTTGGACCGTGCAGCCGAACCTTCCCGACCTGATCACTGCGGCGATCGCTGCTGCTTTCGCGGCCGGTCGCGAGATCCTCGCGGTGTATGAAGGACCCATCGCCGTGGATCACAAGGAGGACCGTTCACCGCTCACGGAGGCCGACCGGCGCGCGCATCATGCCATCCTCGATGTCCTGTCCGGAACCCGGATCCCGGTGCTGAGCGAAGAAGGGCGGGCGCTGCCCCCTGAAGAGCGACAGGCCTGGGACACCTATTGGCTGGTCGATCCCCTCGATGGCACCAAGGAGTTCATCAAGCGCAACGGCGAGTTCACGGTGAACATCGCGCTCATGCGGCGCGACGGGCTGCCTGCCGGTCCCTTGGGCGCGGCGATCCCCTGTGGAGGCGTCCTTTATGTGCCGGTCACCGGCACGCTCTATTTCGCCTGGGAGGGTGGTGGTGCCTACCGTCAGGAGAAGGCGGCAACCCATGCCGATATCCCTGCGTATGAACGCTCCCTGATGTGCACCCGCCTGCCCCAACGGAACGACCTTCCGGCATATACCATCGTGGCCAGCCGCAGCCATGCGAGCCCGGAGACCGAGGCCTTCATCGAGCGCATGCGCGAGCAACATGGGGAGGTCGCCCTCACGAGCATGGGCAGCGCGCTCAAGATCGCCCTGGTCGCCGAAGGCCGCGCGCATGTCTATCCGCGTTACGCCCCCACCATGGAATGGGACACCGCTGCCGGCCATGCCATCGCCAACGAGGCGGGCCGACAACTGATCGACATCACCACCGACGCACCGATGCGTTACAACAAGCACGAACTGGTGAACAACTGGTTCATCGTCCAATAACAGCACATGATCACGAAACGCAAAAGCTCCACGAGCGCCAAAGGCACCACCAAGGTGGTCGCAGCCAAGAAGCCCAAGGCCAGCAAGGCCGAAAAGCCCCGCCAGCGCTCCGCCTCCGCCCAGGCTTCGGCCGGTCGCAGGAAGATCGCGTTGATCACCGGGGTTACCGGTCAGGACGGCGCCTACCTGAGCGAACTGCTGTTGGACAAGGGCTATGAAGTGCACGGCGTGAAGCGCCGCAGCTCGCTCTTCAACACGGACCGCATCGATCACCTGTACCACGACATGCACGAGAAGGGCCGCCCCTTCCACCTGCACTATGGGGACCTCACCGACAGTGTCAATTGCCTCCGCCTGGTGAAGGAGATCCAGCCGGACGAGATCTACAACCTGGCGGCCATGAGCCACGTGGCGGTGAGCTTCGAGATGCCCGAGTACACGGCCAACGCCGACGGCATCGGCACGCTCCGCTTCCTGGAGGCCATCCGGATCCTGGGCATGGAGAAGAAGACCAAGTTCTACCAGGCCTCCACCTCCGAGCTGTATGGCGGTGTGCTGCCCCATGCGCAGAACGAGGAGACCCCCTTCTACCCCAAGAGCCCCTATGGCGTGGCCAAGCTCTACGGCTTCTGGATCACCAAGAACTACCGCGAGAGCTACGGCATCTTCGCCTGCAACGGGATCCTCTTCAACCACGAGAGCCCGCTGCGTGGCGAGACCTTCGTGACGCGGAAGATCACCCGCGCCGTGGCCAAGATCAAGCTCGGATTGCAGGAAGCGCTCTATCTGGGCAACCTCGACGCCAAACGCGACTGGGGCCATGCCAAGGACTACGTGGAAGGCATGTGGCTGATGCTGCAGGCCAAGAAACCCGATGACTTCGTGCTGGCGACCGGCAAGACCTACACCGTGCGCCACTTCATCGACCTCGCTTTCGCCGAAGTGGGCATCAAGCTCGAGTGGAAGGGTAAGGGCGAGAAGGAGAAGGGCATCGACCGGAAGACCGGCAAGACCCTGGTCGCCATCGACAAGCGCTACTACCGTCCCGCCGAGGTGGACCACCTGGAGGGCGATCCCCGCAAGGCCCAGCGCGTGCTCGGCTGGAAACACAAGTACGACCTGAAGGCCCTGGTGAACGAGATGGTGCAGAGCGACCTCGAGCTCTTCAAGCGCGACGTTTACCTGAAGAAGGGCGGCCACAAAATTCTCCACGAACAGGAATGATCGCGATCATTCCTGTTGGTATGGGCGACGTTCGCGTCGCCCTGTATTCGGCAGGTATGGTGATCTTCCGTTGGGAAAGGACATTCCAATTACGGGCGACGTGAACGTCGCCCCAACGAGATGAACAAGACAGACAAGATCTACATCGCAGGCCATCGCGGTATGGTGGGCAGCGCCATCGTGCGCAAGCTGCAGGCCGAAGGCTACACCAACATCATCACGCGGGGCAGCAAGGAGCTCGACCTGAAGGAACAGTCCGCGGTGCGCGACTTCTTCGCCCAGGAGAAGCCCGATGTGGTGGTGCTGGCGGCGGCGAAGGTGGGCGGCATCCACGCCAACAACGTGTATCGTGCGCAGTTCCTGTACGAGAACCTGATGATCGAGAGCAACGTGATCCACTCCAGCCACGAGAGCGGGGTGAAGAAGCTGCTCTTCCTGGGTTCATCCTGCATCTATCCGAAGATGGCGCCGCAGCCCTTGAAGGAGGAGAGCCTGCTCACCGGACTGTTGGAGCAGACCAATGAGCCTTATGCCATCGCCAAGATCGCGGGCATCAAGCTGGCCGAGAGCTACCGTCGCCAGTACGGGTGCAACTACATCAGCGCCATGCCCACGAACCTCTACGGGCCCAACGACAACTACGACCTCAACAACAGCCACGTGCTGCCCGCCCTCATCCGCAAGTTCCACACCGCCAAGGTCTCGGGTGCGCCGAGCGTGGAGGTCTGGGGCACGGGTTCGCCCATGCGCGAGTTCCTGCACGTCGATGACCTCGCCGACGCGTGCTTCTTCCTGTTGCAGAACTACAACGAGGAGCTGTTCGTGAACATCGGCACCGGCGTGGACCTGACCATCAAGGAGCTCGCCGAGATGATCAAGGACATCGTGGGCTATTCCGGTGAACTGAAATGGAACACCGAGAAGCCCGATGGCACCCCGCGGAAACTGATGGACGTGAGCCGCCTGCACAACCTGGGCTGGAAGCACCGCATCGGGTTGCGCGAGGGCATCACCAGTGTCTACGCCGAGTTCGCCAAAAGCGAAATGGCCAAGGCCTAATCCTGTGCGCCAGGTATCGGAATGTGCTATGGCTTACGACCGATCACGACCAGTTCATCAGCCATACGCGGAAGGAATTTAAGCGCGAGATTCTTCTTCCAATGGGCGCGGTTCCATCCGGGGTAATTGTTCCTGTATGAAGCCCGGACGATCTCAAAGCCCGAATTGGTGAAGAGGTCCTTGATCTCTTTGAGCGTGTACTCTTTCACGTGCATCCAATCATCCCAGATCTGTGGGATGTCGGTCCGATTCCAATCCTTCGAGATGTCCAAGGCACGCTGTGCAAGCTTGGGTGAGACGCGTTCCACGATAGGATCACCGCGGTAGAGTTGCATCACACGTTCGAAAGAAGCTCCATTCACTGTCGACAGGTAGAAATACCCCCCCCCCCCCCCCAGGTAGGGCGTCAAATATCTTCTTGAACAGAACGTACGGGGAAAAACGGAAGTGAGCGATGCAATGGGCCAACACGAAACAGTCCACATCCGATCCGATGCGATGGAGGTCGCCTGTGAAGAACTCTTCGTAATAGATCTTGATACCATGCTCATCCGCCCAAGGAAAGTCATTCGCATTCGCCCAAGGCGCCTCCACACCAATAACAGTTCGGCCTTGTGCGCTCAAGCCTGTGGATATTGCACCCTTGCCAGGTCCGAGATCACAGTACTTCTGGCATCCGAGCCCGATAAGGTCCTGAACGGTTGATTCGATACGTGACATGTGATGCGACTTCTCCGTGAATTTTCCGGTCGAAGGGTTCGATGGCAAACATAGGCAAGGTGTTCGGCAATGGACCGGATCCTTGACCTCACGTGATTGACAGATGCCTGCGTCGATCCTTCTACATTCGCTCCGCGTCACCCGTGTTCATCTTTCACCGTCTACGTCCGGTAATCGTTCTTGCATCGCTCACTGCGGTGTTCATGGCTCGCGCCCAGCAGAATGACATCCCGCTGAACCGGGACATCTACCAGGACCTGGACCTGAACCACGCGTGCCTCACGAACAATGTCCACACCGGTATGCGGCCCTATTTGGAGAGCCGTGCGTTCAAGGAAGGGGTGATGGGGTACAGGCCCAAGACCGGCCGTTACTATTACAAGATCACGGAGTACCTTTTCAAGACGCACCTGGTGGACATCCGCGAGGGCGATTTCAGGGCGACGCTGGACCCGGTGTTCAACTTCGAGATCGGCAACGACTTCCGCGACCCCTCGGCGCGTGGTGATTCGGTGCGGATGTACCACAATGGTCGTGGCCTGCGCATCACGGCGGACTTCGGCAGCAAGGTCTCGTTGCAGACCACCTTCTACGAGAACCAGGCGGAGCTGCCGCAGTACCTCTACCTCTACGCGAACCAGCAGCAGGTGGTGCCCGGGCAGGGCCGCATCAAGCAGTTCAACAAGCGCGAGTTCGATTTCACCTGGGCCATGGGCAGCGTGAGCTACACTCCCTGGCGCTGGCTCAACGTGCAGTTCGGCAACGGCCGGCACTTCGTGGGCCACGGCTACCGCAGCATGTTGCTGAGCGACAACACCAGCCCCTATCCCTACCTGAAGCTCAGTGCGATCACCACCAATGGCCGCTTCCAGTACACCACCATCAAAGCCAAGCTGGAGACCTTCGAGCGGCTGCCCACCGGATCCTCCGCGGAGAGCCTGTTCTATTGGAAGCGCGCCAACTTCCACCACGCCAGCGTGAACCTCGGGCGTGTGCAGCTGGGGCTGTTCGAGAGCACGGTGTGGAAGGACATCGACAGTAACGGGGTCGCTCCGATGGAACCGCTGGAGCTGAACCCCGTGATCGGGATCAACACGTTGGTGAACGGGTTCAACAGCGCCAATGGACAGCTCATCGGCCTCGACGCGAAGATCAAGCTGTCGGACAAGGCCTTCGTGTACGGGCAGGTGTGCACGGACGGTCCCTCGGACCAGCGCTTCGGTTGGCAGGCGGGCGCGCAGTGGTTCGACATCGCGGGCAGCCACATCCATGTGTTGCTGGAGTACGATCGTGCGGCGGCCTTCCTCTATGCGAATGGCGATCCGCGCGTGAACCACGCCCACATGGGACAGCCCCTGGCGCACCCGCTGGGTTCCTTCTTCGATGAGGCCGTGGGCATCATCGACTGGCGTTGGAAGGACCGGGTGTGGCTGCAGGCCAAGGTGAACACGGCCATCGTACGGCGCGACCCGACGAAGGAGTCGGTCTATGGCGGTGACATCTTCAAGACGGATGTTGCGAACGACGTGGGCGATGGACCGATCGATCGCACCATCAACACGCTGGACCTGAGCGCATCGTACCTGCTGAACCAGATGAGCAACATGCGCTGCACGCTCGGATGGATGGTGCGCGATGCCACGCCGGCACCGGACCAGGTGAACACGAGCTACGTGTACTTCGCCTTCCGAACAGCCCTCTTCAACCGGTATTACGATATTTGAACGAGGCCTTGAAACAGCACGGTTACATCCTCCTTTCCGGTTTCCTCACGGCTTTCGTGGTGGTGCTGCTCACCATGCCCAGCCTCATCAAGGTGGCCCGCATGAAACACCTGGTGGACGAACCCTCCGAGCCGCGCAAACTCCACCAACGCAGCATCCCCACCATCGGCGGCATCATCATCTTCGCCGCCATCATCTTCTCCTACGCCCTCTGGTTCCCGCAGGGTTCCGCGATCGGCCAGGGCGAGGAGGGCTTCCGGGCACTGTACCAGGCCATGGGCTCCGCCTACAGGGATTTCAAGTTCATCCTGGCGGCCATGGTGCTGTTGTTCTTCATCGGGGTGAAGGACGACATCATCGGGTTCTCTCCGGTGAAGAAGCTCTTCGGTCACATGATCGTGGGCTACATCCTGGTGATCATGGGCGGGTTCCGTATCGAGAGCATGCACGGCATCCTTGGCGTGTACGAGCTGCCTGATTGGATCAGCATCGGGTTCAGCTTCTTCGTTTACGTGGTGCTCGTGAACGCGTTCAACCTCATCGATGGCGTGGACGGTCTTGCGGGCGGCATCGGGCTCATCGCCTCCACGGCCTTCGGTCTCTGGTTGTTCTGGGCCGGCGATGTGGCCCATGCGCTGCTGGCCTTCGTGCTCTCCGGAGCGCTCGTGGGCTTTCTGGTCTTCAACTTCCATCCGGCGCGCATCTTCATGGGCGACAGTGGGTCGCTGATCATCGGGGCCATCATTGCGGTGCTCGCCATGCGGGTGGTGGACCATGACATGAGCCGCCTTCCGCACTGGCTGCGCACGGTGCCCGCCCCGCTTTTCGCCATGACGGTGCTGGCCTACCCGCTGGTGGACACCCTGCGCATCTTCATCTACCGGGCCAGCAAGGGCGTGAACCCCCTGGCCGCGGACCGCAACCACATCCACCACCGGTTGATGGCGCACGGCCTGGGACACCGGGGCACCACCGCCGTGCTCTATGCTTACGCGATCGTCATGGTGTTGCTGAGCCTGTTCGCCCGGGATGTGCAGCCCAACCTCAGCCTCCTGCTGCTTTCGGTGGCCGCCTTCGCGCTCGCCATGCTGCCCTTCGCCATACCGCTCCGCAAAAAGTCCTGATGCGCTGGTCCCTGCTCATCGGCCTCTTGTTCCCCCTGGTCTCCCCGGGGCAGCAGGGCTTTCTGCCGTTGAGCCGGGTGATCGATGCGCCGCTCACTGCGCGGATGCATCACTACAAGGGAGCAGGACACAGCTCCATAAGGCCCTACCTGCGCAGCGACCAGGTCTTGTTGCCCGGTTCCGATACGCTGCTTGGACGCGCCCTACTGCCATGGATGGAACGCCTGGAGGATCCGGGGAACCGGTTCCGGGGAGGGCCGCTCGCCGACCTGCAGGTGGGTGCGGAGCCCGGTGCCGAGGACCTGTTCCGCTATCGGATGGGCGGGGGCTTTTGGGCGGATGCCGAGGTGGGCACGCATTGGTCGTTCCACCTCGACGGGATGCTCTGGAGCGAGCGCTTCGCCGGATACCTCGATTCCCTGGTGCGCTCCACACAGGTGAGCCCGGGCGAGGGCTATGCCTATGGGGATGGCCAGAGCCGGAGGCATTACGAGGTCAATGGGTATGCCGACGTTGCCGTGGGCAAGTACTTCCACTTCACGCTGGGCCGCGGGAAGCAGTTCATCGGCGAGGGCCACCGCTCGTTGTTCCTCAGCGACAACGCCTACAGCTATCCCTACTTCAAGATCACCACCACGGCCTGGCACATCCGCTATGTCAACCTGTTCACCGCCATGAGCGACATACGGGGCGCGGCGGGTGATATCGGGCGCTACCAGCGCAAGTTCGCGAGCATCCACTACCTCAGCTGGAACGCTTCCGAACGTGTGAACTTCGGGGTGTTCGAGGCCATTGTCTGGCAGGACAACGACCCCGACCACCCGCGCGGCTTCGACATCAACTACCTCAACCCGGCGGTGTTCCTTCGTCCCGTGGAGTTCAGCCTGGGCTCCCCGGACAACGCGATGCTGGGCTTCGCCTTCAACGTGAAGGTGGGGCAACGGTCCCTGATCTACTCCCAGCTCATGCTCGATGAGTTCCTGCTGGCGAACGTGCGCGCGGGGGAGGGTTGGTACGCGAACAAGCAGGCCTTTCAGTTGGGCGTGCTGGGCCACGATGCCTTCGGGGCGAAGGGCCTGCAATTGCGGGCCGAGTTCAACTACGTGCGGCCGTTCATGTACACCCACAGCGACACGCGCCAGAACTACAGCCATGCCGGGGAGCCGTTGGCCCATCCGTACGGCAGCAACTTCTGGGAGGCGCTGGTGCAGGGCGAATGGCGGAGGGACCGTTGGGTGGTGCGCGACCTCGTGAGCTATGCCCTCATGGGTTCCGATACCAGCCGCGCCCCCAACAACAGCTACGGCAACAACATCTTCCTGAACGAGAACAGCAGGCCCTTGCGCGACAGTGTCCGGTATGAGAACGAGGACTATTACCTCGGCGACCTGTACACGGTGGGGATCTTCCAGAACGAGCTCTGTGTGGGTTACCTGCTGGCCCCCCGCTCCGGGCTTATGCTGGAGCTCGCCTATACCTACCGCGCCCGCTGGCCCGAGCGCGGCGAGAACAGCTCCACCAACTACATCCGGGTCGGTCTCGCCGCCTATTTCCGCGACCGCCATGCGGTGCAGGAGCCTCGGTATGTGCTGGACTAGCGCACTTGGTCCGAAGGGATCGTCCCACGGGGTAATTTCGCACCCGTCTTGCAACGTCAGGGAGCATATACCGTCCTTCCCGCCTTCGGTATGAGGCTGCGTGAATACGCCGCGTTGTTCAAGCTGCGCCTGACCTCGTTGGTGGTGTTCAGCGCGGTGCTGGGCTACTTCTTCGGCGTGGAACCGGGCGGCTTTCAATGGACCGAAGTGCTGCTTTTGATCCTGGGGGGCACTTTGGTGACCGGTGCGAGCAACGCCTTGAACCAGGTGTTGGAGGTGGAGGAGGATTCGTTGATGAAGCGGACCGCGGACCGCCCCTTGGTGCGCGAGGCCATCACCCTGACCGAGGCCATTGTGCTGGCCTTGGTGGCCGGTCTGTCCGGCACGCTGCTGCTCTGGAAGGTCTTCGGCCCCCTCACCGGCATCCTCGGGTTCCTCAGCCTGTTCATGTACGTGGCGCTGTACACCCCGCTCAAGAAGTTCAGTGCTTGGGCCGTGTTCGTGGGCGCCTTCCCCGGCGCCTTTCCGCCCATGCTGGGCTACGTGGCGGCCACGGGACACTTCGGTTTGGGCCCCGGCCTGCTCTTCGCCATGCAGTTCATGTGGCAGTTCCCCCACTTCTGGGCCATTGCCTGGGTGCTGCATGAGGATTACCAGAAGGCCGGATATCACCTTCTGCCTTCCCGGGGGGGGCAGGATAAGTTCACCGCCTTCCAGATCCTTTTGTACACCTTGTTCGTTATTCCTGTCGGCATGCTGCCTTGGATCTTCGGTCTGGCCGGTCCTGTTTCGGCCGTCGTGGCCGTGTTGGCCGGAGCGGTGATGCTGGTGCCCGCATACAGGCTCTATGGCTCCCTCGATAAAAAGGACGCCCGTAAACTGATGTTCGCCAGCTTCATCCACCTGCCCGTCCTGCAGCTGGCCTATGTTCTAGATCGCACATGAGCGCCATCCCCTACACCGACAACACCCGTTCCGTGGATCCCCAGGCCCCTGACCGGGACCAGCTGATCCGCGCCCGCAAGAACCTGACCTACCTGGTCCTGTTCGCCATCGTCATGGCCTTCTCCGGCCTGTTGAGCGCCTACCTGGTGAGCAAAGGCAGCGTGGAATACTGGGTCAGCCTGCGGATCCCCGAGGCTTTCTACTGGAGCACGGCCTTTATCCTGTTGAGCAGCGTTACCATGCAGCTCGCCTTGGTGGTGACCCGGCAGGGGAGGACACGCCTGGCCGCACCGCTGCTGGCGGCTACCCTGGCCCTCGGGCTGGCCTTCTCCTTCAGCCAGGTGAAGGGTTGGAAACAGCTCACCGATCGAGGCAATGTGCTGAGCTTCAGCAAAGTACTGCAAAGTACCGGGGTCTATGGCCAGGATTACACCATTGCCCGCAAAGGCATCACCCTGGACCTGGTGGACGGTGCCTTCTACCTGCCCACGGATACGGAGCACAAGAAGCCGTTGAACGATGAAATGGCGGACCAGTCGAACGCGGCCAGCCAATACGTCTACGTGCTCACCGCGCTGCACCTGGCCCACCTGGTGTTCGGGCTGCTGGCGCTCATCTTCATGGCCGTGCGGGCCGGACTGGGCCATTACACGGCCCAGAACAACGTGGGGCTGTGGGCCGGGACCCTCTATTGGCACTTCTTGGGGGGACTTTGGGTGATCCTCCTTTCGTTCTTGCTGCTCGTTCACTAACATTGCGCCCGAAATCGACCACATGGCAGGCGAAGCGACCAAGGCTCTGAGCAACGACGTCCTCTGGGGCGGCGGCCGCTCCCCGTTCAGCATCAGCTACGGGAAAATGATGATGTGGTTCTTCCTGGTATCGGACGCGCTGACCTTCAGCGGCCTCTTGGTGGCCTACGGGTTCGTGCGCCACGCCACCACGGAGAGCTGGCCCATCGGCGAGGAGGTCTTCCGGGCCCTCCCGTTCCTCACCGGTAGTTATCCCTTGATCTACGTGGCCTTGATGACGGCCATCTTGATCTTCAGTTCGGTGACGATGGTGCTGGCCGTTGAGGCCGGTCATCGCATGGACAAGAAAGGTGTCGTGAAATGGTTGTTCCTCACTGTGATCGGGGGCGCCTTCTTCGTGGGCTCTCAGGCCTGGGAGTGGAGCCACTTCATCCATGGCGGCGGCGGCTACATCACCCTGAGCGATGGCGCCAAGTACTGGGTGCACAACGACGACCACGACACGCACGATCCGGTGAATGCGGCCGGTTTCCACTTGGTGAAGGCCCTGCCTGATCACTATCTCCAAGCCGATGAGACCCATGGCCACGCCCACGTGGAGGGCGAAGAGGCGAAGAAGCTCTGGGCCGAGCGCGTGGATTATGTGGATGGCGCCAACATGACGCGCAACGAGTACGGCCCCAGCCAGTACGCCAACTTCTTCTTCTTCATCACCGGCTTCCACGGCTTCCACGTGTTCAGCGGCGTGGTCATCAACCTCCTGGTGCTCATCTCGGTGATCAAGGGTGTGTTCCACCGCCGTGGTCATTACGAAATGGTCGAGAAGGCCGGCCTCTACTGGCACTTCGTGGACCTGGTCTGGGTGTTCGTGTTCACCTTCTTCTACCTCCTCTGATCCCTGGTACAAACGCCAACGCCGGGGCTACGGCGGTTTGATATGGAGCGCGACGACATCATCGAGTACAGCCTGGACGCCCACCACAGCGAAGAGGCGGGAAAACGGATCCGCAAGAAGATCTGGACCGTGACCCTGATCATGGCCTTGATCACCACCGTGGAGGTGGCCTTGGGCGCCTATTGGAAGGAGTGGTTCCCCCAGAGCTGGGACTTCGTGAAACTGGGCTACATCGTACTCACCCTGGTGAAGGCCTACCTGATCGTGTCCATCTTCATGCACCTCGGCGACGAGCGCCGGAACATCCGCAGCATCATCCTGCTGCCGTACGCGCTGTTCATCCTGTATCTGCTCTTCATCGCGATCTGGGAGTCGAACTACGTGCATACGATGCTCCGCGACTTCATGTGATCGGGTGATGGAGCCCGCGAGCAAGCGCAAGAAGGTCCTCGTCCTGGTCTTCGTGCTGGTGATGGCACCGGCGATGTTCCTGGTCCTCACGACCGGCAAGCATACGTTCGACTACCTGCCATACTTCGGAAACAAGGAGGTGAACGCCCCTGGCGATACCACCTACTACCAGGTGCCTCCCTTCACCTTCACCGATGCCTACGGCAACACCGTGACCGACCGCAACACGGAAGGCAAGATCGTGGTGGCGGATTTCTTCTTCACGCGCTGCACCAGCATCTGCCCCCGCATGAGCGCCGAGATGCAGCAGCTCCAGTTCAAGCTGGACGAACCCGCCTTCAAGGACATCCTCTTCCTCAGCCACACGGTGGACCCGCTGAACGACTCCCTGCCGGTGCTGCGCAAGTACGCCCGCAAGCTGGAGGCGGACAGCAGCCGCTGGAAATTCGTGACCGGAGATCCGGCCTCCATCTACCGGCAGGGCAACAACGGATACCTGCTGAGCGCCCTGGAGGACAGCACCGCTGCCGAACAGTTCGTGCATGACGAACGTTTCGTGCTCGTGGATAAGCGGCGCAACATCCGGGGCTATTACGATGGCACCGACACCGAGGAGATGGGCCGGTTGGTCACCGACATCAAGATGCTGATGAAGGAGGAGAAAGAACGCGCGCTCAAGGTCGGGCGCTTCAAGGAATGAGCATGCGACAGCCCTACCCACAGGCCCTGCTCCGGCTGGCCGAGAAGCCCGCCAAGCGTGGGATCTGGATCTTCTCCGCCATTGTCTTTACGGTTGTGGTGGTGTTGAACCGGATCCAGGTGCTGGCACCCGAAGGCTTCGATGTCCACGTGTTCGCCAAGGTGAACGCGGTGCTCAACAGCCTGGTGAGCCTGCTGCTGCTGGTGGGCCTATTCACCGCCAAGGCCGGCAACTGGAAGGCGCACCGCGCTGCCATGCTCAGTGCCATGGTGCTCTCCGTCCTCTTCCTGGTCTCCTACATCCTGCACCACCTCTTCGCGGGCGATACCGTCTACGGAGGCACGGGCGCGGTGAAAGTGATCTACTACATCATCCTTTTCACGCACATCGTGCTGGCCGGCCTGTCGTTGCCCTTCATCCTGCTCACGGCGTTCCGCGCGCTGAAGGCGGAGTTCCCTGCGCATCGAAAACTCGCCAGGCGCGTGTGGCCCGTGTGGTTCTACGTGAGCGTGACCGGGGTGGTGGTGTATTTGATGATCAGCCCTTATTACGGAACATGAACAGGCCTGATGGCGGTCAGCCGACCGGACCGCCCCGGACTTACTTTTGCAGCATGAAGTTCCGCATCGCCCTTCTGGCATCCATGATCCTGCTTGCCATGCTTGTGCCTGCTGAGGCTTGGGCCCAAGGGTGCGCCATGTGCAAGGCTGCGGTTGAGAGCGCGGACGCCGACCAGGTGGCCTTCGGTGGGGAGACCAGCATCGGTCGCGGGCTGAACGTCGGTATCCTCTTCCTGATCCCTGTGCCCTACATCCTGTTGTTCCTGTTGTTCCGCAGGAAGATCATGGGCTTCTTCAAGGAGTTCGCCAACGCGCAAGGCTGAACAAGTCACAAGTGACAAGGTTCAAGGGTTCAAGGTCGCTTGAACGTCCTTGTTCTCATGGCCGCTGTTGCGGACACGGCGGTGGAACTCCGGTGATCCCGAACGCTCAACTTTACCCGATCTTCGTTCATTGCGAACGTATCCTGCTTGAACCATGAAGCACTTCCGCGTCCTGTCCCTCTGCGCTGGTCTCCTTCCAGCCATCGTCACCATCGCCCAGCAGAAGACGCCCTTCACCTACGTGGACATGCTCATGCTGGACCGCATCAGCGGCTTGAGCGTGGATCCCGCGGGCCGCACGGCGCTCTTCAACGTGCGTTCCACCGACATGGCGAAGAACCGGGGCGTGAGCGCCCTGTGGATGAAGGACCTCAGCGATCCCACCAGGCCGGAGGTGAAGGTGCCGGCAGGTGAGGGCGGCGCATCGGATGTGCAATGGGCCGCCGACGGCAGCGCGTTCTACTTCCTTTCCGGCCGTGGTGAGGGCGGCACCACCCAGGTGTGGAAGGCCGATGCGAAAGGCGCGGCGGCCATGCAGATCACCAAGCTCCCCTTGGATGTCCAGGCCTACCGCGTTTCGCCCGATGGCAAAGGGCTGGTGGTGGCACTGGCGGTGTTCCCCGAATGCACAGGCAACGAGATCGCATGCACCGTCGAGAAGCTCAAGGCCAAAGAGGGGGAGAAGTCAACGGGCCAACTCTACGACAAGGTCTTCCTCCGGCATTGGGACACGTGGGCCGATGGTACGCGCAACCACCTCTTCCATGTGTCGACGACCGATGCGAGCGCAGCGCCCATTTCGCTCACCGATGGCCTTGATGGGGATGTGCCCTCGAAGCCTTTCGGCGGCAATGAGGACTTCGTGTTCTCCGGTGATTCGCGCAGCGTGTACTTCGCCGCTCGCGTGGCGGGCATGATGGAACCCTGGAGCACCAACTTCGACATCTACAGCGCACCCGTGACCGGCGGTGCGGCCCAGAACCTTACAGAGGAGAACAAGGCATGGGACGCGAGCCCGGTCGTTTCGCCTGACGGGAGGACGCTCGCCTACAAGGCCATGAAGCGCCACGGCTACGAGGCCGATCGCTTCGAGCTGAAGCTCCGCGACCTCACCACGGGCAAGGTCACCACGCTGGCCGCCGACTGGGACCGCAGTGTGGAGCAGATGAAATGGAGCGCGGACGGGAAGAGCATCCTCGTCACGGCGGACGACGTGGGAAGGCACCGCTTGTACAGCATCGACGTGAAGACCGGGAAGCCTGTTGTGCTGAGCAGGGACGGTCACATCGACGACTTCCAGCAAACGCCCAAGGGGTTCGTGTTCCAGAAAAGCGGGCTCAGCGGTCCGGCCCAACTTTTCGCGGCGCGGCAGAGCGCTCCGCTGATCGACGAGAATGCCACGGCGCTCACCACCGTGAACGCCAGCTTGAAGGACAAGGTCTTCGGTGCTTACGAGCAGTTCAATTTCCCGGGTTGGAACAACGAGACCGTGCACGGCTACGTGCTGAAGCCCGCGAACTATGTGGAAGGCAGGAAGTACCCGGTGGCCTTCCTGATCCATGGCGGTCCGCAAGGCAGCTTCGGCGATTCGTGGAGCTACCGCTGGAACCCGCAGACCTATGCCGGTGCGGGCTATGCAGTGGTAATGATCGACTTCCACGGCAGCACAGGCTACGGCCAGGCCTTCACCGACGCCATCAACGAGCATTGGGGCGATCGTCCGTTCGAGGACCTGCAGAAAGGGTGGGCCTTCGCGCTTGGTAAGTACCCCTTCCTGGACGGCTCACGGGCAGCGGCGCTCGGTGCTTCGTACGGTGGCTACATGGTGAACTGGATCGCCGGCAACTGGGCCGATGGCTTCAAGTGCCTCGTGGCGCATTGCGGCATCTTCGACACGCGCGCCATGGGCTACAGCACCGAGGAGCTCTGGTTCACCGACTGGGAGAACGGCGGCAGCGTGTTCACGAAGCCCGGCAACTACGACACCTTCAACCCCATGCTCCGCGCGGACAAGTGGAAGGCGCCGATGCTCGTGGTGCATGGCGACAAGGACTACCGCGTGCCGCTCACACAGGGCATCGGCAGCTTCACCGCCTGCCAGGCGAAAGGCATCGACTCGAAGTACCTCCGCTTCCCTGATGAGAATCACTGGGTGCTGAAGCCGCAGAACTCATTGATGTGGCACGACACGGTGTTCGGTTGGTTGGAGAAGCACCTTGGAGGGCACTAACGTTCTGCTCCTATCTTCGCGCCTCGTTCTTTCATTTCGCTTATCCAGAAAGGCAGAGGGTCTTGGCCCGATGAAGCCTTGGCAACCACCACACGGAAGTGTGTCAAGGTGCCAATTCCAGTCCGCCATACGGCGGAGAAGATGAGCCGTGATCAGGTGCCCAACGTGTGGAACACACGTATGCTGCCTCGTCCGGACTTATCGGATGGGGCTTTTGCGTCTCTGGAGGTGAGAATGGTGACAAGGGTGAAAGCGGTGAAAAGGTGGCCACGGAGCGCTGCTACTTTCTCACCACTCTCTCCACCCTAACTATTCTCCCCGCATTCAGCAATGAAAGCACGCACATTAGAGCACCGATGACCGACATAGAACGAATCGCCCAGGAACGCATCCTGATCCTCGACGGCGCCATGGGCACCATGATCCAGCGCCTCGGGCTCACGGAGGAGGACTTCCACCCGAAGGGCATGGAGCAACACGACATCCTGCTGAAGGGCAACAACGAACTGCTCTCGCTCTCGCGGCCGGACGCGATCAAGCTCATCCATGAGCAATACCTGGAGGCAGGTGCGGACATCATCGAGACGAACACCTTCAGCGCCACGAGCATCGCGCAGGCCGAGCACAAGTGCGAGCACTTGGTGCGCGAGTTGAACCTGGAAAGTGCCCGGTTGGCGCGTGAGGCCTGCGATTCCTTCACCGCCAAGGACCCGTCCAAGCCGCGCTTCGTCGCGGGTGCGTTGGGGCCCACGAACAAGACCGCATCCCTGTCGCCGGACGTGAACGACCCGGGCTTCCGCGCCGTGCACTTCGACGACCTTGTGACCGCGTACAAGGAACAGGTGGAAGCGCTGCTCGATGGCGGATGCGACCTCCTGCTCGTCGAGACCATCTTCGACACGCTCAATGCGAAGGCCGCGTTCTATGCCATTGAGGAGGTCTTCGATCAGGTGGGTCGACGCGTGCCCTTGATGTGCAGCGTCACCATCACCGATGCGAGCGGACGCACGCTGAGCGGGCAAACGATCGAAGCGTTCCTGATCAGCATGCAGCATGTGCAACTCTTCAGCATGGGCCTCAATTGCGCGCTGGGCGCGGCCCAGATGCGGCCGTACCTGGAAGTGATCGCCGAGCAGAGCCCCTGCCGCGTGAGCATCTATCCCAACGCCGGCCTGCCCGACCAGATGGGCGAGTACCGCGAAACACCCGACGTCACCGCGCGCCTCGTGGGCGAGTTCATAGCCAACGGCTGGGTGAACGTGGTGGGCGGGTGTTGTGGGACGACGCCCGAGCATATCGCGGCTTTGGCTGCTGAAGCGCGGAAGCATGCACCACGCCCGATCGAAGCACCTGTAGCGTCGACCCACGGGGTCGACCAATGAACATGACCCAAGGCATGAGCAAGCAGGTTGTTGGGTGTGTGGGCGTGCCCCCGTCCCAAATGCGGCCGGGGTCGCGCTTTCCGCTGCAAGTCCGCGCTCGTCGTTCCTCCTCGCTTGCGGGCTTTCCTACTGCCATATTGTTCTATATCGTCATGCTTGTCGCGCTGTGTGCTTCATGCTCACACGAACAGGATGTCGATAAAGCGCGATGGCTTGATGGCATTAGTGGCAGCGACACGTTGTTCATCAAAGGACACTTCGATGACTGCGGTGAATGGGGAGGCCATTCAGAGATAATACAGGTGTTCCGAACGAAGGATGGAACAATGCACGCGGCGTATGAGAGGGATACAGTGAATTGCTCCGATCCGGCCTTGTTCAATAGAAGGGTGATCGAGCGGAATGAGGCGGATCTGAATCAAGAGCAGCAGGCGCTCATAGTCTCGTTCATTCAAGAGTTGGTAGAGAGGTCATTTGAAGAGACCTACGGCGGCCACGCAGGCATAGCCTATGTCGTGATTCGGACGCCACTGGATTCACGCGGTTTGCGGGTTGTCTATGTCACGGGGTCGAAGTGGCCTGCGTTCGAGAACTTGAAGAAGAGCTTGTTGTCCATCGATTGACATGTCCATCCCCACCTACTCCGGCCTCGAGCCGCTCCGCATCTTCCACGGCAGCAACTTCGTGAACATCGGTGAGCGCACGAACGTCACCGGCAGCGCGGCCTTCCGCAAGCTGATCAAGGAGAACAAGTACGACGAGGCCGTGGCCGTGGCCCGCCAGCAGGTGGAGAACGGCGCGCAGGTCATCGACGTGAACATGGACGAGGGCCTGATCGATGGCGTGCAGGCCATGCGGAAGCTCCTTAACCTGATCGCCGCCGAGCCCGACATCGCGCGTGTGCCGGTGATGGTGGATTCCTCGAAGTTCGCTGTGATCGAAGCGGGCCTAAAATGCCTGCAGGGCAAGGGCATCGCCAACAGCATCAGCCTGAAGGAAGGGGAAGCGGAATTCCTGCGGCAAGCGAAGATCATCCACCGCCTCGGTGCCGCCACCGTGGTGATGTGCTTCGACGAGCAGGGCCAGGCCGACAATTTCGAACGCCGCATCGCCATCGCCGAACGCGCCTACCGCCTGCTGACCGAACAGGCCGGCTTCGCACCGCACGACATCATCATCGATCCCAACATCCTCACCGTGGCCACGGGGATGAGTGAGCACGACCACTACGCGGTCGATTTCATCCGCGCGGTGGCCTGGATCAAGAAGCACCTGCCGGGCGCGCTCACCAGCGGCGGTGTCAGCAACGTCAGCTTCAGCTTCCGCGGCAACGAACCCGTGCGCGAGGCCATCCACACCGCCTTCCTCTACCACGCCATCAAGGCGGGACTGGACATGGGTATCGTCAACGCCGGGCAGATCGGGGTGTACGACGACATTCCGAAGGACCTGCTGGAACATGTGGAGGATGTGCTGCTCGCGCGTCGCCCCGATGCCACCGAACGCATGGTGGCCTTCGCGGAGCAATTCAAGGGTGCGCCTTCCGCGGAAGTGGTGGCCCAACGCGCGGCCTGGCGTGAAGGCTCCGTGGAGGAACGCCTGAAGCATGCGCTGGTGCATGGCATCACCGACTTTATCGATATCGATACGGAAGAGGCGCGGGCCGGTTTGAAGGATCCGGTGCTCGTGATCGAAGGCCCCTTGATGGCCGGCATGAACGTGGTGGGCGATCTCTTCGGCGCGGGCAAGATGTTCCTGCCCCAGGTGGTGAAGAGCGCTCGGGTGATGAAGCGCGCCGTGGCCTACCTGGAGCCCTACCTGCTGGAGAAGAAGGCCTCCCTGCCCATCGCCCAGCAGGGTGGGGGCGCGAAGAAGGTGCTGATGGCCACCGTGAAGGGCGACGTACACGACATTGGCAAGAACATCGTGGGGGTGATCATGGCCTGCAACGGCTGGGAAGTGATCGACATGGGCGTGATGGTGCCTTGTGAAAAGATCCTCGCTGCAGCGAAGGAGAAACAGGTGGACATCATTGGCCTCAGCGGATTGATCACGCCATCGCTCGACGAGATGGTGCATGTGGCGAAGGAGATGCAGCGTGAAGGCTTCACCACACCCTTGCTGATCGGTGGAGCCACGACGAGCCGGGTGCATACCGCCGTGCGCATCGCACCGCACTACCACCAGGCGGTGGTGCATGTGATCGACGCCAGCCGAAGCGTGCCCGTGGTGAACAACCTGCTCAGCGAGAACGAGCGCGAGCGCTATGCCGCTGAAGTGAAGGAGGAATACGCCAAGGTGCGCAAGCAGTATGAAGGGCACGAGCGCCAGAAGGAATATGTGCCCATTGCCGAGGCACGCGCGAAGAAGTTCGCGATCGACTGGGCGGCGGAACCACCCGTTCAGCCGAAGAGCACCGGTGTGTTCACCTACCGCAACTTCCCGCTCGATCAGCTTGTGTCTTACATTGACTGGACGCCCTTCTTCATGGCCTGGGAACTGGCCGGTAGGTATCCTGCGATCCTGAATGATGAGGTGGTCGGAGCCGAGGCCACGCGGTTGTTCGCCGATGCGCAGAAGATGCTGGACCGCATCGTGAAGGAGCAATGGCTCCAGGCCCACGGTGTGGTGGCGATCTGGCCCGCGAACAGTCGAACAGGCGTCCCGCCTGTTCCTGGAACCCCTGACGATATCGAGGTGTACCGTGACGCCGCGCGTTCCTCAGTGCTCGGCACGTTCCACAGCCTGCGCCAGCAATCGAAGAAGGCCCCCGGTCAACCGCAGCTCGCACTGGCCGACTTCATCGCGCCGAAGGAGACCGGTCTGATCGACCACATCGGCGGTTTCGCCGTCACCACGGGCCATGGCGTGGACGAGCGCGTGAAGCGTTTCGAGGCCGCCCACGACGACTACAATGCGATCCTGTTGAAGGCCCTGGCCGACCGCCTGGCCGAGGCGTTCGCCGAGAAGCTGCACGAAGTGGTGCGCCAGGAACTCTGGGGCTACGAGACCGCCCGCCTGAGCAACGACCAGCTGATCCGCGAAGAGTACCAAGGCATCCGGCCTGCACCGGGCTACCCCGCCTGCCCGGACCACACCGAGAAGCCCGAGCTCTTCCGCCTGCTCGATGCTACGAAGCACACCGGCACCACCCTCACCGAAAGCCTGGCCATGAGCCCGGCCGCTGCGGTGAGCGGCTGGTACTTCGCTCACCCGAAGGCCAAATACTTCGGCGTGGGGCGCGTGGCGAAGGACCAGATCGAGGACCTCGCGCAGCGCAAGGGCGAGAGCGTGGAATGGATGGAGCGGTGGTTGGGGAGCAACTTGGGCTACTGAGGTGGTAGTCCATGGCGCGCTTGGAGTTCATATCGCTACCGATCCATCGTACCCCGCAAGCGATCCACGATGCGGCCCAGAATCGAACGGTCGCGGGTCACCACATCCACCAGCCCTTTCATTTCAGGACGGAAATCCAAGGTGCGGTGAAAGGAAGTGGTAAGACCATCAGGCAATTCAATCTGCACACGATAGCCATCCTCGCCAGGGATCAACGCGACATTCGTTACACGACCAACCACGCGACCGAACTCGTCCGAGGGGTATCCATCCAACCGGATGTACGCCGTCATTCCGACGTTCACTTTGGCAGCTCCAAGTGCGGGTAGCTGCCCTTCCACCACATAGCTCGGTGCTTCGTTCACCACGCGGAAGAGCTGATCACCGCTCTTGACGGTCTGGCCGGTGTTCAAGCGCTGCGCGAAATGGACCTGGCCTGCAATCGGTGCGGTGATCTCGTTGGTCAGACGCCAAGTATCCACGAAGGACTGCAAGCCGTTCAACTCGGTCAACAAGCGTTGCTCCAGGCTGCGTTGCTGGGTCTCGTCCGCAAAGCGCTGGTCGGCAAGCTGTGCTTCCAGCTCCACCAACGTGATACGCTGCTGATGAAGGCTCGCTTCCTGGGCGCCCGTATTCAATTGCTGGTCGATGAAGGCGTTCTGTCGGGTACGGTATTCACTTGCGGCGATCACGCCTTTGCTTAGCAAGGTCGTATCCACCCTGGCCTCAGCGACGGCATTGGCTTGTTTGCGGCGGGACCAGATCAGTTGCTGCTCGCCGGTGGTGATGAGCCGTTTGAACAGGACGATCCGTTGACCAAGTGCGGCGTAACGGCTCTCGCGGTAAGGGTCCTTCCGCCACCGCTGAAGCTCGAGTGCCAACGACCGCGCCTCGGCCCAGCTTCGTTGCCCTTCACCCAACTCCAGGTCATGTAGCGCAGGCAGGGTGTCGAGTTCGCTGTTGAGGAAGGCCCGCAGCATCGGCAATGCTTGGCGAAGGCTGTCCATGGCTGAAGGTGAAGCAGTGCTCTCTATCATGGCCAGTACAGTGCCACTTGGTACTGCTTCACCATCGTGTACGCGCAGTTCCACCAAGCGACCATCCGCCCGCGAGAACACCGCTCTGGGCGGGTCAAGGCTGGTGAGGATCCCAGGGGCTTGGATCACATCCGGGTAGCGGATCAACCAGGCCAACAACAGCAGCAACAAGATCAGACCGAAGATCACAGTTATGCCAAAGCGAACGGTCCAAGGCGGGATGCGGCCAAGCACCTCCTGCACGCCTTCGCTCCGTAATTCTATGGAGCCATGTTCAGGCATCCGTGGCGGTAAGAGTTTCCAATTGCAGCTGATCCTTCACCAGCCGATAGTAAATGCCCTGCTGCGCGATCAGCTCTTCGTGTGTGCCCCGTTCAGCGATCCGGCCAGCATCCAGCACTACGATCTGGTCCGCATGGCGAACAGTGCTCAAACGGTGGGCGATCACCACCGCAGTGCGGCCCTTGAAAAAGTGTTCCAAATTGTCCATGATGGTGCGCTCATTGCTGGCGTCCAAGGCGCTGGTGGCCTCGTCGAAGAGCAGTAGGCGCGGCTGCTTGTACACGGCCCTTGCGATCAGTATACGCTGCTTCTGGCCTGTGCTCATGCCCAGGCCTTCAGGGCCGATCTTGGTGTTGTACCCCAATGGCAAGGCCTCGATGAAGTCGGTGATGTTCGCAACCTTGACCGCTTGCACCAGGCGTTCTTTATCCACCCGTTCCTGCCCGATGGCGATGTTGTGGGCCACTGTATCGTTGAAGATGTAGCCTTCCTGCATCACGGTACCGCAGTGGTCGCGCCATGTACTGTGTGCCACTTGCTCCAAGGGTGCGTTCCCATAGCGGATCTCTCCGCTGCTTGGCGGGTAGAACTTCAAGAGCAATTTCATCAAGGTGGTCTTGCCACTGCCGCTCGAACCGACGATCGCTGTGGTCTTTCGCGCGGGGATCACCAGGTCAAGATCGTTCAGCACAGGCTCTGAACTGCCAGGATATCGGAAAGTAACCCCGTTCAAGAGGATATCCTGGCCTGATGGGATCTCGTGTATGGCGCCATCCTCGCTTTCCTCATCCGCGCGGCCGTGTACCTCGCTCAAGCGCTCCAAGGCGATCTTGGCATCCTGTGCCGTGTACACGAAACTGATCAGCTGTTGGATCGGGCTGTTCAGTTGACCGATGATGTAGGAGATGCTCATCATCATCCCCAAGGTAATGCTCCCTTCGATCACCAGCTTGGCGCTCAGGATGGTGATGAACAGGTTCTTCAGTTCATTCACAAGACCGCCACCCACTTGTTGGGTCTGTTGCAAGGCCAAGCCTTTCATGCCCACCTTGAACAGCTTTACCTGTAGCTCCTCCCAGCCCCAGCGCTTCTGCCGTTCCGCATTGTGCAGCTTGATCTCCTGCATGCCCTGCACCAGCTCGATCACTTTGCTCTGTTCGGCACCCATTTGCGCAAAGCGCTTGAAGTCCAGGTCGCGGCGGCGGGCCATGAAGACCCACACCCAACCCACGTACAGCACACTGCCAAGGAGAAAGATGCCGAAGATCAACGGGCTGTACCAAGCCAGTACCGCACCGAATAGCACGATGTTGAACAACGAGAACAGTACGCTTAACGTGGATGTGGTGAGCAATTGCTCGATGCGGTTGTGGTCGTTGATGCGCTGCAGGATGTCGCCTGTCTGCTTGCTGTCGAAGTAGCCGATGGGCAGCTTCATCAGCTTGATGAAGAAGTCGGAGATCAGCGCGATGTTGATGCGCGTGCTCAGGTGCAGCAGTATCCAACCACGGATCAGTTCGATGGCCGTGCTGCCCAAGTACAAAAAGAGCTGGGCGATGAGCACGAGGTAGATGAAGTCGAGATCGCGGCGCTGGATGCCCACGTCCACCACGCTTTGGGTGAGAAAGGGGAAGAGCAGCTGGATCAAACTGGCCGCCAGCAGCCCGATGGCCAGTTGGCCAATGAACTTCTTGTGCGGAGTGAGGTAGCGGTATAGGAAAGCGAAGCCCTTTGGAGGGCCTTCGTCATCGGCATCGCGCTCGGCCAAGCGGGGCGTAGGCTCCAGTAGCAGTGCGATGCCTTCCTTGGTTTCCCGCGTAGCGCTTTTGCCGATCCAATGCTCCAGGAATTCCGACTCCGTGTAGGTGAGCAGGCCGTGGGCCGGATCGGCGATCTGGATCGAAAGCGGGTTGGACCTTTTGTTACCGGCTATCCCGTAAAGCACCACAAAATGGCTGCTGTTCCAATGTACAATGCACGGGAAAGGTTGCTCCGAGATGATCTTGCTTAACGCCACCTTTACCCCAAGGGTGCGAAAGCCGATGGCCTCTGCACCGGCTGCAACGTTCTGTAGGTTACTCCCGCTGCGGGTGGTCTCACTGAGAGAACGAAGCTTTTCAAGTGCTATCGCCCGCCCGTGGTACTTGGCCACCATGCGCAGGCACGTTGGCCCGCAGTCCATGTGGTCGGGCTGCTGGTAGAAGGGGAAGCTCATTCACCCCAGAGTTCGGCGTTAATGGTAGCAATGCGGTCGTGGTCGATGGTGAAGCCATCGGCGTTGCTTACAACACCACACTCTGCCAAGTTGCGGTAACCATCCTCGCCCTTCCATTTGCAGATGTAGGGGTTGTACGCGCATTCGCGGGGCCTGTAATACGAACTATCATTGCGCTTCACCGGCAGTACCGGATCGACACACATGTGGCGGTGCTCGCAGTTCCGGCAAACGTCGATGTTGTCCTTAGTTACGTCCCAGTCAACCTTGAACTCATCTGTCTTTACGATTGATATGATCTCGGATAGATCTTCGTGGTTAAAGGACCATCGCTTCGCACTGAAGGGCGTATTCGAAAAAGAACCCAAGGAATCAATATGCAATTTTCTGTTCGCAAAAGTATTATGCCATTGTGATTCGTTGTAAAGCCGCTGTTGCACAAGCATGCGTTCGCGATCCACTTCGAACTCGTTCATGCCATGTGCAATGCACAGGACTGAACGGACAGGATTATGTTCAACACCCCATTCTTGTGCGTGGGCATTGGTCAAATAGATGGCCGCCAGCCACGGCCATCGATCAATAAGCCTCTGTGCGCCGATTTTACCTTCAGCCCATTGCTCATCATACATGAATTGGACGTTCTCAAGGTGTGTATTGTCCAGCTTGGTCGCCACGTTCTCGATGTCGGCCAAGGTTGTGCCATTCGGCCAGCGGAACATAATGTGGTAGCAGTGTAGTTCGGCCAGAAGGTTCACACACTCCTGAATGAAGGTCATATTGGTGTCGGTCCGTAGGTCAATGATAGTATTCGTGATCACCGACGGGGTCCTGAATGTTACTTTAAGCTCGCTGAAACATGCATACATATCCGGCTCTACCAACATAACATACTCCCTATCCAGCAATAGCTCCAGATACTGCTTAAAGTCCGATTCAACCGCACGGAAATGATCTAAGGCTTGCATTGGCGTGAGGCCATCTATCTTATCCAAGACATTGGCTAGATCGTTCGGTACAAGACGATAGTAGCTGCGCTGGAAATCGTACACTGCCGAGCGGCGATACCCCTTCACAACAGGGCTCGTTACGTTCCTGCGGAAAACAAGAGCTACCTCTATATCGCTCACAGCAGAGGCTTGTGGAAGGGATTCACGTGTTTCCATTTGGTCTGGAAGAAGCGGGAGGGGAAGGGTACGGAGAAGCTGCGCCATGGAACAGGCTCGTAATTCCGTGCCCTGCTCATGGCCGTAATGAAACGAAATGTTACTGGAAGTTCACTTTCGTGCTTCTGGTAGATCGTTTGTATTGCAAGCTCAGTGGAAGTGAGGTTTTCAGCCATGCCATTCACGTGTAACGGTTCGAATGCTTCAGTTCCGGCCCATACGGCGGGTCAGCGCCTTGGCCATGAGTTCCTCCAGGCCATAGTTGCAGGGATAGGAGACCATGCCGAACTGTCCGACGGGGTTCACCTCAAGGAAAACGAACTCCCCTTTCGTGCTCCGGATAAGATCGATCGAACCGGTGTCCAGATCCAAAGTTTGCATGAGCTTACAGATCTTATCCTCAATGCTGGCAGGGAGCTTGAAGGGCACGCATCTGTTCGGGTAGGCATCGTTATACTTGCGGAAGTCGACTTGGGTCTGCCTATCGCGCTGCGAAAAGATCGCCATGGAATGGCATTCACCGTCAAGGAAGAAGGTCCGTACCTCGAAGTGTTTGGGTATCAACTCCTGGAACTTGGAGGGAAAGAAGCGTTCGGGAAGTGTTTCGATCACCGAATCGTCCAAGATCTCAGTGTAGTTGATGTGTACCTCATCCTCCCGTGCCAGATGAACCACGTTCTGCACTGATTTGCACACAACGGCCCTGTGAAGCCCCGCAAATTGGAGCAAGGTGTCGCGACTGCTCGTGACCAACGTGTCCGGTATGGCAAGCCCATGGTCCGCTGCGACCTTTAATGCGATGAGTTTGTTAGAATCTTGTGCTTGTGCGAAACCTATACCAGGTAAACGCTCGCGGATGTGATAGTAGAGGAAATGTTCGATGGTCTCATGCTGCGTCTGTAAGTTATCGTACAACTCAGGAAACTCAGAATCTTTCAAGAATTTCGGAAAGGGCCGGTAGGCTAAATAGCCATGGCGTGTTAGACTACCCGAAGCATGCGATAGGTCGAAAGGACCGTCCTCATTGGTGAGCACAAGCTTCGCCCCTTGCCGACCGATTCGGATGGACATCTCTTGTATGGCCCGGTCAGAATGGTTAAGTCTCCTAAAGGGTATGCCATAGGCATTTAGCCATTTCATGACTTCGCCAACTGTAGGGACTTCTTCTGAAATGATGAGCAGCATAGGTCAAAAATCTAGACATGGTCCTTCGTCCCGAAATTCATTAAGTGGGGGAAGTCCAACTTGCTCGCGATAGTAATTAATGCAAGAGGGGTCTTGCGCCCTTAGCCAGAGAATGCCATCCGATTCAAGTCGATATGAGCAGCCATATTTCACATACGATGATCCTCGGTTGTTGATCAGGCGGTCAAAAACGTAGGCATAGTACCTAAGGGGAGTCTGACCACGCTCACAGGAAGCCTTGAGCAGTGGAACAAGTGCCTCTTGGGGCTCCAGATCGCTGTGCTGAATAATCAGCCAAGCAGCTTTGTTGGCTTCTAGACCTACCATGTCTATGTCCGGATATCCGTATGTGGCAATAAACCTCAACAAACGTTCAGTATTAAGGCTGTCAATGGGTCCCAGCGCTTTCCATACCTTCTTCATCACGGTATCGGCTAACTGCTCACTGACCTCAAGCTCATAAATGACTTTGCGGATGTGCTGGTCCACAACTTCAATATCCAGCAGTTGATCGCGGTAATGGGTGTTCATTCCGCTCAGGTGGGTAGTAACCACACTATCCGCTTTGCGCAGGAAGGTGATGTAGAGTTCTGGGCTCTTCCAGGTCTGGTAGCAGCTATCATCCAATACTGCTTGGTAGTCGTGAAGGTGCAGGCTGTCGATGGCGAACAGTAACTCTTCCAAACATCTTTGCTCCTCTCCTGAACACTTCAACGCATTGGCATAAGATGCTCGATCTGCTGGTAGTCCTACATAGCGATGGAATGCATTTTGGTAGTGTATTAAAGCACTGTCGCAGCGCTCATTGATCATGGCTTGTTTCGCTAGCCTGACGTGGTCGTGATAAAACAATTGTCCCTTTGAGTTGCTGCATAAAACCAACAACAGGACCAAAGCAAGGATGCGTGTCATGGAGGTAGTAATTGAAGAAGCCGCTGGTTCAAACCTGCGGCTTCTTCATCACATCAAGGAATCACTTTGAGGCATCTTTGGTACCAAGATCATCCTTATGGCCATCACGACAGGTTCCACTGTCCTCTGAGCCAGGTCCACAATGGTCTCCAGTGTAAGTTTGGTTGTCGGAGTTGGTCGGATTGGCCCCTCCAACGAACAATTGCATCCGATGCACCGCATCATCGCCGAACCGGTCGAACAGGTCGTTGTTGAATCCTTCGAGTTTCATGATGAACTTACGTTTAGGGTGTTTTGCCTACTCTATTGAAGCTTTTCGGCAACCGCTTATTCAGTCCGTATCGTGATGTTCAAGCTATTTCGTCCCGTCTTTCGTACCAACATCATCTTTGTAGCCATCGGTACAAGTACTTCCGCCTTCTGATTGACAATGGTCGCCGGTGTAGGTCACACCGTTCGCATTGGTAGGACTCGTACCACCAATGAACAGATGCATTCGTTGCACCGTATCATCGCAGAACCGGTCGAACAAGCCTTTGTTGAATCCTTCGAGTTTCATGTGAAAGGATTTAATAGCTGACCTACTCTCTCCGAGCTTTTTGGCATCCGCTCGCCGCCGGTGTAGCCGACTGCGTTGCGAAGATGTGAACGGCCTTTCCGCCCATCCAAGTATATTGGCGTCCAAGTTGGGCGTTTGTCATGTCCAAAGATGGCAATGGAAAGCTACGAGAATAACCCGGATGCCAGCAAACACAAGCGCCAGGTATATGGCAAGAGTGCGCAGCAGTGGCGTGAGATGCGCGGGATCAGCCAGGAGGCCATGGCCCGCTCCTTGGGCTTACGCGATGCCAAGGCGGTGAGCCGCCTGGAGAAGGGAGAATCTCCGTGGAGCTTGGAGCTACTGGAAGGCTTCGCGCGCGAGGTGGAGGCCGGGTCGGTGGCCAACCTGCTCACCCAGCCGGATCGTGTCCACATCGCCCACGCCAACCAGGCCAACCCTTATGGCAACAACATCTCCTACCATGAGGCCAGTGCCAAGGAGCGCGAACAACTGTTGGAGCGCATCAGGCACCTGGAGGAGGAGGTGCTGCACCTGCGCAAGAGCGAGGAGTTCCTGCACGAGCAGTTGAAGAAGGCGCTAGGCAGCTAACCAGCCACCCAACGCATGTACGAACAGCTGATCAAGGAGGAGTACCAAGGCATCCGGCCTGCACCGGGCTACCCCGCCTGCCCGGACCACACCGAGAAGCCCGAGCTCTTCCGCCTGCTCGATGCTACGAAGCACACCGGCACCACCCTCACCGAAAGCCTGGCCATGAGCCCGGCCGCTGCGGTGAGCGGCTGGTACTTCGCTCACCCGAAGGCCAAGTACTTCGGCGTGGGGCGCGTGGCGAAGGACCAGATCGAGGACCTCGCGCAGCGCAAGGGCGAGAGCGTGGAATGGATGGAGCGATGGCTGGGGAGTAACCTGGCCTACGAACCTGCGTAGAAGGTGGGGCGTACCACCCCCGTGAGCCGCTTCACCGCGACATATTCCCTTGTGTTCCTGTTCGGGTCCCTGTGTCCGGCATTGCGGGCACAGAGCACCTTGACACAGGCCAATGGCGACTGCACGGGCGCCATTTTCATCGCGGACTCCGTGTACACCTGCACCGAAGCGGTGCGGGGATTCGGGAACATCCTGGAGATCAAGGAGAACCCCCTTGAGGACAAGCAGTGGTTCGAGCGGGAGCACCACACCACCTGGTACAAGTTCCGCGCACCGGTCAAGACCATCATCACCTTCGACATCATTCCGCAGAACATCGAGGACGACATCGACTTCCTGGTCTTCGAGGGCGCCATTCCGGGCATCTGCGAAAAGATCCAGGCCCGCCAGGTGACGCCGATACGCACCAACATCAGCCGCAACGACAAGTCCAACGGCAGCATCTGTGGCCTGCATAAGGACGCCGAGGATGATTACGTGCGAAGCGGTGTGGGTTCGTCCTACAGCCGCGGCATCGACGTGGAGGATGGGCAGCTGTTCTACCTCGTCATCGACTATCAGGACCGGCCGCTGGCGGGATACACCATCCGCTTCCATTACGATCCGCCGCCACCACCGCCCCAACCGGTGAAGGAGGAGGGCCAGAAACAGGACCTGGTGATCAACATCACCGATGCGGTCACCGGAAAGCCCGTGGAGGCCAACCTGACCATCCAGGGCATGGTCTTCGACAAGGTGGTGGAAGCGAATGGCAAGAGCTCCTATGCCTACCGGATGGACGTGTACCGGAGCCTGAAGATCGGTTGCGTGCGGGAGGGCTACATGTTCTACTCGAGCAAGGTGAAGGGCACGATGGACTCCACAATGACCGTGGAGGTGAAGTTGCTGCCGATCAAACCGGGCGAACATGTGGTGCTCGACGACATCAATTTCGTGGGCAACGAGGCGAAGGTGCTTCGGTCCTCGGAATCGGCCATGTTGCTGCTCACGCGATTCATGCAGGCGAATCCCACAGTGAAGGTGGAGATCCAGGGCCATGTGAACGGTCCCACGTTCAAGAACACCAAGGAGTTCATCGAATTGAGCACCTCTCGGGCGAAGACCGTGTACGAGTTCCTCCTGGTGAACGACATTGAGCCCGATCGGATATCCTACGTGGGGCTGGGAAACTCACAGATGCTGTTCCCGGAACCCAAGGGCAGGGAACAGAGCGAGGCGAACCGCCGGGTGGAGGTGAAAGTGCTGGGCAACTGAGCCGTTGGGCCCCGGGATGCACCGTTCATCCAAGTCGGCCGGTGGTGCCCACCACGGGCGGATACTTTTGCCTTAACGTTGTTCCATCCGCTCAGCCATGCGCTTCCCGACCTCCCTTGCCCTGCTGTTCTTCGGCCCCGCCCTCATGGCCCAGCAAGCCTGGACCCTGGATCAATGCGTGGCCCGGGCCGAGGCTCGGAACCTGAGCATCCAGCGCGCCGCCTACGACAAGGAATTCACCGGCCTGAGCGAGCAGCAGGCCAAATGGGGCTTCCTGCCGGACCTCAACGCGGCCGCCACCCATGGTTACAACTGGGGCCAGACCATCGACCGATATACGAACACCTTCGCCACGGACCGGGTGCGCACCAACAACTTCTTCCTGGGCAGCAACTGGACGCTCTTCGGTGGACTGAGCCAGCAGAACCAGTTCAAGAAGGCCAAGCTCGACAACCTTTCCGCCGAGGAATCGTTGGCCGCCGCGCGTGTCGACGTGCTTTCCGCAGTGGTCGCCCGGTTCATGGAGATGTTGAGCGCCGAGGAACGGATCAAGGCCGCGAACACCAATGCGGACCGCACGCGCGAACAGGTCACCCTGACCGATGCCCTGGTGACCGCAGGCCGCACCGCGCGGGTGGAGCTGCTGGACATCCGCTCCCAGCTGGCCCGCGAGGAGTACGACATCATCACCGCGGAGAACCAGTACCAGCAGGCACGCCTGCGAATGGCCCAGTTGCTCCAGCTCACGCCGCAGGAATCGGCAGGCTTCAGCATCAGCGCTCCAGCGCTCGGGTCCTTCGAGCCACAGGAACCCACGGCCACGGTGGAGGGGGTGATGCAACGCGTGTTGGAGACGCATCCGGCGTACAAGCGGACCGAACTCGACCTGGAAAGTGCCCAGCGGTCGGTGGACATCGCCCGTGCGGGAGGCATCCCGTCCCTGCGGTTCAGCGCGAACGTCGCCTCCGGCTATTCGGGTCTTGACGAGGTGATCGTCGGCGAGCCCATCTTCGGCGCTCCCGCCCTGGTGGGCTTCACGGAGTCCGGTGAGAACGTTTTCACTCCCAATGTCTCTTACAATTCCGAGACGAAGTCCTTTGGTCAGCAGCTGGGTGACAACGTGAACTACTCCACTGCATGGACATTGAGCGTGCCGATCTTCAACAATCTCAGTACGCGCACCGCAACACAGCAGGCCCGCATCCGCTACGAACAGGCCCGGATCCAGCGCACGGACCAGGAGCAGCAGTTGCAGCTGGCCGTTCAACAGGCCATCACGGACCAGCGTGCCGGCTTCCGCCAGTACCGCGCCGCGGCGAACGCGTTCGAGGCCTCCCAGGAATCCTTGCGGTACGCCAACGAGCGCTTCGAGCAGGGGGCGATCACGGCCCTCGAGCTCAGTACGGCGAAGGCCAACCTGAACAGGTCCAATGCGGACATGATCACCGCCCGTTACACCTACATCCTTGCCGCCAAGTCCCTCGATATCCTGCAAGGGATCCCCCTCACGCTCTGATCCGTGGCATTGCTCCTTGCGCTCGATACGGCCACCCGATGCTGTTCGGTGGTCCTGTGCGATGGGGCACGGGTGCTTGCGTTCCGGGAGGAGGAGAGCGAGCGGCTCACGCACGCCGAGCGGCTGAACGTGTTCATCGGGGAGGTGCTTCGTGAGGCCGGGGTGGCCTTCGCTCAGCTGGAGGCCGTGGCGGTGGGCATCGGCCCTGGATCATACACCGGCCTGCGCATCGGGCTGAGCGCCGCGAAAGGCCTGTGCTATGCGTTGCGCATCCCGATCATCGGCATGGGCACATTGGACATCCTGGTGCGTGAGCTCCTCGCGCGGAACATGCAGCTGACCGTCGGGGACCTCCTGATGCCCATGATCGACGCACGCCGCATGGAGGTGTTCACACGGGTGGCCGACAGTTCCGGCGGCCCGTTGGGCGGATCGCATCCCCTTGTGCTGGATGAGGCATGGGCCGATGCGTTGGAGGCCGGAAGCCGAGCGGTCGTGTTCGGTGATGGCGCGGACAAGGCCTCCGCGCTTTGGGCCGGGCGAACGAACGTGTTGCATGTGCCCGGGATCCGACCCTCCCACCGGGGACTAGCCATCTGCGCGGACGAGGCCTTCGGGCACCAGGCGTTCGGCGACCTGGCCTACCTGGTGCCTGACTATGGCAAGCCGGCCAACGTAACGCAGCCGCGTAAGACCGGTACCTAGAGGCCGGCCAGGATCGTGAGCAGGGCGATCATGGGGATGGTGCCGCGGACATGCAGGATGGCATCGCCTCTCTGGCAGAATACACCCTCCCCGAGGTAGACATCCTCACCTTCCAGCAGGAAGGCCCCTTCCTGCTTGTTGCAGAAGGCCCCGTCCGCGCGGAACACCTTGTTGCCCTCGAGCATCAACGCACACGACCCCTTGGTGCAGAAGGCGCCCGAACAGCGGATCAGCCGGCCTTCTTCGGCCACGAAAGCCGCGTTGCCCCGTTGCCCGAACGCATCGGCGGAGTGGAACACCTGGTCCTTGAGGATCACGTACATGCACGGACCCTTGGACCCGAAGGCACCGCAGGCCTGGTAGATGCGAGCGCCTCCCTGGTCGGGGTCGCCCTCTACGATGAAGGCGACATCGCCGGGCGTGGCGAAGGGACCGTAGGCCCAATGCAATGCTCCGAGCTGGGCTCGGCACAGGAGCCCCGTGAGCAGGGCGGCGATCAACAGGCTCGATCTCATTGGCGTTCAGTGGTGTAGCGTACCACGTGGATGATCTTGGTGTCCTCATCCTTCGTGATCAGTGCCTTCAGAAACAGGGTGGTCTCCTCGTAGAGGTATTCATCGTGTTCACGCAGGCGATCATTGTGCCAAAGGTCTCCGGACAGCACATTGCCGGCCGCGTCGTACTGCCAGGTGCGCCGCGTGCTGTCCGCCTTGTTGAGGTCGGTCTGCTGGATCCGTTCGGCCAAACGGCCCTTCTCATCGTAGCCGAAGGTGGTCCTGCCGCGCCTGCCGGTGATGAGGTAGCGGTCATCGATGATGCGCAGATAGCCATAGCGGTCGCGTTGGTGGACCTGCTCGCGATAGGGCAGTCCGAGCTCGTTCAACCAGGTGCAGGAGAAAGCGGTGTCGTTGATGGCGGTGTGCCGCATCTGCTCATCGCTGATCACGGTCCTGTTCCCGGGCACCAGGTGGTACCGGTCCGGTCCGAGGTTCTCGATCCTGACGTAGGTCTGGCGAACGATGCGGCCCAGGGTGTCCGTGGTGATCTCATAGGCGAAGTGCCCCGTCAGGTCGTTCCGCAACCGTTGCACGAGCCGCCCTTTCGCGTCGTAGAAGTAGCCCACCGAGGCCGTGTCACGGCCGGTCCCCGGGCGACCATAACTGGTGTTTCCGTATACGATGCGGCCTTGTTCGTCGAACCGGTAGAGGTGTTTCTCCTTGCGTTCCTCCATGGGCCGGCCCTCGCGCTTCACCAGTTGCTTGCCATCGATCGACCGGATGCCGTTCCGGGCGATGAAGGCCGCGTTGAAGGTGAGCTCCTCCGGGTCCTCCATGGTCGCGGGCACGAGCAGTTGTTGCGCGTGCAGAAGGACGGCGAAAAGGGAGGTGATCAGCGTTGCAGATCGCCTCATCGCAGTTGCTTCAGGGCTTCCTCCACCGTGGCCACGGGAAGTCGGCAGGACTTCTCCACGCAAACGAACACCGTGGTGCCGCCCAGGCTCTTCCCTTCCAGCAAGGGCAGTTCGCTGGTGGTGGTGGTGCCCAGGAACATGCAGTTCGGCAGGTAGCTGCCCGCGAATTCAGCACGGCGCTTCAACGCATCGGCTCCGGTGATGGCGATCTCGTGGAAGGGATGCACCTGCATGAGCATCAGTTGCGCCCAGTTGCTGTAGCCGGAAGGGTAGCTGCGCATCATGGGCTTCACGTTGTTGAGCATGCCCGTGGCCAGGCCGATGTAACGGGGCTCATCGAACAGGTGTCCGAGCAGGAACAAGGCCTTGGCCATGCTGCTGTTGGAGGCGGGCACCACGTTGTCCGTCACCTCGCTCTTGCGTGCGATCAGGGGAGGGTCCAGGTCGCTGGTGAAATGGAACACGGCTTCCCCCTCCGTGAGGAAGTGGTCGATGGCATATTCCGAAAGCGAGCGTGCCTCGGTGAGCCAGCGCTCCTCGAAGGTGATGCCGTACAAGGCCAGCAAGGCCTCGATCGTGAAGCTGTAGTCCTCCAGGTAGCCGTTGATGGTGGCTTTGCCATCCTTGTAGCTGTGCCAGAGCCCTCCGTCCGGACGCCGGCATTCGGTCAGGAGCAGGTCCATGGTACGCCGGGCCTGAACGGGGTAGGCCGGCGTGCCGAGCCCCGCGTAGGCGTCGCAGTACCCCTGCACCATCATGGCGTTCCAGCTGGTGAGCGCCTTGTCATCCAGGCCGGGACGTACACGCTTTCCGCGGGCGACGAGCAGTGCGCTGTTGATGCGGTCGATGGACAGGCGCAAGGCCTGTTCCGTAAGGCCGTGCTTGCGCGCGAAGGTGATATCGTCCGCGGTGCGCAGGAGGATGTTGTTGTCCTTTTCCCAGAGGCCTTTCCCATCCACATCGTAGAGGTCGATCGCCAGCGCCGCATCAGGGCCGAGCACCTGTACCAGTTCGGCCTTCGTCCACACATAGAACTTGCCCTCCTCGCCTTCGCTGTCCGCGTCCAACGCGCTGAAGAAGGCGCCCTCGGGGGACATCATCTCACGTTCGAGGAAGCCGATGGTGCCCTCTACGATACGACGGTACTCCTCGTTCCGGAAGGCCTGGTAGGCCTGGCTGTAGAGCGACACGAGCTGTGCATTGTCGTAGAGCATCTTCTCGAAGTGCGGCACCTTCCAGAGCACATCCGTGCTGTAACGGGAGAAGCCACCACCGACCTGATCGTAGATGCCACCGCGCGCCATCTTGTCCAAGGTGAGCGCGACATGGTCCTTGAGTGTCTTGTCATCGGTGAGCCAGGCCTGGCGCAGCAGGAACTGGTAGTTGTTGGGCAGCGGGAATTTCGGGGCGCGGTCCGGGCCACCGTGCTCGTTGTCGAGGGTGCTGTCCCACACCGCGATCAACCCGGCGAGGTCGTCCGCGCTGAACGCTGCAGGCTCCTCGTTCACGTGCACCAGTTCCGCGCCCTGCACGCCTTGATGCAACCGTTCGGCATAGCCAATCACCTTGGCAGGGTCCGCGGTCCACGTGGCATGAAGGTCCTGCAGCACCTGTCCCCATTGTTGTGGCGGGAAGTACGTACCGCCGTAAACCGGGCGCCCGTCCGGCAGGATGAAACAGTTCAGTGGCCATCCTCCACGCTGGGTCATGAGCTGCACGGCCGACATGTACACCTGGTCGACATCGGGACGTTCCTCGCGGTCGACCTTGATGCAGATGTAATGGGCGTTCATGAGCGCTGCGAGGCTGTCGTTCTCGAAGCTCTCGCGTTCCATCACGTGGCACCAATGGCAGCTGCTGTATCCGATGCTCACGAGCACCAGCTTGTTCTCCGCCTTCGCCTTTGCGAAGGCCTCATCGCCCCAGGGGTACCAATCCACAGGGTTGTGCGCGTGTTGAAGGAGGTAGGGGCTGGACTCGTTGATGAGCCGGTTGGTATGGGCGTGCATGGTATCTTGCGAAGAGGAGCCTTCCGTTCCTTCGCCTGGTCGGCAGCCACCAACGGCAAGCACAAGCGTGCAGGCGACGATGACAAGGACGTGGTGCGGCATGATGATCAAAGTAACGGACTCATGGAATGGCTTGGGAGCGACGGAACGCCAAGGGATCAACAGGAGGGCGTGGAGCGCATGGCGCGGGAGCAATATTGGCCAAGCACCCTGATGGCCATCGGGCTGTTCGCGTTCATTGCCACGTTCTGGGCCGGGCAGGCCATCACCTTCATCACGTTCGGAGAGATCTTCCGCTGGCTGGCCTTGTTCTCTTTCGCAGGAAACTTGCTTCCCTACATGCGCAGTGGCTTGGTGTTGGGCATGGAACGGTTGGAGTGGTTCCTGTTCAACCTGCTCGCGGTCGGTCCGCTGGTGTTCACTGCGCTCCTGTGGGGGAATTTTCTGCTGCGCGACGAACCGGAGGCGTACCTGCTGCAGGGTAACTTCTCACGGGCCGATGTGCTGTCCCATTGGCATGCCCATCGCGAGCTGCCGCCTGCTCGCCGGCTCGACGAGGTCCTGTCGCAGGCTTCCGCCGAGGAACGTGCAAAGGGCTATGTCATCGGCCCGTTGCTGAAGGTCTCGCAGGGAGCCTTGGGCTATGCGGTGATCGACGATTGGCAGACCTCGGTGCTCGTGCGGCTGGAGGACCTTCACTGATCGTTCAGGTCGATCGGGTGCTCCAGTTCGAACGGGAAGCGTTTCCGGAGGAGCATGGCCTTGGCGGTCACGGTTCCCTTTGCGCCGAGCTTGGTACGCCCGCGCAGGGCGGCCGCCATTATGGTGAAGAGAGCCGGGCCGGTGCGCCCGGCAAAGCTTGCATGCAGGGGGATGGTGTAGGATCGCGTGCTCCGTTTCTCCAGCACCATCGCACTGTCCAGCAACACCTTGCCCACGTTCACGTCGTCCAGGAAGAGGTCCACATCAGGGTCGATCACCTTGATCCGATAGCCGTTCGGATTGTGGATCGTGACGTTCACCCGGGCTCCCAGCCCATCGCGGTCAAGGCGCTCCACGGCCACGTCGTTCACGGCCTTCAACTCCACCTCCTTGTAACTGAGGCAGCCGCTGAGGGTCAGGATCGCCATCAGCGTGATGAGGAGCGGCGCTTTCAAGGGAGCAATGAGCAGCGGGTGGGGCGCATGCCTGATGGATGCGGGACGTTTGCGAACGGAGGATGAGCTATGAAGCACCCTTCATCATCGCCGCGTAGTGATGGAAGAAACGCGGGATGGTGGAGATGCCTTTGAAGTAATTGAACACGCCGTAGCGCTCGTTGGGGCTGTGGATGTTGTCCGAATCCAGACCGAACCCGAAGAGCACGGTCTTGAGGCCCAGTTCAGCTTCGAACAGGGCCACGATCGGGATGCTTCCCCCGCCGCGGGTGGGGATGGGCTTGCGGCCGAAGGTCTCCTCCATGGCCTTGCTCGCTGCCAGGTAGGCGGCGGAGTCGATCGGCGTTACGGCCGCTTCGCCACCGTGGTGCGGGCGCACCTCCACCTTCACGCTGGGGGGCGCGATGCGTTCGAAGTGGTCCTTGAAGAGGGCGGTGATGGCATCGCTCTTCTGGTCGGGCACCAGGCGCATGCTGATCTTGGCGAAGGCTTTGGAAGGGAGCACGGTCTTGGCCCCTTCACCGATGTAGCCGCCCCAGATGCCGTTCACGTCCAGCGTGGGCCGGATGCTGCTGCGCTCCTCGCTGGTGTATCCGTTCTCGCCGAGCACGTCGTTCACGGCCAGGTCCTTTTTGTAGGCGTCCAGGTCGAAGGGGGCTTCCGCCAGGGCCTCACGTTCCTTGGCGCTCAGCTCTTTCACGGCTTCATAGAACCCCGGGATGGTGATCCGCCGGTCCTTGTCGTGCAGGCTGCTGATCATGTCGCAGAGCACATTGATCGGATTGGCCACGGCGCCGCCGTATACCCCGCTGTGCAGGTCGCGGTTGGGGCCGGTCACCTCCACTTCCAGGTAGCTGAGGCCGCGCAGCCCGGTGTTGATGCTGGGCACGTCGTTGGCGATCATGGAGGTGTCGCTGATCAGCACCACGTCGGCCTTGAGGCGCTCCTTGTTGGCCTTCACGAAGAGGCCGAGGTTGTCCGAACCGACCTCCTCCTCGCCTTCGATCATCACCTTGACGTTACAAGGCAGGCTACCGGTGCGCACCATGGCCTCCACGGCCTTCACGTGCATGTAGAACTGGCCCTTGTCGTCCGCGCTGCCGCGGGCATAGATGTAGCCGTCCTTCACCACGGGGTCGAAGGGGCCGCTGTGCCAGAGATCAAGGGGGTCGGGGGGCTGCACATCGTAATGGCCGTAGACCAGGACCGTGGGCATCGTGGGGTCGATGATCTTCTCGCCGTAGACGATGGGATGGCCCGGGGTGGGACACACTTCCACCTTGTCCAGACCGGCCTCCACCATACGGGCCTTCACGGCCTCCGCACAGCGCGCCACATCCGCTTTGTAGGCCGGGTCGGCACTGACGCTGGGAATGCGCAGCAGGTCGAGCAACTCGTTGAGGAACCGGTCCTTATGGGTCTCGATGTACGTTCCGATCTCGGCCATGGGGTGGAATAGGTGGTTGGGTGGGTCAAAGATAGCTGGCGACGACAGTGGGGCTCAGGCAACCAATGCGAGGCGGGATGAGTCTTCAGAATGTCCACGTAAAGTCCTAATTTTCAGGCCCCGAACCGGATCCCCATGGATCGAACCATCCGATCTCTGATCATAGCGCTGTTCGCGCCTCTGGTAGGTCACGCCCAATTGGTCGTTACCAACACCCAGACCCCGGCCTGGCTGGTGCAGAACATCCTGCTGGGGCAGGGCGTATCGGTGAGCAACATTACGTTCAACGGTGTGCCTGCCACCATGGTCACCGAGCAGGCCGGTGAGTTCGATGGCACCAGCACGGTGCTGGGCATCGGCCAAGGGATGATGCTGGCCACGGGAGATGTGATGAACGCCATAGGCCCCAATAACATTGGCAGCAGTACCCTGGGGGGTGGCAACTTCGGCCAAACCGATCCCGACCTCGAGGTCCTCGCAAACCCCCAGGTCGTGAACGATGCTGCGGTCCTGGAGTTCGACTTCATCCCTACCGGTGATTCGTTGAAGTTCGACTTCGTGTTCGCCTCGGACGAATACCTGGAGTTCGTGAACGGCGTGAACGACATCTTCGGGTTCTTCCTGAGCGGTCCGGGGATAGCCGGGCCGTTCTCCAACGGCGCGGATAATATCGCGTTGATACCCGGCACCACCGATCCGGTGACCATCAATACTGTGAACGACGTGGTGAACCCCACGTATTACACGATCAACGGAACGGGTGTGAACTTCCCCTACAACAGCAATCCGATCTACCCCCAGTATGACGGGTTCACCGTGGTGATCACGGCGCAGGCCTTGGTGCAGTGCGGCCAGACCTACCACATCAAGATCGCGATCGGCGATGCGAGCGATACGTCATGGGACAGCGCGGTGTTCCTGAAGGCCGGCAGCTTCACCAGCACGGGCCAGGTGATCCCCAACCTCGCAGCGGGTGTGAACGTGGTGAACGACACCATCATGCTGGAGGGGTGCGGCCTTGTGGAACTGGATTTCAAGCGCATGGGCGACACGGCCACCACGGACACCGTGGATCTGGTGATAGGCGGCACGGCCACCCCAGGCGTGGACTATTCGCCAGCGTTGCCCACCCAGATCATCTACCAACCGGGCGATACCACGTTCACCGTCTTTTTGAACATCCCCCTGGACGCCGATGGCATCGAGACCATCGACATCAACATCACCCAGAATATTTTCTGCGCCGGCACACAGGTGCAGACCAACTACACCTTCTACATCGATACACCGGCGCCCTTGGGGGTAGTGACCACCGATGTGAACGGAGCTTGCGGGCTGAGTTATGTGCTGACACCGACGGTCAGTGGGGGCACGGGGAACTACTCCTTCGATTGGAGCAATGGTGCCACCACGCCGTCCATCACGGTCTCACCGGGGGTCACCACGACCTATTACGTCACGATCAGTGACACGTGCAGCGTGGTGCCGACCAGTGACAGTGTGGTGGTGACGATGCCCGTGTATCAGCCGGTGCAGATCACCATGAGCCCGGACACGGCGATCGATTGCCTCGGCAACGCGAACATTGCGGTGACGAGCGCCAGCGGTGGCAATGGCGTGTACCAGTACGCTTGGACCCTGGCGGGTGTGGGCGCAGGGAACACGGCCACCATCAATGTCGATGCGGCCGCGCCCCCGGTCTATTACGTGGCGGTCGTCACTGACGGGTGCGGCTTCACGGCCACCGACTCGGTGCTGGTCAGCACGGCACCTCTTCCCAACATCATCATCACGGCGCAGAGCATCACGGTGGTCTGCCCAGGGGACACCGCAACGCTGACCCTGGATAATGTTACGGGTGGCAATGGGGTGTATACCTACCAATGGACCAACAGTCTTGGACAGACACTTTCGAGCACGGATGAAGTGACCGTTCCGGTGCCGGCCAGCGCGGCGTACACCATCACCGTTGAGGACCAGTGCGGTTACTCGGGTGACACGACGCTGTTCACCCTGCTGCCCATTTACGATCCGTTCGAGCTGGTCCTGACGGCGGACACGGTGATCTGCTTTGGAGAGTCCGTTGAGCTGTTCGCTGATGTGAGCGGTGGCAGTGGCATCTACACCATCGTTTGGCCTGATCTCGGGTTCAGTGATCCGCAGTTCATGGTCACGCCCCTGGTGGAGACCACCTACACGGTGAACATCATCGATGAATGCGGCGCAGTGATCAGCGATGCGGTGACCGTGACACCTGAGCCGGTGCTGGTGGACATCGTGGTGACCAACCAGGGCCAGGACGATTGGTACCTGCAGGCCGCCACCTTCCCGATCTGCTCGTTCCACCAATGGGACATGGGTGACGGGACGAGGTACCGCACACCGGACGTGGTGCACAGCTACCTTGACCTGGAGGAGTATTGGGTGCATTTGGACGTACGGACCATCCATGGCTGCCTGGGGCAGGACAGCGTGTTGATACGCCCACCGGCACACATCTATTTCCCCAACGCGTTCACCCCCGATGGAGATGGAGTTAACGAGACCTTCGGCTGGGCCGGACACTACATCGAGCAGTTCGAGATGCAGGTGTTCGACCGCTGGGGAGAATTGATCTTCACCTCAACGGATGTTTTCCGTCCGTGGGATGGAAAGGTGAACGGTTCAGGCGACGCGCAGACCGGCGTGTACGTCTTCAAGTACAAGGTGGCGGGTCACCTGTTCCCCTCTGCCGAGGGATTTGGCCACGTAACGCTGTTGCGGGGAAGTACGGACGATTAAGACCTTTCTTGATGGATCATGTGAAGCGGATCGCGGCCCTATCTGTCGCCTTTGGAAGTGTATTTGCGGTCAGCGCCCAGCTGGTGGTGACCAACACCCAGACGGTGGAGGACCTCGTACAGACCGTGCTGCTGGGCGGCGGCGTGAACGTGTCGAACATCACGTTCAATGGGGCACCGGCCAATTTTGTGACCGAACAGGCCGGCTCCTTCAATGGTACGGCCACGACCCTGGGCATCAACACCGGCATGATGCTGGCCACCGGCAGCGTGTTCAATGCTCCCGGTCCGAACAACAGCGGGGCATCCAGCCTCGGCGGCGGCTTGATGAACAGCGACCCCGACCTCGCGATCCTCAGTGCCCCACAGAACGTGAACGATGCGGCGGTCCTGGAATTCGACTTCGTTCCCTCGGGCGATTCCCTCAGCTTCAAGTTCGTGTTCGCGAGCGACGAGTACCTCGAATTCGTGAACGGGGTGAACGACATCTTCGGCTTCTTCCTTAGTGGCCCGGGCATCAACGGCACGTTCTCGAACAATGCGATCAACATCGCCCTCATCCCCGGCACGAGCGATCCCGTTACCATCAACACGGTGAACGATGTCGTGAATCCCACATTCTACGTGAACAATGGCGACGGCTCCAACGCTCCATTCAACGCCGATCCCCAGTATGTGCAGTACGATGGGTTCACCGTGGTGCTGACCGCAACGGCCTTGGTGAACTGTGGCGACACCTACCACATCAAGATCGCCATCGGCGATGCGAGCGATACGGTATGGGACAGTGCCGTGTTCCTCGAAGGAGGCAGCTTCTCCAGCCCCAATGCGATCGAACTGGAGGTGGTGACCGCGAGCGCCGATGGGACCCTGACCGAGGGCTGCAGCGATGCGCTGCTCACCATCACGCGCCCCGGGTCCGCGGATGACATCGATGTGTCGGTCTCCGTGGGTGGCACGGCGACCAACGGTACGGACTACACCAGCATTCCCCCCACCATCACCATACCTGATGGGCAGAACAGCGTGTCCTTTCCCTTGCAGGCCTTCGAGGACAACATCGCGGAAGGTCAGGAGGAGATCATCCTCACCGCGACCTTCGTCAACGCCTGCGGCGATACGAGCATCAGCACGGCCACCCTGCCCATCGTGGAGTACGTGCCCATTATAGCCTTGGCCGAGGACCTGGTGTTGGATTGCTCGGATGACACGGTGCTGATCGCCGTGGTGGCCACCGGTGGTTTCGGTGACCTGAGCTACCTGTGGAGCACCGGGGCCACCTTGCCCGCCATCTGGGTGAGCGGCTTGAGCAATGGGCTTTATCCGGTCACTGTGAGCGATGAATGCGGCAAGACGGTATCGGAAGGTGTGGTGGTGAACGCAGGCTGCGAGATCATCATCCCGAACGTGTTCAGCCCCAATGGCGACGGGCTCAACGACTTCTTCTTCGTGGAGGGGATCACCGGCACCAACAACACAGTGAAGATCTTCAACCGCTGGGGCCGTATCGTGTTCGAGGCCAGGAACTACAACAACAACTGGAACGGAGGCGAGGTCAGCGATGGCACCTACTTCTACGAGATCATCGTGGAGGGTGTCGAAAAACCCTACACCGGGCACCTGACCATCCTGAAGAACCGGCGCTGAGCGCTCAGTGTACGAGCAGCGAGGAGCCCGTCATTTCGGCGGGCTTTTCAATGTTCAAGAGCTCCAATACCGTGGGAGCGAGGTCGGCCAGGATGCCGTCGCGCAGACGGAAGGACCGGTCGTCGATGAGGAACAAGGGCACCAGGTTGGTGGTGTGGGCCGTATTGGGCGAGCCATCCGCATTGATGGCCTTGTCCGCATTGCCATGGTCGGCCGTGATCAGGAAGGAATAGCCCTTGGACCGCCCCGCCTCCACCACGCGTCGGGCGCACGAATCGATGGTCTCCACGGCCTTCACGATCGCCGGGAACACACCGGTATGCCCCACCATATCGGGGTTCGCGAAGTTCAAGGCCACGAAGGCGGCCTCGCCTTTGCCCAGCGCTGCCACGACCGCATCGGTCACCTCCACTGCGCTCATCTCCGGCTGCAGGTCGTACGTGGCCACCTTGGGCGACGGCACCAGCAGGCGTTCCTCACCGGGGAACTGCTGCTCACGGTTCCCGCTGAAGAAGAAGGTCACGTGCGGATACTTCTCGGTCTCGGCGATACGGATCTGTTTCAGTCCCGCTTTGCTCACCACTTCACCAAGGGTGAGTTGAAGGTCGTCGCGCCGGAAGATCACATCGACGCCGGTGTACGTAGGGTCGTATTCCGTCATCGTCACATAGTGCAGGGTGAGCGGCTTCATGCCCTGTTCCGGGAAGGCCTGTTGCGTCAGGGCCTGTGTGATCTCGCGGCAGCGGTCCGTGCGGAAGTTGAAGCACAGCACCACATCCCCGGGTCGGATGGTGCCGATGGGCCTGCCATCCGCATGCATGGCGACATGGGGTTCCACGAACTCGTCGGTGACGCCGGCCGAATAGCTGTCCCGCAGGGCCTTCACCGCGTCCGTCATGGGTGCGCCCTGACCATGCACGAGCAGGTCGTAGGCTTTCTTCACCCGTTCCCAGCGTTTGTCGCGGTCCATGGCGAAATAGCGGCCCACGATGCTGGCGATGCGGGCGGGAGATCCCACGATGTTGCGCTCCAGGCTTTCCAGGAAGCCGGCACCGCTGTGCGGGTCGGTATCGCGACCGTCGAGGAAGGCATGGATGAAGACGTCGTTCACGCCGGCCCGGCCCGCCATATGGCACAGGGCTTCCAGGTGTACCTGGGAAGAATGCACGCCCCCATTGGACACCAGGCCCAGGAGGTGAAGTCGTGCTCCGGACCTGGATGCAGCGGAAAAAGCGGCGCGGAGCACCGGTTCACGCTCAAGGGAGCCGTCGGCGACCGCTCGATCGATGCGCACGAGGTCCTGGTACACCACCCGACCGGCACCGATGTTCATGTGCCCGACCTCGCTATTGCCCATCTGTCCTTTCGGAAGGCCCACGTGCTCCCCGTCGGTATGCAGGCTGGCGTGCGGGACGGTGGCCTGCAGGCTGTCGATGAACGGTGTGTTCGCCTGGGCAATGGCGTCGGAGCGGTCGCCAGCCCCTGTGCCCCAGCCATCCAGGATCATCAGGACCACCTTATGCGCTGGATTCATCGTTCGGGGAAAGCGACCGCGAAGATAGAGCCCTTGGGTCGGCGCGGCCGATAGGTGACCGTGGCGCCAAGCTCCTCGGCAGACCGACGAACGATGTAAAGGCCCAGCCCGGTGCCCTTGGCCTGTCGGGTCTCCTCGTTCCCGCCGCGGTAGAAGCGTTCGAAGATCCGCTCACGGTCGGAGACCGGAACACCCGGGCCTTCATCGAGCACCTCCACGACCAAGCCACCGTTGAGGTGGCGCAGCACCAGCGACACCTCACTTCCCTGCGGTGCGTATTTGCACGCGTTCTCCAACAGGTTGCCGAAAATGCTGCGCAACCCTTCCTCGTCGCTCTGGACCAACAAGGCGGGCGGTGCCTCCATGCTGATGGTGTGGTCCTTGCCGTAGCTCATCCTGGCCTGTTGGGCAAGGCTCCTCAGGAGCGCGGCCAGGTCCACAGACCCCCATTGCACAGGCAGTTTCACCTCCTCCAGCCGGGTGGCCAATAGGATCTTCTCGCTGAGCCCTTCCAATCTGGCGACATCACCGATGGCATTGGACATCAGCATGTGCTGTTGCGCAGCCTCCAGCTCCCGTCGATGCATGGTCTGGAGGCCGAGCTTGAGCGCCGCGATGGGGGTGCGCAGTTCATGCGAGGCCGCCATCAGGAAATTGCGCTGTAGCCGGGCGAGACCCAGTTCGTGGCGCACGGTGCGGTATGTGAGCCAGAGCGCCAGGAGCAGCAGCGTCACGAAAACGGATCCCTCGCCCGCCACCATCCACAGCGTTCGTTCAGGTCTGTCATGATCAATGGTGGACCGCACGCCCAGGGCCTCCAACTGGCCGAGCAGCGCCTGCAGTTCGTTGTCCTTTTCAACCAGCAGGTAGGCCCACCAGAGGAATTGGGACAGCACATACACCGCCAGGACACTGAACAGCACCAGGGTGCGGCGGTGGGGTGATCGGGGCATGGGCGGCTCCAAAAATACCCACTTGTGGGTAGAGACCGACTTCTGCGCGGGACCGTATCTTGCTCGCGCTCCGGTACATGGACCATCGCGCGGCGAAAGCATTCATCCTGGCCAAACTAAAGGCCGAACTCCCACCCACACGCACCTATCACAGCCTGGAGCATACGCTCGATGTGTATGCCTCGGTGATCGATATCGGCGAGCGTGAAGGGGTGGTGGGCTTGGATATGATCCTGCTCACCACTGCCGCGTTGTTCCACGACGCCGGCTTCATCCATGTGGACCTTGAGCACGAGGCGGAGAGCTGCCGGATCACCAGGGAGCATCTGCCCCAATGGGGCTTCTCAGCGGATCAGGTCGCACGCATCTGCGACATGATCATGGCCACCCGCATTCCGCAGGCACCGCACGACAAGTTGAGCCGGATCCTGTGCGATGCGGACCTCGATTACCTAGGCCGCGGGGATTTCTTCAGCATCGGGCATACCCTGTTCGAGGAGCTGCGAGCCTACAAGGTGCTCACCACGGAGCATGAATGGAACGTCATCCAGGACCGCTTCCTCAGCAGGCACCATTACCACACGGGCACGAACCGGGCGTTGCGTGAGCCCCGGAAACAGCAGCACCTGGCCGAAGTACGACGCATGCTGGCTGCGGAAGGAGGCACCGGAAGCCATGAACGACGAAGCCCCGTCGGTTGACGGGGCCTCGCTTGTGGTGCCTCCCAGAATCGAACTGGGGACACATGGATTTTCAATCCATTGCTCTACCAGCTGAGCTAAGGCACCAGGACGTTCGTTCCATCTTTGCAGGGTAGAACCCTGCGCGGAGGGGCGGCAAAGATAAGATCTTCATCCAACCATGGAAACGGTCCTTTACGATCTGGTGCTCGATGTGGGCAACACCCGCATGAAAGCCGCGCTGTACGGGCCTATGGGGGTCGAGCGATCGGTCATTCTGGCGCACGGTGACCTGTCCGGCCTGCGAAACTGGTTGGCGGGATCTCGGCTCGAGGATATCGCGCTGGCCTCCGTGATCCTTCCCGATCCGCAGCTGGAGGGCTTCCTTTCCACGTTGGCGCCGGTCCTTGTGCTCCATGGCGGGTCGCCTTCACCGCTCATCAGCGCCTATGGCACACCGCACACCTTGGGGGTGGATCGCCTGGCGAACGCGGTAGGGGCAAGGCAACAGTTCCCGGGTCGTCCGGTCATCGCCATCGACCTGGGCACCTGCATCACGTACGATGTGGTGGATGGTTCGGGCCGCTACCACGGAGGGCTCATCACGCCAGGGATGACCATGCGTGCCCGTGCCATGAACGCCTACAGCGCGCGGCTGCCACGCGTGGAGCCGAGCGGTCATCCCCCGCTGGTGGGCCGCGATACCGTGGGAAGCCTGGAAGCGGGGATCCACCATGGGGTGAGGGCCGAACTCGTGACGTTGATCCATGAGCTGAGGCACGAAATGCCGGATGCGGCCGTTGTGCTCACCGGCGGTGATGCGCTTCGGTTCACGAGGGCCTTGAAAAATGGCATCTTTGCCGACCCTTCGCTGACCCTCAACGGAACGCATGCGCTTCTCCTCCACCATCGCTCCCTGGCCGCTGGCCATCCTTCTGGCGATGGTCGTGCTCCGGGTACCGGCGCAGACCGGGGGTGATTCCCCTTACAGTGCCTATGGCCTGGGCAACCTGGTGGGCAACCCGCAGGTGTCGCAGCTGTTGATGGGCGGGGTGAGCGTGGCGTACATCGACCAGGCGAGCATCTCCCAGACCAATCCGGCCTCTTATGTGGGGTTGCGGAAAACGGCCTTCGAGATCGGGATCCTGGGGTCCACGGTGAAGCTCACCGATTCCAAGGAGACGCAGAAGCGGAACAGCAACCAGCTCCTGGGGTTCAGCCTGGCCGTTCCATGGAACAATTCCCGATGGGCCCTGGCCATCGGCCTGATGCCGGTCTCCACCGTGGGGTACCTCATCAGCGACCAGGAGACCCTCTCCACAGGCAGCACGGTGAACCTGACCTATCGCGGAACAGGGGGCTTGAACCAAGGGTTTGTGGGCCTTGCCCATACGGTATGGCAGGCCAAGCCGGACAGCAGTGGAAGCATCCGGGGGCGCCTGTCCCTTGGAGCGAACATCGACTACCTCTTCGGAACGATCGAGCAGACCAGGCGTGCGCAGTATCCTCCCGGGCAGGGATACACGAACTTCAGCGTATACAGCGGCCTTGTGTTGCGTGGGGCCACGGCCAATTTCGGTCTTCATTTCAGCAATGAGCTGATCTCCATGCGCACCATGGAACGGAAACGGGTCGAACGCGAACTGGAGCGGAAGGCGAAGCACCAGGCGTGGATGGAGGCTCATCCGGGTGAGCAGCGAACCGCACCCCCATCGCTGCGCCCCGCATCCCTGCCCTGGCGTTACGTGATCGGGCTGTGCGCCGAGCTTCCCACGGGCCTCAGGGCCAAGAGGAACCTGCTGGAGTCCACGTTCGTGACGATCGGTGGCATCGACATCACGCGGGACACGGTGCTCATCACCAAGGGCCAGCGCGGTTCATTCGCGATCCCTCCGGCCTTTGGTGTCGGTTTCAGCGTCATGAACGAACGATGGACCGTGGCCGCTGACGTGAAGCGTCGTGATTGGGCCGACCTGCGCTTGAACGTGGATGGTTATTCGCTGAACGCCGGTCTGGAGGCCAGCATGTCCTATTCCATCGGAGCGTCCTTCAGACCCGCCTATGAGCGTGACCGGAACTTCCTGAAGCGGGTGATCTACCGTGCCGGCTACCGGTACACCTCGGATTACCTGCGGGTGGAGGACATCCAGCTCGATGAGTCGGCATGGACAGCGGGGATCTCCCTCCCGATCTCCGAAGGGAACTACCTGTCGCGCTTGAACTTCGGCGTGCTGTTGGGCAAGCGGGGCGATCCCGGGGATGGGGCCTTGGAGGAGCGGGTCACCAATTTCTATCTCGGGCTCACGCTCACCCCGAACCTCAGGGAACGATGGTTCGCCCCCTATCGCATCGATTGACGACGGCTCCGGCGCTGCTCCTCATTACCCTGGTAATGGGGTCCGTGGTGGCTTGCAAGAACGACATGGACCGGGTGGCCGCTGTGGAGGTGCGCCTTGAGGGGCCTGACCGGATGACACTGGGCGCCGAGTACCTGTACAGCGATTCGGGCCGTGTCCGCAACCGGCTCCGGGCTGGCAAGGTCAGCGAATACGCCACCGTGAAGCCCCCGCGCACGGAACTGGAGGACGGTGTGGAACTGACCTTTTTCGACAGCACGGGCCGCAGCGGCAGTGTCCTCGTGGCGCGCAAGGCCCGCATATTGCCTGCCTTGCATCGCATGGAAGTGAGCGACCAGGTGGTGTTCACCAATGCGTTGGGCGAACGCTTGGAGACCGAGCGGCTGGTCTGGAGCCGGGACAGCGACCGTGTGTACACCGATGAACCGGTGAAGATCACGCGGCAGGCGGACATCCTCTATGGACAAGGTCTGGATGCCAACCAGGACTTCAGCCGGTACACCATTCGGCGGATCACTGGAACGCTCTACCTGGATCAGGATACCTTGGCCCCTTCTCAGGACCGATGAGGAAGTTGTCCCGCATCATGGAGCATTTCTGGCTGGTGGTGACCCTGGCAACGCTGGCTTGGGCCGTTTTCCAGCTGCTCACCGTGGGCCTCGCGGGGGCTCGGCAGTGGCTGTGGTTCCCTTTGGTCGCTGGCGGCATGTATGGTTACCGCAGGTTCATGCGCGGCAAGATGGATCAGTGGGAGAAGGATGGTCGGCTATAGACCCCGCATCGCCCCGTCCCGGGCCGTAGGGCTACCTTCGTGCCGCTAGCCCAGCCCAGCATTGTCCTCCGCCGATCTCTTCCTCATCCTTGCCGCCATGGCGATCTCCGCCCTTTGCTCGGGCCTTGAGATCGCTTTCGTGAGCAGCAACAAGCTGTACATCGAGCTGCAGCGAAAGCAGGGCGCCATCTGGGCCCGGCTCGTGGCCGATCTGCTCAAGCGACCGGCCCGCGTGATCGGGACCCTGTTGCTGGGCAACACCCTTGCCTTGATCGTGTATGGTATCGTGATGGCCCGCGTACTGGAGCCCTGGTTGAGGCACGTGTACCCCGGGGAGCTGTTCGTGCTCGTGGGCTCCACCGTGCTGAGCACGCTGCTCATCCTGCTGGTGAGCGAGTTCCTTCCCAAGGCCCTGTTCCGCTTGGACCCCAATGGCATCCTTACGGTGTTCGCCCTGCCCCTTCGGATCCTGTACACCCTGCTCTGGATGCCGATGATGTTGTTCACCGGGCTCAGCGAGCTGTTGCTTCGGTTGTTCGGTGTGCGGCCGAAACCCGGCCAGGTGGCCTTCGGGCGCATCGACCTGGACGAATTCCTGCGCGAGGTGAGCGACAACACACCGGCGGACAAGGACCTGGACGCGGAGGTGGAGTACTTCCGCAACACCCTGGCCCTCAGCGACACCAAGGTGCGTGACGTGATGGTACCGCGGGCCGAGATCGAGGCCATCGACGTGGACGAGCCCATGGAGGAATTGCGGCGCCGCTTCATTGATACCGGCTTGAGCAAGTTGTTGGTACACAAGGACAGCATCGACAACATCATTGGTTACGTGCACGGCAATGAGATGTTCCGGCGGCCGCGCTCCATCCGGTCCATTCTGCGAGCGGTCAATTTCATCCCCGGCACCATGGCTGCCGACGAAGCGTTGCAGCTCTTCACCAAGCAGCGCACACATGTGGCCGTGGTGGTGGACGAGTTCGGGGGCACGGCCGGAATGCTCACCATCGAGGACGTTGTGGAGACGATCGTGGGCGACATCGACGATGAGCACGACGAGGGGGAATTGGTGGAGGAGCGGCTGAGCCCCAACGAGTTCGTGTTCAGCGCTCGGCTGGAAGTGGCCTACCTGGCGGAGGCCTATGGTCTGGCCTTCGGGGATGCGGACCAGATCGACACCCTGGCCGGCTACATCCTGCACCACACCGGTGGTCTGCCGGTCCAAGGGCAGGTGTTGGAGCTGGGGGCCTTCAAGATCACCATCGCCCAGGTCCAGCACGGCCGTATCGACCTGGTGAACCTGGCGGTCGTGGATCCGGAGCAGGGCTTTGCCAATTAGCGCCCCCAGCCCTTGCCGCATGGTGCAACCGCCTATATTTGCGGCCCTTACGAATTTTTGAACAATGGCAGTCATTGGAAATATCCGCAACCGCATGGGCGGCTTGCTCGTGGTGATGGTGGGCGGAGCGCTCCTGCTTTTCGTGGTGAGCGACCTTTTCGACCCCAGTAACCGCAGCGGTGGAGGCGACCGCTCCATCGGCAAGATCGCCGGTCAGGAGATCGACGTACAGGCCTTCGAGCGCCGCGTGGATGAACAGGCCGAGGTGTACCGCAGCAACGGCACCACCGTGGATGCGCAGCTGCAGGAGCAGATACGCAACAACGTGTGGAACGAGATCCTGCGCGAGCGCACGCTCTTCGCACAGGCCACTGCGGCCGGCTTGGGCGACATGTCCACGTTCAGCCGTGAAGAGTTCGATGACATCCGTTTCGGGAACAACGTGCTTCCCGACTTCAAGGGGAACCCCAACTTCCAGGACCCCGCGACCGGTCAGCCTGACAAGGCCCGGCTGCGGAACTACTTCAAGTCGATCCAGGAGCAGGCCCCCATGTTCTATGAGCTCCAGAAACGCACCTTCGTCACGGAGCGCATCATCAGCAAGTACAACACCCTGGTGAAGAAGAGCTGCTTCGTGAACAACCTCCAGGTGGCCGATGACTACGACCAGCGGAACGAGAAGGCCGCCTTCAACTTCGTCGCCAAGCGCTACGATAGCGAGCCCGACAGCCTGTACCCGGTGAGCGATGAGGAACTGCGTCGCTACTACGACGCCCACAAGGGGGAGAAGAAATACGAACAGAAGGCCAGCCGGTCGTTCCAGTTCGTGCGCTTCGCCGTTACAGCCACCGAGAGCGACATCGCCGAGGCTCAAAAAGAGCTCGCGGAGATCATGCCTGCCTTCCAGGCCTCCAAAGGCAAGGCGGACAGTGCGTTCGTCGCGGCCTATGCGGACACCAAGAACGCGGTGGCGGCCCCTTACACCGAGGGCAGCGCCGACAAGCTCAACGATTCGCTCATCACCCATGCCGACACCGGTGCCGTGGTGGGGCCGTTCCGTTCCGGCGATACCTGGAAGCTGGTCAAGGTGAAGGAACTGGCCGACATCGCCGAGGCCCGCGTTCGCCACATCCTGTTGAGCACCCAGGGCGGAAAGCCCGAGGATGAGGTGAAGCAACGCGCCGATAGCATCCTGGCCGTGGTGAAGCGCGACAAGGGCAGGTTCGAGGAGATGGTGAAGAAGTACAGCGAGGACCCCGGCAGCGTGCAGAACGGGGGCGTGTACGAGTGGTTCGACAAGACCCGCATGGTGCCCGAGTTCACGGCGGCCAGCTTCGACCAGAAGGTCGGTGCCACCACCGTGTGCAAGACGAGCTATGGCTTCCACATCGTGGAAGTGCTGGGACAGCGTGCCCGCAAGGAGCGCCGCGTGCTCACGGTGGATCGTCGCAGCAAGCCACTGCCCGCCACGTTCAAGGGTGTGTACAAGCTCGCCAACGACTTCAGCCTGCGCGCCACCGACACCGCCAGCTTCCGCACCTTGGCCACGGAGCAGGGACTCACCATAACACCGGTGCAGGACATGCGTGCCGACCAGAAGTACGTTCCGGGTCTTCAGGACCCCAACAGCGTGGTGGCGTGGGTGAACCATGCCGAACTCGATGGCAAGCCCAGCCCTCCGGTGGAAAGTGGAGAGGCCTATGTGGTGTGCCTGCTCCAGTCCATCAAGCAGGAAGGTGTGCCCGCGATGGAGGATGTGCGTGAGGTCTTCACCCGTGAGGTGGTGAAGGAGAAGAAAGGAGAGGCCTTCGCGAAGATGATGGAGGGTAAGACGGACCTCACGGTCCTGGCCACCGAGACCAAGAGCAGTGTGCAGACCTCGGCGGACCTTACCTACGGTGCGTTCAATCTGCCCGGCGGATTCAGTGAGTCAGAGGTCGTGGGGCGCATTTTCGCGCTTCCTGCCGGCCAGACCAGCAAGCCGATGGTGGGTGAGACCGGTGTTTACGTGGTGAACATGACCGCGGTGACCCCGGCACCTGCGGTGACCGATGCAGCCAGCGAGAAGAAGCAGATCGAGGATCGGATCCGTACCCGTTCCGAGGGTCAGCTCTTCAATGCGCTGCGCACGGCGGCGAACGTGAAGGACGACCGCACCAAGTTCTATTGAGATCCCCCGCGCAAGCGGTGAGCAAGGGCGGGCTTCGGTCCGCCCTTCGCATTTCACAGGCCCCAGGTCACGCCCACCGTAAGACCCAGGATCCCTGATACCTCCGCATGGCGACCCGTGCCGACAGCTCGCTGAAGGCCGGGCCGAAGTTCCACATGATAGCGCTTGTGGCCATGCACACGGCTTCGATGACCGATCCCCGGTGAGAACAGGATGGAGGTCTCTCCCCAGCGGAGATCACCACTGTCATGAACGCCCGAGTACACACCGGTGGAGGACCAGGTGCGGCGGTGTCGTGTATGGTTCACGGCCAAGGCGAGGCACCAGTAGCGTTGCGCGCGTGCGGATGACCTGCGCCGACCGCCGATGCGCGAAGTGGCACCCACGGCAAGGCTCAAGGGCAGGGTGCTGTGGTCCGAGCGGATGAAGCGGACGGTGGTATCCGGTCCGCCACCGATGGCCAGGTCTCGTCGTGGATCGCGGATGCCGGAGACCGAACCGCTGGTCGGAGCAGCGCACCAGGCTTCCGCGAAGAGCTGCCAGCTGCCACGGAGCGCGCGTTGAGCGCGAAGGCCGAGCGCGGGGTTCGGCGCATAGGGGCCGAAGGTCGGTGAAGCACCCAACTGCGGGCCCAGCGCCCATTGGCCGGAAGCAAGGACCGGGAGGAGCGCGGAGACGAAGAGCAGCTGTGGGCGCACGGTGCAGTAACGCACCGGCACGGTGATCAGTGCCTCAGCGCAGCTGGCTCAGGCGTTCCGCATCGAGACGCACCAAAATGCCGAGCAGGATGGTGAAGCTGATGAGCGAGCTGCCTCCGTAGCTGAAGAACGGCAAGGGGATGCCGATCACCGGAGCCAGGCCGATGGCCATGCCCACGTTGATCATCAGGTGCAGGAAAAGGATGGAGGCGACGCAGTAGGCATAGATGCGGGTGAAACGGGACCGCTGGCGCTCCCCCACCTGGATGCAGCGCAGGATCAAGGCGCTGAAGAGCAGCACCACCACCGTGGTGCCCAGGAAGCCCCATTCCTCGCCCACGGTGCAGAAGATGAAGTCGGTCTGTTGCTCGGGCACGTACTTGTACTTGGTGAAGGTGCCCTGCAGGTAGCCCTTGCCGACGAAACCACCGCTGCCGATGGCCGTCTTGCTCTGCGCCGCGTTGTATCCCATGCCCTGTGGGTCATCCAGCAGCCCGAGCGTTACGTTGATCCGGGTCCGGTGGCGCTCGGAGAGCACGTTCTGGAAGACGAGGTCGAAGCCGCTGATGAAGACCGCGGAACCGATGAGCGTGAACGCGATGAAGCCGTACAACCTTCTCCGATAGCGCTTGAGCACGAATCGGGACACGACGAAAAAGGCCAGGACGCACGCCAGGACGATGAGTCCGATGAGGAAATACTGGCCGCTGATCGGCTCGTCCAGGAAGGGCAGGTGAAAGAGCGTTTCACGCATGATCAGCGACAGGATCGCCAGCACGAGCACCCCGATGGCAAGCAACAGGATGTTGCCCGAGAGCCCTTCGCGGTAGAGCACAAGAATGAAGGCCCCGAAGGTGAGCGCAGTACCCACGTCCTTGCCCGCGAGGATGAGGCCCACGGGGAGGAGGATGATGAGCGAGGCAATGACACGGGAACGAAGGCCGCTGAACGACTTCAGCCCGCTCAAGTGCAACGTGAGCACCAAGGCCGTGGTGAACTTGGCGAATTCGCTCGGCTGTATGCGGATGGGTCCGAGCTGGAGCCAGTTGGTGTTCCCGCCCACTTCCTTGCCGAGCAGGGGCACCAACATGAGCAGCAAGAGAACGATGGCGTAGACCGGTATCGCCATGCCCTTGATGAAGTCCCCGCGCACCATGAGCAGGGCTGAGCCCATGAGCAGCGAGATCACGATCCAGACGCTCTGGTTCCCATACTCCATCGAGGTGTCGAAGAGGTTGGGGTGGTCGGGGTCGTAGGCAGCGCTGTAGATGTTGGCCCAGCCCATGAGCATCAGCAGCAGGTACATGATCACCAGGGGGCGATCAAGGTTGGCCACGATGTGCTCACGCTTGTTCATCGGCGGCGCGGCTTCTTAACGGGCTTGCGGAAGAACTTCTCGAGCGCGATGAGGTCGGTGTCCAGCATCTTCTTCTCCAGCTCGGGCCTGGTGGTGCTGTCGGTGAGGTACTGCTCCATCAACAGGCTGGCGATGGGCGCGGCCCAGGTGCCACCGAATCCGCTGTTCTCCACGTACACGGCGATCGCGATCCTGGGGTCCTCCATCGGCGCGAAGGCGATGAACACGGCGTGGTCCTGCCCGTGCGGGTTCTCGGCGGTGCCGGTCTTTCCGCACACGGTGATGCTGTCCAGACGCGCCTGGCGGGCGGTTCCTCCGGGCTCGTTCACCACGCGGCGCATGCCTTCCTGGATCAGGTCGTACCAGTGCGCGTCCACCTTCGTCACGTGCTTCTGGAAGGTGGTGAGCACGCTGTCCTTCGACCCCACGGCACGCACCATGTGCGGGTCGATGTACCAACCCTTGTTCGCGAAGGTGGAGGCGAGCATGGCCATCTGCAGGGGCACCACCATCACCTCGCCCTGGCCGATGCTCACGCTGTAGATCGTACTGAAGGCCCAGCCCTCCTTGCCGTAGATGCGGTCGTAGAAGGCCACACTGGGGATGCTGCCGCCCTTCACGCTGGGCAGGTCGATCGCCGGGCGCTGTCCGAGCCCGAAGCTCATCATGTAGTCGTGCCAGATGTTCAGCCCGAGCGCCGCGTCCTTGAAGCGGTTCTTGTCCTTGTCCTGCTCGATGAGCCGCTTGAACACCTGGTAGAAGTAGGGGTTGCAGGAGTATTGGATCGCGGACTGGATGTCGCCGGCGTGGGGATGGTTGTGGCAGCCCACGAGGCTCTTGTTGCAGGGGAAGCCGGTGTTCGGCGTGATCACGCCCTGTTGGAGCGCGATCAGCGACTGGACGATCTTGTAGATCGACCCCGGCGGGTACTGGGCCTGCAGCGCACGGTCGAAGAGCGGCTTCAGGGAATCGCGCTGCAGCTCCACGTAGTTGGTGTTGCGTACCCGGCCCACGAGCAGTTCGGGATCATAGGAGGGTGAGCTGACCAGGCAGAGGATCTCACCGGTCTTGGGGTCCAATGCCACGATGCTGCCCTTCTTGTGCTGCATGAGCCGCTCTCCATAGGCCTGCATGCGTGCATCGATCGTGGTGTAGAGGTTCTTGCCCTCGTAGGCGAGGGTGTCGTACTGCCCGTTGCGGAAGGCACCCTGGATGTTGTTGTGGACATCGACCACCACGTACTTCACACCGCGCCTTCCACGCAGGTCCTTCTCGTAATACTGCTCCAGTCCGCCCACACCGATCACATCACCGGCCTTGTAGTAGGGGTCCTTCTCCACCTTGCGCGCATCCACCTCGCTGAGGTAGCCGAGCATGTGCGGTGCGATGCGGGAGGGGTAGGTGCGCAGTGTTCTGCTCTGCCCGTAGAAGCCCGGGTATTTGTGCAGGTGAACGGCGATGCCGGCGTACTGGTCTGCGGTGATCTGCTTCTCGAACTCGCTCGGCTTGTAGCGACTGTACTTCGCGGCGGCGTTGAGGCGCTTCCGGATCTCCTCCACCGGTACGCTCACGAGCGCGGCAAGGGCCGTGGTGTCAAAGGCCTTTACCTCGCGCGGTACGACCATGATGTCGTACACCGGTGTGTTCGCCACGAGCAGCTCACCACGCCGGTCGTAGATGAGGCCGCGCGACGGGAACACCGTGATCTTCCGTTCGCTGATGTCCGCGGCGCGGGCTTTCCAGCTATCGTCCACCACCTGGATGTAGAACAGGCGTGTGACGAAAACGACGCAAACGAAGATCACCGCGGCGATCAGCACGTATTTACGGTCGTCGTAGTTCATCGGTTGCGGGCGGCACGGGAGAAGAGGGCCTGGGAGAGCAGGCACAGGGCCAGGGTGAACACCGCGCTGAGGAGGGACCGCAGGAGCGTGCTCCCGAGGTCGCTGAACCGGTAGACCTCAACGAAGAAGAGCCACAGGTGATGGGCGAGGATCAATACACCGGCGAAGGTCAGCCACCAGGCGATGCCCATGTCACCGATCGTCGCCTGGCGCCCGAACTCATAGCCGTCACGCGGGCGAAGAAGGCGCAGCATCCAGGTCCTGACATAGGCCATCACCACACAAGCGCTGGTGTGCATGCCGGGGGTGCTCGTGAAGAGGTCCATCACCAGCCCGGTGATCGCACCCACCAGCAGCGTGGCCCAGTCCGGCAGCTCCAGCGGGAGCATCAGCAGGAAGAGCACGTACAGGTAAGGGACCACCCAGCCGTGCGCCAGGTCGAGGTGGTCGAGCACCAGGGCTTGGAGCAGCACCAGCAGCGCGAAGCGCAGGAGGTTGGATAGGATGGTGCCGATCATTCCTCCACGGGGGCTTTGGCCTGCAGGCTGTCCTGTTCCAGCTTCAATACGTCCTCCACCACATGCACATAGCCGCTGCGGGTGAGGTCCTCACTGAGCTTCACCGTGATGGTGTGGTAGTTGCTGCCAGGGTCGTCCTCTTTGGCGGCGACGAGCCCCACCAGGATACCTCGGGGGAAGATACCGTCGTTGCCGCGTGTCACAACGGTGTCCCCGACCTCCACGGGCACATGCTTGGCCACGTCGGTCATCGATGCACTGAACGGATCCATGGTGTCCCACTTGAGCAGACCGAAGTGTCCGGTGCGCTGGAGCTGCACGCTGGTGGGAAGGTCGCTGAGCACACTGATGGCGAGCGCGAAGTGCGGACCGACCTCGCGGATAACCCCTACGATGCCGGTGGCGCCGACCACCCCCATGTCCGGGCGAAGACCGGAGAGGGAACCCTTGTCGAGCGTGATGTAGTTGCGTGCCTTGTGCACGGTGCTGTTGATCACCTGCGCTGTATAATAACGGTATTGCTGCTGGAGCACGGTGTCCCGCATCAGTTGTGCACTGTCCAGGACGGAGATGCGGCTGCGGGCATCGCGATCGCGCAATTCGGCGATCTGCCGGGCAAGACGGAGGTTCTCCTCGCGGAGCCCGGCGTACTCCACCACCCCGTTGCGCCAGGTGTAAATGCGACCGACGAACGCATTGCTGCTGCTGATGGCCTGTGCCTTGTGGTGCTCGTTGCCGTTCACGAGCAGGGCCATCGAGCCGGCCAGCAGCACCAGGAACAGGAGGATGATCCGGATGCGGTACAGGAAGCGGAAGAGGTCGCGCATGGTTCCTTAGCGATTCATCCACCCGCACCGCGTTGCGCTGGAACGGACGAGGTGAACCTCGTCCTTGCCATTATTCCCTCATCAGGAATTGGAAGCGGTCGATGTTCTTCAAGGCGATGCCGGTGCCACGGGCCACGGCGCGCAGCGGATCTTCCGCCACATGGACGGGCAGTTTCGTCTTGATGCTGATGCGCTTGTCCAGGCCGCGCAGCAGCGCTCCTCCACCGGCCATGTAGATCCCGGTCTTGTAGATGTCGGCGCTCAGTTCAGGGGGCGTGCTTTCCAACGCTGCCAGGATGGCCTCCTCGATCTTGCTGATGCTCTTGTCGAGCGCCTGGGCGATCTCGGAGTAGGTCACGGTGATCTCCTTCGGGATGCCGGTCATCAGGTCACGACCGCGCACGGCATAATCGGCGGGTGGTTCATCGAGCTCGGTCATCGCGGCGCCCACCTCGATCTTGATCTGCTCGGCGGTGCGCTCACCCACCAGGATGTTATGCTGCCTGCGCATGTACTCCTCGATGTCCTGCGTGAACTCGTCACCGGCCACGCGGATGTTCTTGTCGCAGACGATCCCGCCCAGAGCGATCACCGCGATCTCCGAAGTACCACCGCCGATGTCGATGATCATGTTGCCCATGGGCTCCTCGACATCGATTCCGATACCGATGGCGGCGGCCATGGGCTCGTGGATGAGGTAGACCTCTTTCGCACCGGCATGTTCGGCACTGTCACGTACCGCGCGCTTCTCCACCTCGGTGATCCCGCTGGGGATGCAGATCACCATGCGCAGGTTGGGCGTAAAGAGGCGGCGACCCGGGTTGATCATGCGGATCATGCCCTTGATCATCTCCTCCGCGGCCTGGAAGTCGGCGATCACCCCGTCGCGCAGCGGTCGCACGGTCTTGATGTTCTCGTGGGTCTTGCCGTGCATCTGCTGGGCCTGGCGGCCAATGGCGATGACACGGCCGGAAGTGCGGTCCACTGCCACGATGCTCGGCTCGTCCACGACCACCTTGTCGTTGTGGATGATGAGCGTATTGGCTGTGCCGAGATCGATCGCGATCTCCTGGGTGAAGAAACTGTTGAACCAGCCCATGGGCAGGGGGTGTGTGTCAGTGTTTGAAGTGTCGGTTGCCGGTGATCACCATGGCCTGGCCGCGGGTGTCGCATGCGTCGATGCTTTCCTGGTCCTTGATGCTGCCGCCAGGCTGAACGACGGCGGTGATGCCCGCAGCGTGGGCGATGGTGACGCAGTCGGGAAAGGGGAAGAAGGCGTCGCTCGCCATGGCCGCACCGTGCAGGTCGAACGCGAACCGTCCCGCCTTGGCGATCGCCTGTTCCAGCGCGTCCACCCTGCTGGTCTGGCCCGTCCCGCTGGCCAGCAGCTGCATGCCCTTGGCCAGCACGATGGCGTTGCTCTTGGTATGCTTCACCAGGATGTTGGCGAAGACCAGATCGTTCATCTCCGCTGCGGTGGGCGTCTTCTTGGTGGCCACACGCATGTTCGCCGGGCCGTCCACCACGTTGTCCGGTGTCTGTACAAGAACTCCGTTCAGCGCTGTGCGCACCTTCAGCGCCGGTCGGGCGGATGGCTTTCGCTTGAGGATGATCCGGTTCTTCTTGCGCTTCAGCACGTCGATCGCCTCCGGAGCGAAGTCCGGTGCGCAGATGATCTCGAAGAAGATGGCATCGATGGCCTCCGCCGTGGCTTTGTCGATGACGGCGGTGGTGATGAGCACGCCACCGAAAGCGCTGACGGGATCGGCGGCCAGCGCAGCATCCCAGGCTTCTTTCACCGTGGGTCGAAGGGCGGCACCGCAGGCATTGTTGTGCTTGAGGATCGCGAACGCCTCGACCGCGCTCGGCGTGACGCCCTTCAGGGTCGCGAGATCATCGATGAGCTCGAGGGCCGCGTCGAGGTCGAGCAGGTTGTTGTAGCTGAGCTCCTTGCCCTGCACCTGGTCGAACAGGCCGTGGAGGTCGCCATGGAAGCTGGCCTGTTGATGCGGGTTCTCGCCGTAGCGCAGCGGATCTCGCGGACCGGCGCTCAGGCGCAGGTCGCCTTCGCCCTGGGTGAACCAGTTGTGGATGGCCCCGTCGTAATGCGAGCTCACCCCGAAGGCCAGGGCAGCGAAGCGTTTGCGTTCGGCGAGTGATGTGGTGCCGTCCTGTTCCTGAAGGATGCGTTGCAGATCGGCGTATTGGGCCTGTGCGGCCACGATGACAACGTCACGGTGGTTCTTGGCCCCGGCGCGGATGAGGCTGATGCCCCCGATGTCGATCTTCTCGATGATCGAAGCCTCGGTGCCGCCCGCCGCCACCGTGGCTTCGAAGGGGTAGAGGTCCACGATCACCAGGTCGATGGGGGGGATGGCGTATTCCTCGAGCTGGGCCACATCGCTGTCCAGGTCGCGGCGCCCCAGGATGCCCCCGAAGATCTTGGGATGCAGGGTCTTGACCCGTCCGCCCAGGATGCTGGGGTAGGAGGTGAGCTCCTCCACAGGCGTCACTGCGACCCCGAGCCGTTCAATGAATTCCTGGGTGCCGCCAGTGCTGTAGATCTTGACGTTCAGGCGGCTGAGTTCCTGGACGATGGGTTCCAGCCCGTCCTTATGGAATACTGAGATGAGCGCGCTTTGGATGCGCTTTTGACCTTCCGACATGCCCCCTGCGGTTATGCAAGTTTACCGGTGAAAACGGTGAAGCTCAGGGGGCTTCGGCCCGGTTTTGCACAACAGTTACCAACAGTTCAGGGGCTATCAGAAGCGCAGCCCGATGCCCACCTGCACGTTCACCACGTCGGTGGCGGAGCTAAGGGTCCCATAGCTCATCTCGCCCGTATCGCTGATGGTGATGCTTGTGGGGTCCACGTAGCTCACTCGGCCTCCCCAGAGGCGCTCCACGCGGCCTTCCACGTAGAACTGGGATCCGAAACCCACCAGCGTGCCTGCGGCCCAGCCGTAGGCGCCGGTCCATGCGTTCGCCTTGCGGTCCTCGATGGTGGGGTCGGAGGCGCCGTCCAGGACCAGTTCACTGCGGGTGGTGAACTGCCGCGCCCCGAAAAGACCTTCTACATAGGGGCTGACGCGGCCATGGATGGGGCGGAGCCGGACCTGGGCCATGTAGCTGTAGAGCTTGCATTTCACCGTAAGGTCGCCTTCGATGGGATCAGCGGCACCGGCCTGGTCGGCGAAGACCTTGCCTTCCCGCGTGCCCATGCGGGCGTAGCTGAAATCGAAACCGTAGTCGATAGGTAGCCGCCGAGCCGGTGCCGTGAAGTTGGCGCTGAAGCCCCAGAAGTTCCGCCCCCAGACCTCATTGAAATCACCGACCGGTATGTTGATCTCCAGCCCACCACCAATGGTGCTCTGGCGCCCGGCAAAGGGGCGTTGGGGGGTGTCGTCCTGGGCCAGGAGGAGCGCAGGGGCCAGCAGAGGTGCGATCAGGAGGAGGAGTGCGGGGCGCATGGTAGCAGGGAATTCGAAAATGGAACGTCAAAGCGCATGCCATCGTTCGGGGCCGGTACCTTGTGCGCATGGAACTGGGACCGGTGTGGGCGGAATGGGGTCTGGCGGGCCTCTTTCTGGCCTCCTTCCTTGCCGCCACCATCCTGCCCTTCAGTTCAGAGGCCGTCCTGGGGGCGTTGACGCTGGGTCCGTGGTCCAGCGGTTCGCTCTTGGTGGTCGCTTCCGTGGGCAACACGCTGGGCGGCCTCACCAACTATGCCATCGGTCGTTGGATACCTGAAGGAGCCCTGGTGAAGCGGCTGCGGATCGACGCGGCCCAGGCGGTGCGCTGGCGGTCGCTGGTGCAACGGTATGGTGCATGGGCCGCTTTGCTGTGCTGGATGCCGGTGGTCGGTGATGCCATGGCCCTCGCACTGGGCCTGTTCCGTGCGCCGTTCATGGCTTCAGCGGTGCTCATGTTCCTGGGCAAGGCGGTGCGCTATGCCATCGTGATCTGGTTGATGCGCGAAGGCCCCTTCCTTCTTCAAAGCTGAATGACGAAAGGCCCCCGAAGGAGCCTTTCGCCAGTACAGAGGGTGTTGGTGCTTCGTACGATGTGCGCTGCAGGGATCCAATGGGTAAAGTCGGTGATCGAGGCGAACGTGCTGGAAACCGTGCCGTGACCCTCCATGTAAAATGGTGCTGAACGTTCTCCGGTCGTGTTCCGTGTTTCTTGCACGTAGGCTGTCATCGCTCGGCAATGGGCCGGTTCACATGATCACCAAGCGGAACGCAAGGCCTACACGCAACGAACACCTGTCCGACAACGAAAGATCGACCGCATCCATACGGTCGCACCCTGCTTGCAGTTCCGAACGTCGGAAAGTGCAAGCCGTACAGCTGTTCACCTCCCTCGCGGATCGCCATCCGCAAGACGCTTTCCGTTCCCTGGCGGTACTTGCTTGGTCTCCAACGGTTGCATTTCAATGCCTTCAGCCCTCAGTTCAAAGTGGAGCGACACACTCTCTTGGGCCACCAGTTCCACAGTGCGTTCCTGGCCCATGTACCCCACGTGGCTCACCACCAGAGCATAGGTGCCGGGCTCCAGTTGAAAGCGAAAGTTGCCGTCCATGTCCGCGCTGGCTCCCCAATGGCTGCCCTTGACCATCACTGTAGCGAACGGCTGTGGCTCGAGCGTACCGTTCTCCAAGCTCATCACCGTGCCGGTGATCGTGGCTTTCTGGCCGAACGCACTGGTGACCAGCAGGCACGTTACGAGGATGTTAATGAGCTTCTTCATGGCGCACAACGGGGGCTTTCGTCCCAGCGGCGCCGCAAAGGTCACCTCCTGGTATGAAGAGGCCCTTGACTCAATGTTAAGGAAGTGTTAGCCCCTGTCCGCATACGGACCGGTCTCGCTTACAAGCGCGCAAGGCGCCGTTCGAGGCGGGCGCTTCCCTGGTCCACGACCACCAGCATCACGCCAGGCGCGCCTTCCGGAAGGGACAGTTCGAAGGAACCGTTCATGGGCAGCACCTCGCTTTCCATCAGCAGGCGGCCCATGGCATCATGTATCCGCACGTTGGTCGGCGCAGCGGGAAGGCCTTCGGCACGCAGTCGGTCCGAGCCATCGAGCCACAGCTTCGCACCCGTGGCGTCGGTGGCTGCAAGGCCGGTCGTTCCGCCGGAAGTATGGACGGTGACGCTCCAGGTGTTGTTGTTGATGGTGTGAAGGTTGGTACAGGGGCCGCCGATCAGGCCGGTGTTCCCGGCGTGCATCTCGAAGGTGACAGGTCCTGTGGAAAGCCCGTTCGCGATGGTGATCGTCCGCAGGTAGTTGGCCGTGGTAAGGCCCGGGTTCACCGCGATGGCGAGCTGTGCCTCCACCTGTCCGGTGGTGATGCAGCGGATCTGGCTGCGTTGCATGGCGGGACTGCCGAAGCCGGCCAGGGAGCTGAAGTAGGTGTAGCTCACCACCGTGGAATCGATGGTCTCTCCGGCAGGTACGTTCACCGTGAGCTGTGCCGGACAACTGGAACCACCGGGCAGGGTGGTGAAGCCGATGTCGGATTGGATGTCACCGGCCGTGTAGGTGGCGGTATACGCGTTCTGTGCACGTGCATGGACCGTGGTCACAAGGGCGAGGCCAAGGAAGAGGTGCTTCATGGTGTCCGGTGTTCGGTGAAGGCCGAAGGTAGTGGGGAGGAGTGTCCGAGATGCGGTTCACTGTGTGGCACGGCGGCCGTTCGGCTGATCCTCCAGGAACCACCATTTCGGAGCGTCCTTGCGCTTGTGCGCCTCCTGCCACATCTCCACGAGCTGGTCCTGCAGCAGTTCCGACGCCTCGTCCACGCTGTCGGCCACGAGGACGAACTTCAGTTCCTCGCGCCCGATGGTGCCCTCGGCGATCATCCGGTCGATCTGCGCCAGCATCGGTGCCCAGTACTCCTTGCCATAGAGCAGGATGGGGAAGTCCTTCACCTTCCCGGTCTGGATCAGGGTCACCGTTTCGAAAAGCTCATCGAGCGTACCCGCACCCCCAGGCATCACCACGAAACAGATGCTGTACTTCAGCAGCAGCACCTTGCGCACGAAGAAACGCTCGAAGGTGAGGCTCACGTCCAGGTAAGGGTTGGCGTACTGCTCCATGGGCAGCTTGATGTTGCAGCCCACACTGCGTGCGCCCACATCACGGGCACCGCGGTTGGCCGCCTCCATGATGCCCGGACCACCGCCGGTCATGATGGTGAAGCCCACGCGTCCCACCCGTGCAGCAAGTTCCCGGGCGGCCTGATAATAGGGGTGGTCCTCCTTGAAGCGCGCACTGCCGAAGAAGGTGACGCAGGGCCCCACGAAGTGCAGCTTGCGGAAGCCGTAGATGAACTCCCGCACGATACCGACCACGCTCTTCAGCTCCTTCCAGCGAGAACGCGGACCTTCGAGGAAGCTGAGGTCGATGTACTGTTTGTTGGAAGGTGGCGTCATGGGTCGCGAAGGTAGCGGGCCGTGTTGGAGGCCAACTCTGCAACGCACCACCAAGCGCCGTTGTGCTAAAGGAACACCTGCCTGACGAAGGACGATCACCTACACGCAGCCGGTCGGCAGGGTCAGCGGTGTTCGGGCTTCAACGAGGCGGGACTGCAATACTTCACGACCCAAGGCATCATACGCATGTCGTTAAAGCAGGCCCCAAGACGAAGCGATCTTGTGCGCTGGTCGTTGGCATCGGGGATCACGCCATTATGAACCAAAGGACCTATCGCGTGTACTGCCCATCACAAGTGCCGAAACCATGCGCATACTCATTCCCCTTATCGCACTCCTGCTCACTGCCACCAACGGCCATGCCAACAAACTATATGACCAGCTCCATGCTTTCAACCCCTACTGGGCCGACCACGCTAAGCAGTTGAAAGGCAAGCCCGCCAAACCCATCAGCAATGAGGTCGACTATGTCCAGGCGCATCTCACGGAGGTGCTCCATATCCTTTCCTCAGCGCCTATCGTTCACCTGAGCCGCGAGCAAAGTGCCTCACGCGAGGAACTCATCGCCGTTCTCGCCGACTATGCACGCCAAGGTCGCTTCCCGATCAACTACTACCGGCAGGAGCGCATCCCTGTCTTCATCGACGAACACGATACCTATTGCGCTGTCGGATACGTGATGCGGCATACCGGTGAAGAGGCCATGGCCCGGCGCATCGCTGCCGCGAACAACTACGCCTGGGTGCGTGAGATCGAGGAGCCGGGCCTAGCTGCCTGGCAACAGGCCTCGGGCTTCAGCCTGGAAGAGTTGAAATTGATCCAAGGCGCCTACGATTACTACATGCCCGATGCCTTCCTGCTACCCAACAAATACGAGGTGCCGCAGAAGCCCGAGCGAGTGGTGCGCTATTTCGAAGGACCTGATGCCTCGACTCCGCTCGGCACAGGCTCCAAGATCTGGTGCTACGGGGAAGGCTCCAACAACGAACTGCACGGTCAATGGATCCAGAACTACTCAAGCACACTGCCATGGATCGTGGGCTACTTCGAACACGGCAAACGATCGGGCCGTTGGAAGGAGTACTACAAAGGCACCGACAAACTCTGCCGCACCGAACACTGGCGCGATGACAAGCTCAACGGTATCCGCACGCGTTACGACCGCGAAGGGCGGGTGATCGAGACCATCCTCTTCAAGAACGGACAGGCCGTCACCAAGACCAACATCGACCACGAGAAGGCCTTGCGCCATGTGCGCACCCCGCTCGATTCCGCAACGGTCTTCACCGAGGTCTTCACCGAGGAAGGTTCGCTTATCGCGGCAGGGAAGGAGCGCATCCACAATCCCGAGGGCCTGCAGTGGTTCCAGAACATCGAGCTCACCGCGCTCAACACCTTCGCCATCACCGCGCGCGATGGCGCACCACGGCCGGAGGATGGTGTCTTTGTGCGACAGTCACGGTTCTTCCCATTGGAACAGTCCATGCAACAGATCCCTGGCTCGCACACCTTGGTGCAGTACAGGAAGGAAGGCGCGTGGATCTATTACAAGGACTACCTGAGCACGCCGTGGCCCGCTGGCACGGCCGCCAGTGCTGAGCAGCGATTTTCCAACGGATACAAGCACTTCGGCCCGGAGCTACACGCCAAGATCGCGCGCTACGACCACCTCGAGCTAAGGGCCAGTTACGACTCCATGCGTGTGGTGTACACCGATGATCGCCTGGTGGACTTCTTCGGCTACGCGACCGACCAGCAGGACCATCTCCAGTTCACCTACCATCCTTCGTTCCAGCGTTTGATCGCGCATGGCATAGTAGCACGTTTTGGTGAAATGGACCTGTTGCCAAGGGTCAAGCAGATCACCCGGCTCGATCCCCAAGGCCAGCTCATCGGCGTTCGCGTGGACTACGATCAAGAAGGAACGGCCACACGAGAGGAGCGCTTCCTGGTGCCGTACAAGCGGGAGGAGGAGTTGTTGGGGGTGCGGTGAGGGATGAGTGGGCAGTTGTCCGAATTTCCGGACAACTGGACCATGTTGGAGTTGAACTTCCCGGAAAATTCCGGGCAGTTGGGGTCGACGGGCTTGATCAGAGCGGTTTGGGCGCCTGCCTGACGGCAGTCAGGTTCCGGCGCTCAAGAGCAGCGCCGTCGGGCTTGGACTTTAGCCTGAGCGAAGTCGAAAGCCTTCAAGTCCTCAGCCGGATTACCGGCTTCCGGGCCTGCCTGCGGTAGGCAGACTTTCCGGTCCGATCCCTAACGCGAAAGGCGGCTTCGACCAAATAACTCGCTTCTGGTCCACAGCTTGAGGAGCAGAGGGAACCTTCGTTTGGTGATAGGTAAACAATTGTTTACTTTTGTCGCCATGACAAATAACCTCAGATCGAATGAAGTGTTCAGAACTTATGCGTCTGCTTCGGCGCGATGGCTGGTACGAAGTGAGCCGCAGTGGCTCCCACGTGAAGATGCGACATCCGACCAAGGCGGGTCAGATCATTGTTCCCGACCACGGGGCCAAGGAACTTGCTCCCGGTACGGAACGCAGCATACGTAAGCAAGCCGGTGTTTGATCGATTATCATGGATAGGTGAGGTTGGCACGGAGAGGTGGACAGAGTTTAAAATATTGATGAGTATGAAAACGGTTGCGAAGCAGGTACAGGTCAAGGTGCCCATCGGCTTCATTGTCGAATGGACGAAGACGGGATTCTCCGCCTACTCGAAGGAGCATCCGGTGGTCACCACGGGTGAAACGCTCCAGGAGTTGAAGCGCAACATCGTGGAGGCGATGAACCTGTTGTTGGAAGGTGAAGGAATGCGTGTGACCTCTAAGGACATCGCATTGAACATGGACATGCGACACTTCTTCAAGAAGTACAGCATCCTCAACGCCAAGGAACTGGCCGCACGGATCGACATGCATCACACCTTGCTTTCGCAGTATGTGAGCGGAACCAAGATGCCCTCCGAAGAGCAGACCAAGAAGATCATCACCGGTATCCGGAAGGTGGCGAAGGAGCTATCGGCGGTGAGCTTGGTGGCGAGGCATTGAGGCGCTGTAGGCTTGCAAATCTTAGGCGGGCTGCTTTGTTACCGCACTCAGTGTGCCTCCTTGTTTGCGGGCTTTTCGGTCCGATCCCTAACGCGGAACGTGGCGCGCCAGATCAGCGATCACCTCGGTACAATGCTGGCGGCACCTATGCTGCCAAGCTTTGCGCAGACGGTATGTTCGCCAATTCCTTCTCCTTGCCCTTGCGTTCCTCCTCCAGATCGAAATCATCCTGCAAGCCCAGCCAGAATTTGGCCGAATTGCCGAAGTACTTCGAGAGGCGCAGGGCGGTATCAGCGGTCACCCGGCGCTCACCTTTTACGATCTGCGATACACGCGTTTGCGGGATGCTGATATCCTTGGCGAGTCGGTAGGCACTGATGCCCATGGGCACCAGGAACTCCTCTGCGAGCACGGTGCCTGGGTGGATGTTCGGGAGCTTTTTCATAGGAGTGTGTTCAGTGGTAGTCAACGATCTCGACCTCGTACGCGTTGCCGCTCTGCCATTTGAAGATGATGCGCCACTGGTCGTTGATGCGGATGCTGTGATAGTCCTTCAGTTTACCGGCCAGCTTCTCCAGCCGGTTCGCCGGTGGTATGCGCAGGTCGGCGATGTCCTGGGAGTTGTTCAGCATGCGTAGTTTTCTCCTGGCGGTTTCCTGGATCGTGGAAGGCAGTTTGCGCACGACCTCGCCGTTCCATATTCCTTCTGTCTCCTTAGACCCGAACGACCTGATCATGCTAGGGCAAATATACTATCGCAATGCGTCAGTAAGCAAGGCTGCTACAATGACCGGCTCCAACGCCACCTGCGCTCCCCGCACGACCTGCCCAGCGCTCGTGAGGCTTTGCGAAGCGATGGCGGGGCTCTTCCAGATTCAAGCTTGATAGGCTCGGCCGAGCGCATCACGGTGATGCCCAATAGCGCTTCACGTACCGGATGAGATCTGTATCACTTGGGTCGACCTGAATATCGGGTGGTATGCCGGCGTTGTTATAGGATGTGCCTTGGCCTAACCAGTCCATACGGCCGATCGGCAAGACCAGAGTTCCGTGGTCCGGGCCAAGCGAACGACCGACAGGGATACCATAGTCGACCATGCCAGCAGTATTCTGGCCCACTATGATCGTCCGTTCACTGATGACCTTTGCCTCGATCAGGAAGAACTCTACCCGGCCTGCGGTTTGGCTGTCTGTGAGTATGGCGATGCGCCTGGGATGGGGCCTCACCCGATCGAATTTGAACGTGCTGGACCACGAAGTGCTCCATGTATTTGGATGGCCTTCCGCATAGCGGATCATTTTGGCGCGCGACCGCGCGTAGGTCCGGTTCTCGCCGCGCAGTTTGCTATCGGACTTCGGTTTCAGGGACTTGATGTTCTCAGGGGACAGCCAATACTTCCACTTTGGTCCCTCAGCGGTTCGCGTGTAGAGGTAAGGTATGAGAGCTTGGAACACCGCCACCGTTCCACCGGGATTGTGGCGCACATCGATGATCCATTCCGGCAGGCGCTCCAGATTTGCGGCGTTCACCTGCACCAAGCTGTCGATCACCTCTTTGGTCCGCTGTCGACAGGTCCCCACTTTGATGTAGAGCGTGCTATCCTCAAGGACCTTCCATTGGACCTCGTGGCCGTGTTCCAACTCGAAGGCCATGTCGGACAGGGTCTTGTTGGTTGCCGGGATCGACCGATGTAGAACACCCATCTCGCCCAATGCAATATGCCCGGCAGAATAGAAGCCCTTGAAGCGCATGAAGGTCATATCGGCCCGCCAATAATCCAGTTGCACGCTGTCGATCCCAGCAGGCACGAGCGTGAACTTCACCATCCCCTCTTTCCAATGCGGGTAAGGTGACCGCAGGGTCACCGCCTGATAGTGGTCGGCCGTGTCCACGTATATCAGTCCTAGTTCGTGCGTGCCGAAATTCCAGATGCCTTCCAGCTCATGCAGATCATTCCCGCGACCAACGAAGTAGTTGCGGAGAGAGTCTGCCGTCCATGCTGTCGTCAAAGGCCTTGGGTCCACGGTGTTGCTCTTGGAAAGCAATTCCGGACTCCTGAAGATCATGAGCTGCTTGTCCTTGAAGTATGCGCAATACGTGTCCAGGAGTGTATTACACGCTTCGGCGGTCACCGTTGTAGCGGCCACTTTACGCAACGAATCCACGAATTGCTGATATCTGTTGCGATCACCTGCTAACACCTTGTCATGCTACCCCGCATAGTCGTGTGACACAATGGTGATCAACGTATCCAGCTTTTGTGCGCAAGCACGTATGTCCTGTGCGCTGAGGCGACATCCCAACAAGATGAACAGGGTAAGAAGTGCGGGCTTCATGATGCCAATGTATGATGTGCTCTGTCGCACCCCTTGTCCGGGCAGAGGTCAGGCAGGTATCACAGCAACCCCAACGATTGATTCCAATGCCACCTTCGCCCCCCGCACGTTCTTCACATCCTGCACGCTGATCCGCAATGTCCCCGCCTTCTCATACACTTTGAACTTGCGCGGTTGCGCTTGCACGGCGCGTAGCACGGAGTGGAAGGTCTCCCCTTCGAAGAACGGATGTTTCTGATCGGCGATGAAGGTGCCGATGAGGGTTTGTTTCTTGAGTACCATCTTCTCCAGGCCCATGCGTTGGCCGAGCCAGCGGAGGCGGATGGCTTCCATGAGCTCGGTGACTTGTTGTGGGATGGCGCCGAAACGGTCGGTGATGTCGGCGGTGAATTTCTGGAGCTCGGTCTCGTCCTTGATGTCGTCGAGTTTGCGGTAGAGGGCGAGGCGTTCGGCGGTCTCGCTCACGTAGCTGTTGGGGATCAGCATGGTGAGGTCGGTCTCGATGATGCAGTCGTCGCTCTGGTCGCGGCGCGATCCGCGGGCGAGCGAGCGGCTGCCTTCCTGGCTGTCCTCGAAGAGATCCTTGAAGTGTTCGTTCTTCAGTTCGCGCACGGCTTCTTCGAGGATCTTGTGGTAGGTCTCGAAGCCGATGTCGTTGATGAAGCCGCTCTGTTCCGCGCCGAGTAGGTCGCCCGCACCGCGGATGTCCAGGTCCTTCATGGCGATGTGGATGCCGCTGCCGAGGTCGCTGAACTGCTCGATGGCTTGCAGGCATTTCCGTGACAGGTCGGGCAGCAGGTGCGGACTGGGCGCGAGCAAATAGCAGTAGGCCTTCTTGTTGCTGCGGCCAACGCGCCCGCGCAGCTGGTGCAGGTCACTGAGCCCGAAGTTCTGCGCCTCGTTCACGATGATGGTGTTGGCGTTCGGGATGTCGAGGCCGTTCTCCACAATGGTTGTACACACGAGCACATCGGTGTTGCCTTCGATGAAGTCGAGCATCACTTCCTCCAACTTGTGGCCTTCCAGCTGACCGTGACCTACACCCACACGCGCACCGGGCACGAGCTTGCGGATCATGCCGGCGATGAACTCGATGTTCTTCACTTTGTCGTGCAGAAAGTAGACCTGGCCGCCGCGTGAAAGCTCGTATTCGATCGCACCGCGGATCGTGACCTCATCGTAAGGTTGCAGCATGGTGCTCACCGGATAGCGGTTGGGCGGCGGTGTGCTGATGATGCTCAGGTCGCGCGCGCCCATCAAGCTGAACTGCAGCGTGCGCGGGATCGGTGTAGCGGTGAGCGTGAGCGTGTCGACCGTGGCGCGCAGGGTCTTCAACTTGTCCTTCACGTTCACACCGAACTTCTGATCCTCGTCGATGATCAGCAGGCCGAGGTCCTTGTACACCACGTCCTTGCTCACCAAGCGGTGCGTGCCGATGATGATGTCGATCTTCCCGTCCTTGAGATCTTTCAGGATCTGCGTCTGATCAGCGCTGCTGCGGAAGCGGTTGATGTAGTCCACGCGTACTGCTCCGATCATTTGTTGGGCGTGCCCCTTTCCCAGCGCGCAAGGCCACCGCACGGGTCGCGTGCTACGCTTTAGTTGCCTCGGTTCAGCGGGCATAGCTGCGGCTGCGGTGGCTTCCTTCGGTCGCCTCCTCGCTCGCGCCGCGCCTGCGCTTCACCTTCGGCAAGCTGCCGCTTCGCCCGCTCACGCACCTCGGCATGAAGTGATCGGCCGGGTTTGGAAATCGCCTCACGGAGTATTATCTCTGTCATGCTGTTGGCGGGTGGGGAGTGATGAACATTGATCGCCTACGAGCCATGAAAATTCCCGCTCTCGCGGTATTGGGTTGCTTGCTTTTGGCTGTAAGCGCTGGGGCGCAGGTGCCCAATGACGCATGTTCCAGTGCGCAAGAGTTGGATCTCATCATCTACGCCCAAACCTGCACCATTTCAGGTCAACCGTCGCTGTCATTGTCGGACTCCACAGACTTCGCCATCCCGGACTTCCCTTATCCGGTCAATCCGGGCGCGTGCTTCGGGTATTGGACAGTGCCAAACACACCTGCCAATGACCAATGGTACAAGTTCCTACTTCCCAGCGGACACTATCTCGAGTACACCTGTACGGCGCTGGACTCCCTTCAGTTAAGTTGGTGGCAGGGATATGACTGTGCGTTCTTGACACCCCTCGATTGCTCCACGCTTTTACCAGGCGAAACCATACATCGTCTGCGTCCAGGAGCTTACCATCCATTGATCGACACACTCTACTTGCAGGTATCGAGTACATCGGTAAGTACGACCGCGCGCTATGATATATGCTATCGCGATACTTGGTTCGGGACCACAGTGCCGATTTCCTATAGCAGCGGGACGCCCACTCCTGTGATCTGTCTCTATCACGAATTGATCATATCACCTGCCAGCGATGCATCGAGCGCTGATGGTTCTGTGGAGGTGAGCATCCTCGCTGGGAACGGACCGTACAGCATTCTATGGGCAGACGGCTCCACTGACTTTTTGCGCATGAGTCTTACGCTGGGCAGCTACCCCTTCACTCTGCTCGATGGACAGAATTGCCAACTCCAGGATACCGCTGTGGTGGAGGCCCTTTTACCAACTGCTACGCCTATCATGACGGCCAACGGGTCGGTTCAACTCGTTTGGGATGATACGTGGTTGTATTATTCCATGAGCAACGAAGGGACGAGGGGCCGACTTGTGCTTATGGATGCAATGGCCAGAGTGCTATTCACATCCGACATTGTTCCTGGTCGGCACCCGATGATATCCCTGACTGAGATGCACACTCAGCCGTGGATATTGCTCGAAATTGACGCCGATGGGTCGGTACGTAAGATCCACCGGCGTATCATAGCGTACAACCGTTAATCCAACTCTCATGCGCCCTATACAAAGACTCCTAGTCTCAGGCGTTCTGGCCTGCTCGTTCGCACCGTTCACGTCCGCTCAGCCTGGAGATACCAGCTTTGTCGCTTTCGACCGATTCGGCCGGCGGTTCACTGTGGATCAACTGGTCATGGCGGATCCGATACAGTCGTTGATGGGTGGGGGTGGTTGCACAACTGCGGGTATATTCAACTTGGACTTTTCGGGTGATCCCGGATTCACACCGGCCAGACAAGCCGTGGCGTGTCAGGTTTTCGCTGACCTTTCGGCGTTGCTGGTCGCGGCGGACGATCCTTACACCGACGCGCCGAACCCAGGTGCATTCGTCAACATCCTGTTCTTGGACTTCACTGCAATACCTACACCGCCTCCGCCCAATGCACTCGCCGCAGCTTCCCCGTTCTTCAGCTGGCTGGATGTACCTCAGGACGAACCGCAGCTACACAGCATTCATGACGACTATCGGCCGACCCCTCTGATGAACGGAGTTGTTGATGGCCAAGTATGGAAGACCATCAATGGTGGATACGACTCGTGGTATTGCCACCCTGTTTTCAAATTCGCTAATGTTCCGGGCTACTTCGCCCATGGTTATACAACGGTGAACTGGAACGCACCGCTACCTTGGTTTTTAGGGCCGACCTTGCCCGTTCCTGCTGGACAGTACGATCTATATTCTGTTCTTGCTCACGAGGCTATGCACATGCTCGGCTTCGCTTCTGGGATGGATGCGAATTTGGATTGTGTCTTCGTGGGCTCTGAGTATGTATTCCGTTTCGACACCCATGTATCGCAGAGCGGATCACCATTGGTGCTCGACCCAGTCCTTTGTGATGGTTCGCCTTGGACAAGCAATCTCTCTGGTTCGTTCAATACCACACCAGGCAACTGCTCCACGGAAATAGTCGGAACGCCCATATATGCCCCTGCGGCTTTCGAGCCTGGGAGCAGCTTGAGCCACCTGGAAGGCACATGCAACGGTGGCATACCTTTCCTGATGCACCCCAACGTGAACAATCCCGCAGGTCAATCAAGGATACCGCTCCAACCTGAAGTCGATGTGCTCTGCGCCATAGACTACCACACTTCTGCACAGTATGGTGTCGCCGGATCGGGATGGGACGGCACGGTCGATGCGCGCACCGCATGCGGCTCCCGGCTTGCTGGTGTGGATGACATCTGGATCGACTACGTCACGCACGATTACTACAGGACAACCCAAGGAGCGTCCATCACGATCGACAATTTCCTGGACAATGACCAGGATATGACAACCGGGACAGGGGAGCCGCTTGGATACGAATGCTTGGAGGTAGAGGAAGGAGGTGCGATCACAGCGCAATTCAACTTCCCTGATCCGAATCCGCGGTTCACTTTCGTCGCTGATCCAGGATTTGTTGGCTGGGGACGGATAAGCTATCGGCCGAAGAACTTTGTGGACGGTCGCACCGGGAACATCACCCATGTGTTCATCCACATCTGGCCCTCATCAGCCTGCGAGGTCCCCAATTGCAACATTCTGAACGGGGGCGACTTCGAGAGCGTGGCCTTTAGGAACGGGAATATCGCACCGCATGATTCATATCACCAAGGTGGTGGGAACTCTCCCGATCTGTTCGCTTTCGAACCCAACGGCTTTCCACTCTCAACCATCGGACTGAGGCCTCCCGGTTGGTACGACTTCAACAGCCTTACTGCGCCTTCTCGGTTTTTTGTTCGTTGCCAGAACCCTGGCGAAATCTACCCCCCATCTTGGAACGGCGCACCCTTGAACGAGCGATACGCACAGGTTTTTTGTTCCACGTTCGCAGCCAATACGAGTCGTGAAGGATTGCTGTTCGAGGTTTGTAAGCCACTTGTTCCTGGCTATACATACACGTTAGAATACCAAGGGAAGAACGGCGGCTCTTGTACGGGTGATTGGATGTTCTACGCGTTTCAAGACCGACCATGCAACCCTACGCAAGGAATCGCGACATTCACTGCGCCGAATCCATGCGGTGGGGCGCCAGTTCCGTACCAGTTCCCGGTGCCATCCGCGTCGTTGAACAATGCATGGCAGGCTGTGTCGAACACATTCGTGTACTCCGCTACCTTTTCGGCTGACTTTATCGTTGCTCGATCCCCAGTAGCTTCTGCCGACCCGGCTTATCTTCTCATTGACGAATTGGTCATCCGACCAAAGATCACCGCCGACGCCACCATACTTCCTTCTTGCATTGGCCAGGCATCGGGTTATATCGCCCTCGATGTCCATTACTACCCCGGCAGCTATTCGATCCTCTGGAGCAATGGCGCCACCACCGCCACCAACAGCAACTTGGCCGCAGGCACGTACACCGTTACGATCACGGACACTGAATTGGGTTGCGCTTCGTTCACAGAGACCTTCACCGTCGGCTCCGCTCCCTGCGGCGATCCATTCACCCTCACAAAGACCGTGGCGCCCATGCCCACTTACGCCTACGCGCCGGTGTTTTTCACCATCGAGGCGTGCAACACAACGGCCAATGCGGAGGCCGTCACGCTCACGGAGCAGTTCCCAGCGGGCTTCGTAATGACGGGTTCCACCCCGGCACTGAGCTGGCCGAACGTCTCTGTCACGCTGCCAGCTGGCGGTTGCGAAACGTACGTGATCAATGGCTACTTTACCACCATCGGCACCGACCAGAACTGCGTGACCTTGGATCCCGTGGGTACAGGTGCGGACGTACAGGCCTGTGTGCAAACACAGATCCTCGAAGGCTGCCCCTTGGTGGTCTATGGCAACGGTGGTTGCGATCCGGGCAGCGTGGTGGACATGTGTCTGGGCGTACACACCGTCATTCCGGATGTGAGCGCGATCAGCTACTGGATCATCTACCCGAACTACTTGGTTCCACCCGCACCAGGTGCGCTGACCACGCCGGTGATCACGAGCCCCTTTGCGATCAGCTCGGCTACCATTGGGGTTCCCGAGTCGCTGTCCTGGCCGCCGGGTTATATGGCCGTGCCTGTTACCGTGAACTTCAATCCATTGGCGCAGGTTTCGCCGCCGTACGGGTTCTTCTGTATCGACTTCGCCGTTGGTCCGGGAGGTGTGCCAGCGGGCGTTAACACGGCATGGACTTGGGCCAGTGCGATCTCGCCCAACGCCGATCCCCTGCTCCAACATTGGAACCACGTGGCTATCACCACCGGGGGTTCGCAGGCCGAGCTTTGGACACAGGCCTACCTGATCCAGTTCAATGGTTGCCCTGGCCTTTTGATGCCCGACGCATCCTTCACTATTGACCAGGTGCTTTGTACGGGCCAGGTCTCCGTATCGGGCACCCTCACCGACCCCAATGCCGTGCATAGCTGGACCTGGGGCGACAACCGAACCACACCAACGAACGGAGCGTCGTCATACACCTACAATTACTTCACCAGTATAACCGACAATCAAGGTTGGCCGGTGAACCCGCCGATCGGACCAGCCGCCCCCGGCACCTATACCATCACCCATACGGTGATCCTCAACGGCGTGGCCTCCACCAGCACGCAGCAGGTCACGGTGGCGCCGTGCTGTGTTGCCGCCACGGTGATTCCCGACGGCTCATTGGCCAGTGTGGTGGGCACTGTCTTCTCCGGAACGGTGGACGTGCAGAGCCAGTTCATCGTAGATGACGATGCGCTCTTCCAGAACTGCCTAGTGTACATGGAACCCGGCGCGGAGATCATCGTGCAGAACGGCTGGACGCTGGACATCGACAACGCCTCGTTCACCGCGTGCAATGGTGTGATGTGGAAGTCGATCACGGCGGAGAATGGCTCCACCGTATGGATACGACGTGCGTATATGGATGATGCGGAGAGCACGGTGGCCGCACTTGATGGATCGACCGTGTGGATAGATGGCACCCAGTTCCACAACAACCGTGTGGGAGTCGGCATTCCGGACAACGGATTGCCTTACAACAACGTGGCGTGCTGGGTATCCAACAGCATGTTCTACAGTGCAGGACCAATGCCACAGCCTTACCAAGGGCAGACCACGGCTGTTGGGAGCAAAGGGTTCGCGGCGGTGGATGTACACAGTACCTCATTGGATTTCACGGGTGGCAACAATATCATCCATAGCCTCAGCAACGGCATTGTAGGCCATCTCAGCGACATGAGCGTGAGCGGTTGCCAGATGTTCAACATCCAGCCGGATGCAGCTTACGCCTACTCCGGCAACGGCGCGGGCATCTATGCGAACGGCCTGATGGGCTGGAATACCTTGAAGCAACAAGGCTATGGCATGACCGGCATACCCAGCTTCAACGGATGCCGCTGGGGCGTGTACACCGAGTACATGAACGTGCGCAGCACGGACAACCGCATGCTGGACATGGGCACCGCCTACCGCGTGGAACGCAGCGGCTACCGCGAAGTGGACATCCTCAACAACAAGGTCTTCACCCATTTCCATGGCATGGAACTGCGCGCCAACGATGGGGCCGCGCACGTCCTGGTGCAGGACAACGACGTCACCTTCGGTGATGCGGTGTGCGTTGCTTGTAGGGGCTATACGGCGATCCTCGTCACTGAGGGCAACTATGTGGCGCCCAACTCCCGCATCCTGAACAACACCATCCGTTTCATGAACGCGCCGAACTCCCGCTTCGGCATCGCGCTCACCAGTGCGGATAGTTGGGTGGTGGCCGAGAACAATGTGCTCATGGCGAGCAATGCGTTCAACTTCAGCGGAATCCAGATGGCGGGCTGCCGCCGCTCTGAGGTGAGTTGCAACAGTATAACCGGAGCAGGGGGCACGTACCCACTGGATGCGCAAAGCGCGATCCGCAATCTGATGGGCCGCGAGCCGCTGATCAGCTGCAACGACATGGACCTCACCGCCAATGGCATCCTGTTCAACGGCGTGGCCTACAACACCGACGTGCGCGGTAACCAGTTCCACAACCACCGCTGGCCACTGCACCTGGATGCCACGGCCATCATCGATGCGCAGGCGCTGAAAGGGAATCTTTGGGACCCGAACGCCGCTACGCCGGTTTGGGGTGCGTGGTATGAGGTGACGCCGTTGCAAGCGGCGGCATATCGTTTCTGGTATAATCCAATTACTGTGGGTGCACAGCCGCCATCGTGGTCGCCATCGAATTGGTTCGCTTTCGACCCTGGCGTGAACTACGATTGCGCCGACCATCACGGAATGCATTATTGCAGCCAATTCGGTGGTGAACGCTGCGGGGACTGCATCCGCGAATTGGATGAGAAGATCGCCGGTGACAGCTTGGAGAACGACCCCTACACAGAAGAAACGAAATGGATGCTGTCGGCCGATCTGTACAAGAAGTTGGACGATAGTCCCGCCCTATTGGACAGCCTGCCCGAACTGGATGCCTTCTACACCGCGCTGCAAGGCAGCACCACGGCGGCTTTCAAAGCGATCGGGGACGACCAGCTCGCGCTGTACGACCTGGATAGCAGTGTGGTAGCCCAACTGCAAGCCAACCAAGTGCAGATCGATGCGTTGATGAGCCTTGTGAAGGACGGCATGGAGCAACTGGGCGACAGCACGCTCACCCCGGCACAACGGCAAGGCATCCTTGTTGGCCTGAGCGGTTATCGGCAGAATATCAACAACCTGTCCGCCTGGAACGCCTCCGCCCTGCAACTGGCCAGCACCACGAAAGTGCTGACCGCCGAAGGGGTGAAGACGGCCAACGCTGGCATCGCCACCTCCGAATTGATCGAGACCAACGAGAAAGCGGTGAACGAAGTGTACCTGGCCACCGTCGGCAAGGATGTGGACAGTTTCACGTCCATCCAAGCCGATGACCTGTTCGCGATCGCGAACCAATGCCCCATGGTGGGAGGCAATGCCGTGTTCAAGGCGCGATCTCTGTATTGGCTCATTGACGACAGCTACGACTTCGATGACCAGGCGCTCTGTCTCCAACATGGTATCCTCGTCAAGAGCCTGACCGCTCTGCCGATCAATGCGGTCACCGTGGTGCCTAACCCCGCCGTTGACGAAGCCACACTGGTGCTCGACCGCGAATTGGATGAACCCGGAAGCTTCGTCGTGTATGATGCCGTGGGAGCCGAGGTGATGCGGCAGGTCGTGCCGATCGAGATGCCCCGCTTGGCGTTCAGCACAGCATCACTTGCTCCGGCCCTTTATCACTACCAAGTGCGAGGTCCTTCTGGGGTCATTGGTGTGGGTAAGCTCACGATCGTCCGCTGAGGTCGGCGCTGCGCGATGGTCCGGCTGGCGTTTCGTGTTTGTTTCTGCTTCGGTTTGATACAAGGGTTGATGCCCTTGCATCAAATTCAGGCCCAGCAAGGATTGAACAACCTGTGGACCGGAGGGTACGCCAGTTGGGCTCCTCCCCCTTCGGGTGGAGTTGACATGGATTTCCAGAGCGGAGCCCTAACCATTACGACATTGAGCAGGACTGTTGACTATCAACGGACCGTAGCCAATATCAGCGATGCTAATGGCAATTTGTTGTTCAGCACAAATGGACTCATTGTGGCCGACGCAAATGGTGACACCATGTTCAACGGGGCTGGGCTGAACCCAGGCAACTACGCTGACAACAGTCCCTACGGACTAGTTCTCGCTCAAGGCGCTTTGATACTTCCCAGGCCAGATTCACCAAGTGAGTACTACATACTGCACATGACCGTGGACAATGAATTGGTGATCAACGCGGAACAATTGTACTTGACCACGGTCGATATGAGTTTGGGAGGTGGCTTGGGTGCCGTAGTGAACAAGAACCAGGTGATCCTGAGTGATGATCTGAACTTGGGATACTTGACCGCAGTGCGGCATGCCAATGGCCGCGATTGGTGGGCCTTCTGTCACAAACTGAACACCAACGCTTACTACAGATTCATCGTCACTCCTTCAGGTGTAAGTTTGGATGGCACCCAATCAATTGGCATGATACGACCTGCGGATAATGGACAGGCGTGCTTTTCTCCAGATGGCAGCAAGTTCGCCTATTATTGGGGTGAGCAGGACCTGGACATCTTTGATTTCGATCGATGCACGGGCCTGTTTTCAAACCCGGTCTTTATCCCGATCAATGACTACAACGGGGCAGGTGGTGTGGCCTTCTCCTCTAATGGGCGCTATGTGTATGTGTCCTCGTTCTTCGACATGTACCAGTTCGATACGGAGGCTGCTGATGTGGCCTCATCCATGGTCCACATCGCCGTATGGGACAGTACCTATTCACCCAGCCCACCCTTCGCCACTTTATTCAATATCCCCCAACTCGCACCTGACGGAAAGATCTATGTCAGTACAGACAACACGACTCTAGTCTTACACGTGATCCACTCGCCTGATTCGGCAGGCGTGGCTTGCAACATCGAACAGCACGGCATAGACCTTACGCGCTACTTCGGCAACTCACTGCCCAACCACCCCAACTACCACCTGGGGCCGGTGGATGGGAGCGTGTGCGATAGTTTGGGGATCAACTCAGGTATGCCTGACCTGGCTGCAGAAGGGCTGCGCATTCAGGCCTTCCCGAACCCGAGCATGGGTGCGTTCACCCTAAGCTACCCTTCCATTGGGCAGGTCGGCGTCTTGGAAGTGCGCGACCTGGCGGGCAAGCTCATCCTACACGATCGCTTACCACCCTGGAGCCAGGTGCATCAGGTGCAACTCGTCGGGGCATCCCCTGGGCTGTACAATTGCAGGATCAGCTGGGGTCCGCGTTCGGTATCCACCCGTATTATGGTCGTTGAGCCATGAACCCGCGCTTGATGCTCTTCCTGCTGGTGCTTTGCCCGTTGACGGCCTTTGCACAAGCTCCCATCACGCCGAGTGCTGACAGCTCGGCGACCGCGCTCGAATGGAACGCGCCCACACTGGTCGTGCTGCTGGCCAACAAGCCCGGGCGCTTCACCGATACGCAGTGGCTGGAGATGATGTGGAAGCCGCTGAACAGGAGCTTGTACCCCTTGCGCGTAACGCGGGAGATGCTGGATACCCTGGATACGAAAGCGTTGGATCCGCGCTTCCGGTATGAGATGATCCCGGCCCGTTGAGCTTCACGCGGCCACTGTCAGTGCGGACTCCAGTGCCTGTTTGGCTTCATGCAGCGTCTTCACATCCTGCACACTGATCCGCAGCGTCCCCGCCTTCTCGTACACCTTGAACTTCCGCGGCTGCGCTTGTACCGCACGCAATACGGCGTGGAAGGTGTCCCCGGCGAAGAATGCGTGCTTCTGGTCCGCGATGAAGGTGCCGATGAGCACACCCTTCTTCAGCACCATCTTCTCCAGCCCCATCTGCTGGCCCAACCAGCGCAGACGGATCGCTTCCATCAGTTCCGTTACCTGTTGCGGTATCGGTCCGAAGCGATCCGTGACCTCTGTCGTGAACTTCTGTAGTTCCACTTCGTCCTTGATGTCGTCGAGCTTCCGGTAGAGCGCGAGGCGTTCGGCCGTTTCGCTCACGTAGCTGTTGGGGATCAGCATGGTGAGGTCGGTCTCGATGATGCAGTCGTCGCTTTGGTCGCGACGTGATCCACGGGCGAGGGCGTGGCTGCCTCCTTGGGCATCGTCGAAGAGGTCCTTGAAATGCTGGTCCTTCAGTTCGCGCACGGCTTCCTCGAGGATCTTGTGGTAGGTCTCGAAGCCGATGTCGTTGATGAAGCCGCTCTGTTCCGCGCCGAGCAGGTCGCCCGCACCGCGGATGTCGAGGTCCTTCATGGCGATGTGGATACCGCTGCCGAGATCGCTGAACTGCTCGATGGCTTGCAGGCGCTTGCGGCTGAGGTCGGGCAGGAGGTGCGGGCTCGGCGCCAGCAGATAGCAGTAGGCCTTCTTGTTGCTGCGGCCCACGCGACCGCGCAACTGGTGCAGGTCGCTGAGGCCAAAATTCTGCGCCTCGTTGACGATGATCGTGTTGGCGTTCGGGATGTCGAGGCCGTTCTCCACGATGGTGGTACACACGAGCACGTCGGTGTTGCCCTCGATGAAGTCCATCATCACTTCCTCCAGCTTGTGGCCTTCCAGCTGACCATGACCCACGCCCACACGCGCGCCGGGCACGAGCTTGCGGATCATGTCGGCGATGAACTCGATGTTCTTCACCTTGTCGTGCAGGAAGTAGACCTGTCCACCACGACTTAGCTCGTATTCGATGGCACCGCGGATCACCACTTCGTCGTACGGTTGCAGCATGGTGCTCACCGGGTAACGGTTGGGTGGCGGTGTGCTGATGATGCTGAGGTCGCGCGCGCCCATGAGGCTGAACTGCAGCGTGCGTGGGATCGGCGTAGCGGTGAGCGTGAGCGTATCCACCGTGGCGCGCAGGGTCTTCAACTTGTCCTTCACGTTCACCCCGAACTTCTGCTCTTCGTCGATGATGAGGATGCCGAGGTCCTTGTACTGCACATCCTTGCTCACCAGGCGATGCGTGCCGATGATGATGTCGATCTTGCCTTCCTTGAGGTCCTTGAGGATCTGCGTTTGTTGCGCTGATGAACGGAAGCGGTTGATGTACTCCACACGCACCGGCATGCCCTTCATGCGCGCCGAGAAACTCTTCCAGTGCTGCAAGGCGAGGATGGTGGTGGGCACGAGCACTGCGGCCTGTTTGCCATCGCACGCCGCCTTGAACGCCGCGCGGATCGCCACCTCCGTCTTCCCGAAACCGACATCGCCGCAGACCAGCCGATCCATCGGCGTGGGTTTTTCCATGTCGCGTTTCACGTCCTGCGTGGCCTTCAGCTGGTCGGGCGTGTCCTCGTAGATGAAGCTCGCTTCCAATTCGTGCTGCAGGTAGTTGTCCGGTTGGAACGCGAAGCCCGGCTTGCTCTTGCGTTGCGCGTAGAGCTTGATCAGGTCGAAGGCCAGTGCCTTCACCTTCGCCTTCGTTTTCTCCTTCAGGTTCTTCCACGCCGGACTGCCGAGCTTGCTGATGTTCGGCGCTTTGCCGCTTTCCTCGCCGCTGTACTTGCTTACGCGGTGCAGGCTGTGGATGCCCACGTAGAGGATGTCGTTGTCGCGGTACTTCAGGCGGATCGCTTCCTGCATGCTGCCGCCGGCATCGATCTTCTCCAATCCGCTGAAGACACCTACGCCGTGGTCGATGTGTACCACCAGGTCCCCGGGTTTCAGTTGCGTCAGCTCCTTCAGCGTAAGCGCCTGCGAGTTTTTGCGGAACCCTTCCTTCAGCCGGAAGCGGTGGTAGCGCTCGAAGATCTGGTGGTCCGTGTAGAGCGCGAGCTTCAGCTCGGGATCGATGAAGCCTTCGTGCAGGTCCAGAACAAGAGGCGTGAAGGCCACCTCGTGCTCCATGTCGTTGAAGATGGAGTAGAGCCGTTCGCTCTGCTTCGCACTGTTGCACGCGATGAGGTTCGTGTAGCCCGCATTCTGCTTGTTGTGCAGGTCGCCACTGAGGACCTTGAACTCTTTCGCGAAGGTGGGTTGGGGGCGTTGTTGGAAATCCACCGAAAGGGCCACTTGCCGCTGGCTGCTGGCTTCTGGCTGGTCATCGGATCGGCCAGCAGCCAGCGGCAAGTGGCCAGCAGCCCAGAACACTTTCCGGAAACCTAGCGTCCCCTTGATCAGCTCCGCATCCGTGGCGAGCAGCTCGCTTGGCTTGGCGTGGTGGTCCTTGTCCGGCAGTCGTTCGTACGCTTCACTGAGCAACTTCAACTGCTTCTTGGCCGCATCACCGATGGCCTGCAGGTCGCGCAGCCAGATGGTCGCGTTCGCTGGCAATTGCGCGAAGAACAGTTGTTGGCGCGCGGCATCCTCATCCTGTAGGTCGGGCACGATAACCGCTTCGGCAAGTCGCTCCACCGTCAGCTGGTCCTGCGGGTCGAAACGGCGTACGCTTTCCACGGTATCGCCATAGAGTTCGATGCGGTAGGGCTTGTCGTTGCCGTAGCTGAACACGTCCACAATACCGCCGCGGATGCTGAACTGCCCCGGCTCGTACACGAACTCCACGCGGGTGAAGCCTGTCTCCAGGAGCCATTCCTCCAACGTATCGATCGGCAGCTCCTCGTTGCGTTTGATGGACAGCGTGTTCTTCTGCATCACCTCCTTCGCTACCACCAACGGGACGAGGGCTTCGGGGTATGTGATGATGAGAAGGGGTGAGAATGGTGAGGGTGGAGAAAGTGGTGCGGGGGTAGAGGACCCTCCTGCCACTTTTTCACCGTTCTCTCCTTTCTCACCATTCATTCCCGCATTCACCTTCATCAACACTTCCAGCACTTCCGTCCGCGTGACGCGCTCGCCATCATGGTGTCCCTCAGCATCGTAAGCGGACCGCGATGGAGCCGGAAAGAAGTACAGGTCCTGCTCTTTGGCCTTCTTTCCTTTCTCACCATTCTCACCCCTTTCACCATTTCCACCCGCATTCTTCAACGCCTCCAGGTCATTGATGAAGTACGCCGCTTCTTCCTTGTCGGTGAGGACGAAGACATGCACGCCCTGGGTGCGATCGATGACCGATGCGGCGATCAGTGCCTGAGACGAACCGATGGTGCCCGCGATCTGCACGCGCGCGGAATCGGGTTGCAGGCCTTCGGCGATGCGCGCTACGCGTGGGTCGTTGCGGTAGAGGGTGAGGAGGTCGGGGAGGGAGGTCAGTGAAACCAAGGCGGTCAGATGATGCGTTCAGGTTGAACTCGTTTGCGGAGTTCAGGATGGGATTTCAGAAGAAGTCGAAGAGTTTTCGGCTCGGAGGTGAACAAGCCAAATGGGACTAGCTCAGGTTTAGACAGTATATGTACCGTTCTGTTCCCATCATGAGTCCTGAAGGTCACTTCCAATAACTGTGTACTGCGCGGTCGATAGCGCGTCAGAGGAGTGATGCTGAGAATGCTTGATGGAGGTAACGCCTCATCATTCAGCGCTAAGACAACGCCATCAAAGAGTGGTACAGTGTGGTACCTCCTGAGTGGCTCGGAGTCGACGACCCAAACGAGAAGGATAACGAGAACAATGATGAGACAGATCTCCCACGAAATGTTGGACGGATCCTTGAACAGCAAAGCCCCGAACATCACTAGAGGGATGGGCATTGCGATAAGAAGCAACCGCTCCCAGTATGTCCCGCTGATACGCTTAGACTCGATGGAACTCATGGACGCCAAAATGCCCGAAACCCGACACCGGCAATTCCGGGCATCGGGTTCGGGAGCGGGTGCGAAGCTACGGGTAGGATGCGCGTGAGCGATTGGAGCGGAAACCCCGCAAGCCCGGGTCATTGCGAGGAGGAACGACGAAGCAAACGGGCGCGGAGTTGCAGCGGAAAGCGCGACGGTGTGCTCCCGAGCAAAGGCTCTGCGAAGCGAAGGGACACACCGGCACGCCCAAATTTTTTGGCAGAGCTCCCTACTGCCAAAGGCAAACGATATCGAACGAAAGGGGGTGGGAAATAGTCCTACTTCCTTTGAAGGGGGGTGGCAATTTGCCCCCTCCCTTTGAGGGGGTGTACGAGCTCGCCGCAGAATGAAAGAAGTACCCTATCGGGTACGATGGTACTCATTTAGCACGTATTCTGAGTCGAATAGTACCCGAACGGGTTTAATTTTACGTCAGTCGCGCCGAAAACGTACCCGAAAGGGTATTATATGGACGAAATCGAACTTTATTATACCCTATCAGGTACAATATCGGCGAATGCTCCTAAATTGGTCCCGAAAGGGTACAAAATGGAACAACTGTATCTGGCCAAGTTCGTCATCGAACGGCGCAAAGCGCTCAAGCTCACGCAGACCCAACTTGCTGATAAGGCGGGCGTGGGCCTGCGCTTCGTGCGCGAATTGGAACGCGGCAAACCAACCCTACGCATGGACAAGGTGAATGAGGTACTGCGCTTCTTCGGCTGCCAGCTCGGTCCTGTGCCGATCGATCAACCGGCCACGAACGACTTCAAACCCGATGCCGATGCGTAGCGCCCAGGTGATGATGCATGGTCGCTCGGCGGGCACGCTCTCCGAAACCGTGGAAGGCTTCGAGTTCATCTATCGACCTGAGTATCGCGATGAGCAGCACGCTGAAGCCGTGAGCCTCACCTTGCCATTGGCTGAACGGCCCTACAAGAGCAAAGTGCTTTTTCCCTTCTTCGACGGACTGATACCGGAAGGCTGGTTGCTCACCATTGCGGAGAAAAGCTGGAAGCTCGACCCGCGCGATCGCATGGGACTGTTGCTCGCGTGCTGCAAGGACTGCATCGGCG
>JBIIYP010000041.1:0-32607 GCA_044346705.1 Flavobacteriales bacterium
ATACTTCGTTGCTCCTCAGTCGGATACTTAGTTTCAGTATCCTCCTTTCGGAGCGCCTCGTCTGACCGAACGATAGCTGCGTGCGCCATCCGTTCGAGGTTCTTCGAAGTACCCTCAAGCCGAAGACGGTGTACGAGCTGGTGCCGGAGTTCTTCAGGAGCTTTGAGAGCTAGGCTAGCCTGTTATAAGAACTCCTTCCTGAACGCCGCAGGCTTCAGGATCCGGGTCTTGCCATGCTTTTTCAGCACGAGCATATCCTCATCGCCGGTGATCAGGAAGTCGGCTTTGCCCTTTTTAGCGAGGGCGAGCAGGTGATCGTCCTTCGGATCACGGCAGATGCGCTCGTAGGGTGGCTTGACTTTCCCAAGCGTGCCATTGCGTTTGACGATGGTCAAGATCTCGACCGGTTCATCCAGCGGGAAGTACTTCCTGAAATACGGCCTCGATGCAACGCGCTCGACCTCTTCAAGCATGCTTGAAGAAACCAGCAGATCCAGGTCGTCAATCGCCAGCACTTCCCTGAACCAGCGGAGCTCACCACCGATCAGCGCGCTGAGGAGGATGTTGGCATCAACGACGAGCCGGACGCGCTTGCTCACGGGCATGGATCTTGGCGCGTTCTTCTTCGACCATCGCGGTGAGTTGCTTCTCGCTGATCTTCACCTTGCTCAAGATCTCCACCAAACGATCGATGTCCTTCGAGCGCTGGTGCTTCTGGATGCGCTTGGCCACCTTCAGCTTATCGGCCGGGGACAATTGGTCCACCAGCTCGACCACTTGATCGAGCGTGAGGGTTACCGAAGGTTTGTTCGTGAAGGACATGACCGTGGGCTTGTTGCCCAAAGATAGAACGTCATGCGCGGAGAATGGCGACTTGTCCCTTCGGCTGCCAGCTTCACCTCACCGAAGCGCGCGTGCATATCAGCACAACACACCTAACATCACTTCCATCGCCTCGACCCTACGGCTCCTTGCGTTCACCAACGGTGAAGAACTACTCCTGGCCGAACAGCAGATCGATGTCCTGCACGGTTTCGGTAAGGAGCGGCATCTGATGGAGGCGGTAGCGCCCTGCCGTTAGCTGTGGGAATACCCAGGGCGTGGCGCACCTCGGATAGCTCTCGCCGTAGATGTCCGTATCGGTGCGCGCGCCGAAGCGAATGGCGATGAGCGTGGTGTCCGGTCCTGCGGATAGGCCCAGCTGATCCGCCACCATCGGCTGTCCGCTCGTGGTCCACTCCACGGTGATGTGCACGGTATCCTCGGGTGTGGGGTTGATGGGGCTGATGGTCAGGATCGCGGGATCGTCCATCGCACCGATGACCGTGTCTCGCGGCAGCGCGGTCTCGATGCGCAGGCCGTCCGGCTTCCACCGGTAGCGCGACGGCTTCCAGGCGAAGGTGCCCAGATCGATGTTCCGGGCGTACGGCACGCGGATGAACATGCTGCGATCACGGCCCCGGATGTAGGCCATGGCGGTGAGTTCGATGTCCACCCACTTGCCGTGCGCGTCGCGAACCACCTCGCACTCCACTTCCCCGTTGAACTGCCGGGTGGCCGGGTCCGGCCCCGACGCAGGCGCCAGCCAGGTGGCCGAACGGATGTTGAGCGCGGAGTACCAGCCCTTGAGGCCGAGCTCGTGCAGGTTGCTGATGGTGCCGCGCACATGCACGGTGCGCGTGGCGGCCGGGACGAGCACCGTGCACAGGAAGAAGCCGAAGACGATCGCGAGGCACATGCAGCGGAAGGCTTGATCAATGCACCAGGTCACTGCAAATGCGCTTCTGTTCCTCCAGGAACCCCTCGCACACTTGCGCGCGCTTCACCTTCAAGTCATCCCGGTCCTTTCGCACATGCGGGCGCCAACCGAAGAGGTTGATGGTGCCGGGTCGCCCACCCTGGATGGTGTAGCAGCGCTCCAGGATGTCCTGCTCCTTGCCGTCGCGCGTGCGGAACACCACACCCAGCGTCCATGTGCCAGGCCAGTTGGCGGGTTTGACGACGCAACGGTCCCAGTCCACACCGATCACACCGACCTGTTTGCGCAGGTCGTCGTAGAGCGCGTGAATGCGTGACTCTGCAACGCCCATTGGGTGCATGTAGGTCGAAGCGCCGTGGTCCCGTCCTGCCCGTTCGATGCAGCGGCGCATGCAGCGATCGATGCGATGCGGGTTGCCCCTGTGGATGATGCGTGCAAAACGCGGGTCGTTGTCCGCACGGGCGAGCAGTGGAAGCAACACATGGAGGGCGATGAGAAGCAGGCATCTGAACATGGCCATCGGTACACCCCAGGTCCCGGATGGTTCGAACGTTCGTGCGGCACAGGTGTACGGGATGATCATGAGGCCCTTCCTTCTACTTCTTGCCTTCACCCCCACCGTGCTGATCGCGCAGCACTGCAGCTACGACTTCCGCTCCGTGATCGTGGTGCGGCCGCATGCCGCTGGTGACAGCGCGGTGATCGATGGCCTGCGGATCACCCTGTTGGGCAGCAACAACCTGCCGGTGGTGCATCATGACAAGCCCTGGCAGCTCTTCCACCGCAACGTCGAACAGCACCTACCCTACCGCAAGCGGGGCTACTTCGATGTGCCCGCCTACTTCCCTTTCGCGAAGGACAACTACATCCTGGTAGTGCCCGACGACTTCCACACCGGCGCGATGAAGGTGCTGCTGCAGGACGAGCGCGATGCGGGGCCGTTGAACAAGCGAAGGGACCAGTGGCCGGTGCGATACAAGCAGGTGGTGGTGCCGCTCACCGCCTTCGACAGCTATCGTCTGTGCGGCGTATTCGACGAAGCCGTATACCCGCCATCGGAGGGACGACCGAACTTCGCACCCGTGGACATCACCCTGTATCCGCGATGAGAGCCCTGCTTCTATTGAGTGCGTGTGCGCTGGGATCCGGCCTCGTGGCACAGACCGACTTCGACCGCAACTACTGCGGCTTCGCGCCCAACGACAGCATCGACATCACCAACGACGGCATCCCCGATCTGGTGGTGCAAGGCAGCCGCAGTGGCACCGATGATGAGCCCAGCAGCTCAGGAACGTGCATGTTGTACGTCATGAACCTGCCCGGCACCATGCTACTCAGCGACAAGGATAGCCAGGGCCATTGGCGCACCATGGTCTGTTCAAAGGGGGATAGCATCCCTGCTGTTGACACCAAGCCGCAGAACGACTTTGAGATACCGAGGACCCTCTACACGGATGGCTCCATCCAAGTGGCCTACTGGGGCTATGGGCATCAGTCGGCATTGATCACGGCGATACCCGACCTGGAGGCACAGTATTACGTGTTCCAGACGGTGGCGAACGGCACGGCATGGCACGGGTCCTTCCGTATTGAGGCTCCAGGGCGAACGGACCGGGTGAACATCCGGGTCGGTGCGCTCTTGCTGGCCGGAAAGCCCTTCATGGTGCGATGAGACCCATGCTTGCCCTGCTGGTCATGGCCGTGGCGCTCCAGGTCCACGCCCAAGCCGATCGCATCATCCCCGGCCCGCCGCCCGATGAATACGTGGACGTGACCGGCGATGGCATCGCGGACCTGCTGATCACCACCCGAACGATCCACATCTCCGATCCGGAGCAACCCGGCTACTTAGGGAAGCACCTGGTGGGTGTGCGCACGATCAGTGGCAACGCCATCCTGATGTGGAGCACGCCCAGCACGCAGCGCTGGTACACGCTGGAGGACAGCACACGATTGGATACCGCCCTGCTCGCTGCGCGCATCCACTTCAAGCAACTGAGCTGGACCGACGAGGACCACCCCACGGAGTTCTGGCTGCTGGAGCGTCCCTTCGGACCAGCGATCACCAAGGAACAGGACGGTTGGTTTGGTACGGGCGATCATCACGACGGGCACACGCTGGTGTTGCGCAGCGCGAACCACCGCGGCACGAGCGTCGCGGCCTTCGCGTTCGAGCTTCCCTTTCCCTATGGCCGCGTGGTGGTAAGGACGAAGTATGTGGTGCGTGTACCGAACGGCTATGGTGAGGAAGGCGACCTCATCGTGCTGAAGCGCGAACCCGAGGAACCGCCCTTCGACTTCGGCCATGAACCGGTGGAACCACAGGTGATGGTGCCGCCCGGCGTTCCGCCCGATGAGACCATCGACCTCACCTCCGACGACATTCCCGATGTGGTGATCACCGGCGAGAACGCACCCTATCATTCAACAGCGCCACCCCTCGGCTCCTACCATCGCGGTGTGCGCATGCTGCCCGGCGCCGCGCTGCTGATGGAGAGGTCAGCGGACGGCAGCTTTCAACTCTTCACGCTGCACGAGGGCCAGGAACTGGGGGGCACCGAACTGGCCATGGGCTTGGGCAACGACCGTTTCCGCTGGGCCGAGCCGCCGCGCTGGCGGGTATTCATCGAGGTGTTGACGCAGAAGTATGGTTCTCTACGGACAGCGGATGAACCGCCCGGTTGGCTTCCCGCGAGCGAGCCACTTCCGGAGAACTTCGTGTTCCGTGGCACCCAGTACGGCCGGCCCATGATCGGCTGCTTCGAGATCGGCTACACCACCCCGGGCGGCGAGCTGTGGGTGCGGTTGATGGGCCTGGTGGACGAGGGTGAAGTGTTGCGGGTGCAGTAAGCGGCACCAGTGGCGTGCCATTCCCCGATCTTCGCGTCCCAATGGACGACCTTGACCTCGCCCGCCGCTTGCGCGTGTTGCGCCGTACCGTGCTGATGCTTCAGACGGAGCTCCGCCACGCACACATGGACGATGGGTTGATCGCGGAGATCGACCAGCAGTTGGAGCATGGTATCGCCACCGAGCCGCGCTGCGCGCAACTGCCCGCCGCTGTGGATGCCTTGCGCGAAAGTGCTCTGAGCATGGGTGCCGAGCGCTTCGGCGACACGATCCGTGCCTGCGAGAAATTGAAGGATGCGATCGAGGAGGTGGTGAGCAGGCTGGGGTGAAGCGCCCTTCCGCTCTCCCGCAGCTCAGCCGGTGGCTCAGACCCAGCCCACGGCCCAACAGCCCTTCCGCGGTCAGCTCACGCTTTCAGCACCCGAGTGCGGACCGACCGTTCCGCGGGCGTTCACTGGATCCACCGTGAACGGTGCCATGGTGAAGGGATCACCTTGGGACGTGGAAGATCATTCCTGTTGCTGGCTCAGCGGTTGTCCTTCTCCGCGACGAGCGCACCGGCCGCATCATACTGCTCTCCGTGAACCAGCCGACCGTTCTCGTAAGTCACGCGGTAGCTGGTCTGTCCGTCAAGGCTGGTGTAGCGGCAACGGCCTTCGCGCACGCCATTCTCGAAGCGGACCTTGGCCACCAGGCCACCCTTCTCGTCGAAGCGCTTCCAGATGCCATCGGGCTTTCCGTTGGCGAAGGCGCCCCGTTCGCTCACTTTCCCGTTCTCAAAGAACCGAACGAACAGGATGCGGTCACCGGAAGGGTAGCGTACCTCGCTCACCTCTCCATTGGGATGAAAGCTGCGCTGTACGGCATCCTGTGCCGACATCGAGGTCGCAGCAAGCAGCGTGAGGGACAGGATCAGGGCTTTCATGGGGCTGTGATTTGCTATTGGAACGACCCAAAGTTAATCAATGTTTCGTATTATATTAATATTTGCTTAACATACGGAAGTTCAAATAACACTTCAGACTCATCTTCAGCGACTTAGCCATCGCTTCGATCGGCTCAAACAGGAGAAAACGGGTCGTCCACGGCGACGCGCAGGGCAAGAAATGTGCAAATGGTGGTGACCGGAGTGAAGATCAGGGCTTCGCGTGGGTCCATGGCGAAGAGGTTCCCGACCGTGTTCAAGGCGAACACCCCGACCACGACCCAGATGCCCCAGCGCCCGACCACCGCCATCCGCTTACCGAGACGCTCGATCCGCCCCAGGACGATAAGCCCCATGAGTACCAGCACGCCAATGGAAACACCGGCCCCGATCGCTCGCTCACGTTCATCGGCCAACCGGCCACCCCAGACCATCTCCGTTGGAATGAAGCCCATGAGCACGACCAGTTGGAACGTCAGGGCAAGTGACATCAGGAGCAACAAGGCGCTCGCCGCTGCTCGCTGGGTGAGGATCCGCCGCATGCACCGAAGCTAAGCGCGTCATCCATCCTCCCTGCCGCCTGACACAGATCATTCACGCTCCCTTCCGGCTCATTCTACTTTTCGCTGACGCCACCGGTCCCATCCATGGCGGCATGTATATGAAAGCGCCGTATCCGATCCTGCTCTGGATGCCCCGAGTCCTGGGCCTTATGCTGTTCGTGTTCATTGGCATGTTCGCACTTGATGCCTTCGAGCCGGGCGCATCAGCCATGGAACAGGCAGGGCATTTCGTGGTCCACCTCATCCCGGCCTTCGCCGTCCTTCTCATTGTCATTGTTGGCTGGAAGCGTCCTGTTATTGGGGGCACCTTGTTGCTGGCCTTGGCGCTCACCTATGCGATCTGGGTGAGCCAGCGGCTGGACTGGATCTTGGCCATCAGCGGACCCGTTGCGCTCATCGGTGTGCTGTTCATCCTGAGCAAGGTGATCCAACGGCGTACCGCAGCGGGATCGACGCATTGAACGCAGGCCCCCTTCCTTGCGGGAAAAGCGTTCAGAATCACAGCACCACCAGCTTTCCCGTCCGCAGGATGCGTCCCTGGGACCGGACCGTGAAGAAGTAGGTCCCGCTCTCCCGGATCTCGTGGTCGATATCAACGCGGCCTGTGGGCAGCGTGAACCGGTCGATCTCTCGCCAGGTCAGGTCGTGTATGGATAGCTGCAAGGGTCCCTGCGCGGTGAAGGTTCCCTGGAAATGGAAGGCACCGTTGCTCGGGTTCGGATAGATCAGCAGGCCCTGGTCTCCACCCCGCTCCGGAACGGACGCTTGGATCGTGCATTGCCCTGGGATGTTCAGGTCCAGCCAATCCAAGCGGCGTGCGATCCAGGACTTCAAGGTATCCAACTCGGCCGCGTAGGTCACGGCGACCGCATTCACTTCCGGTGCCGGACCGCTGACCCCAAGGATGGGCCACTTCTGGAAGTGCCGGGCCTGGGCGTTCTGCACCAAGTCCCCCACACTGTCGATGTAGGCGAACAGGAAGGTGGTGTCCAACACATTGGTCCGGTATCCCTCGTAGGCGCAGCGAAGCTCATTATTGAAGGTGCTGTCCTGCAGCATGCGCACATACCAGCCGCACGAGTAGTTGTCCGTGAAGCAATCGTTGATGAGGTGCGCCCATCCCGAACCGTCCGTGGCTTCGAAGATGGTGCAGCTCGCGATGTCCTTCCACGCCCAATCAAAGTCCCAGACGGGACCGGCCTTCAACTTGCCTCCGTTGGAGGCCTTGTCCTTGTGGAAGAACACGCTCTTCTTGAATCCATCATTGCTCCGGGCGACCTCGTTGACCAGGAAGTAGTCGATGAAGGAAGGTACGTCGAGGTACTGCCGGAAACCGATGGCGGGATCAGCGAAATCGGCGCTGTACAAGGCCGTTTCCAAACTGTCAACATACGCGGCGATGTAGTCGCGCTGGGGCACCGTGATCGTGTCGGGATCCGGGTATTCGTGCACGAAGTGGATATCAAAGCCCGGGTGATCGATCGGTGAGAAGTTGGACTGGAAGCTGTTCGAAGCATCCCAGTAGTTCTGTTGGAGGATGTAGCCCCCGGTCACATCATCCCCCGTGTTCTCCAGTCCGGTCAGCTTGGCGATGTCGACCCTTCCGCTGTCGCGCTTCACCTTCTCCGCGAACACATAGATGCCCCGGTACGCGCTATCCACCAGCACCTCGCACAGGCTGTGGCGCGCGGCATACTGCCCCATCCCTTGCGCGATGGTGAACGCCAACGTGTTGCGCACCAAGGAGCGGTCGTTGTAGTTGCTCAGCAGCACCCAGTCGTTCTCCGCCGGCATGCCCAGAATGGACACGTCGTAGTTGGCCCCAAGGGAGTCACGCGTTTCCACGGCGAACGGCTGCTGAGGATAGGATGCCGAGGAGGCGCCGCGCACCTCGATGCCAATGTGCCCGTTGTACTCGTTCGCCGGGTCCGTGACGTACGTGAGGTTGCCCGGTCCGTTGTACTTGACCTCCATCAGCGCATCGATCTTCACATCGTTCGGGATCGCTTGTCCCAGCGTGTTGATCATCACGATGGGGAGCTCCGAGCTTTCGAGCGTCACAGTGCCGAGGTCGGACACGCACAGCTCGAAGTCACCGGTGCCTCCCCCATATCCGAACGCCTGGATGTACAGCGTATCGCCCACCGGCAGTTCGTAGGCCAGGGCCAGCGAGAAATAGTCCGGACCACCGTCGTCATCACAGCCCTGTGCTTGAAGTCCGAAGCAGCTGCCCCCGGTCCACAGTGCGATACCTGTATCATTCAGCCCCCCCGTGGTGAAGGTGCTGACGCTCACGTTCCCGGAGGCCGGTACCGGCATGGCGTACCAGATGTCCGCGCCCTGGTAGTTGGCGCACCCCGGCGAAATGGCCGTGCCGAGCGCACCGGTATTGTCCGCCACCACGCAGCTCACCGTATCAATGGGCATCGCCGTGCAGGGGCCGCTGCCGGGCACGGAGATCAATGTGCAATCTCCTGTATCGGCATAGACCACGCCCACCGAAGGATCGGGCCCGTCCGCGAAGACGACGCTCCCCGATGGACCATACACCTGGTAGGTGTTCTCGTTCTCCCAATCGCCAGCCGTGTAGAGCAGCTCCAACAGGTCGCCATTACAAACGGTGAACACGGTATCGCTGCCCGCACCTGAGGCGGCGAACACGCCCATGGACGTGCCGTTGATGGTCACTTCCAGGGTCCCGCCGTTCCAGCCATCGCCATAGCTGTCCTGCATCAACAGGGTATGGTCGCAACACTGGCCTGAAGCGCTGAGCCGGCAGAACACCGAAAGAAAAAGGGAGAGGACGGAAACGAAAGGATTCCTCGTGGTCATGGTCATCGTTCAAAGAAACCCTCAGCGCAGGCGATCGTTCGGTTCAAGGCTTCACGGGCAAACATAGGCGGATAGGCGATGGGGCGCTGCCCTATCGAAGGAACTGTCGTCTACCTTGGCAGGGATGTTCCAGGCCATGCGATCCATGCTGTTGTTCCTCCTGCTCAGTGGCACCGTTATGCTGCAGGCCCAGCCCACCCGCATGAACGAGGCGGCGGCCAAGGAGGCCGTGCACCGCGTCGTCCGCCACTCCGGTCTGCTGCCCAACTTCACCGTGCGCGAGGACCCCGAGGTGCGCACAGCGAACGCCTACATCAAGGGGCGTGAACGCGTGATCGCTTACAACCCTGAATTCATCGCCGGCATCGTGGATTCGACACGCACGGACCGGGCGGCGGTGAGCATCCTGGCGCACGAGATCGCGCACCACCTGCTGGGGCACACGCTCGACCCGGAAGCGCTTCGACCCGGGGATGAGCTGGCGTGCGACCGGTACTCGGGCTTCATCCTGTATCACATGGGTGCCACCCTGGAGGAAAGCCTTGCCGCGATCGACGTGGCGGGCAACGTGCACGGCACCCGGAGCCACCCACCCAAGCACGCCCGCTCCGCCGCGATCCGCCAGGGCTGGGAAGAGGCCCGCGACATGGCCCTGCGCCGCGAACCGACCTTCACCGTGCAGCGCGAGTTCCAGTTCGTGGTGCGCTTCGCCGGCGATGCGAACACCTACTACGTGGATCGTGCCGGATGCCTCGTCTGGTTCAACAACTACGCCGAGCCCATCGAGTTCGGGGCCTGCACCCGCATGGTACCAGGGGAGTATGAATTCTCACTGGACTGGACCGACCAGCAGTATGCCGTGGACCACAAGGGGAACATCTGGAGCCGGACCTCCAGCGGCATGCTCATGAACGTGGGCCGGATGCAGCCGTACGCGCAGGAATGACCGCCTGGGCGCGGCAGCGTACTTTCGGGCGCCTTTCACCCATGGAAACCGTACCGACCGCCCTGTTCGACATGACCGCCCAGACCATGCACGGCCTGGAGTTGGTGCTGGCGAACGAACTGGAGGACCTGGGTGCAACGGACATCACCACGCACAATCGCGCCGTGAGGTTCAGGGGCGATGAGGCCTGCCTGTACCGGACCAACCTCTGCCTGCGTACCGCCTTGCGTGTGCTGGTACCCATCGAGGCGTTCCCGGTGCGCAATGAGGACGACCTCTACATGGGCATCAAACGCATGGCGTGGGAGCGCTACCTGGACAAGCACGACACGCTGGCGGTGCAATGCACGCTGAGCACCACGCTGTTCAACCATTCGCAGTACATCGCGCAGAAGGCCAAGGACGCCATCGTGGACCGCTTCCGCGATCGCACGGGCCGAAGACCCTCGGTGGACCTGGAGCTGCCCACCGTGCGCATCCACCTGATGGTGCAGAACGACATGTGCCGCATCTCGCTGGACAGTTCCGACGAGCCCTTGTACAAGCGCGGCTACCGGGACGAGACCAACCTGGCCCCGCTCAACGAGGTGCTGGCCGCAGGCATGGTCCTGCTCTCAGGATGGGACCGCAAGAGCAACTTCGTGGACCCCATGTGCGGCTCGGGCACCATCCCCATCGAGGCGGCCATGATCGCGGCGAACATTCCGCCCGGCCATGACCGCGCACAGTTCGGCTTCGAACGGTGGAAGGACTTCGACGAGGCCCTGTGGAAGCGTGTGCACGCCGAGGCCATGGCGAAGGTGATCCCCGGCGGCCCGCTGATCATCGGGGGCGAGATCAGTTCCAACGTCCACCGGAAGGCCTTGTCCAACGCGCACAACGCGGGTGTGGCCGACCGCATCGTGATCAAGCATTCGGCCTTCGAGGAGCTCGAAGCACCGGAAGGCAGTGGCACCCTGATCATGAACCCGCCCTACGGCGAGCGCATGGACCAGGACGAGGACATCAATGCGCTTTACACGTCCATCGGCGATACGCTGAAGAAGAAGTGGTCCGGCTGGACCGCATGGATACTGACCTCGAACATGGAGGCCGCCAAGCACGTGAAGCTGACCCCGAAGCCTCGCTTGCAGCTCTTCAACGGTGCGCTGGACTGCCGCTTCATGCGGTATGAACTGTACAGTGGCAGCAGGCGGCGGGAGGATCCGGTCCCAGCGTGATCGCTCCGTACGTTCCGCACAACGCCTGGTGGATGGCCCCTAGGCCGCCTTCATGATCATCCGGTCGAAGAAGCGATCGCCGCCCCACTTCCTCAGGAACATCACCGGCTTCGCCAGGAAGCCACCGGCGTAGCGCGTTCGCGGCCGGCGCGCGTTGACCGCTTTCACGATGAGGTCGGCGATCACGCTGGGGGCCGAACCCTTGCCCGCAGCGGACCCCTGTTCCGCTCCCTTGGCCACTTTGCGGGCCAGCGCACCGTAAGGTCCCACTCCTGAACGTTGCAGCATGGGCCCCGTCATCACTTCGGCGAATTCCGTCCGGATGATGCCGGGCTCGATGATCACCACGTCGATCCCGAACGGCTTCAGCTCCAATCGCAGGCAATCTGACCAGCCCTCCAACGCGTGCTTGGTCGCATGGTACCAAGCCCCGAGCGGGGTGTACATCCTTCCCCCCATCGAACTGATGTTGATGATGCATCCCGATCCCTGGCCGCGCATGTGGGGGATGACCAACTGCGTCAACCTTCCCAGACCGAAGATGTTCACCTCGAACTGCCGTCGCGCATCCGCCAATGAGGTCTCCTCCACCGACCCGTAGATCGCATATCCGGCATTGTTGATGAGCACGTCGATCCGCCCCTGTTCACGGATGATGCGCTCCACAGCCGATGCCATGCCGGCCTCGTGGGTAACATCCATACCGATGATGTGCGCGCCTTCCTGTTCGAGGTCACGCATCAGCTCCGTGCGGCGTGCCGCAGCGTAAACGAGATGTCCTTCGCCGAGGAGCCGCTCCGCGAACTCCTTGCCCATACCGGAACTGGCACCGGTGATGAGGATGACCTTCCGTTGGGTAGCCATGGTCTTGCCTGGGTCAGGTCGTGATCAGAACTGGATGCGGTACATGAAGTCGGGGAAGAATCCGTTCTGGTAGACCGGGTTCACCGTTTCGGTGACCGGGTTGTACCGTTCCACGAAGATGTTCTCGCGGTCCGTGATGTTCTGGAGGTCCACGAAGAACTGGTGGCTCACCTTGCCCTTCGCGCCGTTGAGCCGCATGCCCACCTTGACATCCAGGCGCAGATAGGGATCGTAGCGCAGGCTGTACGCATCTTCATCCACATACACTTCACGCCCCCCGTTCGCCTGTGTGGCCTCCACGTCGATCGGGCTGTACGGACGGCCGCCGCTGGTGGTGAACTTGGTGTCGAAGGTGACCGCATTGCGCTTCGCCTTGCCAATGAGCCATTCCTTGCCCAGCAGGGTGTTGAACACATAGCGGTTCGCGAAGCCCGTGTTGCGGTCCACACCGTCGCTGCCGGTGTAGCGCGACTCGAAGAGCGAGGTGGTGACCAGGGTGTACCAACCCTTGCTCAGGAATTTCTCCACGGTGACCTCCAGGCCATAGTTGCTGCCCGTGCCTTCGCTCACCAGTGAACCCTTCTCGGTGAAGATGAAATCGGCGCCTTCGTTCACCACGGAGTAGCTGCTGGGTGTCCGTTCGATCGGCAGGTCGTACAAGGCCTGGTAGTAGGTCTCCGCCTTCACGCGCCAGTCGCTGCCGAAGCGGCGGTCGTAGGCCAGCACGAAGTGGTGGCTCTTCTGGAACTGCAGGTCACGGTTGGTACGCTCATAGACGCCCGGCGACGTTTCCTCCTGGTAGAGCAGCACCGGCAGGGGCACCAGTTGACCATGCAGCCCATAGCCGAAGGAGATGCGTTGGTCCGGCCGGAACTGCCAGCTCACGCCAGCACGCGGACCCACCATCGCATCGCTGTTCTCCTGCAGGTACTGACCGTGAAGCCCGAGCGTGAACGCCAGCTCATCGGTGACCTTGTACTCCCCTTGTGCATAACCCTGGAGCAGCGTGGTGGCCTCATCGATGTCGCGCAGCTGAACGAACGAATCAGGCACACCGTCGCCATCCGCATCGGGGATGTCGCCACGGCGATCGCGATCACGCACGTTGCTGTAGATGTCGTACACCTCCACCACGGCACCCGTGCGCAAGTGGAATCGCGGGGTGAATTTCCGGTTGTACTGGCTGTTCACCGTGTACCGTTGCTCCCGGTCCTCCGCATTGGTGGCCAGGTACGTCGTGGACGGCTCATCGCTCGTGCCTTCGGTGTAGTTGTTCTGCGTGAACGTGGTTCCCAGGTAGGTGGTGCCGATGGTCGTCTTGAGGTAGGACCGGTCATCCAGCTGCAGGAAGTGGTTCAACCCCACCAGGCCGATCTTGCTGGTGAAATAGGAATCGACGTCCGGATCGGCGAAGAGGTCCGTGCTGTCGATCTCCGCCCCGATGAAGTCGATGCTGCTGCTGCCTCCCAGACCGAACAGCTCGAAGCGCCCCAGCTTCGTCCGGCCGAAGTCCAGCTTGAACGAAAGGTCCTGGTAATACGGGATGGCACTGGTGCCGGTGGCCGCTGCACCGGCGATGCCATAACGACCGGACACCAGGTAGGACGAGCCCTTCTCCTTGCTCAACGGCCCTTCCGCCATGAGCTCGGCCCCGCTGAACGCGGACATCTGTCCCATGAACTCGTGCTGTTCGTTGTTCCCGCTGCGCAGCCGGACATCGAACACCGCGGCGTTGGCGTTGCCGTATTCCGCGGGAAAGGCACCGGTGAGGAAATCGCTGGTGCGGAGCAGGTTGGTGTTCAATGCGCTCACCGGGCCGCCCGTTGTGCCCAATGTGCCGAAGTGGTTGGTGGTGCCGATCGGCAGGCCTTCCACCCGCCACAACAGGCCCGTTGGTGAATTCCCGCGCACCACGATGTCGTTGCGGGAATCGTTGGCGGCGCTCACCCCTGCGAAGTTGGTGGCCAGTCGCGCCACGTCGTTGCGGCCTCCCGAATAGCGCGTCACCTCCTCCAGGCTGAAGGTCCGTGCGCTCACCTTCGCCAGCTCGTTCTGTGGCCGGTCCTTGCCGCTCTCCCGGGTCACCACGGCTTCCTTCAGCGACTCCACCGAAGCCTCCAGACCGATGTCGAGCACCACCTCCTTGCCCGCAGTGACCAACACATTGGGAATGGAAAGCGTCTTGTAACCTACATAGCTCAAGGCAACGACCTGGCGACCCACGGGCACCGCCGCAAAGCGGAAACGGCCGCTCTCATCGGTGGTGGCCGTGAGCACGGGATCGGTACCCAGCACGGCAAGGCTTACCCCGTACAGGGGTTCCTGGGTGTCGGCGTCCTTCACCACGCCGCGCACCACCTGCGTCTGCGCAAGGGTGAGGAGCGGGAACAGCAGGGTTACAAGGCCGGCGAGGAGGTGGCGGACGATGGTCATGACGGGGTGTGTTGTGTGCCGCGAAAGTGGCCCGCCCGCTTCCGCCCTGCCAACGCTGCGGCCATGGACCGGCCAACACACCGGACGGAACGCCAGGAACATCGGCTGGAACGTCCATCCTCGTGATCCCGAGCTCCAACCGTTCCAACCCCGCAGAACGACGCTTCATCCCCTGACCTCCGCACCTCACCGCCAGCTCCTTCCGTTGATCGTTCACCAGTGCGGTACTTTCGTGGCATGGCCCGCCGCGAAGATCAGGCGGGGCGTTCCTTCAACCCATGCGCGAGCGCTCCCTCTTCAGCGAACCCTGGCCCCGCATCATCGGCATTCCCATCTTGGGCACGCTGATGTCCTTCATTCATAATGAGGAGCCTCTGCATCCGCTTTACTGGCTGAAGGCCATCATCATCACTTTCCTCTTCTGGCAGAGCGACTATTTGATCATCCAGCGCCTCCGCCTCATCTGGCCGGGAGTGAAGGAGACCGGTCGCCGCATCTCGGTGGGTGTGGTGACCATTTGCCTCTTCAATACCGCGCTCGACTTCATCATTTATAGCGTGCTGTTAGCGACCGGGCTCGACGAACAGCGCGAATGGGCCAGCGACATGTGGTTGAACGTTGGCCGGAACTTGATCCCCACGCTGGTCGTGGGCACACTCTATGAATCAGGATACCTCTTTTACAAATGGCGCGCTCAGGCGATCGAAATAGAGGCATTGAAGACCCGTCAGCTGCGAACTGAACTTGACGTGCTGAAGAACCAGGTATCGCCGCACTTCCTGTTCAACAGCCTCAACACGCTGGTCACGCTCATCCATGAAGACCCCCATCAGGCCGAGCGCTTCACCAAGGACCTGAGCGCCGTGTACCGCTACATCCTGCAGCACAAGGAAAAGGAAGTGGTGGACCTGGGCACCGAGCTCGACTTCACAGAGGCCTACATCCACCTGATGAAGGTGCGCTTCGAGGAGAGCCTGCGTATCACGGTGAACGTGGCGCCCGAGCACCGGGCCCTGCTGGTAGCGCCGCTCACGCTGCAACTGTTGCTGGAGAACGCGCTGAAGCACAACGTGGCCTCGCTCGCGCATCCGCTCACGGTGGACATCCACGTGGAGGAGGGTCGCACGCTGGTGGTCCGCAACAACCTGCGCCAGCGGCAAGGCACGGTGGATGGCACCGGAACCGGCCTGACCAATGTGAAGCAGCGCTACGCCATCCTCAGTGACCGCCCCGTGGATGTGATCGAAACGCGCGAGCACTTCCTGGTGGCGCTACCGCTGATGGAATTGGCCGCACAGGTAAGCCGCGTGGAATGAAGCTGCGTGCCCTGATCATCGAGGACGAGGCTCCGGCATACCGGCGCCTGCACGGCATGATAGGCCAGCACCATCCGCAGCTGGAGGTCATCGACGTGGTCGACACCATCACGGCCGCCCTCGCCTGGTTCGCGGAGAATGCCGCTCCGGACCTCATCTTCAGCGATATCCAGCTGAGCGACGGCCTCAGCTTCGAGATCTACCGCCAACACACGCCCCCCTGCCCCATCATCTTCACCACGGCCTACGACGCCTTTATGATGGAGGCTTTCCGCACCAATGGGATCGACTACCTGCTGAAGCCCGTTGAGGAGGAGGACCTGGCCCGGAGCATTGCGAAGTTCATGGGGCTCTCGCGCGCCTCGGCGCCTCCCGCCGCTCCCGACTTCGCTCAACTGCTCAATGCCATCGGGGGCCCTGCACGCACCTACCGCGACCGTTTCCTGGTGAAGCTCGGCGCCAAGTTGTTGCCGGTAAGCACCGCGGACATCGCCTTCCTCCTTTCCTCCGACGGCATCACCGAGCTGCATACCCGGGAAGGGCGCAAACACCTGCTGGACCAACCGCTGGACGAGATCGAACAGCAGCTGGACCCGCGCCGGTTCTTCCGGCTCAACCGGCAGTGCATCGCCTGCATCACCTGCATCGCCGTGGTGCACCAGCATTTCCAAGGCAAGCTGAAGGTGGAATTGGACCCGCGCCCTCCCGTGGAGGTGATGGTGAGCCGGGAAAAGGCCAGGGCCTTCAAGGACTGGATGGACGGTCTGGGCTGAAGGACCCAGGTTGCGCCCGGGTGTGCGAACTTTGTGCCCCGAAAGCGGTTCAACATGAGCGACGGCTATGTGAAGAGCGAGGTGAGCGGTGGCATTGCCACGGTCACCTTCCACCACCCCAAGAGCAATAGCCTGCCCGGCCACGTGTTGCGCGGCATGGCGGAGGCCATCCAGGAGTCCGGCAGGAACCCTGATGTCCGCGTGATCATCCTGCGCAGCGAAGGCGACAAGGCCTTCTGCGCGGGTGCCTCCTTCGACGAGCTCCTGTCCATCGATTCCAACGAACGCGGGCTGGCCTTCTTCAGCGGCTTCGCCCTCGTGATCAACGCCATCCGCACGGCACCGGTCTTCGTCATCGGCCGCATCCACAGCCATACCGTCGGCGGCGGTGTGGGACTGGCCTGCGCGGTGGACATCGCATACGCCCACGAAAGCGCGAGCGCACGGCTCAGCGAACTGGCCATCGGCATCGGTCCCTTCGTAGTGGGACCTGCGGTGGAACGCAAGGTGGGACCGGGCACCTTCGGCCTGCTGAGCGCCACACCGGCGCTGCGCCGCACTGCGGCCTGGTGCGAGCAACGCGGTCTCTATGCCGAAGTGTTCCCCACCCATGAGGCGCTCGACGCCCGCATCGATGCCCATGCGAAGGAACTCGCCACCTACAGCCCCGAGGCCATGGCCGACCTGAAGCAGGTGATGTGGCGTGGTACCGGGGACTGGGATACGCTCCTCACCGAACGCGCGGCCATCAGTGGACGCTTGGTGCTGAGCGCGTTCACCACCAAGGCCATCGCGAAGTTCCGGGAGGAGGCGGCCAAGCGCTGAGCAGTGCGACCTAGGTCCGCACATGCCTTCAGGAAGGTGCAACCCCTCCTTCCCAGGACCGCTCATCTGTGCAGTGGAGCCGCCTACTTCGCGGTCGAACAGGCGTTACCGCGGTCGTTGCTTCACTTCACCTCCCTATCTTTGGCTGATGCGGCCCAAATGGTAGTTCCGCATGACCTGTTCATGACCACGAAAAGCGCGTTGATCGCCCGCATGGAGGAGCTGCTTCAGCAGTCCGATGTGGAGCAAGCCTCGGAAGGCGTAGAAGGAGTGAAGGAAGCCTACGAGGCACTTGTGGCCGCCGCATTGCAGCAGGCCCTGGCCGAGGCGCCCGCGCCCGTGGAAGCCACCGGCGAGGACGGTGCTCCCCCCGCTGCCCTGGAAGTACCCACGCAGCCGATCGAAAGCGCCCCCCTCCAGGACGAGGACGACAAGAAGTTCAAGCAGCTGATGGACGCCTTCCATACGAAGGTGAACGACATCCGCCGCAAACGCCAAAAGGAGGAGGCCGATAACCTCGCCGCCAAGCAGGCCATCATGGACGAGCTGCGCAACATGATCTCCAGCGAGGAGAACATCGGCACCGCCTTCCAGCGCTTCACCGAACTGCAGGAGAAGTGGCGTACCATCGGCAACGTGCCGGCAACCGCCTACCGTGAGCTCCAGAGCGATTTCAGCCACCTGCGCGACGAGTTCTTCTACCACATCCGCATCTACAAGGAGCTGCGCGATCACGACCTGAAGAAGAACACCGCGCTGAAGCAGGCGCTGATCGCCGATATGGAGGCCGTGCAACGTGTGGACAGTGTGAAGGAGGCGGAGGCCTTGGTGCGTGATTACCAGGAGAAGTGGCACCAGATCGGCCCGGTGGTGAAGGAGGAATGGGAGGCCGTCCGCGACAAGTTCTGGAACGCCACCCGGGTGGTCTATGACCGCATCAATGAATACTACAAGGCCCGTCGTGCCGAGCACGAGGTGAACCTCGCCGCCAAGCAGGCGCTCGTGGACAAGGTGAACGAGCTCGTCCTCCAGGCCGAGAACATCGCCGGCAAGGAATGGAAGCTCCTCACCGACCAGGTGATGGAAGCGCAGACCGCTTGGAAGAGCGTCGGCTTCGCCACCAAGAAGGACAACGAGCGCATCTGGAAGGAGTTCCGCAACGCGTGCAACGCCTTCTTCGACAAGAAGAACACCTACTTCACCTCGCTCAAGGACCAGTTCAAAGCGGCGCGTGACAAGAAGCAATACCTCGTGGACCAGGCCCTGGGCCTCAAGGGCAGCACCGAGTGGAAAGCCACTGCGGAGAAGCTCAAGCAGCTGCAGGCCCAATGGAAGGAGGCGGGCAGCGCCGGCCCCCGCGACGAGAACCGCCTGTGGAGCAAGTTCCGCGAAGCCTGCGACGGCTTCTTCCAGACCCGCAAGGCCTTCTTCGACCAGCTCGATGCCGAACAGGCCGAAGGGCTCAAGTCAAAGAACGACCTGATCGCCGAGATCGAGGTCTTCAAGCTCTCCGGCAACCGCAACAGCGATATGGACGCGCTCAAGGCCTTCAGCCAGCGCTGGCTCACCAGTGGCCGCGTGTCGCCCAAGAACTACGACCTGCTCAGCGAGCGCTACCGCAAGGCGTTGGACAAGCAGTATGACACGCTTCGCCTGGAGGGCGATGAACGCCGTCGCATGCATTTCCACGAACGCGTGGAGAACATCAAGAGCGCACCGGACGGTCTTGACCGCATTGAACGCGAAGGCCGCTTCGTGAAGCGCAAGATCGAGGAGCTGGAGATTGAGGCGAAGCAGATGGAGGGGAACATGGGCATGTTCAACTTCAAGAGCGCCAGCGGTGCCGCCATGCGTGCCGACATGGAGAAGAAGATCGAGAAGGCCCGGCTGGAAGTGGCACGGCTCAAGGAGCAGCTCAAAGCGTTGAACCGCGAGTTGCGCGGCCCGGCCAAAGGTGCCGAGGCCACCCCTGCCGCCACAGCTCCGGCCACCGAGGCCCCTGCCGCGGAAGCGGTCGCCGAGCAGGCCCCTGTGCAGGTCCCTGCACCGGAGGCTGCCGAAGAGCCCGCACAGGAACCGGCGAACGCACCCGAGGCATCGACCGACGAAGCCGCGCAGTGAGCGGATGGCGATGAACGCGCCATTCACCATCGAGCTCGAGGTGCCCGTGGCCTGGGGTGAACAGGACCTCTTCGGGCACGTCAACAACATCGTGTACTTCCGCTACTTCGAGAGCGTACGGATGCATTACCTCGAACGGATCGGGGCGCTGCGCTCCCATCAGGAACAGGGCATCGGTGTGATCCTCGCCAGCACCACCTGCGATTTCAGGAAACCAGTGGAGTGGCCCCAGAAGCTTCGGATCATGGCCGGTGCAAGCCACATCGGCAACACGAGCTTCACCATGGTCTACCGCATCGAGGACGAGTCCGGTGCCGTGGTTGCCGAAGGCACCAGTGTGCAGGTGATGTACGACTACACCGCCGGCCACAAGGTGCCTATCCCCGCTCCCGTCCGCAGCGCCATCGAAGAACTCCGAACCCCATGACCCGGACCTTGATCCTGTTGCTGATCGCCGCGGCCATCACCAGTTGCACTTCCCCCGCTCCACAAGCAAAGCAGCCAGCCCTTCTTGCCGATCCGGCCTGGCGCCTGGCACAAGGCCTTATCGGGGACTGGATCGACAGCACCAGCAGCGACACCTTCATGGTGCACGAGACCTGGAAGGCACTGGATGACAGCACGCTGGAAGGCCTCGGCAGCGTGCTCGCGGGAACGGACACCGTGTTCATCGAGGCCCTCCAGCTCAAGCGGCGCGGTGATCAGGTCATCTACGCGGCACTGCCCGGTGGCGAGGCGAACGGCACCTTCACCCCGTTCATCTGCGAAAAGGCAAGTGGCGATACGCTCTCCTTCGTCAACCCGTTGAACGATTTCCCCAAGCGCATCCGCTACGCCCGGCACGCCCAAGGATGGCATGCCGTGATCGACGAAGGCCTTAGTGGCCCCCAGCGCGAGGACCGCTTCCGCTTCTCGCCGCGCTGATGCACGAGGCTGTCCCCTTGGTGCGCACCTGCCATGCCCATGACGCACAGGGCTGGCAAACGGTCATCGACGAAGGCCGCAAGGGACCTCAACGCGAGGGGCGCTTTCGATCCATCCCGCGCTGACGTTCGTTGTCGCCATTTCACGACAACACGACGCGGACCTTCGGTTAAGTTCGCGGCCTCAACACCAACCAAAACCTCTCGACCATGAGCATGATGAAGGAATTCAAGGAATTCGCGATGAAAGGCAACGTGATCGACCTCGCGGTAGGTGTGGTCATCGGCGGAGCCTTCGGTAAGATCGTGGGATCCATGGTGGATGACCTGCTCACGCCTGCGATCCTAACGCCGGCCCTGAAAGCCGCGAACCTGACGAACCTGGCGGACCTAAAGATCGAAGGCACCGCGATCAAGTATGGCAGCTTCCTATCCAGCACCATCTCATTCATCATCATTGCGTTCGCGCTGTTCATGGTCATTAAAGGGATCAACGCCACCAAGAAGAAGGAGGCCGCCGCCCCTCCCGCGCCCGCCGCACCCAGCAACGAGGAGAAGCTCCTCATGGAGATCCGTGACGCGCTGAAGAAGTAAGCCACCACAACGTTCTGCTCGAAGCCCCGGCTTCCCGATGTTCGGGACCGGGGCTTCCGCCGTTCAGCGGGGGAAGTGGAACGAACGGGTCACCGGGTCGAACTGCACGCCTTCACGGGCGAAGGCCCGCTCCAGAACGCCAGAGGCCAGCGCCACTTCGGGTGTTCCCTGCCAGATCCTCCGTTCCCGGTCGATGAGCACCACCTGGTCGCTCACCTCGAGGGCCAGCTGCAGGTCGTGCGTGCTGAAGATCACCGTGCGGTCGCCAGGTGCCACTACGGTGCGCAACAACTGAAGCAGCTTCACCCGGTTGGTGACATCGAGAAATGCCGTGGGCTCGTCCAGCACCAGCAACGGCGTATCCTGGGCCAGGGCACGGGCGAACATAACCTGCTGCAGTTCCCCGTCACTGAGCTCCTGGATCTGACGTGCGGCCAACGCCGTGATGCCCACGCGCTCCATCGCCGCCCGCACCACACCTTCATCGGTGTCAGAGAGCCTGCCGAAGGTCCCGGTCCAGGGCTGTCGTCCCAGGCCGACCAGGGTCCGTACGTCCACCAGGCCGATCGAGGGGCGTCCGGAAAGCACCATGCCCACCTGCCTTGCACGATCCATAGCGGACATGCCATGCACATCCCGTTCGTTGATGAACACCTTCCCCCCAAGCGGCAACTGCAGTCCGCACAAGGTGCGCAACAGCGTGCTCTTGCCGATCCCGTTCACGCCGAGCACCGCCACCAAGGCCCCCACGGGCAGTTCGATCGTCACATCGCGCAGCAACGGTGTTCCAGCATGCCCAACAGCAAGGGCCTCCGTGCGAAGGATCGAAGTGCTCATGCGCGTGCCCAGCGTTGGCCTTTCCACAACACCCACAACACCACGGGAACGCCCAGCAGCGAGGTCACCGCGTTCAATGGAAGCGCATGGTCCGCACCGGCCCAGCGGACCACCACGTCACACAACAGGCCCAACGATGCGCCCGTGAGCACCGTGGCCGGCAACAAGCTGCCGTGCGCACTGGAACGGATGAGCGCGCGGGCCACATGCGGCGTGGCCAGTCCCAGGAACGCGATCGGACCGCAGAAGGCGGTCACGGTGCCGGCCAGCAAGGCCGTGACAAGAATGGTCATGCGCCGCATCCGATGCACCGACACGCCGAGCGTTGCTGCATAGGTTTCGCCCAGCAGCAAGGCGTCCAACGGCTTCACCAAGGCAAAGGACCCGATGATGCCAACGATGCACGGCACCACCAGCCAACCCAGCCGCGCAGAAGCGACCTGTGCGAAGCTACCCATGCCCCAAAGCACATAGCTCTTCAAGGCAACGGCCGCCGAGGCCATTTGCAGCACGCTCACCAAGGCCGAACAGAAGTAGCCCACCATGAGGCCGACGATCAGCAACGTGATGCCATCACCCACCCTTCTGTCCGCGAGCAGGATCAGCACCAACATGGCCAGCGCACCGAGGAAGGCCGCGACGACCACGACCACATCGGCGGGGACCACCGTGGCCCACATCGGAGCGGCCAGCATCACCAGGGCCACACCCAGGCTTGAACCACTGGTGATGCCCAGTACCGAAGGACCGGCCAAGGGGTTCCGAAAGAGCGTCTGCATCAAAAGCCCGCTCGCGGACAGCGCGCCTCCGGCCACCAGGGCCGTGATCGCCTCGGGCAGGCGCACGTCGCGTACTATGGTGCGCCAGGTCTCATCGGCGACAGCACCTCCGGCAAGCGCGGACCACACCTCCTTCACGGGGACGGCCACACTGCCCAACGCCAGGTCGAGCAGGAACAGCAGCACCACGGCCACCGCCAGCACCACAAGGACCAGGGCCTGCCGTTGCATGCGGCAAACATACAGGCCCCACGATCAGTGGAAATTGGCCGGACCGGAATAGAGCTCGCCAAGGGCCATGCCGCCCATGCAGGTGCCGAAGCCGACCACACCGATCAGCAGCGCGCTCAGGATCAGTTGACCGGCCTCCTGGCGTTTTCCTGAAACGAGCTGCAACAGCGAACCAAGGACCAGTACGCCAACGTGTATGGCCACGGCCACCATCATGAACATCGCCACCATCATGCCCGCTCCGTTCTTCTCCGTGAGCGAGAGCAATTGGGCCAGCACCGCATAGCCCAGCAGGATGAAGAGGTTGTTGCGGAGGAGCTTGGTGTTCATTTCACGAGCAAGTTAGGATCCATCACGATCCGACCCACACGGCTACAGGACCATGACGCAGGTACCAAAGCCCAACAAGGCGACCAACAGAAGCGCGACCAGGTTCGTGCGCCGGATGTGCGGGTCCTCCGATGAAACGACCCCGAAAAAGAGCATCAGGACATGCACACCGACACCAACGGCCATCAGGACCAAGGGCAGGATGGCACCATATCCGCCGATGGCCAGTGCGATCCATGCGCGGAACGCCACCGAATATGCCACCAGTATCAGCAGGTGCTTGCGCAGGATCGGACCATCCAGCATCTGGTTCAGCTTCACGTGTTGACGGGGGAGAACAGGAAGGGCGCAGCACAGACCGAACCACCGATCAGAAGCCAGAACACGCCCGATCTCAGGAGTTGCGTCGCGAGCGGCACATGTGTGCGGATCATGAGCAGGATACCCGTAGTGATGGCTTGAACAGCTCCGGCCCCGGCGGAAACAAGGCAGAACGCCAGCCATCCGACCGGTACGTGCCTGTTCGGGAACGCGTCCTCATACGCCCAACAACCGATGCCCAGCAGAAGCAGACCGATCAGGCTGGAGATGAGGAAACGCCTGCTCATGGGTTCAATTCCACGCCGCGTTCGCAGTGCCGTTGTAGAAGCACAATCCGTGTCCGACCAGTGCCACGAACAGGGCGGCGAGGAGGTACGACTGCCTGACCTCTCGCGTCCGATCCTTGATCCAGCCCAGAATGAAGATGAACCCAATGTGCAAGACGAGTAAGCTCCATTGTGAGATCACCAGGTCCTGACCGGGCCATCCCCCTTGGCCACGCTCACCTTGCCAGATGTAAGCAGTCGAATAACCCATCATGATGAGCATATTGGACCCGATGATGAACCATCGTTTCGTCATGGCGAATGGCTTTGCAACTCCGCCAACCGCTTCCGCTGCGACTCCTCACGATAGAACAGGTTCATCGTCTCGAAGGGGATCGCGTTCAAGCTGACCGGATCGATGATGTGGACGCAGCTGCGCTTGATGGCCCGCACATCGAAGTCGTAGGCATCGATGAAGCGCATGATGATGATGCGGAAGAGGTTCTCGTACTTCAGCTCGGGCGCATCGATGTCGGGCAGGCAGCACATGATCCGGTGCATCGTTTCGTGGGCCTTGTCGCTGGGCGTGCCGGTGCTGAAGAGCTTCACCATGTGCTCCTTCAGGCGTTCATCCTGCTCATACACGATGGTGTTGCGGCTGTTGTTCAGCAGGTCGTCCGGGTCGATCATGCGGGTGAGCGGGAAGACCTCTCCGTTCAGCTTCAGCGCGTAGCCCATGGCGAGGGCATCAGGATTACAGGGCACGGGCACGATGTCCTCCGGCGTGAACACGGGGCATTGGTCCAGGATCCCCTGGCGAACCTCGGTGAGCGTGATGCGGTCGGTGGCCGGGTCGTAGTGCTCGGTGCGCCCCGCCGCCTGTACGGGCTGAAAGGTGACGCCGCGCACGCAGCGCTGCTTCATCGCATAGTCGATGATGGCACCGATCTCGTCGTCGTTCACACCCTTCTCCACGGTCACCACCAGTGTGGTGCTCAGGTTGAACTCGTTCAGGTGATCGATGGCCTTCTGGCGGATGGCCGTGAGGTCCTCGCCCCTCAAGCGTTTCAGCACTTCCGGCTTGAAGGAATCGAACTGCAGGTAGATCTCGAAGTCGGGCATGTAGCTGGCCAGCCGCTCGGCGAAGGCCCTGTCCTTGGCGATGCGCACGCCGTTGGTGTTCAGCATCAGGTGCCGGATGGGGCGGCGCTTGGCGGCATCGAGGATCTCGAAGAACTGTGGGTGCACCGTGGGCTCCCCGCCACTGAGCTGCACCACATCAGGATCCCCTTCGTTCCGCACGGCCGCGTCGAGCATGCGCTCCACTTCCTCCAGGGTGCGGTGCTTGCCGTGCATGGGACCGCTGCTGGCATAGCAGATCGGGCACTCCAGGTTGCAGCGGTCCGTGATCTCGATCAGCGTGAGGCAGCCGTGCTGCTCATGGTCCGGGCAGATCCCGCAGTCGTACGGACAGCCGTAGTGCGTCTTCGTGTTGAAGGTCTTCACCATCTCCCCGGGCTTCAGGTAGTGGCGGCAGCGCTTGTAGTACTCCACGTCCGTGGCGATGAGCACCTTCTGGGCGCCGTGCTCCGGACAGCGCTTCAGCATGAAGACTTTGCCCTCGTCGAAGATGATCTTGGCGTCAACCCGGTGCAGGCACGTGGGGCAAAGGCTCAGCGTGAAGTCGTAGTAGGTGTAGGGGCGTTCTGGCATGGGAACTCAACCACAGATGGACACGGATGAACACAGATGAATGCAACGGCTCAAAGTACCACACGCTTCCATTCCAGCTTGGCGCGCTTGAAATTGAGGATAAGTCCGACACGATGGCCGGTGATCCGGAGGTAATTCAACATCTGTCCGAGTTCGTGGTCGGTGATCCGCTCGATCGTCTTGGCATCCACGACCACCGCTTCCCATACGATCAGGTCCGGAACATAGAGGCCGACCGGCACCTCCTTGTAGATGACATCGTATGCAGGCTGCTGGTCGAACGGAATGCCACGGAGACGAAACTCTACCGCCAACGCGTTCTCGTACGGTTTCTCCAGCATCCCATGCCCCAGGATGTTCAACACCTCCATGGCGCAACCGATGATCTCCTCGGTCTCCGTGGCCAACAGGTAGCCTCTCTCCTCCTTATCTGTGTTCATCCGTGTCCATCTGTGGTTCAATAAGCAGCGACCTCGGTTCCGTCCAAGCCTTGAAGTAGTAGAACACGCCTGCCTCGGCGGCCAGTTGGATGGTGGTGAACCCGTACAGCACTTTCGGTGCCGGCTTGATGAACTCGATGGCGAAGCGGAACTCGAGGTAGAGCACCATGAAGATGATGAAGCGGGCGCCCGGTCGCAGCGTCCACTTCCGCTCGATGGCCAGCAGCACCAGCCAGATCACGCCCAGCCAAAGGATCTCGTAGAGGTTGGTGGGGTGCCGCCGCACGCCATCGCCAAGGTCCATGCCCCAGGGAAGGTCGGTTCGTACGCCGTAGGTGTTGTCCTCCAGGCCGGCGAGCATGCAACCCACGCGCCCCACCATCATGCCCAGGATCAGCGGGTAGGTGAAGAGGTCACCGCTGCTGCTGCGCACACCGATGAACTTCTTCGTCAGCTCCACGCCGATCAATCCACCGAGCAATCCGCCGACCATCGTGCGGTTGTTGAAGGCCACGAAGAGCGCCCGCCAGTCCCACGCCAGCTTCGCAGGATCCTCCAACGCGCCCAGGATCCGTGAGCCCAGCAAGGCCCCGGCGGCAGCGCCGATGATGATCCACACGCGCTTGTCCTCCGCGATCGCATCCCCCTTCCCGGTCCGCAGGCGCTGGAAGTAGGTGTAGCCCACGGCGAAGGCGGCGATCTCGAAGATCAGGTGGAGCAGCTGGTGCATGGGCGGCCGAAGTTCGGCACGAGCGCCATCTTTGGGATACGCAGGTGCACCATCCATCCACGCATGAACTACCGCTCGGCATACGACGATCACCACCGAGCCGCCAGGCGACTCCCGGCCTAGTTCGCCTTGGCCGCCTGCTGCGCCTGCCGCAGATCATCCGCAAAGCCCGGAAGAACGGTGACGACCATGCCTTCACGCAGGCTGATCCATACGTACTTGAAGATGGCCCGGTCCTTCAACCGGTCCACCGTGAAGTCGCCATGTCTGAAGTCCGGGTCCGAGCGCAGGTTGCGCTTGTGCACCACCAGGTTCGCCAGGCCTGACAGGAACTTCCGCGGCTCTCCGGAAAGGTCCTTCTTGAGCAGTTCGATCTTCATGTTGTCGTACTCCATGTCCACACGACCCACGGCGCGTTCCAAGCCCGCCCGCATACTGAAGTCCACGCCTCCGATGGTGCCGGACGTGGCACGCGCCAGCACGAGATCCTCGGTCATCCGGTTGAACTCGGAGAAGCGGAAGCCCTGGATCTTGGCCCGCAGGATGAAGATGTCGTTGGTGTCGCCGACCACGGTCTCCACCTCCACCGCGATATGCGCCTCGTCATAGGCCTTTGCCGTTGCACGCAGGAACACCGTATCGGAACTGGCGCTGTCCAGCGTGCACAGGCCGGTCACCACCCCGTTGATATCGCTGAACTCCACCTGCCCGAAATCGGGGGTAAGCGTGTTCTTCTCGCTGTAGCGCACCTGCCAGCGCTCCACCAACAGGCTGTCCATACAAATGGGCAGCGGCAGTTCCCTCAATGCCCTCGCCGGCAGGGGCTTCTCCTTGTACGGCTCATCGGGCATCGTCTTGTCCCTATAGACACTGACATCCGCTCCGGCGATGCGCAGCGTGTTCACGATCAGGGTTCGATCTTTGATGAACCAGCCCAGGTCCAACCCGCTCATGCGCGCGGTGTCCAGATGCGCATCGAACAGGTCGACCTCGAAGTGAACCACCTTGTCATACTGCTGGGGGCCACGGCGCGGCTTGAATCGGGCATCCGTCACTTGCAGCGATCTACCGGCATCTCCCAGGGTCACCGCCGCCACATGCAGATCATACAAGGGTGGTAGCGTGGCCTGAATGCCCAACACCTGCGCTTGTGCCGACGCGAAGTGCAAGGCGAACGGGTCCTTTCCGCCCCATCTGCTGCGCAATCCCAGCACTTGCAGGTCAAGGGTGTCGACCTGCAATTCGGCACTGTCACCTGTCCGGTGCATTCGGAAGACCGCGTGCTCCACGAGCAGGCTGTCCACGTTCAGCGCGGTCAACGCCACGGAACCGAGCTGCGCCGCCGCGGTGGAGTCGTTCATCAGGATCACCTCGATCTGCGGCCGAACCACCGAGATGGACCGCACCGACAAGGTCTCCGAGAACACCAGGCGCCAGAGCGAAAGACCCCGCACCGTGATCGCCTCCACCTGACCGCTGATCCGCATCGAACGGTCGCCCATCGCGGAGTCCGGTTCCGCCGCAGGCTGCGCGATCCGCAGGCCGGACCACTGGATATCGCCCTGCATGGGGTGGATGTCCACACGGTCGAAACTGACGCGGCTGCCCGGACCACCAAGCGTGGTAAGGATCCCATCACTGCGCTTCAGCACTTCGCGCTCCAACCAGTTCAAGCCAGCCAACGCGCCGCCCACTAGCAGCACTACGATCGAACCCAGGATCCAGAGCCAACGATATGATCTTCGGTGTGTCATTCAAGCGGTGCGAGAACAACCAACGACCGGCGATCCTGCCCGGTCCTCTTCCTCCGCCCTGCATGAAGGTAGATCCGATACCGTGCCGACCGGCCGTACAGGGTTGAAGCAGATGCCTCGGACCGGAACACAGGTACCGCCCATGGCGGGATCAGGCCATTTCCCAGGATGAGCTAGCGATGGCTAAACTTGATGCAACTTCTCCACACCATGGGCAACCTCATCCCCTTCCAGATCACCGATTGGAGCACCGTGCCGACCATCGTAGTGAACGGCACCACCGGCACCGCCACGATGCGGATCCAGCAACACGGCGACCTCCGCATTCGCATGATCGAGTACAGCGCCAACTACCTCGCGGACCACTGGTGCGAACTCGGTCACCTGGTCTTCGTGCTCGAAGGGGAACTGATCAACGAACTGAAGGACGGCGCAACAACCGTGATGAAGGCCGGTTCATCCTACGCGGTCTCCGATGGGCTCAGCTCACACCGCTCGCGCACCGTGGGGCCGGTGAAGCTGCTGGTGGTGGATGGGGGGTTCTTGGGGTGATACACCGAAGAAGCCGTTCGGTCGACCCGGTGGGTCGAGGCTACGGGATCTTCGCTGTCCGGATCACATCCTCCGATACCACCCCTTGATCCGCTCCCGGTCCAGCACCTGCTGCCAATCGGGGCCGAAGGCGTGGTCCCACATGTGCGGCAGGTTATAGGCCACCTCGGCCATGGCGCTGATGGTCTCCTCGCTCCAGTTCTTCGCGAGGGCTTGGGGGATGTTGACCTTGTTGTGCTTCACCATGCCCTTGAACTCCTGCACGTAGTCGCCATAGACGTCCTCCAGCTTGTCGAAGGCGATGCAGTTGGCGATGCAGTGGTGGATCTCCAGGATCTTGCCCAGGCCGTAGCTCAGCGCATGGCACACGCCCACTTCGCTGTAGGTGAGGCTGAGGCCGCCCATGTAGCTGGCCACCATCAGGAACTCGTCGCTCTTCGGGTCCTTACGATCGAGTTTCATGTACACCTCGCGGCACATCTCCAGGCTCTTCTCGCTGTAGGCCTCGGCGAAGGTGTTCTTCTTGGTTCCGGTGATGGCCTCCACACTGTGGATGTAGGTGTCCATGCCGGTGTAGAACCACTGGTCCGTGGGCACGCTGGCGATCAGGTCCGGATCCAGCACGATCTGGTCGAAGACCGTCCAGTCGCACTTCAGGCCCAGCTTCTTCACGGGGCCGGTGAGCACGGCCGTCATGCTGACCTCAGCGCCTGTGCCGCTGATGGTGGGCACGCCGCAGTGGTAGATGCCCGGCTTCTTGATCAGGTTGAGACCCTGGTACTGCACGCTGCTGCCTTCGTTGGTGAGCATCAGCGAAAGCGCCTTGGCCACGTCCATCACGTTGCCACCGCCGATGCCCACCAGCCCGGCAGGCAGGCCACGACGTGCGAGGATGTCGTCGCGCAAGCCATCGATCTGTTCGGTGCTGGGTTCCTTGGCCGTGCTGCAGAAGATGATCTCATCACCTGCCAGCTTCGGGATACGGGAGAGGAATGCCTCGTTGCCTTGGAAGTAGTGGTCCACCAGGAAGACCATGAACCCCGTGTCGTGGCCCGGGGTGACAATACGATGTGGTTCGAGGATCTCGCCAATCTTGCCGAAGCTGCCACGGCCGTAGCAGGTCTTGGTGACGGACTTGAAGTTGCGGAAGAGGTTCATGCGATCAGATGTTTCCGCCGTAGCCTTGGCGGAGGTGGAAGATCAGACGATCAGATGACCAGATGATGATCAACGACCGAAGTGTGGTGCAAAGGAAGTGGGTTCTGCGTTAGGGATAGCAGCGGAAAGCCCGGAGCCGTCCTGAGCGAAGCCGAAGGATCGGCGAGGACTTGCAGCGGATAGCCCGACGGCGCGCATTAGGCGCCGGAACGCCCAAATAGCTAACCGAAGAGACGACTCACTTCGGAAGCCGTAAAACCTGTTTGCCATAAACCGGACTATCGTACTCGATACGGTCATCGTACTCAACCGATTCCCAAGGAGGGTCGATCGGGACAGCATGAAAATGCCTTCCTGAAAAATCAGTGGACTCCGCTTGTAGTTCATCTTCGATCACAACAGAGCTCGCATACCTGCTCAGGAAGGGCCTGAACATCGCCTTCTCGTGGCGAACAATCGCTACACTACGCAAGTCAATCACTCCCCATTGATACAATGTTCTAAAGAAGAGGGTTTCTGTTTCCGAAATCAGGAGAAAGTCGGACTCATCAAGATCTCTAGCAGAATAGTCGCGGACCCATTCGAATCTCACTGTGATGCTCCCACTCGTATAATGAACACGGAAAAGTGCTGAAGCATTTACTTCCGCCTCACCAACAGACTTCTCAGAACAGATCACATCTGGCACGACGGAGCTTGGGTCCGCAATCCGCTCAAAGCGCAGTTGAGACATGCAGTAAACCTAAGCGCTCACCCCCTCCATCGCCTTCACGATCGCCCCCTCCATCTTCGCCAGCATCGCATCCAACTCCTCCGCCGTCCACGTCACGCGGATGTTGAAGCTGATGAGGCGGCTCATGACGGCGTCGCTCTTCGGGAAGGTCATGGTCTTGAGGTCCTGCGGGAGGCCTAGCTCGTGGGCCACCAGCTTGTAGGGCATGCTCAGGTTCTTCACATGGTCCCACTGCTTGATGTAGTGGAACATGTTGTCGTACCAGTAGCCATGCGGGATGCCGGCCTCGGCGAAGAGCTTCACGGTGGCGCGGGCCACAGACTCGCTGGGCAGCAGCAGGTGGAAGAAGGTGGCGCTGTCGCCGGCCTCGTCGGTGTGGCGGCGGAACTGCAGGCCGGGGATCTTCGAAAGGCGCTCCTGGATGATGGCCTTGTGCTTGCGTTGTTGGGCGAGGATGTAGGACAGCTTGCGCGTCTGGGCCAGGCCGATGGCGGCGTTGATCTCGCCGATGCGGAAGTTGGTGCCCATGATGGGGTGCTGCTCCATGCCGCGGTTGTTCCCGATGTGGTCGTGACCGTGGTCGGCGAACTGCTGGGCGGTGTCCCAGAGCTGGTGGTCGTCGGTGATCACCACGCCGCCTTCGCCGCAGGTGTTGATCTTGAAGAAGTCGTAGCTGAAGCTGCCCATGCGCCCGAAAGTGCCGAGCATCTTGCCCTTGTAGCTGCCGCCCAGGGCCTGCGCGCTGTCCTCGATGAGCTGGATATTCTTCTCCTTGCACAGGGCCATGATCCCGTCCAGATCGGCCGCGGCGCCGCACATGTGCACGAGCAGCACGGCCTTGGTCTTGGGGCTGATGACGGCGCGGATGCCTTCTGCGCTCATGCACAGCGTGTCGTCGATCTCGGCGAAGACCGGCAGGGCACCGGCCAGCAGCACGGCCTCGATGGTGGCGATGTAGGTGAAGGGCGGCACGATGACCTCGTCGCCATAGCCCACGCCACACGCGGCCAGCATGGTGCTCACGGCGGTGCTTCCGCTGCTCACGGCCAGGCCGTATTTCGCGCCGCAGAACTTGGCCACTTCGGCCTCGAAGTCCTTGGCCTTCCAGTGGCCCTGGCGTTGCGCATCGTGGTTGAAGCGGAACAGGACGCCGCTGTTCAGGACGTCCATCACTTCGTTCTTCTCTTCTTCGCCGAAAAGCTCTGTGCCGGGCATAGGTGTGCGTGTTGCTTCGACAAAGGTAGCGGCCCGGGTGGACCGGGCCATTTACCGGAGATGTCGTTCACCTGACAATTCCTTGGAGCTGCAATGCGTTCCTTCGTTCACATGAAGCGGAACCTGACCCTGCCGATCGCCTTTGCCTGTCTGCTTTTGACCAGTGAAGCCTCAGCCCAAGGCTGCAGCGATGCCGGGGTTTGCACGGCAGGTCCGATCGGAGAGCTGAGCATCACGGACAGTGCGGCTACCCTGCAGGACCCGCCACACCTGTTCCGCCTGACCTTCAGCTATGCGGTGGGTGAACAAAACACGACGATCCTGTTGGTGGTCCCCGAGATCGCTCTAGGGCTAACGGACAGGTGGGGCGTGCAGCTCCGTGTGCCCTACCAAAGCGCCAATGGCAACCTGGGCAGCAACAGCGGCATTGGCGATCCGTTGGTCACGACCTCCTATGCGTTCGTGAAGGATGGGACCCGGAGGCTGGAGGCCATCGTGGGTGCCAAGTTCCCGGCGAACAAGGCGGATGCCGGGCTGGACGGCAAGCCCCTGCCCATGCCCTACCAGACCAGCCTGGGCACCACGGATCTGCTGCTGGGCGTGA
>JBIIYP010000042.1:0-32296 GCA_044346705.1 Flavobacteriales bacterium
GCTGGCCGCGGCTTCATGCACGATCCGCAGCTTCTCTTCCTTGCTGAACTTCCGTCTGTTGCTCATAGGGACACAGTTTACAGTTTTGCCACTGTAATCGTGTCCGGTAGGTTAGGGGGCTAGACCAGCAGTAGTCTTGTCCATTGGGCGTCTGCCAAGAAGGGGGACATGAGGTGTCGTAAATCCCATCGGCTATACCACAATCCGTTGGGTCCTCCAGATAGAGCAGGATAGGCCAGTTTGTTCCTGCACACCTTAGGCGCACCGCAGCTATGTAAGACGCGTTCGTTGGCAGAGTATAGGTCGTCTGACCGATCGGCACATTCGTCACCACATATGACACCAACTGGTTGCTCGTCGTATAGTTGTAGATGAACAGCTTGTAGATCGGCGTCGACGACATGTTGCCGACCGTGTAAGTAAGTGCTTGGCTGGAATGGCTTAAGGTCACGAAGACCATACAAGCCAGCGCTAACCTAAGCGCCTGTTCCCGCTTTCGATCCCAATAGCGCGTTCGGGTTACTTGGGGGGGGGGGGGGGGTACCGCTGAAGACACAGCTTTCTGGAGATCGGCAATTCTTGTCATGACTCTTTGGTGTTTGTGTGAGATGGACGAAGAAGGCACTCGATCAAGCGAAAGCTAGGTCAAGTTCGGCCGGATCGTTCTGCGGTGGATATCTTTTGGCGCAAAGCACGGTCCGGTGTGTACAGGTCCGAAGGTCGCTTAGCCCGCTACAGCTGGCAGCCCAGGCCGTGCTGAAGAGCATGCCTCGTCAAGGCACATGCGCGCCTTCGGCCACTACTTTGGCGAGGAGATGTTGCGGATCGCGCCGGTGTGAGAAGGGCGACTGCTGAAGGCAGAAGCCACCCGCAGTGCGGCATGACTTCGCACGTTGTACTTTCCACTTTCTTCAATTTCCCCACCCCGCATTCACCTCATCGATGAAGGCGAGCAGGTCCTCGCGGCCCTTGTAGGTCTCGGAGCTGGTGATGAAGAGCTGCGGCAGTTTGTTCCACGTCTTCTTCAGCTCGCGCTTGAACTGGGCGATGTTGCTGACCAGTGAAGGCTGCTTCAGCTTGTCGCTCTTGGTGAAGGCGATGACGAAGGGGATCTCGTGCTCCCCGAGCCAGGCGATCATCTCAATGTCGCTGCGCTGCGGATCCAGGCGGGCGTCCACCAGCACCATCACGCACTGCAGGTTCTCGCGTTCCTTCAGGTAGGTGTGGATCATCTTCTGCCAGGTGGCGCGTTCGGCCAGGCTCACCTTGGCGAAGCCGTAACCGGGCAGGTCGGCCAGCATCCAGGGGCGGTCGCTCTTCAGGGTGCCGTCCACGCGGAAGTGCTCCACGTTGCGCGTCTTGCCCGGTGTGGAGCTCACGCGCGCCAGCTTGTTGATGCCCACGAGCATGTTGATCAACGAGCTCTTGCCCACGTTGCTCCGCCCGATAAAGGCGTACTCCGGAAGCCCGGGCTTGGGCCAGTGCTTGTGCTCGCGCCCGCTGCCGAGGTGGGTGGCTTTGAGGTTCTCCATGGGTAGCGGGAAGTGGAAAGGCGAAGTGCAAAGTGGAAAGTGCGAAGTGGGTGACCACTCGTCACTCGCCACTCACTACTTCTGTGTCAAGGTTTTCGAAAGCCAACCGTCCACGGTGGCGTTGAAGGCTTCGGGCTGCTCCATCATGGCGGCGTGCCCGCACTCGTCGATCCAGAAGAGCTCGCTGTGGGGGATGAGGGTGTGGAACTCCTCGGCCACGTCGGGCGGGGTGATGGTGTCCTGCTTGCCCCAGATCAGGCACACGGGCATCTTCAGGTTGGGCAGGTCGCCGGCCATGTTGTGGCGGATCGCGCTCTTCGCCAGGGACAGGATGCGGATGAGCTTCGCCTTGTCGTTCACCGTGACATAGCACTCCTCCACCAGCGCATCCGAGGTGTGCTTGGGGTCATAGAAGGTGAGGGCGATCTTGGCGCGCAGGTACTCCTTGTCCTCGCGCCGCGGGAAGCCGCCGCCGAACGCGTTCTCGTACAAGCCGCTGCTGCCGGTGAGGATCAGCGTGCGCACGTTGGTCGCATGCTTCGTGCAATACACCAGCGCGATGTGCCCGCCCAACGAATTGCCCAGCAGGTTGATCTCCGTAAAGCCTTTGTGCCGGATGAACCGATCGAGGAACTCCGCCAGCGCCGGGATATTGGTGTTCAGCATCGGCAGCGTGTACAGCGGTAGCATCGGCATCACCACGCGGTAGCGGCCGCTGAAGTGGGCGATCGGTCCCTCGAAGTTGCTGAGCGCGCCGAAGAGCCCGTGCAGAAAGATCAGCACGGGGCCTTCGCCCACATCGATGTAGCGGAATTCCCCTTCCTCTTTCAGTGCTGGCTGCATGGCACAGGTGCTCCGCTCAAATGTAGTGAAGTGCTTTTGCGGCATCGTGGGTGGTCGAGGGGCTTTCCACGATGCGGTGTTCATGTCGCTGCGATCGCTCGAGAGCGGTTCGGTTGTCCGCCCCTATGGCTCCGGCACATTCCGGTCCGGTGAGCGCTAAGGGGGGCGTGGTGGGGCTTGGGACCAGTTCTCGGGGTGGGTGAGGTCCTTCGCTCTGCTCATGACGACAAATGGGGGTGGGCTGCGCCGAAAGCCTTTGTGGTCGTGGGCTTCGGCCCACTTCGCGGGGGTGGGAGGTCCTTCGCTGCGCTGAGGACGACAAGCGAACATGTGGGAAACTGCACCACTTTCAGGCACCCTCATTTTTCCAATGTTTACAGGGCTTTTGTATCAATGGATATGATTTCCATTACCTTTGGTGGGTCAAGTTTTCAACAAAGTGCCTGATAGTGCCTGAAAGTGCCGGATGACGGATACTTTCGCAGCCATCTCGCACGCTCATGGTCTCGAATGCTGAACCTGCTCGGGGAATACGATTGTCGGCTGGACGCCAAGGGGAGGCTTGTCCTTCCTTCCGCACTGCGCAAGCAGCTCGCGGAGGTCGTCACGCAGGGCTTCGTCATGAACCGGGATGTGTTCCGCGCCTGCCTGGTGCTGTACCCCATGCCCGAATGGGAACGCACCAACCAGATGCTGCGTCGGTTGAACCGCTTCGTGGAGAAGAACATGGAGTTCATCCGACGTTTCACGGCAGGCGCAACGCCCCTGGAGCTCGATGGTACCGGTCGCATGCTGCTGCCCTACGCCTTGGTGAAGGATGCCCAGTTGGGCAACGACATCAAGCTGCTGGGCATGGGCGACCGCATCGAGGTCTGGAGCGCCAAGGCCTACGCCGACATGCGCCGCGAGAAAGTGGATCTCACTTCGCTCGCGGAGGACGTCATGGGCTCGTTGGGCAATGACGACGGGAAGTGAATACCACGCTCCCGTTCTTTTACAAGCCTGTCTTGAAGGACTGAACATCCGCCCCGATGGCGTGTATGTCGACGTCACCTTCGGTGGTGGCGGACACAGCCGCGCGATCCTCGAGCGACTCGGTGAGTTCGGCCGCCTGGTGGCGTTCGACCGCGACAGTGATGCCTGGCGCAACGCACCGGAGGACCCCCGCTTCACGCTGGTGCGCTCCGACTTCCGGTGGATCCGCAACCACCTGCGCTACCTGGAACTGTTGCCCATCGACGGGCTCCTCGCAGATCTGGGCGTGAGCAGTCACCAGTTCGATACCGGTGCGCGTGGCTTCAGCTTCCGCTTCAGTGGTCCGCTGGACATGCGCATGGACCGCCGGGCGGAACGCACAGCAGCCGGGTTGCTCGATGCGCTCGATGAACAGGGGCTGATCGATCTGCTGCGGAAGTATGGCGAAGTGGATGGTGCGCCCCGGGTGGCCCGCACGATCATCGCGGCCCGTGCGCAACAGCGGATCTCCACCACGAACGACCTGGTCGCCGCGCTCGCACCCGTTACCCCGCGGCAGGAGGCCAACAGCTTCCTGGCCCAGGTCTTCCAGGCCTTGCGCATCGCCGTGAACGATGAGCTCGGTTCGCTGGAACGCCTGCTGACCACAAGCGCCCAGATCATCAAACCCGGTGGACGCCTTGTGGTGATGAGCTACCACAGCCTGGAGGACCGCCTGGTGAAGAACTGGATGCGCAGTGGCGACCTCGGAGGCGTGGAGGACAAGGATGTGTTCGGGCGCAGCAGCAGACCCTTCAAGCCAACAAGCAGCAAGGCCATACAGCCTTCTGAAGAGGAGACAAGGATGAACCCGCGTGCACGTAGCGCGCGACTACGGATTGCGGAACGACTGTGAACAAGATGCGCGAAAAGCCCGCCCCACCGGACGGGAACGAAAAGAAGGGGACCGCCGCCAAGGGCGCCGCCCAGCTGCCGCGTGCCTTGGTGGGCGTGCTCAACGGCAGCTTCCTCACGCGGGAGAAGGTGCTCGGCAACATGCCGTTCATCCTGTTCGTGGCGGGCCTCATGCTCTGCTACATCGCCTACGGCTACTACACCGAACGCACCGTGCGTGAGCTGGAACGCACCAGTTCCGAATTGAAGGAGATGCGTGCGGAGTACCTCACCGTGCAGGCCCACCTCGATGAGGCCGAGCAACAGAGCCAGGTGGGTGAGCAGATCGGTGAGCTGGGGCTGAAGGACAGCCGCGTGCCACCCTACCGCATCGCGGTACCCGAGGAACAAGTGGAACGCCAACACGCGGACTGATGGACGACAAGCGCTCCCTCCGCCTTCGCATCAATGTGGTCTACGGCCTGCTCGTGCTCTTCGCGCTCGCCATTGTCTTCCACTTGTTCCGCATCCAGTTGGTGGAAGGGGAGAAGTGGCGCGCCGAAGCCACCAAGGTGGCCACCGCCCTGCGTACCGTGCAGCCGGACCGCGGCCACATCTACAGCGAGGATGGTCGCCTGCTCGCCACCAGCGTGCCCCAGTATGACGTGCGCATGGACATGCGGGCGGAAGGGCTCACCAACGAGCTCTTCAACGCCCACATCGATTCACTCGCATTGTGCCTGTCGCAACTTTTCCAGGACCGGAGCGCGGCGGAGTATCGCAGGGACCTTGTTTCCGCGCGCGATCGCCGGGAACGCTACCACTTGGTGAAGCGCAATGTGGACCACGACCAGCTGAAGACGCTTCGCGCGTTCCCGCTGTACCGCCTGGGGCGCTCCAAGGCCGGGCTGGTGATCGAGAAGCGGACCGTGCGCATGCATCCCTTCGGTCGGCTCGGCGCGCGTACCGTGGGCTACGTGCTGAAGGACAGCACCGTGATCGGGCTGGAAGGCGGCTATGACAAGTGGCTCAAAGGCGTCACGGGGCATCGCGTGGAGCGGCGCTTGAGCGGCGGTGCCTGGATGCCCGTGGACGATGAAGGGGCCCAGGATCCGGTGCCCGGCAGCGACATCCACAGCACCATCGACATCAACCTGCAGGACCTCGCGGATCACGCCTTGGAGGCACAGCTCCGGAAGAACGGCGCCCATCACGGATGCGTGGTGGTGATGGAGACCGCCACCGGGCATGTGAAGGCCATTAGCAACCTCACCCTGCAGGCCGATAGCAGCTATGCGGAGGACCTGAACTATGCGGTCGGCACGGGCACGGAGCCGGGGTCCACTTTCAAGACCGCATCGCTCATGGTGGCGCTGGAAGATGGCCGCGTGAAGTCCACCGATCGCTGGGACACCAAGGGTGGAAAGGTGCGGTTCTACAACCGCACCATGATCGACTCGCACGATGGCGGCTTCGGGGTGATCGACCTGCACCGCGCGCTGGAGGTGAGCAGCAACACGGCGATCAGCCAGGCCATCGTGAAAGCATACGGCAAGGACCCCGCGCGGTTCGTGGAAGGCCTGCGGCGTCTCGGGCTCGATCGGCCGCTCGGGGTACGGATCCCGGGCGAGGCCATGCCCATCATCCGGGGCCCGGAGGACAAGAAGATGTGGAGCGGCGTGAGCCTGCCGTGGATGAGCATCGGCTATGAGGTGAGCCTCACGCCCCTGCAGCAGCTGGCCTTTTACAACGGCATTGCGAACAACGGCCGCCTCATGCAGCCCCAGTTCGTGTCGCACATCACCCGTGCCGGAAAGGAGGTGGAGCGGTTCGAGCCGGTGGCGCTCAACGAGCGCATGTGCTCCGAGGCTACCCTAAAGGAGATCCGCTCCATGCTCGAAGGCGTGGTGGACACGGGCACCGCAACGAACCTCCGCGCGGCGCACTTCAAGATCGCGGGCAAGACAGGTACCGCACAGGTGGCCCAGGAGAAGGCCGGATACAAGGCGAGCGGCGTCAGTTACCAGGCTTCGTTCGTGGGCTACTTCCCCGCCGATGCACCGAAGTACTCCTGCATCGTGGTGGTCAGTTCCCCAAGCCAGGGCGTGTATTTCGGTAACGTGGTCGCCGGTCCCATCTTCAAGGAGATCGCCGACAAGATCTACAGCAACCGGCTGGAGCTTCAGACCGGTATCGCACAGCACCAGCCTGCACAGAACAGGATGCCCCTGACCTACGGTGGTCATGCCGGTGACCTGGACATCGCGCTCTCCGCGCTCGGCATCCCTTCCGCGGTGGAGGGCGAAGGCGAATGGATGAGCACCACGGCCACCGACAGCTTGGTGAAGTTGCGCGCGCGGCCGCTGCCCGGCGACCTGCAAGGCATGGTGCCCAATGTGCAGGGTATGGGCCTGCGTGACGCCCTCTTCATCCTGGAGAACCGTGGCCTGCGGGTGCAGGTGGTCGGCGCGGGCATGGTGAAGCGACAGTCCCTCCGCCCCGGTGAACGCTTCCAGCGGGGCAACACCATCATCCTCGAGCTGACATGAAGCTGCTGAAGGACATCCTCTACCGGACCCGCATAGAGCAGGTGGTGGGCTCCACCAATGCGGCCATCGAGCGGATCACCTTCGACAGCCGCGCGGTGGTGCCGTTCACGGCCTTCGTGGCGGTGAAGGGCACGCGCTCCGACGGGCATGATTTCATCGCGCAGGCCATCGCGCAGGGCGCCACTGCGATCGTGTGTGAGCACATGCCTGAAGTGCTCCAGGACGAGGTGACCTATGTGCGTGTGAACGATGCCCAGCACGCCCTCGCCATCATGGCGGCCAATTTCCATGATCATCCGTCACGCGACCTCACCCTCGTCGGCATCACCGGCACCAACGGAAAGACGAGCACGGCCACGCTGCTCTACCGCTTGTTCCGCGCGTTGGGGCACAAGTGCGGGCTCATTAGCACGGTGGAGATCCGGGTCGGCAACCGCACGATCGCCAGCACCCACACCACGCCTGATGCGCTGCGGCTCAACGAGCTGCTGGCCGAGATGGTGGCCGAGAAGGTCACCTACTGCTTCATGGAGGTGAGCAGCCACAGCGTGGTGCAAGAGCGCATCACCGGGCTGGAGTTCGACGTGGCCGTGTTCACGAACATCACCCACGACCACCTCGATTACCACGGCACCTTCGCCGCCTACATCAAGGCCAAGAAGCGCTTCTTCGATGAGCTCGGCGAGGAGGCCGTGGCCCTGGTGAACGCCGACGACCCCAACGGGTCCGTGATGGTGCAGAACACCAAGGCCTCGCGGCGCAGCTATGCGGTGCGCAACATGGCCGACCTCCATGCACGCATCATCGAGAACCAGCTCACCGGCCTGCACCTCAACATCGACGGGCACGATGTGTATACCCGCCTCGTTGGCGAGTTCAACGCGAGCAACCTGCTGGCCGTCTACGGCGTGGCGACCATCCTGGGACAGGCCCCGCTGGACGTGCTGACCGCGCTCAGCGACCTCGATCCCCCGCGGGGACGTTTCCAGGTGATCCGCGGCGCCGGTGGTGTCATCGGGATCGTGGACTACGCCCACACACCGGATGCCCTGAAGAACGTGCTGTCCACCATCAACGATGTGTGCGGCGAGGAGGAACGGGTGATCACCGTGGTGGGCTGTGGCGGTGACCGTGATCGCACCAAGCGTCCCATCATGGCGAGGATCGCAACGGACCTCAGCCATTCGGTGGTGCTCACCAGCGACAACCCCCGAAGCGAGGACCCCAACACCATCATCCACGAGATGCGCACCGGGCTCACGGTGGTGGACCGGTCGAAAGTGCTTGTCAATGCCGACCGCCACGAAGCCATTCGCATGGCCGTGACCCTGGCCCGCCCCGGCGACGTGGTGCTGGTGGCCGGTAAGGGGCACGAGACCTACCAGGAGGTGAACGGCGTGAAGCACCCCTTCGACGATGCGGCCGTGCTGAAGGAGACCCTTGAACTGATGCACAAGTAGCCATGCTCTATCACCTGTTCAAGGCCATGGACTTCTCGCTGCCCGGCAGCGGAGCCTTCAATTACATCAGCTTCCGCGCGGGCATGGCGCTCATCGTGTCGCTGATCATCACGCTGTGGTTCGGCAAGGGCATCATCAAGCTGCTGCGCCGCATGCAGGTGGGCGAGACCGTCCGCGACCTGGGCCTCGAAGGTCAGGTCCAGAAGCAGGGCACGCCGACCATGGGGGGGCTCATGATCATCGCGGGGATCATCATTCCAACGATCCTGTTCGCACGGTTCAACGTGTACATCGTGCTCATGCTCGTGGCCACGGTGTGGCTCGGCACGATCGGGTTCATCGACGACTACATCAAGGTCTTCAAGAAGGACAAGCGAGGCCTCGCCGGCACCAGCAAGATCATCGGCCAGGTGGGCATCGGACTGATCGTCGGCCTTACGGTCTACTTCCACGATGCGATACGCACCAAGGTGGAGGTCCCACAGGTGCTGGCGGAGCAGTTCGATGAGCGCGAGGTGACCACGTTCGCCGAGGAGAACGGCGAGGTCCATTACCTCCTCGACCGCAAGCAACCGAACACCACGATCCCCTTCGTCAAGGGTAACGAGTTCAACTATTCCTCCATCCCCGGCCTCTTCGGCCGCAAGGCGCGCGACTACACCTGGGTCGTGTACGTGCTGGTGGTGATCTTCATCATCACCGCGGTGAGCAACGGGGCCAACATCACCGATGGCATCGATGGGCTCGCGGCGGGCACCAGCGCCGTGGTGGTGCTGACCCTCGGCATCCTGGCGTGGATCAGCGGCAACATCATCTTCTCGCAATACCTCGACGTGATGTACATCCCCGGCAGCGGCGAGCTGGTGGTGTTCATCGGTGCCATGCTCGGGGCCTGCATCGGTTTCCTCTGGTACAACGCTTATCCCGCGCAGGTCTTCATGGGCGATACCGGCAGCCTCATGCTCGGCGGGGTCATCGCCACCCTGGCCATCCTGGTGCGCAAGGAACTGCTGATCCCCGTGCTGTGCGGTGTCTTTCTGGTGGAGAACCTCAGCGTGATGATCCAGGTGTCCTGGTTCAAATACACCCGGCGCAAATACGGCGAGGGACGCAGGGTCTTCCTCATGAGCCCGCTCCACCACCATTACCAGAAGCTGGGCTACCACGAGAGCAAGATCGTGTCGCGCTTCTGGATCATCGGCGTGATGCTCGCCGTGCTCACCCTTGTCACCCTGAAACTGCGATGACCCTTCGTCAGGCTCAGGGTGATAGGCTTGTTGTGCTCGGCGCGCAGGAGAGCGGCGTGGGTGCGGCCCTGCTGGCGAAGCAGCGCGGCATCCCCGTGTTCGTGAGCGACGCCGGACCCATCAAGGCGAACTACCGCAAGGAGCTCGTCGATCATGATATCGCGTTCGAGGAGGGCGGCCATACGGCGGACACCGTGCTATCGGCGGATGAGATCGTGAAGAGCCCCGGCATTCCGGACAGCGCGGCCCTGGTACGTGCAGCCTCCGAGCGCGGCATCCCGGTGATCAGCGAGATCGAGCTCGCCGCACGCCATACACGGTCCACCATCGTCGGCATCACCGGCTCCAACGGCAAGACGACCACCACGCTGCTCACGGGCCACATCCTTCGCAAGGCCGGCATGGACGTGGGCGTGGGCGGCAATGTGGGCCACAGCTTCGCCCGCCTGGTCGCGGAGCGTGACCGGCCCGTGTACGTGCTCGAACTGAGCAGCTTCCAGCTCGATGGCATCCGGACGTTCCGTCCGCACATCGCCATGCTGCTCAACATCACCCCGGACCACCTGGACCGGTACGCCTACCGCATGGAGAACTATGTCGCGAGCAAGTTCCGCATCGCGATGAACCAGACCGCCGACGACCATTTCATCCACTGTGCGGATGACGCGGAGATCGAACGCGGCATGTCGCTCCACCCCGTGAAGGCCCGTCGGTGGCCTTTCTCCATCCTGCATCCACAGCCGCTCGGCGGCCACCTCCTCGACGATCACATCCACATCACCACCAACCCCCCCACGTTCAGCATGAGCATATTCGACCTCGCCCTACAGGGAAAGCACAACGTGTACAATTCCCTGGCCGCCGGTATCGGTGCCCGCATCCTCGAGGTGCGCGATGAGGTCCTCCGGGAGAGCCTCAGCGATTTCCAGAACGTGGAGCACCGCCTTGAACGGGTCTCCACCGTGGACGGTGTCGAGTACATCAACGATTCCAAGGCCACCAATGTGAACAGCGCGTGGTACGCCTTGGAGAGCATGGAGAAGCCGGTGATCTGGGTGATGGGCGGTACGGACAAGGGCAACGATTACACCTTGCTGCGTGACCTGGTGAAACAGAAGGTGAAGGCGATCGTGTGCCTGGGCACCGACAACAGCAAGATCCACAAGGCCTTCGGTGGCGTGGTGAAGGTGATCGTGGATGCGGGAAGCGCGCAACAGGCCGTGCGTTCCAGCCATGACCTGGCGGAGGTCGGCGATGTCGTGTTGCTCAGCCCCGCCTGCGCCAGCTTCGACCTCTTCGAGAATTACGAGGACCGTGGACGCCAGTTCAAGGCCGCAGTGCGTTCGCTCTGACCAACCTTGACCACAGGAGCCATGGACCAGGAGACCTACGACCGGATCCTTACGCAACGCCTGAGCGAACAGCTGCTCGAGGCACGCCGACAAGCGCTGGCGGAACAGACCGTTGGACCGCACAGCCTTGAGCATGTGGGGCTTGTGAACGGAGTGGCCTACGTCAATGATTCGCGTTCCACCTTCCTGGACGCTAGCCTGAACGCGCTTGCCTCGGTGGAGGGGCCGGTGCTATGGATCGCCGGTGCATGGCCCGCTGAACTGGATCGCGGTCCGGTGCAGGCCTTCCTCAAGGAGAAGGTCGTGGCCCTCATCCTTTTCGGACCGGGCGGTGAACGCCCGATGGATGCCGTGCGGTCCTTCACCGACCAACTGTTCCATGCCGAGGAGGTCCGCACGGCGGTGTTCCTGGCGCATGAGCTGGCCCGGGAAGGACAGGTGGTGCTCTTCAGTCCGGCCTGCCCCAGTGGCGAAGGCTTTGCCAATTATGAGGAACGCGGTGCCGAGTTCAAGCGTGCCGTTCGTGACCTGTGATCACCTGAAGAAATGAAAGCCCTACTCGAACAACACCTGCGCGGCGACCGCATCCTCTGGGTGGTGGTGCTGTTGCTTGCCGTGGTGAGCCTCCTCTCGGTTTACAGCGGCGGGGCATGGCTTATCTGGCGCACGCCGGGTGGGGGAGGCCGACTGCTCTTCAAACATGCCTTGATGCTCGTGTCGGGTGGTGCCATCATGTACATGGCCAGCCGTGTTCGCTATACCATCTACTCCAAGCTCTCTCAGCTGCTCATCCTCATCACCGCAGGCCTGTTGCTCGTCACCTTGTTGTTCGGCAGCAACGTGAACGGCGCCTCGCGCTGGCTCGCGGTACCGGGCCTCGGCATCACCTTCCAGACCAGCGACCTGGCCAAGGTGGTGCTGCTCGTGTACCTCGCCCGCGTGCTGAGCAAACGGCATGACGAGCCTTGGAACTTCCGCGATGTGCTCGTTCAGATCGCCCTTCCCATCGGGGTCATCTGCGGCCTCATCCTGCCGGCCAACTTCTCCACCGCCGCACTGCTCGGTATCACTTGCCTGGTGCTCCTGTTCATCGCCCGTGTTCCGCTGAAGTTCATCGGTGGGCTGGTGCTCATGGCCATCGGTGCGTTCGTGGTGCTGCTGGTCGTGGCCAAGGCGGATCCCGACCTCTTGCCGCGTCTTCGGACCTGGGAAGGGCGCTTTGATCGATGGATCTCCAATGATCCACAGACCACCGCCGAGGACCGCGATGCCAACTTCCAGGCGAACAACGCCAAGATCGCCATCGCGGTCGGTGGACTGATGCCCAATGGTCCGGGAACGGGAACCTCGCGCAACTACATGCCGCACTCGGAAAGCGACATGATCTATGCCCTCATCATCGAGGAGTACGGTTCGCTGATCGGAGGATTGGGGCTGCTGCTGTTGTACCTGATCCTCCTTTACCGTTCGTTGCGCATCGCCAGACGTTGCGAGAAACCGTTCGGGTCCTACGCGACGATCGGTCTTGCCTTGAGCCTCGTGCTTACGGCCCTGATGAACATGGCGGTGTCCGTGGGCATGGTACCTGTCACGGGCCAGCCGCTGCCCCTGGTGAGCATGGGGGGCACGAGCATCTGGTTCGCCTGCCTTGCCGTCGGCATCATCATCAGCGTGAGCCGCAGCGTCTACGATACGCCTGCGCCGACCTCCCCCGGCAAGCACGCCAGAACCTCCTCGCCCGATGGACCGTCCGTTGCGATCGCTTAGGGTCCTCATCAGTGGTGGCGGCACAGGTGGGCACATCTTCCCCGCCATTGCGATCGCCAACGCGGTGAAGGCGCGTGAGCCGTCCACCGAGTTCCTGTTCGTGGGTGCGGAGGGTAAGATGGAGATGGAGAAAGTGCCTGCTGCCGGTTTCCATATTGAAGCGCTGCCCATCCGTGGCTTCCAGCGCGGCTCCATCCTGAAGAACATCGACCTGCCCTGGCGCCTGCTGCGGAGCATGTGGATGGCGCGGCGCATCGTGCGCTCGTTCAAACCTGATGTGGCCGTTGGCGTGGGTGGCTATGCCAGTGGACCGACGCTCGCAGCTGCTCAACGTGCGGGAGTGCCCACCCTGTTGCAGGAGCAGAACAGCCACGCCGGCGCCACCAACCGCATGCTTGCCCGCAAGGCCAAACGCATCTGTGTTGCTTATCCGGGTATGGAGAAGGACTTCCCGAAGGAGCGCATCCTGATGACCGGGAACCCGGTGCGGGAGGAGGTCGTGCGTCTGGAGGGCAAGCGCCCGCGTGGACTTGAGCAGTTCAACCTGCAGGAAGGACGCCCCATCGTGTTCGTCACCGGCGGCAGCCTGGGCGCGCGCGGCATCAACCGGGGGATCGAAGCGGCCCTGCCCATGCTGAAGCAACACGGCGTGCAGCTCATCTGGCAGACCGGTTCGCCCTTCCTGCCGCAGGCCACGAAGGCCGTGGCGGACCTTGGCTACGCCGATTGCCGCGTGATGGAGTTCGTGTCGCGGATGGACCTCGCCTACGCCGTGGCCGATCTGGTGGTGGCGCGTGCCGGTGCCATCAGTGTGAGCGAGCTTTGCCTTGTAGGCATGGCGGCCATCCTGGTGCCGCTGCCCACCGCTGCGGAGGACCACCAGACCCAGAACGCCAGGGCCCTGACCGATCGCGGCGCCGCGATCCTGGTCCGCGATGACCGCGCCGTGGAGGAGCTCGGAGCAACGATCATCGACCTGATCAATGACCGCACCAAGCTTGACCGGCTGCGCAACATGATCGCCGGCATGGGCCTGTGCAACGCGGCCGATGCCATTGCGGCGGAGGTGATCAGGACAGCACGGAACTGAACATGGAACGACCCGCACTCCTCTATTTCATCGGCATCGGCGGCATCGGCATGAGCGGCCTGGCACGTTATTACCGTCGTGCGGGTGCCCAAGTGGCGGGCTACGACCGCACGCCGAGCGAGCTGATCGGGCAGCTGCGCATGGAAGGCATCGAAGTGCAGTTCACCGAGGATCCAAGGGCCATCCCGTCCGAGTTCCTGGAGGCCGACCCGTCCACTGTTCTGGTGGTCCGCACACCCGCCGTGCCTTCGACCAGCCCCCTGCTGCGGTATTGGGAGGAACGCGGGGCGCGCATCCTGAAACGGAGCGAAGTGCTCGGCCTCATCACGCGTGATCGACGCACCATCGCGGTGGCCGGTACACACGGCAAGACCACGGTGAGCACCATGCTGGCCCACCTGCTCACGGCGGGTGGAGTGCGGTGCAATGCCTTCCTCGGTGGCATCAGCGCCAACTACGATACCAACGTGCTTCTGGACGACGGTGCCGTGGTGAATGTGGTGGAGGCCGACGAATACGACCGCAGTTTCCTGCGTTTATCTCCCAGCGAGGCGATCATCACGGCCATGGACCCCGACCACCTGGACATTTACGGAACAGCGGAAGCGATGTACGCGGCCTATGCCGAGTTCGCCGCGCTGTGCACCGGGAAGCTCCTTGTGCATGAGCGGGTGATCGACCGCTTCGGAGGCCCCCGTGCCATGCCGTATTCCATCGATGGCCGCAGGGGCATCAAAGCGGCGAACGTGCGCGTGGAGGGCGGGGTGTACCGCTTCGACCTGGTGCTTGCCGATAGGACCCTTTCCGACCTCACGCTCGGGATGCCCGGTCGCCACAACGTGGAGAACGCCGTCGCTGCCTCGGCCATGGCGATCGAGCTCGGTGTCACCGACGATCGCGTTCGCAAAGCCCTGGCCGGTTTCCAAGGGGTCCGGCGCCGTTTCGAGGTCCGTGCGCGGACCGCCACCAGCGTGTTCATCGACGATTATGCGCACCACCCGGTCGAGCTTGATGCCTGCATCCGCAGCGCGCGCGAGCTCCATCCCGGCCGCCGGATCACCGGGATCTTCCAGCCACACCTCTTCTCCCGCACCCGCGACCTGGCCGCCGGGTTCGCGCAGAGCCTCGCCCAGCTCGATGAGCTCATCCTGTTGGAGATCTACCCGGCCCGGGAAGCACCGATCCCCGGCATCACCGGTGCCTGGTTGTTGGACCAGGTGCCCTTAAGCAACAAGACCCTGTGCACAAAAGAGGCGCTCGTGCCCCTGCTGCGCACCCGGGATGTGGACATCTTGCTCGCGCTTGGCGCGGGTGATATCGACCGCGAGGTTCCTGTCATCGCCGCCATGCTGAACGATCGTTGACCGATGCAGAAGTTCAAGCGCTTCCTCAAGCCCATGGCGGTGGTCCTCGCGACCCTTGCCATCGTGGTCGCGCTCGGATTCGTGGAACGCAGCAGTGAGCGAAGGCCCGTCACCGCGCTTGAGGTGAAGGTCGATTCGCCCGAAGGCGTCCGGTTCATCGATGAGGCCGCAGTGCGCCAACTGGTGCTGGAGAGCGGTCAGGGTGTGATCGGCAGCCCGGTGGGTGGTGTGGAGATGACGGACATCGAACAACGGCTCCGCGGTCTCGCCTGCGTTTCCGACGCCGACCTGTACCACACGATGGACGGCACGTTGCATGTGCGGGTGAAGCAGCGCTTGCCCGTGGTCCGGGTCTTCAATGCGGACGGGTCGAGCTTCTACATCGATCGCGACGGCTGGAGCATGCCGCCTTCGGACACCTACACGCCCCGGGTGCTCGTTGTTTCCGGGGCCCTGAACGAGCCGTACCGCGAAGGCGAACATCAGGTGGACGCGAACGACAGCCTGAACGCCACGACGCACAGCGATGAGATCCTGGCGCTGGCCAACACCATCAATGCCGACCCCTTCTGGAACGCGATGATCGACCAGGTGGTGGTGGACGCCAACGGTGACTTCGAGTTGCTGCCGCGCGTCGGTGGCCACCGGGTGGCCATCGGTGATGGAACCGACCTGGAGCGCAGGCTGCAGAAGCTCCGGCTCTTCTACGAGAAAGGTATTCCGCAGGCCGATTGGCGCCGGTACGCACGCATCGATGTGCGCTTCGCCGACCAGATCGTCTGCACCAAACGAACGACGCCCTAACGTGAGCGATAACATGCATCCCCAAGAAGACATCGTGGTCGGCCTGGACATCGGCACCACCAAGATCGCCTGCATCATCGGGCGCCGCAACGAGCACGGCAAGATCGAGATCCTTGGATTGGGCAAGGCCCGCAGCGAGGGCGTGAGCCGCGGCGTGGTGAGCAACATCCAGAAGACCGTGGAGAGCATCCGTGAAGCGGTGCGCGAAGCGGCCGACAGCGCCGGTGTGGATGTCCAGACCGTGAACGTCGGCATCGCCGGACAGCACATCCGCAGCATGCACCACCGCGGCATGATCACCCGCCAGAGCCTGGAGGAGGAGATCCGCCAGGGCGACATCGATGCGCTGATCGAGGATATGTACAAGCTGGTGATGCCGGCCGGCGAGGAGATCATCCACGTGCTGCCGCAGGAGTTCATCGTGGACAACGAGCAGGGCATCAAGGACCCCATCGGCATGAGCGGCGTGCGCCTCGAGGCCAACTTCCACATCATCAGCGGGCAGATCACCGCGGCGCGCAACATCAACAAGTGCGTGGCCCGTGCCGACCTCTCCGTCACCGAACTGGTGCTCGAGCCCCTGGCCAGTGCCGAGGCCGTCCTGAGCGCCGAAGAGAAGGAGGCGGGCGTGGTGCTCGTGGACATCGGTGGCGGCACCACCGACATCGCGATCTTCTCCGACAACATCATCCGCCACACCGCCGTCATCCCCTTCGGTGGCAACGTGATCACCGAGGACATCAAGATGGGCTGCGCCATCCTGGGCCACCAGGCCGAGCTGCTGAAGACCCGGTTCGGCAGCGCGTTGGCCGCCGAGAACAAGGAGAACGAAGTGGTGTGCATCCCCGGGCTCAAGGGCCGCGACCCCAAGGAGATCAGCGTGAAGAACCTCGCGCACATCATCCAGTGCCGCATGGAGGAGATCCTGGAGCACGTTTACTTCGAGATCAAGAACAGCGGGTTGGAGAAGCAGCTCGCGGCAGGTGGCATCGTGCTCACCGGTGGCGGCGCGCAGCTCAAGCACCTCCGCCAGCTCACCGAATACATCACCGGCCTCAGCACCCGCATCGGATACCCCACCGAGCACCTGGGCAGCAGCAAGGTGGTGGACGTCACCAGCCCGCTCTATGCCACCGGCGTGGGTCTGGTGATGCGCGGGTTCAATCACCTGGACCGCAGCCGCCCCATGACGCAGCAGCGCACCACCACCGTGCGGCAGGCCACCGAAAAACCAGGCAGCACCACGGGCGGGGTGTTCTCCAACTTCTGGAACAAGGTGAAGATCACCGCTGGTGAAGCCTTCAACGACGACGAGGACAATTGACCTTCCACTGCCCCAACCCGAACGATCAATCCCCTAGGCCATGAAATTCGAACTTCCCAGCGAGCTCGCCTCCATCATCAAGGTGATCGGCGTGGGTGGCGGCGGCAGTAACGCCGTGAACCACATGCACGCCCAGGGCATCCAGGGCGTGGACTTCATCATCTGCAACACCGACCGCCAGGCGCTGGACATCAGCCCCATCGCCGTGAAGCTCCAGATCGGCTCCGCGCTCACCAAGGGCCTGGGTGCAGGCAGCATCCCGGAGCGTGGCAAGAGCGCCGCGCAGGAGAACCTCGAGGAGATCCGCCAGCTCTTGAGCACGCGTACCGAGATGGTCTTCATCACCGCCGGCATGGGTGGTGGTACCGGCACGGGTGCGGCACCGGTCATCGCCCGCATCGCCCGCGAGATGGGCTTGCTCACCGTGGGCATCGTCACCATGCCCTTCAAGTTCGAGGGCCACAAGCGCGTGAAACAGGCCAACGAGGGCATCGAGGAGATGCGCCAGGCCGTGGACACCCTGATCGTGATCAACAACGACCGGTTGCGTGAGCTCTTCGGCAACCTCACCATGGACGATGCCTTCGCCCATGCGGACAACGTGCTCGCCACCGCCGCACGCGGCATCGCCGATATCATCACCGTCACCGGCAAGGTGAACGTGGACTTCGAGGACGTGCGCACCGTGATGTCGAACAGTGGCGTGGCCATCATGGGCATGGCCGAGGCCGAAGGGGAGGACCGCGCACAACGGGCGGCCCTGGAAGCGCTTGCTTCACCCTTGTTGAACGACAATGACATCCGCGGCGCCAAGTACGTACTGCTGAACGTGGCCCACGGCGAGAAGACCCTCGCCATGGACGAGATGAGCGAGATCACCGAGCACATCCAAGAGGCCGCCGGCAGCAGTGCCGACGTGATCTTCGGCTATTGCCAGGACAAGTCCCTCGGTGATCGCCTGCGCGTTACGGTGATCGCCACCGGCTTCAACCTGAACAGCAACGGAACGCCCATGCAGGAGCCGGTTCCTGTCCGCAAGGTGGTCCCCCTCGGGGACGATGCGACGCCGGTGATGACGCCGATGACCAGCCCGCTGGGCACACCGTCCACGAGCAGCGCTCCGGTGCCGTCCTCCGCACCTTCCGTGCTGGAGCCCTATCTGAAGAAGGAGCCAGTGGTGGCTCCGATCGTTGCGGATCCCCGCCAGGCACCCATCCCGTTCGAGCCGGAGGTTTCCGCCGCGACGCCGGTCCCTGCCAAGCCGGTGGTCGTTGAAGCGCCTCCCGCAGCACCTCTTGTGGAGAAGGTGAAGCATGATCTTTATGCGCATGCCGAGCCTGTGCAGCTTCCTGTTGCCGAGGTCCGATCAGCCCCGGTGATCAGCGCTCCGGTGAGCAGCAACGAGCCACGGATCTCGCCGGCCGAGCATTCCAACCGCGTGGAGGACCGTTTGGCCCGCGTGCGCGAGATGAGCATCAAGCTGCGTTCGCCCAACGGACTGGGCGACATGGAGCGGGAGCCCGCCTACCGCCGCAAGAACGTGACGCTGAGCGACGCACCCCACAGCACCGACAGCAACGTGAGCCGGTACACCTTGAACGAGGAGACGGATGAGAACGGTGAGCGCCGCGTGGAGCTGCGCCGCAACAACCCGTTCCTGCACGACAACGTGGATTGAACATGAACCTGCAACAGCGCATCGATGCGGACATCAGGTCGGCCATGCTGACGCGGGAGAAGGACCGGCTCAATGCACTGCGCGCCATCAAGAGCGCGATCCTGCTCGAGTTGACCAAGGAAGGAGGAGGTACCGATGGCATCTCCGATGAAGCAGGCCTGCGCCTGCTCCAGAAGCTGCACAAACAACGCGCGGAGGCCGCGGACATCTTTCACCAGCAGGGTCGGCCCGATCTTGCCGGGGAGGACCTGGCCCAGGCCAAGGTGATCGAGGCCTACCTGCCCGCGCGACTGAGCGATGCCGAGGTGGAGGCGGAGGTGCGCGACGTCATCGCCGCGCTGGGCGCAACGGACATGAAGGCCATGGGCAAGGTGATGAGCGAGGCGAACGCAAGGCTGGCCGGCAAGGCCGATGGTGCCTTGGTCGCTGCGCTCGTGAAAAGATCGCTGACCGGAGGCTGATCCGGGCGAAGGATGGGTTGGGTAGCGGCGGCGGGTCCATCATGGGATGGCCGCCGCCGCACTTGTTCCACCTCTGCGTGATCCCTCACCTGCCTGCTCTCCGGTCATCACCCGGGAGCTGAAAGGTCCGGTATCATCCGTTCCATGAAAGGCTTTTCAGCCGCTCAGCCGACCTGGAACTTGAAGCCCACGCCGTGCACGTTCATGATCTGCACCGAGGGGTCGAGCTTCAGGTATTTCCGCAGCCGGCTGATGAACACGTCCAGGCTTCGGCCCAGGAAGTAGGTGTCGTCGCCCCACACCATGTTCAGCACCAGTTCGCGTGGCAGCACCTGATCGCGGTGCATGCACAGCAGCCGCAGCACGTCAGCCTCCTTCTTGGTGAGCTTGCGCTCCTCGTCGGGGTGCTTGAGCATGAGGTTGCGATGGTCGAAGCTGTATGCCCCGATGGTGAACGTGTCGCGTGAACGCGGATCCTCGCCCGAGCCCTGGGTGCGGCGCAGGATGGCTTCGATGCGCAGCACAAGCTCCTCATGGCTGAACGGCTTGGTGAGGTAGTCGTCGCCGCCCGCCTTGAACCCTGCGATACGGTCCTCGGTCTGGCTCTTGGCCGTGAGGAAGACGATGGGGACCTTCCGGTCCGTGAGCCGGATGTCCTCCGCCAGGCTGAACCCGTCCTTCTGCGGGAGCATCACGTCCAGCACGCACAGGTCGTACGGGTGTTCGTTGAAGTACTTCAGGCCCTCCTTGCCATCTCGGCACAGGTGCACCGCATAGCCTTTGCGTTTCAGGGCGTCCTGGATCACGAAGCCGAGGTTCTGGTCGTCCTCGACCAAGAGAATGCTGGCCTTGTTGGTGGTCATGTGCGTTGGCTTGCGATGGGGATGCGGAGGATGAAGGTGCTGCCCTGACCGGGTGTGCTCTCCAGCCTGATGGTACCGCCGTGGGCGTGCACGATCTGCTGCACATAGTGCAGGCCCAGGCCGAAACCCTTCACGTTGTGCACGTTGCCGGTGGGTACGCGATAGAACCGTTCGAACACCAGGCGCTGGTCCTCACGCCGGATACCGAGGCCATGGTCCCGGACCCGCAGCACCAGCTCGCCGTTGACGTTCGCCGTGGTGATGTGCACATCCACCTTGTCCGGCGAATACTTGATGGCGTTGTCCACCAGGTTGAAGAGCACGTTCTGGAGGTGGACATGATCCCCGGTGATCACCGGGGAAGTGGCTTGCAGGTCCGAATGCAGCAGCCCCTGTCGCTCTTTCACCAGGATAGCGAAAGCCTCCGTGACCTCCGCCACCAGTGCATGCAGGTCCACCGGGTCGCGCTTCAAGGCCAGGTCCTCGCGGTCCAGGGTGGCCAGTTGCAGCACCCGTTCCACCTGCGCGCGCAAGCGTTCGTTCTCCGAGCGGATGATGCCGGCGTAGGTGCGCAGGCGCTCCGGCTCATTCACGATGCCCGCATCGCTGAGCACTTCACTGCTCAGGGCGATGGTGCTGATCGGCGTCTTCAGCTCATGCGTCATGTTGCCGATGAAGTCGTTCTTGATCTCGCTGATGCGCTTTTGCCGCAGGATCACCCAGATGCTGTAGGCAAAGAAGCCGAACACGATCAACGTGACGATCGCCGGATAGATCCAGGTGGCCTGGCTCCGTGGCATGGGCTCCCAAAGGCTGCTGCTGCGGCGGGGGAAGTACACACCGAAGTAATGCCCGTCCTTGTTCAGTTTCAGCAGCTGGCTGTGCCGGGCGGTATCCGCCACGGAGCTGTCCGTCACACTGACGTAGTTGCCGTACACCACGCTGTCGGTGAAGCAGTCGTAAACGCCGTACTCAAAGTCCTCCACGATGTTGCGCCGGACGAATTCCTGTCGCAGCAGGGCCTCCAGCAGATACGGATGCACCGTGTCGTTGATGGCCACGGCGAAGTAGTTCGGCCGCGCCTGTTTCACGGCATCATACAGGTCGGACGGGTCCTTGTTGATGGACAGGATCTTCTCCGCCACCGCCGTCAGTGCGATCACCACGCGGTCGTTGAACTGCTTGTCCAGCTGCTGCTGTTGCCGCAATTGTCTTTCTGCCTCCTCGCGTTGCACGCGCGTGGCCCTGTCGAGCCAGAGCACCTGCATCAAGACCACGCCCACCACGCTTAGCGTGGCCAGCAGGATGAAGGTGGCGATGGTGCGGCGTTTCATGGGTCCGGAGCAACACCACAATGTTAGGGCGGCCGCGACCTGTGTCGGTGGCGTTAACAAGCCGTTTAATTTTCACCGCCCATGAAGCCGAGCTCCCTGACCCTCGCGGTCGCCGCCTTATGCGTGGTCTATGCCGCTGGGAGCGTGCTCGACGTGATGGAGGTGGATGCTGCACAGTATGCCGCCATCGCACAGCACATGGCCCATGGCGGGGACCTGCTCCACTTGCATTTCCGCGGTGCCGACTACCTGGACAAGCCGCCTTTGCTCTTCTGGGCCTCCGCATTGTCCTTCAAGTTGTTCGGCGTGCACAACTGGAGCTACAAGCTGCCCTCCATCCTCGCGGCGTTGTTCGCGATCTTCGGTACGTATCGACTGGCGCGCCTGTACCACGGGGAGATGGTGGGGCGCCGAGCCGGCCTGATGCTGGGGTCCTCGTTCGCCATGGTGCTCATGGTGAACGATGTGCGCTGCGACACGCTGCTCATGGCCTCGGTGATCACGGCCATCTGGCTTGGTGCGGAATACTTGGAGGATCGCCGTTGGTCCTACCTGGTGGGTGCTTCCGTGGCCGTCGGGGCCGGCATGCTCGCGAAAGGGCCCATGGGCTTGATGGCACCGCTCCTGGCCTTGGGAGGGCATGTTGCCCTGAAACACCGGTGGGCCCTGCTTCGCGACTTGCGGCTGTTGCTGGTGCCGGTCATCGTGGGCCTGATCCTCCTGCCCATGTGCATCGGGCTTTACGCGCAGTTCGGATGGAACGGCTTGCGCTTCTATTTTTGGGAGCAGAGCTTCGGCCGGCTGACCGGGGAGAACGTCTGGAAGGATGGCTCCGGCCCGTTCTTCTTCACCCACGAGCTGCTCTGGCAGGTCCTGCCGTGGACCTTGTTCGCGTTGGGCGGCCTTTGGATGGAGTTGAAGGTGTTGGTCGGCCGTTCCCGATCGGTGCGTCCGGAATGGATCGCGATCTCCGGGGCCGTGCTCGTCTTCCTGGCCCTTTCGCTCTCCCAGTTCAAGCTGCCCCACTACCTCTACGTGGTGCATCCCCTGTTCTGCATCCTGGCGGCCAAAGCCCTCCCGGATCTGGCATCGCGCGGCTGGCAGCTCGTCCAGGCAGGGCTCATGGTGGTGCTGTATGGCCTTGGCGCAGCGCTCATGCTCTGGAGCTTCCCGGATGCGTGGTGGACCTTGGCGGCTGTGGCCGTGGCGGTCGGTATCGTTGTGGTCACCTGGCGTGCAGCGGCCCAGGAACGCCTGTTCACAGGTTCATTCTGCACCATGATCGGTCTGGCCTTGATGTTGAACCTGCACTTCTATCCGAACCTGTTGCCTTACCAGGCCAGTGCAGAGGCCGGACGATGGCTGGTGGCGCAGCAGGTGACATCCGATCGGTTCATCGCCCTGCACATCGGCGGCACCGCGTTGGATCATTATGCCGGCTTCCCGGTACGGTATGCGTCCAACGCCGTGCAGGTCCAGAACAGCCTTGTTCAAGGTGCAGTGGTGTACACCAATGACCAGGGCAGGAAGGAACTGCTGGACCTGGGCCTTCGACCGCTTCAGGAGAAGCACTTGGTCGACTTCAGGGTACAACTGCTGACCCTGGCGTTCCTGGATCCTTCCCGCAGGGGGGGGCAGCTTGAATCTCGTTACCTGTTGATATTCTGATGGTCAGATAGTTGAGGTGGGCAGGGGAACATTTCCCAGGAAACGCTTGCCTGGGCTATACCATCAACCCTGAACAAGCCCTGCCCAAGGGCTGCGATCACCCAACTCATCATGCATCAGACAGCACAACTTGTTGGATCGACCCCTCCAGGACGATCCTGGTGAAGCCTGTTGTCAGGCTTGGCCTTGCTCCTGGTCGGAACAAGCCAGGCCCAGACCTATTGCCCCACCGATGGTGGCTCCGGCAATACGTTCAACATTGACCGTGTTCGATCCGCCGGCGTCGACAACTCGACGGGCGACAACGATGGTCATGCTGACTTCACGGGTCAGAGCGCACAGGTCGAACAGTTCACGGGTGGTATCTCAACAACTTCCTCAAGCCCATCGAGGAGGACTCCCCGATCGCGTCCATGACGACCTCCCCGAACCCGACCAGCGATATGCTCAACATGGACATGGACCTGAACATGGTGGGCCGTGCGGAAATGACGGTCATGGACCTGCTTGGGCAGGAGGCTCGCGTCACCACCACGCTCCCCGTGGCTCCTGGGTGCGAACCGCAGTACGATCGACTTAGATGAAGTGTGCGCAGGCCCCTACTTCATCCGCCTCACGGCCGGCGATAAGGTGGTGACCCGGCAGTTCGTGAAGATGGATCGCCCCAGGAGACCGATGTGATCGGGGCCCGGGAGGTCGCGGTGAAAGCCGTGATCGACCGGGCCCTCTTCGTTCCGATCGCCTGGTCGCCCGGGTGGCCGCGGCCCGGCCCCTCGAAGGTTGACAGGATTATTTGATGGAACAACGAACCCTTCGCGATACATCCCTGTTCTGTTCCTGAAGATAACGTTAGGGCGTTGTTCAAGATCAGTGGATCGGTCCTTTCATGGAGTCCGATGCAAGGAGGTCCGGTGAAGGCGGGGTTCGGTGACCCAGGGCGTAAGCCTCGGTGAGCGGGGCCCCGCCGACCGTTCCAGCTGGTCCGGAGCGGGCAGTTGCCATACCCGGCGAGAACAGGTCGCTTCAGTGGAAGGCAGTACCTGAACGGATCGGTGCCTTCGTGTCGCGTGTGATGCCGAGTCCTGAGATCGACCCGGCAACTGTTGGATGGGGATCAGAAGCCTTCGCCGCCTTCGCCGCCGGTACCGGGTTCGGCACGCGGTTGCCTGCGCCGGAAGAAGGAGGTATCCTGCTCGCCGAACTTCCAGGTCAGCGTCAATCGGACGAAGCGCATTTCGCGGCGTCGCTCGTTCTCCTGATACAGGGTGGGGGTGTCCAGTACCGTACCCCATTTGCGGGTGAAGAACACATCGTTCACCATCAGCGTGGCGCTCCAGTGCTTGTTGAATTCCTTCGTGGAGCTGAGGTCAATGCCCCAGTTGCCGATGGAATAGCCCTGAGGGATGGGCCGCTTGCCTTCCAGTTCGCCGTTCAACTGCACGCTCCAATCCTTGGGCAGTCGACCCATCAGGTTCAGCTTGCCATTGGCCTGCCACCCGCTGTTGCTGGAGCGGCCGTCACCCGCGGAGATCTCCACATACTGCAACGTTCCACCCACGGTGAATTGGAACGCCTTGGAAAGCTCCAGCTTCACGGTATTCTCCCAACCTGCTGTCCAGCTGTCGTCTCCGTTCACGAAGGTGCTCACCAGGATATCGGGGTCCTCCGGCAGCGGGTAGACATAGCTCGTGATGACGTTCTCGGTGTAGCGCACGAAAGCCGAACTGAGCCAGTTGCTCCGGCCGGGACCGAAGGGCAGCAGGTGGTTCACCTCGCCCATGTTGGTGAATTCCGGAGCAAGCGTCGGGTTGCCCACGCGCAGGTTGCGCGAATCGCTGAACATGATGAAAGGCATCACCTGGAAGAAGTTCGGGCGGCGGATCTTGCGCGAGGCATTGAACTGCAGCTCGCGCGTGTCCTCCCATTTCCGCGAGACATAGATGGCGGGGAACAAGGCCTTCCACAGGTCCTCCAGCCCGTCCGGGTAGTAGTAGTTGAACGACAAGCCCTTGTCCTGGATGGTGGAGGTGAACCGCGTGATCTCGGTCCGCAAACCTGCCTGGAAGCCCCACCTATCGTTGATCTTATGGATCCAGTTGATGTAGGCGGCGTTCACCATGTCGGTGATGTCGAAGTCGTTGCTCAGGGTAGGGTTGCGCTCGGCAGCGCTGGTATCGGTGGCCACGGTGACGTCCAGGATCGAACGTTCCACGCGGATGTTGCTGCGCAGGCCATATTCCAGCTTGTCGCGTTCGCCACGCGGATCCGCCATGTCGAATTGCCAGGTGAACTGGTCGGCTTCGGTGCTGCCGGTGTTGTCCTGCACCCGCGGGCTGCCCACCACTTCCACGCCGTCCGGATCGAAGGTGCTGGTGGTGTATACGGCGTCGTTCGTGCGGCGCGATCGGTTGTAGGTGAGGTCCGTGCTCCACTCGCGCCCCTCTTTCGGCATGCGGTGCCTGAACATCACCTGGCTGGTCATTTCCGTTCCGTCGCTCGTCTGCTCGTTGAGCTGTACGCCTTGATCCAGAATGCCGCCCGAGCCGTTCGTTGCCGTGTAGTCAAGCCGGTCATCGTTCGCGTAGTTGCGTCCTCGTACGGACTGCGATAGGGTGAGGGTGCTGCGGTTGCTGGCCTTCCAGTCCACGCCGAACCGCCCGCCGAAGTTGCTCCGGTCCGAACCACTGTTGCCCTGCTGATCGAAACGGCCCACCACGTTGCCCTCTTGAAGGTCTTCCCGTGCGGTTAGGCTCTGCGTGTTGTTTCCGCTGAAGTTGTAGTTGCCCGAAAGCTGGAAGGTCCACCGACCCTCCTTGATGTTGAGGTTGCCTCCTGTCTGGTAACGGTTGTTGGTCCCTGCACCGGCCTGCAGCTGCCCGCTGTAGCCGGGTTGCGTCGACTTCTTGAGCACCACGTTGATGATGCCGCCGGTGCTGGAGGCGTCGAAGACCACGCTCGGGTTGGTGATCACCTCCACGCGTTCGATCTCGTCCGCAGGGATCTGTTCCAGGGTCAGCACGGTCGGTCGCCCATCCACCATGATCTGGGGGCTGGAGTTCCGTAGGGTGACCCCGCCATCGGCGTCAACGCTGAGGCCGGGTACGTTCTTCATCACATCCACCGCGGTGCCACCGCGTACGCTCAGGTCCTTCTCCACGTTGTAGATGCGCCGGTCCACCTGCAGCACGGTCTGGCTGCGTTCACCGGTGACCTCAGCGTCCTGCAGCACTTCCGCGTTCGCTTCGAGCAACAGGTTGCCCATATCCTGCTCTACTTGGTCCGGTGTGATCCGACCTTCGATACCCATGTTCGCGTAGCCCAGGAAGGCCACCTTCAGTTTGAACGGCCCGAACGGGAGCTTTTCCAGGATGAAGTCACCGTTCTCCTTGGTCAGCGCGCCGCCCAACACGCTATCGCCAGGCGTGCGCAGCAGCTGTACCGTGGCGAACTCCACGCCTTTCCGTGAGCCTGCATCGATCACCTTGCCGTAGACCTTCCCAATGGAAGGTCGGCCCCCTCCACCCGGTCCACCAGGACGCTGAGCCACCACGGACCCGGAGACCAGGGCCACGAAGGAGAAGAGGAGAATGGAGATCCGATGGAGCAACGTACGCGGAGGATCGGGCACAAAAGTAGCCGGTTGGACAGGCAGGGATGGGAAAGGTTCAGGGGATAACAACGAAGGAGCCCCGCTGGTTGGCGGGGCTCCGATCAGTTGTTCGTACGAGCTCACTCGTCGCGGTCACCACCGCGGCTCCAACGGTCGCCGCCACGGTCGCTGCCGCCACCGCCTCCGCGGTAACCACCACGATCCCCGCCACGGTCGCTGCCGCCACCGCCTCCGCGGTAACCGCCACGGTCTCCGCCGCCGCCACCGCCACTGCGGTAACCGCCACCGCCACCGTATCCTCCACGGTCACCTTCCGGGCGCGGGCGGGCTTCGTTCACGACCAGGTCACGACCTTGGAAGTTCTTTCCGTTCGTGCCTTCAATGCCTTGACGACCGGCATTGTCATCAGCCATCTCCACGAAGCCGAATCCACGGCTGCGGTTGGTGGCCTTGTCCATGATGATCTTGGCCGAGGTCACTTCACCGTAAGCTTCGAAGAGCTCGCGGAGGTCCTGGTCCTTAACGCTGTAAGCGATGTTGGCGACGTAAATGTTCATGTGTTCTACTGACTGAGTGAGGTTTGATTTTTCGCTTTCGCATCGGTCTTCTCGCCAAAGAAAAACGGCACTACGGCGGGGCGAAGCTAGTGCAAATGCTCCGAATCTTACAAGAGGACGACTTTTCAACCATCCCGGATCACCGAAGGAACGGCCCAAGGGGGTAGAAGCCGGGTGGTTTCCCGTCGCTGTAAGTGTTCCTGCTGCCACCTTCCCTCCTCAGGTTGATCGCTTCTTCATCCTCGATGCTTCTCGATCAGGGCACCACTGGCCTTGTCGACAGTTCCGCAGGCGCCTAAACCCACCGACAGCGAACCCCAACAGGACAATGGAAGTATATCCGATGTCCAGCGTTCGGGAACGTCGATCCAGTAGCTATGGGCAGGAAGCCGGTCGTTACTCCACGATCACCGGCTGATCTTTCGGGTGTTTCGCACTGTAGCTGAAGCCGAGCTTGCGAACGCCCTTCGGCTCCACGGTGATGTTCCACGTGAGCATGCCGTTCTGGTCGTTCACCACGGCGCCGCCCTTGTCCTCCAGCTTCACCTCGATCTCGCTGCGGGGGCTCAGGGGATACTGGTCCCGTACTTCGAGGTCGATCGCGGTGGACTTGTTGTTCTTCACAGTGAGGTCCCAGCCTCGCGTTACGGTCCGCTTGCCGCCCACCACGCTCTTGTCGTCCGTCCCCTTGCGGCGCACGCGCTCCACCACCACGCCCTTGTCGCGCCCCAGGCTGATGTCCAGCGTGTCCTGCGGCTTGCTCAGGTCCAGGAAGCTCTGGCCCACGAAGGTGCCCTCGAAGAACACGTTGGCCTCGCCGGGCAGCAGGTTCAGGTCCTCCCATCCCGTGGTGCGGGCATAGAGGAAGGCGTCCTTTTCCAGCTTGGGCGTGCAGTAGTGCTTGAAGGTTGAAGGGATGGAGTGTGTTCGTACGCCCACCGTGTGCGCCATACCGTCGGCAGGCACGGTGAAGGGCGCGTCGATGGCGAACTCCACGGTGGTGGTGCGGTATACCACGGTGTTCATCACCTGGGTCGTTGCGGGGATATCGTCGTAAGCCCCTTTGCGACCCTCCCCATCGGCTCTGGAAGGGGCGGCCATCGGGGCGCGTTCATAAAGTTGCGCGCCACCACTGATGGTCTGGATCGTGTAGGGCTGTTCCAGCACCCACGGCTGCATCTGTGGCATCACGCCGCCTTGGGTCGGGTTGCCGCTGCTGAGGCTCATGTCCACCTTGGTCCAGTCCTCGCCGGTGTTGTTCACCACCTGGGCTTTCATGAGCAGTTCGATGGGTTGGCCCACGGTCTTGGCGCGCAGGTCGTAGGCCGGGGTCCAGCCTGCGTTGCCCACGAAATAGGTGAGCACGAAGGTGGCGTTCACCTCCGCAGGGCTGTCGATCTCCACCACGATCTCGCCGGTGGGCCGGGGGGCCTGGGCCTGCAGTTGGGCCAGTTGTTGGCGCAGCTTGTCCGCTTCCGCTCCGATCACTTGCTTCTTCTCCTCCTGCGTCAACCAGCCCACTTTCATGGCCTTCATGCGCTCGCGCACATAATCATTCACCGCTTGCAGTTGTGCGGCTGTAAGCCCGTTCTGCTGTCCGCCCACGGTGCTGTTCTTCAGCAGCAGCTGCTCTTCGTTCACCCACACCTGCTGAACGCCGTTCTCGATGTTCCAGTCGTGCTCCAGTTTCTTGATCTGCTCCTGCAGCTCGGTGATCTCCTTCTTCTTCGGGCTCTCGGTGAGGTAGTTGATGCGGTGGTTCACACTGAGTATGCTGTAGCCGCCTTTGCCCGTGACCTGGATGCTTTGCGGGTCCAGCGACTGGGTGAGGCCCGTGAACACAAGGGTGCTCGGACCGGCAGGGATCAGGGCACTGGCCGTGCGGGAGACCTGCGCACCGGCGAGGAAGACTTTCGCTTCGCTCACCTTGCTGGCAACGGGTTTTTCCCCTTCAGCGGCGAAGGTGATGGAGGGGGCGAGGAGCAGGCTGGCGAGGAAGATGCGGATGCAGGAAAGGCTCATGGAGGTTCGGCGTTCGTTCGGCAAAGTAAGGTCGGCTCCGGAGCGGAGGCCATCCGCCTGTACACATGGCGTGCCGGTCGGTTCGATCGGCCTGCTCCACTGGCTTGGTCCGAACGCAAAAGCGCCCCGCCGGTGAGGGCGGGGCGCTTTGCGTGTTGGTGCTCGATGCTTACTGGATCACCAGGCGCTGGGTGAAGGTCTGCTCACCCGCAGTGAGGTTCACCACGTAGATGCCACCGGAGAGCGAACCGTCAAGGTCGATCACGGTGTTCAACGTGGTACCGTTCACCGGGATGATGCGGCTGTTCACCTTCTTGCCCACGAGGTCGAAGATGTCCACGGTGGCCGTGGTCACTTCCGTATCCAAGCGGTCGATGGTGATGAACAACTGCTCGCCGCGGTTCGGGTTGGGCCACATGCTGAGGGTGGATACCAGGACCTCATCACCATCGGTGAAGATGCGATCGCCATTGCCGGCGAAGGCACTGCCCGCGGCCGTGCAGAAGGGCGCGGCCTGGTTGTTCGTGATCCCCACCGTGCAGCTGTTGCCGTAGGGGCACCAGGTGGCTCCGTTGTCGAAGCTGGCGCGGACGATCACGTTGTAGGTGAAGGTGCCGCACAGCAGTGGGTTCGTGGGCCAAGCGGCAAGCACCAACGTGGTGGAGGTGGTCTGGATGTTGCGCACGTAGCCTTCGGCCGGTACGCTCATCTGGAACTGGTAGCGGTTCGCGGACTGCGTGCTGCCGCTTACGATACGGGTGGCAGGCACAGCGTGGATGCGACCGGTGCTGCCGGATGCACCCACGATCTTGCCCGTTGCGCCGCAGCTGAAGGTGCTTCCTTGTGTGGGGACCAATTGCGTGGTCGCGCACAGGGAGGGGGGTACTTCGAGCTTGAAGCGGCAAGCTGGTCCATACACGCTGCTCACACCGTTCACACGGGTGCGGACGCGCACGTTGAGCAGCACGTTGGCCGGCACAGGGTTGCTGGTGATGCTGCTGAAGCGCAGGTGCGCGGCGGCGTTCACACCGGCCGGTGCGCCCGTGTTGGGGCTCGCATGGCTGATGAAGACACGACGGCTGTAGCCACCGTTCGGGTTGAAGAACCAGAACTCGTAACCATCATCCGTTTGGTTGCCCACGCCGAACTGGGCGCTCACCGCTGCGTTGGTGCTGGCGATGATGAACTGGTTGGGGTTCCAGTTCTCCTTGTCGCAGCTGCTGTTCAACAGCTTGTCCGAGCCAACAGGCGAGCAGAAGGGCTGAGCGGCCTGGCTGGTGGTGGTGAAGGCAGCACCGTTGCCGGCGTTGTCGATCACGCGGTTACCAGCGTCATCGCGCAGCACATAGCCACCGCCGGTGATGCCATTTCCACCCGCATCGCTCACGATGAGGTTGAAGCAGCCGCCGAAGGGGATACAGATGGTCTCGGTGACGGTGGTGTTGTTGGCGTAGGGTCCGCCCGATCCGATCACGGCGCTGTTGCTCGCGTCCACGATCTGCCAGGTGGTCTCGCTGCCTGCACCGTCGGTGCTGATCGTCAACGTCCAATCCACGCAGGTCACCGTGGTTCCGACGCAAACGCAGTTGGCGCTCCAGGTGTCGTTGATGGTGCCGGCGTTGTTGTCATTGCACGCCGTTCCAGGCAACGCAGTGCCACCCGGGATACCCAGGCAATCGGTGATGAGCGGGGTTCCCACGCAGGCACAGTTGGCGCTCCAAGTATCGTTGCCTGTGTTCGGGTCATTGTCGTTGCAGGCCGTGCCAGGCTGTGCGCTTCCACCCGGTACACCCAGGCAATCGTTCGGCAGCGGAGTGCCTGCGCATACGCAGTTGGCGCTCCACACATCGTTGGTGGTACCGGCGTTGTTGTCGTTGCAGGCGGTACCCGGCAGCGCGCTACCACCCGGTACGTTCAGGCAATCGATGAGCTGACCCACGCAGACGCAGTTCGCGTTCCAGGTGTCGTTGCCGGTGGTCGCAAGACCATCATCGCAGGACGTGCCAGGCTGGGCGCTTCCACCCGGAACACCCAGGCAGTCGTTGCCGAGCAGGGTACCCACGCATACGCAGTTGGCCGTGATCACATCGTTGATCGTGGCGGCGTTGCCGTCGTTGCAGGCATCACCTTGCACACCGGCGAGGTTCGGGCAGTTGTCGTTGGCATCGCAGATGCCATCGCTATCCGAATCCTGGATGGTGCCGGCGCAAGAGCAGTTCGCCTGGTACACATCGTTGATGGTGCAGGCGTTGTTGTCGTTGCAGGACGTGCCTGGCAGCGCGCTGCCACCCGGAACGTTCAAGCAGTCGATCAGCTGTCCAACGCACACGCAATTCGCGCTCCAGGTGTCGTTCCCGGTCGCGGCGTTGTTGTCGTTGCAGGACGTGCCCGGCTGGGCGGTTCCACCCGGCACACCGAGGCAATCGTTCGGTTGCACACCGGCACAGACGCAGTTCGCTGTGATCACGTCATTGATCGTAGCGGCATTGCCGTCGTTGCAGGCATCACCCTGCTGGCCGGACAGGTTCGGGCAGTTGTCGTTGGCATCGCACACGCCATCGCTGTCGCTGTCCTGGAAGGTGCCTGCGCATTGGCAGTTGGAACCGACCACATCATTGATGGTGCAGGCGTTGTTGTCGTTGCAGCTGGCACCGGGGTTGGGACCGGCCGGGCAGGGGTCCACGCAATCGGCGAGGCCATCGTTGTCCGTGTCCGTATCCGCCACACCGCAACCGCACACACCGGGCGCTTGCTTGTTGGGATCGGCGGGGCAACCGTCGGTGTTGTTGGTCACGAAGCCGGCGGGTACGCTGCAGGTGAAACCGGCCTGGCTGTTGGCGGGGTCGCCGAAACCGTCACCATCCACATCGGCATAGTAGGTGGTGGCTACATCGGCCACGCCGCAACCGCAGACACCAGGGGC
>JBIIYP010000043.1:0-32119 GCA_044346705.1 Flavobacteriales bacterium
TTGCAGGAGGGGAACCATTACGGTCTCCGCCTTTACCAAATACCACGTTAAGAAAGTTCGACTCCCCTCCTCATCGAGGAGGGGCAGGGCCTGCCTGCCGGTAGGCAGGGGTGGTCCGAAGACGGATCGGAATTCACGGTTCTACCACCCCTAGCCCCTCCTTTGCAGGAGGGGAACCATTACGGTCTCCGCCTTTACCAAATACCACGTTAAGAAAGTTCGACTCCCCTCCTCGTCGAGGAGGGGCAGGGGTGGTCCGAAGACGGATCGGAAGATCGGCGGCCTCCACCCCTATCCGTTCTTCGCTGCGTCAAGAACCGCCTACGGCAACTGCCCGTTCCGGATGTTGGTGGGCGCGCTGCCCCCGATGTTCAGCAGGATCACGTCGCGGTCGTTCGCACTGCCCGTGTACTTCACGCTGCCGTCCATGGTCACATCCGAAGGGAGGTAGCCGGACACCGTGTTGGTGGGCGTGGTGCCGCCGATGGCGGTGAGGATCGGGTCGCGGTCGTTGCTTCCACCGGTGTACTTGATCTGCCGGTTCGCCGTCACATCACCGGCCCAAAGGGCCTGGGTGGGGAACGCACCGGTAATGCTCTTGCGCGCCTCGGTGCCGTAGGTCGGCGTGCCCAATAACGTCAAGTCCACCGTGCTCGCCGTGCTGCTGAGGGTCAACGCTGAAGCCAGCATCACAGCCAGGTGGTTGCGGTGGTGGAGCGCCACGAAGTAGGATCCCGGAGGGGTGCCCAAGGTCACAGGCGACACGCCGTCGGTCGCCACCACATCACCGTCGCGCTGGATCAACGCGGCCGCCCGGGTCACGATCACCGTGTTGTCCGCGCTGCTCCGCAGTTCCACCAACACCCAATCCACCACGGCGTTGTTGCCGGTGACCGCCAGCACGGAAGGCGCCACCGTTTCGGTACCGGCGTAGTTCCACGGCGCCCCGGAATACGGCTGCGCCAACGGGAAACCGGGCAGCGAGCGCAAGGCATCGGTCATGGTGCCGGTCGCGCTCGCGTAGGGGCCTTCGAGCATCGCCTTCACCGCCACCTGCACGTTGGCCGGCGCCGTGAACACGATCCCGTACTCCTCCACCTGGCCGTACTGCACCGGCGAGGTGCACGACCCGGGCGTGGTGTTCACGAAGTCGGTGATCACCCGCATGCGCATGAGCACCCCGGGCGTGGGCGCTGCGGGCGTGGTGAAGGTGCCGCTGCGCACATCCACGCCGTTGGGCGGCGAAAAGACCAGCTCCCCGGCATCGGTGAACACGCCGTTGCGGTTGTAGTCGATGTACACGCGCACCCATTGGGTGTTGAAGCCGCCCACCGCCACCGAGATCGGATACAGCGTGCCCGGCGCCAGCGTGGTGATCTGCGAACAGACGAGGTCGACCAGCGCAGCATCGTTGAACGCGGTGCTGTTGTTGATGGTGTTGAGGCTCACGTTCACGATGCCGATACCGGCCGTCGGCGCTGTGGAACGAGCGACCGCGCAACCCGAAGGCGGCGGCGCAAGGACCGTGATGTAGGCGGTCTTCGTGTTGGTGATGCCCGCGCCCAGGGCGTTGCTGGCGGTGAGCGTAACAGCGTAAGTGCCGGCCGTGTTGTAGGTCACCGTGGGGTTCTGCGCGGTGCTGCTGGCCGGGGTTCCGCCGGGGAAGCTCCACGACCAGCCGGTGGGCGAAAGCAACGAGAGGTCGGTGAAGGCAACGGTGCCTCCGGTGCAGAGCTGGCGCGGCGCACCCACGAAGTCCGTGAGCGGCGTACCGGTCACCGCCATGGTGAGCGTGTTGGAGGTGGCGGGCGAGGACACCACACCGGCCAGGTTGGAGAAGAGCAGCGCGTACACCTGGTCACCGGGCAGCAGGGTGTTGCTGCTCCAGGTGGCGCCGGTGGCCATGAAGGTCCCATTCCTGAACCAGTGGTAGAGCGGTGCTCCTCCCCCGTTGGTGGGCGTGGGCGTGAAGGTGACGGGGGTGCCGTAGGTGATGGTGGTGGAGGGCGATGCGGCAATGGAGACCGCGGCCAGCGTGCTGGACACGTAGACCCCATAGTCCTCCACATCGGCCACGAGCAGGGCGGCACCGCAGCTTCGTTCCGTCGCGCTGATCGAGCCGGCATCGCCATAGACCCGCATGCGCAACAGCGCGTTCTGCACGGCCGTGTTCGGGATGGTGATGGTGGCGTTCACCGTGGTGGTGCTGGTGGTGCTGCCGCTGCTGATCAGCTCGCCGGGGTTCTCGAAGGTGCCGTTGTTGTTGTAGTCGATGTAGGCCTCATACACCTGCGGCCCGTTGCTCACCAGCCCGTTGATGGTCACGGCCAGGGGATACGACCCGTTACGCGCCACCACGGTGTTCTTCGTGCAGCTGAAGTTCTGGTAGACCCCGTTGACACCGGCGCTCGTGGTGTTGTCGAAGGTGTTGAAGCGCACCTGGTTCACCGTGAACCCGTAGTTGGCCGAAGGGTTCTGCGAGGTGGGTGTGCAGGCGGCGACCGGTGCGGCGGTCACCACCACGATGCCGTTCTCCGTGCGGGTGGTGGTGCCCAGCAAGGTGGTGGTGGTGAGCGTGGCGTTGTACGTACCGGCGCTGGCCAGGGTGAAGGTGGGGTTCTGCGCGGTGCTCGTGTAGGTGTTCACCCCGTTGCTCAGGTTCCAGCTGAAGCTGATGGCGGGGAACTCCGAATCCGGCAGCCAGGTGTTGGGCACGCAGCGCGTGTTGTCCTGGAGCGTCACGCTCTGCCCCGTTCCGCAGAGCAGCGAAGCGGAGGCCAGGATGTCCATGGTGGGCACACCGGGCGGCACCAGGGCCAAGTTGCCGTTCGCGGCCAGGAAGGAGGCGCGGTCCGTGGTGAGCGCGAGCACCATGCGCGCCGCCTGCCCGCTGGTGAACATGCTCTGGCAGGCGCTGCTGCTGTAGTCCATGTAGTTGGCCACGAAGAGGCTGTTGGAGCTGTTGCCATCGCAGGCGTTGGTGCCCGCGCTGTTGCAGTTGCTGGCGCTGCGGATGTGCGGGGGCGTGTCGCACACCAGGTCGCCCTGCGTGGCACAGTTCGCGTTGGGCGGGCAGCTTGCACCGTTGTTGTCGTCCTCGAAGGTGTGGTACACGCTCAGGGAATGGCCGAGCTCGTGCGCGGTGGCCGTGCTGGTCGGATCACGTAACTGGGCCACCGTGATCACCGTGCCATCCGCCGCAGCGCCATGCGCACCGGAGAACAGCGCATACCCGGCAATGCCGCTGCCCCCGTCGTTGCCGTCGATCTCGCTCACCGCCCAGATATTGTAGTACTGGGTCTGGTCCCACACGTCCAGTGCCTTCAGCGAGGCATCCGTAATGCCGATGGTGTTGAGGAACACGCCGCTGGCCATGTAGGTGGCGTTGCCGGTCATGTTCGTGCGGGTGATGCCGGTGGTGCAGTTGCCATTGGGGTCGCGCACCGCCAGCACGAACTCGATGCCCACGTCCACGCCGTTGCCGAAGCCGGGGGTGCCGGCCACTTTGCGGAAGCGCTCGTTGATGTTGCGGATCGCGGCGCGCACCTGATCGTCGGTGATCGCCGTCATGCTGGTGCCCGTTCCCATCACGTGCACCACCACGGGGATCTTGTAGGTGCTCAGGCTGCGGCTGAAAAGGCCGCCCTGGCTCCGGGCCAGATCGTCGAAGGCCTGCGTGCGGTCGCGGTATCGGGCATCGCTCTGCAGCAACTGCTGGTGCAGCGCTTCGAAGCCGCAGGGCTCGCCCACCATTGCAGGCGTTGCAAGTGGGGTCGCTCGCGACAGGCTCTGTGCCGTAGCCGTGTTCAGCAGGCTTAGTGAGGCGCAAAGGAGCAGGGACTTCAGGGTCGCGGAACGGTGCATGGTGGTGGGAATGAGCAGTGCGGGTTCGAGGGCAAGGTGTGAAGTCCGAAAGTTGAGGGGGCGCAGGCCGCGTTAGGGCGTGCATCCCCCATTGGATAACAACACAGGGCCGTGAACAGATCGGGGGCCACCACCCCTAACCCCTCCTTGGCAGGAGGGGAACCATGCTGGTCTCCGCCTTTACCAGTTATCACCTTAAGAAAATTCAGCTCCCCTCCTCGTCGAGGAGGGGCAGGGGGGTGGTCCGAAGACGGATCCGAATTCACGGTTCTACCACCCCTAGCCCCTCCTTGGCAGGAGGGGAACCATGCTGGTCTCCGCCTTTACCAGTTATCACCTTAAGAAAACTCGGCTCCCCTCCTCGTCGAGGAGGGGTTGGGGGTGGTCCGAAGACGGATCCGAATTCACGGTTCTACCACCCCTAGCCCATCCCTACCTGTCGGTAGGCAGGCTTGGCAGGAGGGGAACCATTTGGGTCTCCGCCTTTACCAGTTATCACCTTAAGAAAGCTCGGCTCCCCTCCTCGTCAAGGAGGGGCAGGGCCTGCCTGCCGGTAGGCAGGGGTGGTCCGAAGACAAGATGACGAATGAACTGTACCTTCGAAATGATGACTGCCAAACTGAACAATCGAAAAGAACTGAAGGCGGCTCGGCGCGATGAGCGTAATAACGCCCCTCCTGCTGAGGCAGCGTTGTGGTCGTCGTTGAAGGGCAGGCAAGTGCTTGGCCTGAAATTCCGCAGGCAACATTCCATAGGGCCCTTCATGCTCGACTTCTATTGTCCATCTGTGCGCCTGGCCATCGAGTTGGATGGGCAATACCATATGAACCCGACCGCCTCAGCAAATGACAGTGATCGTGATGCGTTCATCGCCGAGCTCGGTATCCAGGTGATCCGGTTCGAGAACAAGCATGTGTTCACAGACCATGAAGATGTGCTTTTAACGATCGAGGAAACGGCCAAGGAGCGCATGCAAGCGTTGGGAAGGGAATGAAATGGAAGATCGGGGGCCACCACCCCTAACCCCTCCCTACCTGTCGGTAGGCAGGCTTTGCAGGAGGGGAACCATTTGGGTCTCCGCCTTTACCAGTTATCACCTTAAGAAAATTCAGCTCCCCTCCTCGATGAGGAGGGGCAGGGCCTGCCTGCCGGTAGGCAGGGGTGGTCCGAAGACGGATCCGAATTCACGGTTCTACCACCCCTAGCCCATCCCTACCTGTCGGTAGGCAGGCTTTGCAGGAGGGGAACCATGCTGGTCTCCGCCTTTACCAGTTATCACCTTAAGAAAGCTCGGCTCCCCTCCTTGGCAGGAGGGGAACCATTTGGGTCTCCGCCTTTACCAGTTATCACCTTAAGAAAATTCAGCTCCCCTCCTCGTCGAGGAGGGGCAGGGGGTGGTCTGAAGACGGATCTGAAGATCGGGGGCCACCACCCCTAGCCCCTCCTTGGCAGGAGGGGAACCATTTCGGTCTCCGCCTTTACCAAATGTCACCTTAAGAAAATTCGGCTCCCCTCCTCGTCGAGGAGGGGAACCATGCTGGTCTCCGCCTTTACCAGTTATCACCTTAAGAAAGCTCGGCTCCCCTCCTCGTCGAGGAGGGGCAGGGCCTGCCTGCCGGTAGGCAGGGGTGGTCCGAAGACGGATCCAAAGCACCGCCCCCATCCTCCCTGGCACTTGACCCTTGTCCCTTGTCCCTTGTCCCTTGTCCCTTGTCCCTTGATCACTTGACCACCCCCCACCGCAGGGCAAAAAGCACCAGGCCGGTCTTGCTCTTGATCCGGAACTTGTCGAAGAGGTTGGTGCGGTAGTTGTCCACGCTTCGGCGGTGAACGCCCATCACCTTGGCGATCTCGTCGTAGGTGGGCTCCTCGTCCGAGCAGACCAGCTGCAGGAACTCCATTTCGCGCAGGCTGATGCGTTCCAGCACCCGCTCCCGCTCACGTTCATGATCGGTGAGCCGCTCGGGGTGGGCATGCACATCGCGCTGGTCGATGTCCGCGTAGTAGTAGCCGGTGTGGATGATCGAGAGCAGCGCCTTTTTGAGGTGCTCGGGACGTGCGTTCTTCAGGATGAAGCCACGCGCACCGGCACGCACGGCCCGCACCAGCGCATCGTCGGTGGCATCGAAGGTGAGGGCCAGGGGCAGCACCGTGGGGCGGTTCGCATGCAGCCAGGCGATGGTGGCGTAGCCGTCCATCACGGGCATGTTCAGGTCCACAATGGCCACGGCGGGCAGCGCCGCCTCGTTCAGGCGGTCGATGAGCTCGCGGCCGTGCGCGGCCTCCAGTGTCACGCGGAATCCGCCCAGGGCGTTCACCATGCCAACGAGGCCGGTGCGCACCAGGTGGTGGTCGTCCACCAGGGCGATGTCATACTCCATGGGCGGCGGTGTGTTGGAACTGCCAGGTGCAACCCGCACCGGGGCTCGTGGTGCAGGTGGCCGTGAAGCCGATCAGGGCGCAGCGGCGCTGGATGTTCAGCAGGCCCGAACCCTTCGCCGCATCGGATGCGTGAAAGCCCGCGCCGTTGTCCGCCACGGAGAGGGTGAAGTGCGGCTCGCCGCCCAATGTAACGGTGAGGGTGTCCGCCCCGCTGTGCTTCAACGCATTGTTCACCACCTCCTGGAACACGCGGTACAGCACGGTGATGGTGTCGGGCTCCAGCGCAGGCAGGTCACCGATCACGTGCACCAGCGTGCGCACGCGGGCCACGCGCTCAATGCGGGCGGCCTCGGCGTCGATGGCTTCCGCCAGGGTGCGGTGCCGCCACAGGTCGCTGTTCAAGGTCTGCCCCAGGCGGCGCACCTCCTCAATGCTCCGGTCCACCGCCTCACCGGCGGCCAGCAGGCGGGGGTCCGGAAAGGGCTTGTCGTGCATGGCCCGCAGGCCCATCTGCGCCACGGTGAGCACCTGCCCCACGTTGTCGTGCAGCTCCGCACCGATCTCGCGCAGCGTCTGTTGGGTGGCCTCGCGTTCCGAGCGCATCACCTCCTGCACATGCCGCACCCGCAGGTCCGCCAGCTCCGCCAGGTGGCGGTGGCGCCGGTTGGTGTTGATGATGAGCAGCGCCACCACCAGGCCCACCACCACCACAAGGGCCACCGTGGCGCACACCACGGTGACCAGGACGTCGAGGTCGTTGACCTGTTCGTTCATCGGTGCCGGGGGATCAGTGTGCCGCGCAGCAGCACCATGCTCCAGGCAAAGAGCCCGTAGCGCAGCATGAAGAGCACATCGTTCATGGGGTAGATCAGCCGGGCCAGCTGCGGGTTGCGCGCGGCGAAGTGGTTGTGCAGGCCGAACACGGGGATGATGCAGAGGAAGTACAGCATCACCGACAGCAACATCCAGAAGGCCGGCAGGCGGGCCAGGCGCACGGTGCTGGTATCGGCCAGGCGGTACATCACCACCAACGCCAGCAGCGCCAGCACCAACCCGCCCACCAGCAGCGCCTGCGAGGCGAACACCCGCACGCTGCCGTTGCTGCGCACGTTCACCACCACCGCCACCGCGTACACCACGCCGCCCACCACGGTGCGCACCAGCGCGCGGTTGCGGTCGGGGGCCAGGCACAGGATCATGGCGCACAGGGTGGTGAACTCCACCACCAGGTACACGTTGTACATCCATTGGTTGTTGATGCCCTGCAGCCGCGTGGACAGGCCGATCACCTCCATGGCGATGGAGGCCAGCAGCTGCACGCCGGCCCACTGCGCCCACCGGGGCCGCAACGGGCCCACCCGCCACCAGGCGAACAGGGCCGGCAGGAACAGCAGGTGTTTCAACAGGCTCAGCAGGTCCATGGGGGTATCCAAACTTAGGGCCTGTGCGGGGCCTGCGTCATTGCGCCGAATAGAGGATGCAGTTCGCCGGACACATGTTGCCCAGGTCCGCGCCGCGCATGGCGTAGGGCCGCTGCGGATCGCCGGGCCCATCGGCGATCAGGTCCACCACCGGCCGCCCGGGCACCTTCAGGCGCAGGTGCAGGGTGATGGTGTGTACGATGCCCTTCGCCCCGTCCAACTCCTGCGCACGCCAGTCCGCCGTGCACGAGGCCACCAGGTACAGGTATTGCTCGTTGCCGGCGAAGCGGGCGCGGTTGTCGGCGTAGAGCCGCTCCAGCCGTTGCTCCCAGGGCAACACGTACTGCAGCACGTCGCAGGGGCGCACCGGGTCCCAATGGTCGGTGGGGTCGTTCGCGCGCAGCCGGTCCACCTCCACGGCGCTGGTGTAGCTGTTGCTGTCGTTGCGCAGCTGGTGGGCCCAGGTCCATTGGTCCTCGGTGGCCTGCACCAGGGCGTTGGCCACGTACTCGTAGGCATTGTGGTCGGTGAGGTGCATGGCGCGCAGGCCGCTGCCATCGGGCGTGCGGTCCACGGTGCGGTAGCTCCAGGCCAGGCGGAAGGCGCCGCGGTCCAGCCCGTAGTGGAACGCCACCGCGCGGTCCTTGCCGGGGGCCTGCGGCAGCAGCAGCAGCAAGGCGCTCCACGGCAGCTCGTGCTCGGTGGCGGCAAGGGGCGCACCGGTGGTGGTGCGGTAGCAATAGTCGAACAGGTAGCGCGCCTGGTTCAGGCGCTGCAGGCTCATGGTGTCCGCGCCGATGCCCTTGCCGTACACGCTGTCAAAGGCCGCCCAGCCCCCATCGCGCAGCAAGGGCACGGAGGTCGTTCGCGGGGGCTCAGGCGCAGGGGCAGGTTCATTCGCGCTTCGTTCTGGGGAAGCTTCCGGCGCAGTGCAGCCGGGCAACGCAGCAGCGCACAGGGTGGCGGCCAAGAGCAGGAAAACAGTGGAGCGGGCAGTGATCATCGGGTGGTGGATCAAGTCCGGGGCGAAGATGCACGGAGACTAGTTCTCCGAACACGTGAGAAAGACATAAGCCCCGAGACGGACTTTTTCGTAAGTGCGCGCGGCGGGCACGGTGCGCACGGTGCCATCCGAACGCGAAAAACCCCGGCCGAGGAGCCAGGGCATTTCACAGCAGTGTATCCGCGCAGCCTGTCATGCAGACCGAAAGGGCTTCCCGCAACGCGGTGCAGGTGTTCCGCACCGGTCGCGCATACCTTCCCACGCCCGCAGCACCGCTTCCTTCCCTGCTGCAAAGACCTAGACTTTCTCCTCGCGCACCACCAGGTACACGCTCGCCGTGCCCGTGGTGCTGCGCAGGTCCTCCAGGCTCAGCTCCAGGTAGCGCGCCAGCCGCTCCACCTCGTGGAAGGTGGGTTCCGTTAGCCCGTTCTCTATGCGGCTCAGGCGGCTGGGGTGCATGTTGCACTCCGTGGCCACCGGGGCCTGCTTCAGGCCCTTTGCGGCCCGTACGGCCCGCAGTCGTTCTCCCAAGGTCATGGCGCTTTGGTGTTGGTGCGGCACCCGGCCCCCATGGCCCGGTGCGCTGCAAAGGAGCCACGCAGGTTCCATTTCCGCACTGTGAAAAAGACGTGGGTACAGCATGAAGTTTTTGCGTTCACTCACGCGCACGGCCGCACGTACGCCCCGCCCCCGTAACACGGGCGCACGTGCGACAAGATGATCAAAAATGGATCGGTCGTACTGTGAAAAAGACGTGGTCCGGAGAAGTTTTTTGGTCTTCCATTAGCGCCGTGCTCGATCACCAACACACACGCACCGCCATGATCAAGATCGCCAGCTTCAACGTGGAGAACCTATACGCACGGCCCAAGGCCTTCCGCTATGCGGACATCCACCTCATGGAACCCATCCTGAAGGCCTTCAACGATGTGAATGAGCTGTTCAACAAGGCCAAGTACACCGCTGCGGACAAGAAGCGGATGCTCGACCTGTTGGTACAACTGGGCATCTACACCCGCAACGACCAGGGCGCCGTGCGCCGCAGCCGTTCGCTCGATCCGGATTGGGCCTGGTTCCGCAAGAACCGCGGCGTGTTCGACCGCGAGCCGGAGGACGCCACCCAAAGCGTGGAGATCACCGTGAACGGCCGCGCCGATCGGGTGGGCTGGGTGGAACTGGCCACGGAGACCACCAACGAGGTCGGCTTCCAGACCACCGGCCGCGTGATCCGCGATGTGGACGCCGACATCCTGGGCCTGGTGGAAGCGGAGAACCGCCCCTCCCTCACGCAGTTCAATACGGACCTGCTCAAGAACCACTACAAGCACGTGATGTTGGTGGACGGCAACGACAAGCGCGGCATCGATGTCGCCATCCTCACCCGCAAGAATTTCACCATCGAGGGCATCCGCAGCAATGTGGACCTGGAGGATGCAGGCGGCCCCATCTTCAGCCGCGACTGCCCACAGTACGAGGTCCACACGCCCGGCGGCCACGTGATCCACGTGCTCGTCAACCACTTCAAGAGCCAGAGCGGCGGTGGTGGCCCCAAGCGCAAGCGCCAGGCGAAGGCCGTGCGCGACATCGCCCAAAAGCTGATCGCCGACGGGCAGCACGTGGTGGTGCTGGGCGACCTGAACGAAGGACCCAAGGCCGGCAAGACCCAGGCGGAGAACCTCACTGCGCTCTATGGCGGAAACGCACCGCTGGTGGACATCTGGTCACTGCCCCAGTTCAGCGACGGCGGCCGCCCCGGCTCCTACGACAGTTGCGGCCTCAGCAACCGGCTGGACTACATCTTCCTCTCCCCCTCGCTGGTGCCCAAGGTGCACAAGGCGGGCGTGTTCCGCAAAGGCCTCTGGGGCGGCCGCAAAACCAAGCCGGATAAGTGGACCGTGTACCCCGAGATGCTGGAAGCGGTTCACCAGGCAAGTGACCACGCGTGCTTGTGGGTGGAGGTGGACCTACAGTGAGCCCCAGCGCTCACTCCCCGCACCGCCTGCCCGTGGCCCCTTGTCACTTGCCACTTGTCACTTGCCACTTGTCACTTGGCACTTGGCACTTCCCACTTACCGCCCTGCGGTACCTTATGCCCCGGGAATTCCCCTCTCTAGTATGACCACCCGCGCGGCACCGGCACACCGGCCTTTGAGCTTAATGGCCCTAGGCGTTTGGCTCATGAACGGCCGTTGGTCAGCGGAGTTCTCCGCCGTAGCCTTGCCGCGCTTCGCCAAAGCCTGCTTCGGCGGCGGCGCGGCGAAGGGGGAGCAACACGTGGTTTCGGTCTCTAGGCCGCTAAGCCAGCAAGCCAACAGGCCCTTGAGCTGCAAGGCCACTGAGCCGAAAGCCTATAAGCCTCTAGCTCAGAAGCTCAGAAGCCCTGCCTACGCTGAAGCTTCGGCAGGCAGGCGCGCAGCGGACAAGCCTCCGAGCCTCCAGGCCTCTAAGCCTCTAGGCCAGCCAGCCTCCAAGCCTATAAGCCAACAGGCCTACAAGCCCAAGGCCCACCAAGCCCAAAGCCTAGTGACCTCTGAGCCACTGAGACCGCCGGCCTTCAGGCGCGAAAGGCTGGACATTATCCTATTACTCCAAGCTCAATATTTGACAGCCCGTTGACCGGACCGTCCGGCATCGCCTAAACATACACATGGACCACGCCCAACACACCCGCATCGTTTCCTTCATCTGGGGCATTGCCGATGATGTACTTCGCGACCTCTACGTACGCGGCAAGTACCGCGACGTGATCCTGCCCATGACCGTGCTGCGCCGACTGGATGCGGTGCTGGAGCCTACCAAGCAGGACGTGCTCGCGCTGAAGACGACCCTGGACAAGCAAGGCATCGTGAACCAGGACGAAGCCTTGCGCGCCGCTGCCAAGCAGGCCTTCTACAACACAAGCCAGTTCACGCTGCGGGACCTGAAGAACCGCAGCAACGCGCAAACGCTTCAGGCCGACTTCCTCGATTACCTCGACGGCTTCAGCCCCAACGTGCAGGAGATCCTCGTGAACTTCTCCTTCCGCATCCAGGTGCCGAAGCTGGTGAAGGCCGATGCGCTCGGCTTCCTGATCGAGAAGTACCTGGACCCCACCATCAACTTCAGCCCCAAGCCGGTGGGAACCTTGCCGGGGCTGGACAACCACAGCATGGGCACCATCTTCGAGGAGCTGGTGCGCAAGTTCAACGAGGAGAACAACGAGGAGGCCGGTGAGCACTGGACACCGCGCGATGTGGTGAAGGTGATGACCAAGTTGATGTTCATGCCCATCGCCGACCAGATCGAGAGCGGCACATACCTCTTGTATGATTGCGCCTGCGGTACCGGTGGCATGCTCACCGTGGCGGAGGACACGCTGAAAGAGATCGGCGCGAAGCAGAAGAAGCAGGTGGCTACGCACCTCTACGGGCAGGAGATCAACGATGAGACCTATGCCATCTGCAAGGCCGACATGCTGATGAAGGGCGAAGGCGATGGTGCCGACAACATCGTGGGCGGCGGTGAGCGTAGCACGCTGAGCAACGATGCCTTCCCCGGCCGCGAGTTCGACTTCATGCTCGCCAATCCGCCCTACGGCAAGAGCTGGAAGAAGGACCTGGAGCGCATGGGCGGCAAGGGTGGCATCAAGGATCCACGTTTCCTGATCGAGCACGATGGTGATCCCGAGTACTCGCTCATCACCCGCAGCAGCGATGGCCAGATGCTCTTCCTGGCCAACATGCTCAGCAAGATGAAGCGCAACACAAAGTTGGGCAGCCGCATCGCCGAGGTGCACAACGGCAGCTCGCTCTTCACCGGCGATGCCGGGCAGGGCGAAAGCAACATCCGCCGCTGGATCATCGAGAACGACTGGTTGGACGCCATCGTGGCCTTGCCGCTCAACATCTTCTACAACACCGGCATCGCCACCTACATCTGGGTGCTAAGCAACCGCAAGCCCGAACACCGCAAAGGCAAGGTGCAGCTGATCGATGCCACGCAATGGTACAAGCCCTTGCGCAAGAACTTGGGCAGCAAGAACTGCGAATTGGGCGAAGAGGACATCCAGCGCATCGTGGACACCTTCCTCGCCTTCAAGGAGACCGAGCAGAGCAAGATCTTCCCGAACAAGGCCTTTGGTTATTGGAAGGTGAAGGTGGAACGGCCGCTGAAGCTGCGTGCCAAGTTCACCCGGCAGGCGGTGGAGGAATTGCGCTTTGCCAGTGGCGAGGAGGACCTGCGCAGCGCTCTGTACGAGGAGTTCGGCGATGAGCTGGGCAGTGGCTTAGAAAAACTGCACAAGCAAGTGGAAGCGTGGTTGGAGGAGCAAGACAGCGCCACCGAGGAAGAGGGCGATGAGGATGCACCCAAGGCGAAAGCCATCCCTGAGAAGAAGCGCAAGAAGCTGCTGGATGCCAAGACCTGGGAACGCGACCTGCGGCTGGCCGACATCGGTGGGCAACTGCTGAAGCGCTTTGGCGATAAAGTCTTCAGTGACCTGAATGAATTGGACAAGGCGCTGGATGCCGCCGAGAAGGAACTGAAGCTCAGCCTCAGCACACCCGAGCGCAAACTGCTGGTGCACGCGGTGTGCTACCGCGATGAAGCCGCACCGCCCGTGATCAAGAAGGTTCACAAGCCCGGCAAGGCGCAAGCCGACCCCATCCACGGCCTCTTCGAGGCGGCGGTGGATGGCAAGACCTGCGTGATCGAATGCGAGCCCGACCCGGAGCTGCGCGACTACGAGCAGATCCCGCTCTTGGAAGATGGTGGCATCGAAGCCTTTATCCAGCGCGAGGTATGGCCCTACGCACCCGATGCCTGGGTGGATGAGGGCGCCACCAAGACCGGCTACGAGGTCAGCTTCAACCGCTACTTCTACAAGCCGCAGCCGCTGCGCAGCTTGGAGGAGATACGGCGTGACATTGTGGCGCTCGAGAAAGAGACAGAAGGGTTGTTGAACGAGATCATTTCTGCCTGATGAACAAGCGATTAGGGGTGTTCGGGCCCATATGCATCAACCAATTGAGCGGCCTGCCAATTGTGGATAAGTTGTTAATACCCTTGGATATCAACGATCCATGCACATACGTTTGTGGCAACAGTAGCCGCCACGCTTCCCATCAGATCAGCGCACCAGGGCGGCTCTTTTTTTGCACCCATGCCAACTGAGCCATGGGTGTGGAATTCGCAAAGGACCCGCTAACGCTGGATAAGCAGATCGCCCTGCTCCGAGAGCGAGGCATGGTGATCAGCGATGAGGCAAAGGCCAGGACCTACCTCACCAACATCAGTTACTACCGGCTTAGTGCCTACTGGTACATCTTCTTGGAACTGCCGCAATCGGCCCACAAGTTCAAGGAAGGCACTGAGTTCCATCGGGTGGTGGATACCTACGTCTTCGATCGCAAGCTGCGCATATTGCTCTTCGATGAGATCGAACGTATTGAGATCTCCATCAAGACCCGCTTGATCCAAGAGTTCTGTGAGACAAAGGGGAAGAACTGGTATGAGGATGCGTCGCTTTACACCAAACCGATCCACCAACAGAAGTTCCTGGAGTGTGTGGATGACGAGACCAAGCGTACGCGAGAGGTGTTCATAGAACACTATCGGCAGAAGTATGACAATGGGGTTAGACCACCTGCTTGGATGGTCTTTCAATTGGTCTCGTTCGGCCAAGTGAGCCGCCTTATGAAGAACCTCCGTTCTTGCCCGGAATTAAAGGCTGTTGCGGACCATTACGGTATAGACGCCCAAGTGCTCTTGTCCTGGATGGAGAGTCTCTCCTATGTTCGGAATACCGCAGCACATCATGCACGGCTCTGGAACAGACGAATCCCAAAGGCGCCCGTGTTACCCAAACACCCCCAGCATGCCTGGCTCAGGGCGGTTCCAGGCCCGGGGGAAGAACGCAAGCTCTATGCTGTGCTGGCAGTGATACGATATCTCTTGGCCCGATTCATACCCAGTACTTCATTCAGCGCCAAGTTGAATAATCTGCTCGCGGATCATCCTGAGATACCCGAGCACTATATGGGGTTCACACCGAACTGGAGGGATGAACCACTGTGGAATAGTTAAGTCATCAGCGATCATGAGAGAGATCCTCGGCAAAGCCAAGACAGTGCGCGAACTGCTCAAGGAGGTCAAGTACTCCATTGATTACTACCAGCGGGAGTACAAGTGGCATGAAAAGCAGATCCGTGAGTTGGTGGATGACCTCAGCGATAAGTTCCTGGAGGATTACCAACCGGGCCATGCGCGAGCCAAGGTTGCTGACTATCCACACTACTTCCTCGGCTCCATCATCATCAGCAAGAAGGAGAATGTCGGCTACATCGTGGATGGCCAACAGCGCCTCACAAGCCTGACCTTGCTGCTGATCTTGTTACGGAACCTGCAGAAGGGCCGGGAGAAGCAGGTGAAAGTGGACGAGCTCATCTTCTCCGAGAAGTTCGATCAGAAGTCCTACAACTTGCATGTGGACGAACGCACGGCAGCCATGGATGCGCTATATGAGGGTTTACCCTTCGACGTGTCCGACCGCCCTGAATCCGTTCAGAATCTTGTGCAGCGCTACCGGGACCTCGAGAGTTGTTTCCCTGAAGAACTGAGGGAGGACGCGTTGCCATACTTCATCGATTGGCTGCTGGAGAACGTCCACTTGGTAGAGATCACGGCCTACTCCGACGATGATGCCTATACCATCTTCGAAACGATGAACGACCGTGGGCTTTCCCTCAGCCCCACGGACATGCTCAAGGGCTATCTGCTCGCCAACATCGACGAGAACAAGCGCACCCCCGCGAACACCCGTTGGCGCGATCGTATACGTGACCTGAATGATGCGGGCAAGGAAGTGGAGGCCGACTTCTTCAAGGCATGGCTGCGGAGCCAATACGCCACCAAGATCAGAGAGCGTAAGAAGGGTGCGAAGCCTGAAGATTTCGACCGTATCGGTACCGAGTTCCACCGCTGGTTGAGAGACACGTCGGATACCATCGGTTTGCGTCAAAGTGATGAATTCTATCGCTTCATTGATCGCGACTTCGACTTCTACAGTCGGCAATATCTCCGTTTGATCAAGGCAGGGCAGAAACCGGTGCCGGGGCTTGAGCACGTGCTCTACAATGCTCAGCAGGGCTTCACCTTGCAGTACATGCTGCTGTTAGCGCCGTTGAAACCTGATGACAGCGATGAGGTGGTGATCCGGAAGGTGAGCCTCGTTGCACGCTACTTGGACACCCTGTTGACCTGGCGTCTATGGAACTTCCGAACCATAGCCTATTCGACCATGCAGTACGCCATGTTCGTGGTGATGCGGGAAATTCGGGGGCTGGATGCTGATGCCTTGGCACAGAAGCTACATGACTACTTGAGAAAGGAGGGTGAGACATTCGCCAGTAACGACCGGTTGCGTGTGCATCAACAGAACCGGTATTCCATTCACCGCATCATCGCTCGCTTAACCGACTTCGTGGAAACCCGTTCCGGACAGCCTTCGCGCTACCTCGACTACGTGAGCGAAGGAAAGACACGGTACGAGGTGGAGCACATCTGGGCGGACCATGCTGAACGGCATACCGATGAGTTCGACCATCCGGCTGATTTCGCGGAGCACCGCAATCGTATCGGCGGGCTGTTGCTTCTTCCCAAGAGCTTCAATGCGAGCTACGGCGATCTGACATACACGGAGAAACTACCGCATTACAATACACAGAACCTACTGGCCCGTTCCCTGCACCCGCAGTGTTACGAGCATAACCCTGGTTTCATTCGCTTCAATGAGGCCAGCGGGTTGCCATTCACTCCGATGGCAACATTCAAGAAAGCCGATCTTGAAGCACGCGGGGTTCTCTATCGTTCACTGGCTGAGAAGATCTGGGATCCCGCGCATCTATTGTCACACGTTAACTCAGTGGCTTGAGATGGCAACCTCCTCCAAACTCCGCGTTATGCTCTCCAGTCGTTGCGATACCGTGTTCCCGAAGGGCAAGGGAAACAGAAAGCTCACGGCTATTCGAGAAGACTTGAAGAAGGAGATCGAAAAGATCAAGATTGGCAGTAAAGAAGTGTTTGAGGTTTGGATCAATGAAGCAACCGACCCGATGGGAGGGAAATGGGATGCTTGGGATGTTTGCGTTCAAGCTGCGACTGATTGCGACCTGTTCATCGCCTTGAATAATGGCGAAGCTGGCTGGGCGGAAGATGGTTCTACCAATACAATCGGAGTTTGCCATGCGGAGCTGATGGCAGCATACAATGCAACGCCGGCTAAAGTCTCAGTGGTTGAACTACAGCCTGTTGCCAAGAGCAAACGGGTTGACGTAGAGGCACGCAATGCTGCTTTCAAGGAATACGCTCAGAAGGTGGGGCTTTTCCGGGGGGGCAGCATGGCTATGACAGAGTCTGAATTGAAGGATCTGGTGCATGGTGCCCTCCATTCCGCAGTGATTAGTTTGACACAAGCCGGTGTGGTCCAGGCCTCAAAAGGCAGGAACCACAGTGGAGCAGCCTTGGATTGGAGCCGTTTGGATTTCATCGACCGCCAAAGGGCAATGATCAAGGTGCTCAGGGAAGCCTTGAGGAACCAGAAGGATTCTGGCACGCCGAAGGAGAACTTTCTCGTGCAGTTCGGAAGTGTCGAGGTGTTGTTAGTGCCACATGCGATACCTGCTGCTATGAGTGTGGGGCCTGCGCGTGAATTGGTCGGGCAACCATTCTTGAAAGACCATCTTCTGGCAAGTGCGATCCCAGATAAATGTGGTGGTCCGGTGCACATCATAGCTTGCCATAAAAGCGCAACAGAGAACCAAGCTGCTACACTGTTGGGGTTCCATGATGCCATGATCATTCCTGCACCCTTTGGTGTATTCGTGGCCGACCGGATCAATAAGGTCCAGTTCGTTTTCCTTACGAATTGCCACGACCCAAGTTCGACCAAGCATGCAGCCCAGCGTTTTCTTGCATGGCTCAAGCAGAATGGCGAGGATGAGCGCATGGCAACGCGTGCACTTGCACGTGCCCGCATCGTAAAGGCAATTGCCGATGAGATATGAGCATGATCAATCCCACCCTCAAACCCTACCCCGCCTACAAGCCCGCCGCCGTCCCCTGGCTCCAGCAGGTGCCGGAGCATTGGGAGGTATCTCCCGGCTTGTCGCATTTGCGCTTCAAGCAGGAGAAGAACACGGGCATGGTGGTGAAGCAGGTGCTCTCATTGAGCTACGGTCGCATTGTGATCAAGCCGAAGGAGAAGCTGACCGGTCTTGTTCCCGAATCATTCGAAACTTACCAGATCGTTGGGCCGGGCGACATCATCGTTCGCGCAACGGATCTACAGAACGACCGCACAAGCCTTCGCATTGGTGAGGTCAAGGACCGAGGCATCATCACATCGGCCTACTTGTGCCTGAACGTTCACAGTGGCATGGTGCCCTCGTTCGGCTACTACCTGATCCATACCTATGACCTTATGAAAGTTCTGTATGGCTTCGGCTCAGGCCTTCGTCAGAACCTGGACTGGAAGGACTTCAAGCGGATGCCGTTGGCCGTCCCCCCCCCCGACGAACAACACCTCATCGTCCGCTACCTGCACGCCTTGGACGCCAAGGTGAAGCGCTACATCCGCACCAAGCGCACCCTCATCGCGCGCTTGCAGGAGCAAAAGCAGGCCATCATCCAGCGCGCCGTTACCCGCGGGCTGAATCCCAACGTGAAACTCAAACCCAGCGGAGTGGAGTGGCTGGGAGAGGTGCCGGACCATTGGGAGGAACTTCCCCTCAAACGAATCGCACGGTTTGAGAACACGGGAAGTTGGGGCCACGATGCAGGCGAAGTAGAGGTTCCGGTTGCTACAACTGCCCAGATCGATCGTGATGGAAACTTCAAAGTCGACGCGATGCCTCACCGTTTCTTTTCTTCGGCTGAGGCCACGCGTTATACCTGCACGGCGGGAGACATCCTTGTAGTGAAGTCAAGTGGTTCAATGGCCAATGTGATCTCTGGCAAGTGCGGAATCATCCGGGCGGGAATCGAACCATTTGTCTTCAGCAACTTCTTGCTTCGTGTCAGGGCCGTGAAAACAGCGATTCGACCTGAGTACTTGTTCCTGCTGTTGCGGTCACACATCACTCGCGAACGGATCAAGCGCATGGTGTCGGGTTCGACCTATCCGAACTTGAAGGTTGGCGAATACACCGCAGCGATGTTCCCTATTCCAAAGCTTGAGGAACAGGATGTCATCCTTCATCAGTTGATGGCCCAAGTAGGCGGAATTGATAAGGCTGAGGCATTGGTTGCCCAAGACATTGCCACCATGCAGGAGTACCACACGCGCCTGATCGCGGATGTGGTAACGGGTGCGGTGGATGTGAGAGAGGCGGTAAAGGCCATGAAGGAAGAGGCCCCGGTGGCCATGGAGGAAGAACTCGCGATCGAAACCGAAGTGGAAGAAGAACATGGCACCGAGTGATACCAGTGAGAAAGGCCTCGAAAGCCTGATCCTAGCGGCGATGACCGCCAAACCGAATGGCCAAACGACCACTGGCCCGGTTCCGGTCGTACCCGATCCGCAAGCGGCCTATGGCCAATGCTGGATCCCCAGCCAGAGTGTCGACTACGACAAGGCCCACGCCGTGGACCTGCGCCAGCTGCGGATCTTCCTGGAGGCTACGCAGCCCAAAATCGCCGAAGAACTGGACCTGGCCACCGACAGCCACCGCCGCCGCACCTTCCTGGCCCGCCTGCAAGGCGTGATCGCCAAAGAGGGCGTGATCCACGTGCTGCGCAAAGGCCTGGATGATGGCCCACTGCACATCGACCTGTACTACCCCACGCCATCGCTGGGCAACCAAACCGCGCAGCAGCACTACGCCGACAACCGCTTCAGCGTGACCCGCCAGCTGCACTTCAGCACGGACAACACCAAGCTCTCGCTGGATCTGTGCTGCTTCCTCAACGGCCTACCCGTGGCCACCTTCGAGCTGAAGAACAGCTTGACCAAACAAACGGTGGAGGATGCCGTGGAGCAGTACAAGCGCGACCGCGACCAGAAAGAACTGCTCTTCCAATTCGGCCGTTGCGTGGTCCACTTCGCTGTGGACGATGCGCAGGTAAAATTCTGCACCGAACTGAAAGGCAAGGCCAGCTGGTTCCTGCCCTTCGACCAAGGCCACGACGATGGCGCGGGCAATCCGCCGAACCCGCAGGGCCTCAAGACCGACTACCTCTGGAAACGGGTGCTCACGCCGCACAGCCTCAGCAACATCCTGGAGAACTACGCACAGGTGGTGGAGTTCAAGGACCCGAAGACCGGCAAGAAGAAGCAGACACAGATCTTCCCCCGCTACCACCAACTGGACGTGGTGCGCAAGCTGCTGGCTCACGCCAATGACAACGGTGCGGGCAAACGCTACCTGATCCAACACAGCGCAGGCAGCGGCAAGAGTAACAGCATCGCGTGGTTGGCGCACCAGCTCACCGGCCTGCAAGCCAACGGCCGCACGCACTTCGACAGCATCATCGTGGTCACCGACCGCCGCAACCTGGACACGCAGATCAACCAGACCATCCGGCAGTTCATGCAAGTCGGCAGCACCGTGGGCCATGCGGACCGAAGCGGCGACCTGCGCAAATTCATCAACGAAGGCAAGAAGATCATCATCACCACCGTCCAGAAGTTCCCCTTCATCCTGGACGAGATCGGCAACGCGCACAAGGACAACCGCTTCGCCATCATCATCGACGAGGCGCACAGCAGCCAGGGCGGCCGGGCAGCAGCTGCGCTGAACGCCGCACTCGCCGGAGTGGAAGGCGAAGAAGAGGAAGACCTGGAGGATAGGATCAATGCCATCATCGCGGCGCGCAAGATGCTGCCCAACGCCAGCTACTTCGCTTTCACCGCCACGCCCAAGGGCAAGACGCTGGAGATCTTCGGCGAACCCTACATGGCAGGCGAAGAGAAGAAGTACCGGCCCTTCCACACCTACACCATGAAGCAGGCCATCCAGGAGGGCTTCATCATGGACGTGCTGAAATACTACACACCGGTGGACAGCTACTACAAGCTGGTGAAGAAGGTTGATGAGGACCCCGAGTTCGACACCAAACGCGCCAAGAAGAAACTGCGCCGCTATGTGGAAGGGCACGAGCACGCCATCCGCATGAAAGCGGAGATCATGGTGGACCACTTTCACGAACAAGTGCTGGCGCAGAACAAGCTCGGTGGCGAAGCCCGCGCCATGGTGGTGACCAACGGCATCGACCGCGCCATCCAATATTACCAAGCCTTCAATGCCTACCTACTGGACCGTAGGAGCCCGTACAAGCCGATCATTGCGTTCAGCGGCGAGAAGGAGCTGGACGGAAAGATGGTGACCGAGGCTACGCTGAACGGATTCCCGAGCAACCAGATCGAAGAGATGGTAGAGAAGGATCCGTACCGCTTTCTGATCTGCGCAGATAAGTTCCAGACCGGTTACGACCAGCCGCTGCTCCACACCATGTACGTGGACAAGACACTGAACGGCATCAAGGCCGTACAAACCTTGAGCCGCTTGAATCGTGCGCACCCGAAGAAGCACGATGTGTTCGTGCTGGACTTCATCAACGACACGGAGACCATCGAGCGCTCCTTCGCCGATTTCTACCGCACCACCATCCTCAGCAAAGGCACCGACCCCAACAAGCTGAACGACCTGAAGAACGACCTGGACAAGCATCAGCTCTACAGTCCGGCCATCATCGATGACTTCGTGCAGAAGTACCTCAGTGGCGTGGACCGCGACCAGCTGGACCCCGCCCTGGATGCCTGCGTGGCCCGCTACATCAGCGACCTCGACGAGGACGGTCAAGTGGACTTCAAGGGCAAGGCGAAAGCCTTTACGCGCATCTATGCATTCCTCAGCAGCGTGCTGCCGAAGGTGCGGCCGGAATGGGAGAAGCTGAGCATCTTCCTGAATTTCCTCATCCCGAAGCTGCCCGCACCGCAAGAGGAAGACCTGTCCCGCGGCATCCTGGAGGCCATCGATATGGATAGCTACCGCGTGGAGAAGAAGGCCATGCAGTCCATCGCCCTTCCTGATGTCAACGCTGAGATCGAACCCCCCACCGAAGGTGCCGGAGGTCGCAAACCTGAACCGGAACTGGACAGGCTCAGCAACATCATCAAGGTGTTCAACGAGGCCTGGGGCAACATCCCTTGGGAGGACAAGGACCGGATCGCGGAGCGTTTGACCAAGGAGATCCCCGCCAAAGTCGCCGCCGACACCGCCTACCAGAACGCGATGCAGAACAGCGACAGGCAGAACGCCCGCATCGAGATGGACAAGGCCCTGCTCCGCGTGATGATCGGCCTGATGAAGGACGAGACCCAGCTATTCAAGCAGTTCAGTGACAATGAAGGCTTCAAGCGCTGGCTCGGGGATAGTGTTTTTCAGCAGACGTATGGGCAGGGGGGGGTTGAAAAACGCTGAATTTCCACGAGATGCAGGTACGCTTCATCCATGCTGCGCCCCACAGGAACGGCCTCGCTGAGCTGCATCAGCTATTCAGGGTAGCGGACAATGCGTTACAGGCGGCGGTGTGTTACGCCACAGCGCCGGGCATATCGAGCGTATTCGCCAATGCTCTGCCACAACTCAACAAACCGGAGAGCTTTTTCGTAGCCGGTGTAGATCTACCCACGAGCATCGATGGCCTCGCCAGCCTGCACTTCAAGGCTCCGGGGCATGTGTACATCCACCTAGGCTGGGTTACACCGCGCACAAAGGATGAAAGCCGTGAGCATGGCAATGCACTGATGCACTCCAAGGTGCTGCTTGCGGAGGGGGCACAAGGCTGTCGCCTATGGGTGGGCAGCCACAACTTAACAGCACGTGCGTTGGGCGGTGCCAACTTGGAAGCAGCCGTTATTGTAGAAGGGACAATGCAGGATCAGCCTCTTGCCGATGCACGCTTGCATCTGCTCCATTGTCGGGATACTGCCGAATTGTTCGATCCAAAGCGGATCCCTGAATACAAAGCCATTCAGGAAAGACGGGCGCAACCACCTCCAGGGCTTTCCAAGGACCCCGTATTGGTGATCCACGCTACCGTGCCAGCAGATTGGCAACCGCCTTCAGCCCCATTCCGCGTGCACCTCTCCCTCGTCCCCATGCTGTTCGACAATTACTTCGACGTGGATCGACAAGTGCGACTATTCCTACACCCGCCCGGTACTATCAAACACGGAGAACCGATCGACCTTTCAAAAGCCTATGCCTGGGCAGGGATGCAAACGGCAGTTGTGCGGACAGCGCGCCATAGGAATCGCGGCACGCAAGGCACATTCCAAGAAGCCGATCTCCAAGTCATCATCCCGAACTCTATCGCCCCACCATTGGTCGTGGGAAAGGATGAGCCGTTGCCTGACATGACCAGCCAGATCCTTATGCGCTTCACACATCAAGTACCACCGGGCGTAGAGGCCTACCCCTTGAAGACAGGTGCCGCACAGAGCTTTCTTACCAGCACCGGAGAAGAGCACCTGATGGGTGAGGTCGAGAACAGCCTTAAAAGTGCATTTATGAAAGACTCCTTAAAAGACGGTCTATTGCGTTTCCAACCCGTGAAACGCATGGGTTCCTCGTTGATGATCCAGGGATACACTGAAACCATGAAAACGCTGGGAGCGACAGACAGCAACGCGTATGCACTGGACTACCGCGCTGTCGAACCGAAGCATCCGATCGATCCATTCTTCTTTATGTCGAAGGCCCTGCTTGCACGTACAGGATTGTTCGACCAAGAGTAGGCAAGGGTTCCGCCCAAGACGCACTTCATAAGGTCCACTCCATAGCGAGCACGCCAAAAGCCCTGTGTGCGCAACCCCACCAGCCATGAGTCTACTCGCCTCGTATCAAGCCGCTCTCCATAGGCTGGTCAAGGATCACCAGGAACAGGGCAAGGTCATTGTCTACAAGGGTTTTCAGCCAGAACTCTTCGCCGGGCAGGCGTTCGACATCTACCTCAGCCCCCTCGATACGGCGGGTTTCGTGGATCCGTCTTCCATCGAATTGAACAAGAGAGCGATCTACAAGGAGCTTATCAGTCCTTCAAAGGCGCATTTCATCCTCTTCGAGCAGCTCGCCTACGCGATAGAGACATCCTCTTTTGAACCTATCAAGGACAACATCATCATTGTTGAGGACAATCTCCGCGCGCTTTACCCCTATTCGGTCCGAAGCACCCCGACCACCGATAGCGAGGTGGATGATGAACTGATCCTCAATGCACCATTGAACAGCTACGCACAGGTGGTGACCTTCGAGGGGGCCACCTATGTCAAGTACATCTCACTGCCTGAACAGGTGCAAAACGCCCCACTGTTCACCGATTCGACCGAACTGACCGAGGCCACGGAAAAGGAGCATCCTCGCTTTGTGGAGATCGAATCAGACAGCACCTCTATCGACCTCATCCTCAACCAGCTCATCCACACAGGGGAAAGGCCTTTACTCTGTGTTGAGCTTTCTCCGCGCAATCCCCTCTTCCCCAGGCTCAGTGCAACGCTGTGCATCATCAATGCCTGCTTCCTAGTAACGGGGGGTGCGGTGCAATTCTACACCGGCGACCAGGTCGCGGCTGCAAGCGGCCCCAACGAAAGGCTCAAGGCCTTGCTCAAGCACTATTGGGGTCCGGATGCTCAATTCCGACCGATCACACTTTACGCGGAACCAGAGAGCTCAAAGCGTATCGCTTCGATCGGCCAGGATGTGATCGTGGACCACATCCTGACCCAATGCGATAACGCAACGAACAAGAAGGATTATCGCGACATATTCATCACCGCACCCACGGGGGCAGGCAAATCGCTGTTATTCCAGCTGCCAGCATTCCAACTCTCCGGGCAAGACCAGATCACCTTGGTCATTTCCCCGTTGATCGCATTGATGAAGGACCAGGTCCAGGCCATCGTCCGTGACCGTGGATTCCGCAAAGTCGCATACCTCAACAGTGAATTAAGCTTGGTCGATCGCGAAAGGGTGATCGAACAAGTAAAGGCAGGTGAGATCGACATGGTCTACCTGTCTCCCGAGCTTTTGCTATCGTACGATGTGAGCCATTTCATTGGCGAACGGAAGCTCGGCCTGGTGATCATCGATGAGGCCCACCTGGTGACCACATGGGGGCGCGATTTCAGGGTGGACTATTGGTTCCTCGGCAATCACCTCAGGAAGATCCGCAGGTACAGCGGCCACGATTTCGTCATCGTTGCGTGCACTGCGACAGCTGTCTATGGCGGCGCGAACGATATGGTCTTCGACTGCATGGACAGCTTGTACCTGAAAAGCCCCATTTACTTCATCGGCAGCGTTAAACGTAACGACATCCATTTCATCAACGGCAGGGAACCCAGCCCTGAGAAGGGCTTGGATAGCTTCAAGATCAAACAGACGGCCAAGTTCAGCCAGGCCGTCCTCGCAAAGACGGAGTTCAAGACCCTGATCTATGCGCCTTATGTGAAACAGATCCGGCAGATCCACGAATACCTTGAAGACCAAGAGAAAGGGATGACCAGCCTTTACTACGGGAGGTTGGACGCCATCTCCAAAGGACACTACTTCGACGAGTTCCTCTCCGGCTCTCGCCGGCTCATGCTCGCTACCAAAGCCTTTGGCATGGGTATCGATATCAAAGACATCCAAGTGGTCTACCACCACGCGCCCTCTGGTCAACTCGCGGACTACATTCAAGAGATCGGGCGCATAGCACGGGACCCGGATATCGAGGGCTACGCTGTGATCAACTTCTCCGCGCGCGACGTCCGTTACATGAACGTCCTGCACGGGATATCCTCCGTGAAGCCTTGGGAGCTGCGCGGCGTTCTCGATAAGCTGGCCAAGGTCTACCAGCAGGAGAAGTCCAAGAACCTCCTCTTCTCTGTGGACGACTTCGCAAACATCTTCCCCGATGCGCTTGACATGAGCCAGAAGGTGATGACCGCACTGATGATGATCGAGCGGGACTACGTGATCAGATCGCGTTTCAACGTCATCATCGCTCGCCCCAAGAAACTGTTCACCCGGGTCTTTGCAAGGGTGGATCTAGAGCATGCCGATGCCTTCCTTCGTGAGTACGGTTTCGCAGCCACTGAGATACACTATCAATCCGGTGGTGGGAGCGCAGCATACCGTTATGTTGAGATCGACCTGGACCACCTCTGGAAACGACGCTTTCGCGAGCAAAGCTTCCCCATGGTGAAGTCCAAGTTCTTCCGCCGGGAGTTGTTCGGTGTTAATTCTTCATCCGTGGTGCCTCAGCTGAAGTTCACCTTCAAGTTGACCGGCGACCTCAATTGGGCGACAGATCAGTTCAAGATCTTCTTGGAGAAGGTGGTCCGTTTCTTCGACCATCAGAAAGGCTTCTTCAAGGAAGAGGAGCTGACGAAACACCTTTCGGCGAGTGGCATAGAAGAACGACGCGCCAAGAGCATCGCCCAGCGCCTGCTTTCAATGTACGGTAGCTCCAGAGAAGCACCTGGCAAGCTACACGACCCGGACGCCTTCCTACACCGAAGACATAGCGCGGAGCCAGGGGCTGCTGAATACAGTGTTTTTGGCAACCGATACGTGAGCGAGTTCCTTTCGACCCTGAAGCTGTTCCAGAAGGTCTTCGCTGAAGTGCGGGAAGAGTACGTGCGCTACGCCGGCCGGGATAGTGGCAATGATGTCCGTCTCATGAGGCTCGGCTACCTGCTGGAGATGGCCGAAGTTGGGTTGATTGAGATCGCCGGTGGGGAATCGCCGATGGTCTTTGTCCGTTTGAATGATCCACGCAAAGTGATATACGATGCCCACAATCCCAAGTACTCGAACATCCTATTGGAGGATGTGCATCGCCGGCATCATGTCAGTGTCGACATCTTCAAGCATTTCTTCCTTCGGGACTTGTCCGATGACGAGCGATGGAACTTCGTGGAGGACTATTTCCTTGGAAAGGAGGTCGACGAACTACTTGAGCACTTTCCTGGTCGCGATCCCGAGCCGGTCAGTGACGTAGTAGCGCTCCTACCGCAACGCGTTACAAAGCCCGCACCCGTGGCTGCACCGGCGCCGAAGAAGGGTGGATTCATGTCCTTCCCACCAATGCCAGCCCGTAAGTATAGCGGCAAGGACCTCCTTACCTTGAATGTTGGGAACGACCCAGTGACAAAGACCATTACGCAGTGGATCAAAGACAATCCCATCTTGCTCGCCGAGGCACGTGATGCATACCGGCTGCGCTTGGATAGCGAATCCTATCGCGTGCTGGAATCAATAGTGAACGCTGATCCGGACTATACGCGCCGGAAGAAGGGTTTCGAACACTTGGTCAAGATCACGGATAGTGGGGAACTGAAGCCTGCCCGAAGCCACTTCATGGGCGACCCCCTTAAATTCTATCGATGGTACTGTGACCATTCAAAAGAGCTAGCGCTCTCGACGAAGGATAAGATCGAGCTCTTCGAAACGGTTTTCAATAGGGATCGATCAGCTCTACTTGCAAAGCACAAGGCCTTTCTTAATCCGAAAAAGTGAAGCAGGCTGAGCCGCACCATATTCCTTGCATCCTATGCCCACCCCCACCCCACCCCTCGACCTGATCGGCGACATCCACGGCCACGCCGATGAACTGGAGGCCCTGCTGAAGAAGCTGGGCTACACCAACGCAAGCGGTACCTACGCGCACCCCGAACGCACCGTCCTCTTCCTGGGCGACTACATTGACCGCGGACCGAAGATCAAGGAGACGCTGGCGATCGTACGGGGCATGGTGGATGCTGGCAGCGCGGTGGCGCTGATGGGGAACCATGAGTACAATGCGATCTGCTTCCACTATGAAGCACATAAGGGCGGACATGTGCGCAAGCACTTGATCAAAAACATTCTGCAGCACGTGGAAACCTTGCGCCAGTTCCGGGATGATCAGGTCGCCTATAATGGCTGGATCGAATGGTTCAAGACGCTTCCCCTCTTCCACGAGAGCGAGAACGAGAGCTTCCGGGCCGTGCATGCCTGTTGGGATCACCAACACATTGCGACGCTGCGCCGCGAACTGCATGGTGACCGGCTTACCGATGCCCTGATCCACCGGATGGTGGTCTCAGAAGACCCGCTCCACCATGTGATCGAAGAGACCTTGAAGGGCAAGGAGGTGAAGCTGCCGCGGGATGGACATTTCCTTGACAAGGACAAGAACAAGCGCCACCACATCCGGTACAAATGGTGGATGGATCCCGCAGGAAAGACCTACAAGGACCTCAGTGTGCTTGAAGGCAAGTTCGCGGATGAGCCGGTGCCACCAACACTGATCGACCGGCGCCGCGTGTATCGGCCTGACGAACCGCCCGTGTTCTTCGGCCACTATTGGCTGAAGGGTTTCCCCGAACCCTACACGGATAATGTGTGCTGCCTGGACTACAGCGTGGCCAAGAGCAAGAAGGATAGCATCGGCAGGCTGGTGGCGTATTCCTTCGATGGGGAGCAACGGTTGGACCGGAACAAGTTCACGTGGGTGGATGCTCCCGCCAAGGAGTAAGGTCCTTCGAACCCTACTCTTCCACGCCACCCACGCCCCATGCACCTCCTCTCAAAATCCACCTACATCCGCGGCCGCCAATGCAGTAAGGCGCTCTGGCTGTACAAGCACCGGCGGGACCTGATGGCCCCTGTGTATGCGGCCACGCAGGCCGTGTTCGAAACCGGTACGCGGGTGGGGCTGCTGGCGCAGCAGCTCTTCCCCGGCGGGGTGGACCTGAGCCCGGCAACGCCGTACGACTTTGAGCCGAGCATTGCCGCTACGAAAGCGGCCGTGGCAAACGGTGTGGAGGTGATCTATGAGGCCGCATTCCTGCATGATGGGGTCCTTGCCGCGTTGGACATACTGGTGCGCACACCGGAAGGATGGAAGGCCTATGAGGTGAAGAGCAGCAGCAGTGCAAAGGAGTACCAGGTGCATGATGCCGCCTTGCAGGCCCATGTGATCGAGGGGAACGGCCTGGCGCTGGTGGACATCAGCATTGTACACCTGAACAGCAACTATGTCCGGCAGGGTGCGGTGGACGTGCAGCAGCTTTTCACCATCACCAGCGTGAAGGCGCAGGTGGATCGCGAACGCCCCGACATACCGGATCGCATCGCTGCCCTGAAGCAGGTGGTGCTACGGCCTGAGCCACCCGCAGTGGGCATTGGGCCCCATTGCAGCTCGCCCTTCAACTGCGACTTTATGCACCACTGCTGGGCGCATGTGCCTGAAACGGGTTCCGTTCTGGAGCTGGTCAATGCCCGGGGCAAGGACTGGGACCTCTACGCCCGCGGCATCCTGTTGCTGAAGGACATCCCCCCGGAGGAACCCTTGAGCGGCAAGCAGCGCCTGCAGGTGGAAGGCGCCCGGGATGGCCATGCCCATTACAACGTGCCCGCACTGCGCAACTGGCTCAGCGAGCTGCGCTACCCGGTGTACCATTTCGACTTCGAGACCTTCATGCCCGCCGTGCCGCTCTTTGATGGCACCCGGCCTTACCAGCAATTGCCTTTCCAGTACAGCGTGCATGCGCAGCCCGCGCCCGGCGCCGCACCGGAGCACCGCGAGTACCTCGCCGACGGCAGCGGCGACCCGCGCGAGGCGCTGACCCGCGCCCTGCTGCAGGACCTGGGCGAAGCGGGCGATGTGCTGGCGTACAACGCCCCGTTCGAGAAGCAACGCCTGCAGGAACTGGCCCGCGACCTGCCCCACCACGCGCCCGCACTGCATCGCATCCTGTCCCGCGTGAAGGACCTGCACACGCCCTTCAAGTCCGGCTGGTGCGTGTTGCCCGCGATGAACGGCCGCACGAGCATCAAATTGGTGCTGCCCGCGCTGGTGCCCGAGCTGAGCTACACCGACCTTGCCGTGCAGGAAGGCGGCATGGCCAGCGCGCTCTTCACCCAGCTGGTGGCGGGCACCTACCCCGGCGATGTAGCGCAGCTCCGCACGGACCTGCTGGCCTATTGCATGCTGGACACCCTGGCGATGGTGAAGGTGTTGGGGGGGCTGGAGGGGGTGGTGCGGAAGTGAGCGCACAGGAACACCTGCTTAACAGCCAACTCACCCCCCACCGCCCGTGTTGCGCCCGCCGCAGGCGTTCGGTGTGCGCCATGCGCTCGTAGGCTACGCCCAGCAGCTGCGCCATTTCCTCGGCCGGTGTGATGTAGGGCCGCTGCGAAGGGGAGCGCCGGGTGCCGGTGGGCCTGAGGGAAATTGGGACCAGCGGGCCAGCCGCATACCGCTCAGCGGTAGATGTCCTTGCGGTGCCCCACTTCGCGCACCTCGACGATGCGGATGCCGTCGTCGATCACGTACAGGATGCGGTAGGCCCCCACTCGAATGCGCCACGATCCCAATGCGCACCCTTGAGCTTCTTGCAACCTGCGGGGCGTGGGTCTTGTGCCAGTGCCTTGATCGCCTTGAACAAGCGTGGCACTGCCGCAGCATGCACGGCGGCAATGTCGCGCTCGGCATCGCGCGCGATGCGTACTTGGTAGCTCACAACTTGCCTTGCTTGCGCAGCTTCAACTCCAGCGCCTCCAGGCTGATGGTGGGTTGCCCGGCGCGTTCCTCGGCGATCAGGCCGTCCATCACGTCCTCGATCTGTTCGCGGCGTTTGTCCAGTTCGGCGATGTCGATCTGCAAGTAGCGCTTCTTGCGCTCCTGATCCTGCAGGATGGTGATGCCCTTCATGGTCGGTAAGGTTGCGGGGCAAAGTTAAGCTGCGTCATCAGCGGACCGTAGAAGCAACGAGCGCTTCGAACCGGTGTCCGCCCACCGAACGTTCCATCACCAGGGAACGAAAAGTTCGCAAAGGCGCAACGTTGGAAGCAACCTGTTGCGACCACCTTTGAGCGAGTCACATAGACGTCCACCCCAACCCCCCAACCCCATGAGCACAGCAACAACGACCCTGACCACCCAGGAGGTGGCGAACCGCCTGGTGTCCCTTTGCCGCGAAGGCAAATTCGTGGACGCCGTCCAGGAACTTTACGCACCCCATGTGGTGAGCATTGAACCCGAAGGCGGCCACGGCCCATCGCGGGTGGAAGGCTTCGACCACGTGATCAACAAGAGCATCGAATTCGGGAAGAGCCTGGAACAGGTGCACAGCATGGCGATCAGCGACCCCGTGGTGGCCGATGCCTTCTTCAGCGTGGGCATGCACATGGACATCGACATGGCCGGAGTGGGCCGCACCCAGATGGAAGAGGTCTGTGTGTACGAAGTGAAGGACGGCAAGATCGTACGCGATCAGTTCTTCTACAGCCCGATGCCGATGCCCAGCCAGAACTGATCCACGTTCGGCACAGAGCAAAAGGCCTTCCGCGCAACGCCGGAGGGCCTTTTGCTGTGCTGTGGGCCCGGGTGGGTGCTTATCCCTTGGTTCACGGTACGAACAGGTGAGGGCCTCACGCTTCGCCCACCGAAGCTTCAGCGTAGGGGTGCATTGGAACCTGATGCCCCGAGGATCCTGCACTTCCATGCCGTGCTGTTCGCGGATCGCGTTCTTGCTGGGCTCCCTGCGCCTTCGCGTAGCCGCTCCGTGCTCCGCCAAAGCGCTTCGCGACGGCGCAGTCGGCGGAGCAAGGCCCTACGCCCCCTCGCTGTTTCCGCTTCGCGGGCGAGGGGGATGAAAGGAGGCGATCCGCAATTCTCGGCAGGGATTAGTGTTAGAATTCCGTGATGAAGTTCAACACGACATGGCGAAGCCCATGCTTCAATCCTTCCCCCGCGCCCCGACCGTGGGCGCCGAAGCTTCAGCGCAGGCGACCGAAGGGAGGGAATCAGCGAGGGGGTGGAGGGGGAGCCAGCAACGCATGGGCTTCGCCCTCAGGACGATCTTCCCTCCTCCCTTTCGATCTCCTCCACCACCAGCTCGATCGCTTCGATGGCGCTCTGCAAATGCTGGATCACATCCTCGTTCGTCAACCGAAGGATCCGCATGCCTTTGCCATGCAGTGCGGCATCGCGGACCCGGTCATGTTCCACCTGTTCGGGTGTATCATGGATCGGTCCATCCACTTCGATCACGAGCTTTAGTGGATTGCAATAGAAGTCGGCGATGTACCCGAACATGGGCCACTGCCGATGGAACGAATACCCCTTCATGCTCCCTGCACGCAGGGCATGCTTCCACAGTCTGGCCTCGGCGAACGTCAAAGCTGCACGTAGCTCGGCAGCGCGTGGCGCTTTGCGGGGGTCGTAGATCCGGCGGTGGGACATGGTAAGGGAAATGTAAGTGGTAGCGGATCGCGTTCTTCTTGGCTCCCTGCGCCTTCGCGTAGCCGCTCCGTGCTACGCCAAAGCGCTTCGCGACGGCGCAGTCGGCGGAGCAAGGCCCTACACCCCCTCGCTGTTCGGCCTGCTCGCCGCAGGCCTGCGCGGGGGATAGATCGATGCGATCCGCAATTCACGC
>JBIIYP010000044.1:0-31557 GCA_044346705.1 Flavobacteriales bacterium
ACTGTTCCTGTGCCTTCACGCCCGCTCCAGTGAGCAGGATCATCATCAATGGCAGCCAGTACGCGCGCATCCTTTTCGGGTAGGGTCTGTGCAAGGTCACCAGGTCGGCAGGAGGATCAAGGCCAGATGAACACACGGCTTTGCGCCTGCGGCGAAGTACCCACACGAAGGGTGTACGCACCCGTGCCCCAGCGACCCGCAGGGATCATTGTGGTCTGGCCTTCGACCCGCCCTTGGTGAATGCAACGCCCCGCGGCATCGAACACCTGCACAAGCTCACCGATCCACTGTTCAGGGGCCAGGAGGACCACCGATCCCTGGTCCGATCGGGAAATGACCTTGAAGGTGGAAGGCTCCGGGGTAAAGGTCCCTGTGCTGGTGCTGATGATCACGGTGTAGTCCTCGGTCTCTCCGGTACCGGGTGCAAGATCTCCGCAGCCACCGATGAGCGTGTCGGCATCGGAGGCCCTGACGCGGAAGAGCGCATTGCCTGGAAGGGCCGTGCTGGGCAAAGTGAAGGTGATGGTGGCTTGCGCACCCGGAACCGTGGTCTGCACCCGGCCGAGGTGTTCATCCACATCCTCCAGGTCCGCATCCCCGTTCAGGTCGATGAACGCGTCGAAGGTGTGCAGGCTGTCGGCTCCGGCGGTCAGGAACAGGTCATAGGGCGTGCCGACGTTGATCGGAGCGGAGAGCGCACGGTAGTCGTTGTAGGCGCGTCCGCGGGTGCTTCCGGTACCGACGTTACCGATCGCGCCGAGCTGCACGCCATCGATGTGGTCGCCGCGTTGGGTCCATTGGGCCACATACGGAATGCAGGGGCCCGAGGCATCCTCAACGACGATGACGACATCTTCGATCTCGCCCGTGGTGGAGGATGCGCAGCTCTGCGGGGCGGGGGCATTGCCATCGGAGCAACGAAGGCGCAAATGGGTCTGGCCCGGATCCATGTTGGCAGGTAAGGTGAAGGAAAGGGTCAGCCCTTGCCCCGCGGAAACGCTTGTGGCATTCGCCAGGGCTTCTCCGGCATCGTTGAAGTCGCCATCGTAATTGGCATCCACCCAGAGCTGGTAACGGCTGGGGAAGTGATCGCCGCTGACCAGGTCAAGGGTTTGCGCCAGCCCACGGACCAAACGGACAGGGACATCGTCATGCACCGTATGGAACGGCCATTCCGCTGGCGATGCGAACTGAGCACCGCCCACTTCAAGGCTCACGAGCTCATCTCCGCCCAGTGTGTTTCCGGCAACGGGAAAGCAAAGGAAACCGGGGTTCCGAAGGCCGACGGTGTAGTCCTCTGTTTCGCCGAACAGCCGGTCGGCGCAAGCGTCGGGAGGTGATCCACTGTCCCATGCCCGGACGCGCATCACGCGTTGGCCCATGATCGTGTTGGCAGGTACCGTGAAGCTGAAGACCACGGTCTGGAAAGCGGTGGAGGCATAACCTTGGCCCACCAGCTCGCCGGCGTCGCTCCAGTCGCCGTCGTTGTTCCAATCGATCCAAGCGGCCACCAGCTCGCTCGATGCGGGTCCCGTCGTGATGCTCAGGTTGTAGAAGATACCTATCGATAGCATGGCGCCGAGCTCACGATGGTCCACATAAGGTGCCGCATCCTGCGAGGGCGCGTTGAAGGTGAAGGTGTTCAAGGTCACGGCCGTGATGGTCTCACCGCCGGTGTTCCCGTAAGGGATCAACGGGATGCAGGGGCTGCCTCCATCGATGAGCACGGAAAGGTCCTCGGTCTCGCCGTACGTGTATGTCTGACAAGGGTCGATCAAGGGTACTTGGTGGACGCAGCGAACGCGCATCGCGGTATAACCTGGTCGGGCCTCCAGCGGAACCGTGAAGCTGATCGATCCCACGCTGCCGGGGCCGGTGCTGGTCGTGCTCCCCAAGCGCTCCGCTTCCTCGAAGACCAGGTCCTGGTCCATGTCGATCCACGCCGAGAACACTTCGTCCGCGCGGTCCCCGGCGATCACCTGAAGCGTGTAGGACCCACCCGGAGCAAGACGCGTGATGAGGTCCGGCGACGTGTAGCGCAGGTCCTGGTAACCTGGTCCACCTGTGCCGCCGCTGCCCAGGCGAACAATGTTCTCCAGCAGGATGCCATCGATGTAGTCCCCTGCCGAGGTGCCGTCGGTGGTGAGCGGGGCACAATAGGTCGGAGGACCTTGGGCGCCGAGGAGGAGCGGCCCGCATACGGACAGGAGGAGCAGAAAGGCGCGCATGGTCCCGATGGATGATCGAAGCTACGCCACCAAAGGGCCAACGGGATGCACGACAACGTGATGGAACGGGTTGTTCCTCTGGACCAGCCTGGCCAATAGCCCCGATCCAACCGGCGTTGCAAGCTCCTTGACCGTACCCGTAGCGATCAGCTCGGATAACGTGTGGGCGTGGTAGTAGGCGATCATCTCAGGCGCATCGATCGACCTGTAGTACGCCGTGCTGCGTTCCAGGGCCTCCGCCTTGTGCCGCTCATCGGCATAGAGCACGGTGTCCAGGACATGCACGGAGCCAGAGGGTGACAGGGTCGGAATGATCGCCTTGAAGAGGTCCGGCAGGGAAGGGAAGTACTGAAGGCTGGCCGCGAAGAGAACGACATCGAACGTCGAGCGGGGCAGAGCGGCGTGGCGCGGGTCGCCAAGGCACCAGGTGGCGTTGCGGTCCGGAAAGGTGCGCGCTGCCTGCTCAAGTTCCTCCAGGTGTGCATCCATGGCGAGCACGGAATGGCCATCGGCCGCAAGGGCGGCGCTCATCCAGCCGCTCCCGCAGCCGATGTCCAGGATGCGGAGGGCGTTGCCCTGATCACGCAGGTACTTCCGCAGGCGGCGAAGCGACCGTGCGCGGACCCTCCATTCGGAGGCGTGCGCTGTTCGTGCTCCGCTGGCGGGCAGGTCGCGCACCACCTGGTCGCTGTGGATCCGTTGTTCCCGCGCGCGCACCCGGTGATAGGCATCGCTCAGTCGCTGGTCCACGGGCCCCAGGTGCCACACACCATTCACCAGGGGTGTGCCTGCGGGGATGAAGGAGGCTGCGGTGTTCATGGCAGGCGCTGCACGATCAGGAGGTAGTGGTCGCCCCAACCACGGAACGGACGACGACGGGCCAGGCGGTCCTCGAGGCCTTCGAGCCAACGCACGACGCGAGGCCAGCGCTCCGCCTTGGCCTGCATGTGAGGCGGTGGATAGAAGACCGAAAGCCCGACCAGCGCACGCACCGCATAGCCCTCGGGCAACATGGCCAGCACCTCTTTCGGGTCGTAGTAATGGCAATCGAAGTGTACACCTTCCAGCCGGGCATCCGTGCCACCGCTACGGAACCGGCGCAGCGCCTGCCGAGGTCTTCCCTTGAGGATCCAGGCAAGTTCCCAAAGGCACACGCGCGGCATGATCACCAGGTGCATGTGGCCACCGGGCTCCAGCAGTTGGTGCGCATCGCGCAGCACTTCATCCAAGTGCGCCGTGCAGTTCAGTCCGCCGAAGTTGGAGAAGACGTGAGCGAAGGTCCTTCCGGCGAGTTGGGGCAGGTCATGGTAGGAGAGGGCCTTCACCTCAAGGGGCAGGTCCACGCGTTGCTTTCCCTGGAGCTGTTGGATCATGCCGGGTGCCTGATCGGTGGCCAGAACAGGGAAGCCTTGTTCGGCGAAGAACACACTGTCGATCCCACTGCCGGCGTTCAGTTCCAGCACGCGTTCACCGGCGGTCATGTGCTTGAGGCATTCGTTCCGCACCCGGTCACGGACCCAGCCGATCAACGGGTTGGCGGCATCAATGGCGTCAAAGGTGCCGGCCTGCCGGCTGAAGGCCTCCTTGACGGAAGCCTGCCCTCCCACGGTGCTCATGTGGTAAGTCGCGCGAGCCGACGCTGGTCGATGGCCGCGGCAGGCAGGTAGTACACGGAGGAAAGCAGCGTGCGCAACGGTGCTCGTTCACCCGTTCCGGAAAAGAGCGCCTGCCAGGCCAGTAGGGACCGCTTCCTGCGGAACCGCTTGTGCACATACCGATGCAGGCGCTTGTAGTAGGCCGGGCGCTGCTGCTGACGGAACATCATGGCCAGGTCGTCGCTGTCCGTCCAGTTCCGCTTGGTACCCAATTCGTCCTTCACCTTGTCGAAGAACTTGGTGCCGGGAAGGGGATAGCTCACACTGATGCCGATGTCGTCCGGCATCAGGTCCTCCAGCATGGCGATGGTCAGTGCGACATCCTCCTCGGTCTCGCCGAGGTATCCGAACTGCAGGAAGAAGCCTGCACGGATGCCGTGCTGCTTGAGCATGGAACGCGCCTGTGCGATCTGCTCCACGGTGATGCCCTTGTCCATGGCGTCCAGGATGCGCTGCGAGCCGCTCTCCGCGCCGATCCACACTTCCTCCAGTCCGCTTTCCGCCAGGGCGGTCAGCGAGTCGTCCTGAAGCAACAGGTCCGCACGGCTCTGGATCTTGTACCGGATGCGGAGCCCTTCCTTTTTCAATTCATCACGGAAGGCCTGCACCCATCCGGGTTTCAACCCGAAGATGTCGTCGCACATCCACAGGTGGTCCGGTGAGAAGCGGTCGAACATGAGTTTCAATTCGCGCACAACATGCGCCGGGCTGCGGCTGTTGTAGCGGTTGCCATAGATCGGCTTCGCGCACCAGTTGCACTTGAACGGGCAGCCGCGTGTGGTGGCCACGTTGAGGCTGAAGAATCCCTGTGAGCGCAGCCAGATCTCGCGGTAGGGCTCCACATCGATCAGGTCCCAGGCGGGCAACGGCAGGCTGTCGAGGTCGCGCAGCAAGGGTCGCGACGGATTGGTGCGCACCAGGCTACCGCTGCTCCATGCGATCCCGGGAACGTCCTTCCAAGGCGCATCCACGGACCATCGTGCCACCAGTTCGCGTTCGGTCTCCTCGCCCTCGCCCAGCACCACGGCGTCCGCACCGCTTGCCAGGTACAGCTCCGGGTGGTCCGTGCTGTCGCTGCTGCAAACCGTGACCCGTGCGCCCACGGAACGCCCCAGGCCGATCATGCGCTGACAGGCCTCCCGCATCACGGTCAGGCACATCTTGGTGAGGTAGTTGAAGCCGTCGTCGTGGATGATCAGGACATCCGGCCGGTATTCCTCCAATACCGGGGCGAGGTCCTCCGGGGAGTGCCGCAGGCCCATGTCGAAGACCTGGACCTCGTGTCCTGCCTCGCGGAGCACCGCCGCGCTCTGCAATGTCCCCAGCGGTGGGTAGGGGCGTGCGTCCGCCCATTGCTTGGGGTCGAGGCGATAGAAATAGCCGTGGGTGACAAGGATGCGCGCCATGCTTCAGGTAACGGAGAGCCCGGTGCGTTGTTCAAAAGCGCCCAGGCCGTTCGCGTAGGCGGTGAGGACCTTCTCCTGGTAGTTCCGGGGATGATGCTTGCTTACGTAGCGACGGCTGCGGAGCGCGAGTTCGAAGCGTTCGGCATCGAACTGGGGGAATTTCCTGCGCCAGCGTTCCTTGGTGCGCGTCATGCACCAGGTATCGAGCCGGTCGCCGAAGCTTCCGGAAAGCCACCGTTCGGCGATCCTCTGGAAGCGGACAGGGCTTTCGCGAACGTGATCGGAGCGCGGCGTGCACGCGTTCGGCAGATGCTCCAGCGCCCACCGGTTCTCCGCGAAGAACGCGGTGCATACCGCAGGCCCGACCATGGGCATCAGCGTCATCACTTCCGTTGCGGTGAACAGGTTCCGGTCCTCGATGCCCAGGTGTGCCGTATCCACGAAGTAGTTCACGCACAGGTCGCGGTGGCTGTTCAGGAGGAACACCTTCTTGTACGCGATCAGGAGGGTGCGGGCCACCCAGAGCCTGCCCGGTCCGGTGATCACGAAGAAGTCGAGGTCACCGTCCTTCGCCAGCACACCTTTGCTCATGGATCCGCTCATCATCACGGCGCGCACATAGGGGAACCGGCCGATCAAGCGGCTCATCCGGATCGCCTTGGCCTTGCGTTGCATGGCGCGTTCCTCGCCGGCTTGTCGGGCTGCCAGGTCCGCCCGGGATCCGCGGATCGTGTAGTGTTCGGCCTGCCGGTCGAGCAGTCCGTGCTCCACCAACTGCTGCAAGCTGCTGTCCAGTTCCCATTGCGCGCTGCAGGGGATGTGCAGGAAACGCACCAGTTCATCCTGCCGCAGCGGATGTTGGAAGATGTCGAAGTAAACGAGCGTGCGCAGAACGGCGCGCTGGATACCGGTCAACGGGCGGGTTTCGAGGGCGGCGTTGCCCATCACGGGAGAGGATCCATCCGCTGCAAGTAGGTCGGTATGGACCATGACGAAGGTAGCCGGGACGGCGGTGTCCCGCAGGTTCAACCGTTGGTCAGCGCAATGATGGCGGCGGCCGGGTCCTTGGCGTTGAACACGCTGTTGCCGGCCACCAGCACATCGGCCCCGTGGTGCACAAGCTCCTGCAGGTTGTCCTGCCCCACGCCACCGTCCACCTCGATGAGGGCCTTGGAGTGGCGTTGCGCGCGGAGGTCCCGGAGCTGATCGAGCTTGCGGTAGGTATTGGCGATGAACTTCTGGCCACCGAATCCGGGGTTCACGCTCATCACCAGCACCAGGTCCAGGTCGGGGATGATGTCCTCCAGGGTGCTGACGGGAGTGGCGGGGTTGATGGACACCCCGGCCTTCATGCCGGCGGCCTTGATGGCCTGCACGGTGCGGTGCAGGTGGCGACAGGCCTCCTGGTGCACGGTGAGCACATCCACGCCGGCATCGCTGAACACGTTTATGAATGGGTCCGGATCAACGATCATCAAGTGGGTGTCGAACACCTTCCGGGTCAACCCCCGTATGCTGCGGATCACCGGTATGCCGAAGCTGATGTTGGGTACGAAGACACCATCCATCACGTCCAGGTGAAGCCAGGGAGCCGGGCTTTCGTCCACCAGTTTCACGGCGCCTTTCAGGTCGGCGAAGTCGGCGGAGAGCAGGGAAGGGGCGATGATGTGGGCCATATACGGCCGCGAAGGTAGGCCCCAATGCGAAAGAGCCCCCATTGCTGGAGGCCCTTCCTATGGTGTATGTGTATGGGTTCAACCGAGGTAGGCGCGCAACACGCGGCTGCGGCTGGTGTGCTTGAGGCGGCGGATGGCCTTCTCCTTGATCTGGCGCACGCGTTCACGCGTCAGGTCGAATTTCTGTCCGATCTCCTCCAACGTGTGCGGCTGGTTCCCGGCCAGGCCGAAGTAGAGGCGGATCACGTCGGATTCACGTGCGCTGAGGGCGTCGAGGCTGCGCTCGATCTCGGTGCGCAGGCTGTCCGTCATGAGGGTCTCCTCGGGGTCGGGCATGTCGGTGTTGCGCATCACATCGAGCATGGTGCCGCTGTCACCGTCGTCGCGCAAGGGGGCGTCCATGCTCACGTGCTTGCCGCTGTTGTTCAGGCTGGTCTTCACCTCTTCTAGGGTCATCTCCAGCAGTTCGGCCAGTTCGTGCGCGGTGGGCGGTCGCTCGTGCTCCTGCTCCAGCTTGGCGAAGGCCTTGTTGATGCGGTTGATGGAGCCGATCTTGTTCAACGGAAGGCGCACGATGCGGGCCTGTTCGGCGAGGCTCTGCAGGATCTGCTGGCGGATCCACCACACGGCGTAGCTGATGAACTTGAAGCCGCGCGTTTCGTCGAAGCGACCGGCCGCCTTGATCAAGCCCAGGTTGCCCTCGCTGATGAGGTCGGGCAGCGTGAGGCCCTGGCCTTGGTACTGTTTCGCCACCGACACCACGAAACGCAGGTTCGCCTTGCAGAGCGCCTCCAACGCGTCGTTGTCGCCCTGTTTGATCTTGCGGGCGAGCTCCACCTCCTCCTGGGCGGTGATCAACTTCACCTTGCCGATCTCGGTCAGGTACTTGTCGAGCGACGGGGTGTCGCGGTTGGTGACCTGCTTCGAGATCTTCAGCTGCCTCATACGTGCCATGTGCGGGGGTGGGGGATTTTGCGATGAGCACCCGGTTCAACGGCAGGGTGGGGCAGGTGGTTACGGCGAAGCATGAAAAGGCCTGACAGGCCCAGGGCTGCGGTGTGAAAAGAGAAGGCCGCCCATCGGGCGGCCTTCCTTGTTCACAGTGTTGTGCGACCTCAGTTCTGGCTGGGGCCACGGTCATCGCGGCGCGGGCGGTCATCGCGGCGCGGGCGGTCATCCCGGCGGGGACGGTCGTCACGGTCGCGGCGTTCACGGCGGTCGCCTTCCATGGCGGGTTCGCGGTCCACGTAGCCTTCGGGCTTCGGCAGCAATACGCGGCGGCTCAGTTTCAGCTTGCCGGTGCGGGGGTCCTTGCCCACCACCTGGAAGTCGATCATCTCACCTTCCTTCAGCACATCCTCCACACGGTCGATGCGCTTCCAGTCGAGCTCGCTCACGTGCAATAGGCCGTCGGTGCCGGGGAAGATCTCCACGAAGGCGCCGTAGGGCATGATGGTCTTCACCTTGCCGCTGTAGTTCTGTCCGATCTCGGCCTGGGGCGGGAAGGCGATGGCTTTCACGCGGGCCAGGGCAGCGTCGATGCTCGCCTTGTTCTCGCTCATGATCTCCACGATGCCCACGCCGTCCACCTCGTCGATGGAGATGTGCGCGCCGGTCTCGGCCTGGATCTCCTGGATAACGCGGCCACCGGGGCCGATGATGGGTCCGATGCTCTCCTTCGGTACCTCGAAGGTGATGATGCGGGGCGCATGGGGCTTGTAGTCCTCACGGGGCTTGTCGATCGTCTTCAGCATCTCGCCGAGGATGTGCAGGCGGCCCACACGGGCTTGCTCCAGGGCTTGGGCCAGCACTTCGTAAGGGAGGCCGTCCACTTTCATGTCCATCTGGGTGGCCGTAACACCTTTCGCGGTACCGCAGATCTTGAAGTCCATATCGCCCAGGAAGTCCTCGTCACCGAGGATGTCGCTGAGGATGGCGTGGCGGGTGCCGTCGCTGATCATGCCCATGGCGATGCCGCTCACCGGTGCCTTGATCTTGATGCCGGCATCCATCAGGGCGAGTGTGCCGGAGCAGACCGTGGCCATGGAGCTTGAACCGTTGCTCTCGAGGATGTCGCAGTTCAGGCGGATGGTGTAAGGGTTCTCGGGCAGGCCGGGGACCACCGGCTTCAAGGCGCGAAGTGCCAGGTTGCCGTGCCCGATCTCGCGACGGCCGGGTCCACGCATGGGGCGGGCCTCACCGGTGCTGAAGCTCGGGAAGTTGTAGTGCAGCATGAAGTTCTCGCTGCCTTTCTTGGTGGCGAGGTCCACGGTCTGCTCATCCATGGAACTGCCCAGGGTCACGGCGTTGATGGCCTGGGTCTCACCGCGGGTGAACACGGCGCTGCCGTGGGTTCCCGGGAGCACGTCGACCTCGCTCCAGATCGGACGGATCTGATCGGTCCTGCGACCGTCCAAGCGCTGGCCATGATCGAGCACCACGTTGCGCACGCCCTTCTTCATGGCCTTCTTGAAGTAGCGGCCGAGCATGGCGCTATCGGTCTTCTCGTCGTCGCTGAGCGTGGCCATGCACTCCTCTTTGATCGCCTTGAACTTATCGCTGCGCACTTCCTTGGCGCTGGCCTCCATGGCCACGTCATAGTACTTCTGGTAGCAGAAGTCCATGATCTTCTTCTCCAGTTCCGCGTTGGCGTTCTCGTGGCTGTAGGTGCGCTTCACGTGGCTCTTCGCCACGGCTTCGCCAAGTTCCTTGATCACACGGCACTGATCCTTGATGGCTTCGTGCGCCAGCTTGATCGCCTCGATCATGTCCGCCTCCTGCACCTCCTTCATCTCGCCCTCCACCATCATGATGTCAGTGGCGGTTCCGGCCACGACCATCTCGATGTCGGCGAGCGCGATATCGGCCACCATGGGATTGATGATGAACTTGCCGTCCACCCGGGCCACGCGCACCTCGCTCACGGGACCATCGAAAGGCACGTCGCTCACCGCGATGCAAGCGGATGCGGCAAGGCAGGCAAGGGAATCACCGGGGTTCTTTTTATCGCTGCTCATCATGGAGATCACCACCTGGGTGTCGCCATGGAAATCGTCCGGGAACAGGGGGCGGATCGCGCGGTCCACCAAGCGGCAGGTCAGCGTCTCATGATCGCTCATGCGCGCCTCGCGCTTGAAGAAGCCACCGGGGAAACGGCCGGCAGCGCTGAATTTCTCCCGGTATTCCACGGTCAGTGGAAGAAAGTCGATGCCTTCACGGGCCTCTTTCGTGCTCACGATGGTGGCGAGCAGGATCGTGTCGCCCAGGCGTACGGTAACGGCTCCATCGGCTTGCTTGGCCAGCACCCCGGTCTCCATGGTGATGGTCCTGCCATCGCTCAATGTGATGGTCTTGGTGATTCCTTGTGGTCTCATGTTCTATTTGGCGCGCCTTTCGCGCCGTTGCTTTGGTTGGTTTTCGCTCTTGTTGGCCTCTCGGTTCGGGGCACTTGCACCCCGGCTATGAAAAAGGGCGACCGTTCCTCACGATCGCCCCCTTATCGTTCAGTATGTGCTGCGGATCATCCACCACGCGGTGGCCGTGTCCGGTTTATTTACGCAGGCCCAGCTCGGCAATGATCGCACGGTAGCGGGAGATGTCGGTTTGCTTCAGGTAGTTGAGCAGCTGCTTGCGCTTGCCCACCATGTCCAACAAGGACGCTTCGGTCGCGTGGTCCTTTTTGTTGACCTTCAGGTGCCCGGTCAGGTGCTCGATGCGCTTGGTGAAAAGCGCGATCTGGCCTTCCGAGCTGCCGGTATTCGTTGCGGAACCTCCGTGTTTCACGAAGATCTCTTTCTTGGCCTCTTTGGTTACGTGCATGGGATCGGCGTCTTTTCGATCAGGCGGCAAAGGTAGACCTTTTTCCCGTTCCCCCCACACCTTGCCGAAGATGGTTGGAAAGTTGGCCCTCAGCCCTTGAACATGGTGAACAGGCGGCCGAGGGTGGCCTTCAGCTCCCGGCGGTCCACGATCTTGTCGAGGAAGCCGTGCTCGAGCACGAATTCACTCGTTTGGAAGCCTTCCGGCAGGTCACGTCCAATGGTCTCCCGCACCACCCGGGGTCCGGCGAAGCCGATCAGGGCCTTTGGCTCGGCGATGTTCAGGTCGCCCAGCATGGCGAAACTGGCCGTCACCCCGCCCGTCGTCGGGTCGGTGAGGATGCTGATGTACGGAATGCCCTTCCTGGACAGCAGGCTCAATTTGGCGCTGGTCTTGGCCATCTGCATCAGGCTGAACCCGGCCTCCATCATGCGGGCGCCACCGCTCTTGCTGATGATGATGAGGGGGCACTTCCTCCTCAGCGCCACATCCGCGGCCTGGGCGATCTTCTCACCCACCACGCTGCCCATGCTGCCCCCGATGAAGCGGAAGTCCATGCAGGCGATCACGGCCGTGTGCTTGTCGATCTTTCCTTCCGCGGCCCGCAGCGCATCGTTCAAGCCGGTGTCCTTGCGGGTCTTGATCAGCCGGTCCGCGTACTTCTTGGTGTCCACGAATTGCAGCGGGTCACCGGCGATCAGGTCCGGAGCGATCTCCTTGAACTTCTGGTCGTCGAACAGGATGGCGAAGTATTCGGCGCTGCCGATCTTCTCATGGTAGCTGCATTTGGCGCAGACCCACAAGTTGTTCTCGTGGTCCTCCGAGGTCATGATATCGGAGCACTCCGGGCATTTGTACCACAGGCCCTCCGGGGTCTCCTTCTTATCCTCGGTGGAAGTGGTGATGCCTTCCTTGACGCGTGTGAACCAACCCATGAGTACAAAGATGAAAGATGAAAGGTGAAAGGTGAAATGGAATTCCGTCCGCCTTTCAGCTTTCAGCCTTCATCGTTCCAGCGTTCTCCCTAAGCGATGGTGATCCCCTTGTCAAGGTATACGTCCTGGATGGCGTTCAGCAGGGCCACCCCCTCGTTCATGGGGCGCTGGAAGGCCTTGCGGCCACTGATGAGCCCCTGCCCGCCGGCGCGCTTGTTGATCACTGCGGTGCGCACGGCCTCGGCCATGTCGCTGGCCCCGCTGCTGGCCCCCCCGCTGTTGATCAGGCCGATGCGGCCCATGTAGCAATTGGCCACCTGGTAGCGGCACAGGTCGATCGGGTGGTCGCTGCTGAGGTCGCTGTAGACCTTCGCGTGCGTTTTCCCATAGCCTTTCAGCGCGTTGTAGCCGCCGTTGTTCTCCGGAAGCTTCTGCTTGATGATGTCGGCCTGGATCGTCACGCCCAGGTGGTTGGCCTGGCCGGTGAGGTCGGCGGCGGTGTGGTGGTCCTTGCCATCCACCTTGAACCCGGGGTTGCGCAGGTAGCACCAGAGGATGGTGGCCATGCCGAGCTCGTGCGCGTGCTGGAAGGCCTCGGCCACCTCCGTGAGCTGGCGGGTGCTTTCGTCGCTGCCGAAATAGATGGTGGCACCCACGGCCGCCGCGCCCATTTCCCATGCGCTCTCCACGGTGCCGAACATCACCTGGTCGAACTTGTTCGGGTGGGTCATCAGCTCATTGTGGTTGATCTTCACGATGAACGGGATCTTGTGGGCGTATTTGCGGGATACACTGCCCAGCACACCGTAGGTGCTCGCCACCGCGTTGCAGCCGCCTTCGATCGCCAGTTGAACGATGCGTTCGCTGTCGAAATAGATGGGGTTCGGTGCGAAGCTGGCCCCGGCGCTGTGCTCGATCCCCTGGTCCACGGGCAGGATGCTCATGTAGCCGGTGTTGGCCAAGCGGCCGTTTCCGTAAAGCGCCTGGAGGTTCCGCAGCACCTGAGGGCTGCGGTTGCTGCCGATGAACATGCGGTCCACGAAATCCGCTCCCGGCAGGTGAATGCTGTTGCGGTCGATGGTGGAACAGGTATGGCCCAACAGGCTTGAGGCATCGGGGCCCAGGAGCGCTTCGATCTGGCCGGTGGTAAGGGTCTGCATGAAGGGGATGTTTCGGAACTGGGCGGCAAAACTACGCAAAGCCGTTAGGGCTGGTCCAGCAGCGACCCGCTCAGAACGGATAGCCGATGCCGAGGTTCAGGTTCACCAGGCGCCCGATGGGCTGTGGGTCGCCGTTGCGCTGGATGAACCAGCGTTCACCCGGCGGTTGTGCGGGGTCCTTCAGCTGCGCGGCCAGGTCGAAGCGGACCAGGAAGAAATCGAAATTGAGGCGCGCTCCGATCCCACCTCCCACGCCCAGTTCGCTCAGGAAGTCGCCTTCGAAGCCACTGCCCGGCTTGGCCGGGTTCTCCCGGATCGTCCAGATGTTGCCGATGTCGGTGAACAAGGCTCCCTCCAGGTAGCCCACGAGCTTGAACCGGTACTCCACGTTCCCCTCAATGTGGATGTCGCCGATCCGATCGAAGCTCACGGGTGCCGCGTAGGAACCGGGGCCCAGCGTGCGCGCCTGCCAGGCGCGCATGCCGTTCGCACCGCCACCGAAGAAACTTGTTTCGAAGGGCAGTACGGTCAGGTTCCCAAAGGGCACACCGATGCCGGCAGTGGCCCTGAACACCAAGCTGCTCTTGTCATGGATCCGCAGGTAGTAACGAAAGTCGTTGTCGACCTTCACGAACTGCGCGTATCGGATGTTGAGGAACGTGTAGTACGAGGTGCCGGTGCTGTCCGTCTGCTGGGGCGCGTCGGCGATCCGGTCCGTCAACCTCAGCAGGTTCCCCGACGTCTCCAGGTAGCTACGCAGGTAGAAGGTGTGCCGCTTGGGCAGCACATCCTGTGTGTTCAACGTGAAGACCACCTTGGACCCCACGATGAAGTGGTCCGTGTAACTGTCCGTCAGGATCGGGTCATTGGTCTCCTGCAGGAAGGTCAGGAAGCTCGGGGCGTAGTAGGGGATCTTGATCAGGTTGAGTTCCACCGGGAACAACCCCCAGGTCTTGGTGCGGGACTCGTTCCATTCGTAACCGAAGCTGAACTTGGCCAGTGACCGGATGTAATCGGGCCGGCGTTGATAGTTGTACAGCACGCCGATGGTGGTGCGCGGCCCGGCCGAGCGGGCGAAGGTGCCGCACTTCACGGGCAACAGGAAGTTGGGGAAGCGAAGGGTGACCTCCGGACCGAACTCCACGGTGTTGAAGAGGCCCTTGTTGCCCACATCGGTGGAAACGTCGCCGCCCGACCCCGAGGTGGATCCGGTGATGCTCTGCTGGGCTTCCAGACCGAAGTTCATGGAGGCGGTGATGCTGCCCATCGTCCGGAACAGGTTCTTGTGCTTGTACCCCACACTGATGGCCGTTCCACCGAAGCCTCCGCGGTTGGTCACGAAACCCTCCAGGGACATGCTCTGGGTGCGTCCGGGGATCAGCAGGATGCGACAGTTCACCAGGTCCGGCGCCGAGGTCCCGGCACTGTCGTACCGGATGTCGACGCGATCGAAGACACGCAGGTAGGTGAGCCGTCTGTACGTGCGGTCGGCATCCCCTTGTACGAAGCGCTGGTCGGGGTGCAGGAACATGCCGCATAGCAGGGCTTCCGGCTTGTACCGAGGGCGTTCTCCCCGGTAGAGCAGGTCGTAGCCATCCACATGCAGCGTGTCCGGGATCACCTTGTTGGAGGCTCGGGCGTCCTCATCGATGATGATCCGTTCGATGGAATAGAGGGTGCCCTCCCGGGTCCCCTTCAGTTGGCGTTGGGCGCGCCCCATGGGCCGCTCGATGCGCATCAGCAGGTCCACTTCGTGTCCACCCATGCCCGTGTCCGCATCAAAGGCCACCAGGTCACGATTGAAGTACAGGAATCCCCGTTCCCGCATCAGGTCCGTGATCCGGTCCCGTTCCTTGTCGAGGTCGTCCGCGTCGAACCGATGGCCCACCCGCAAGTGGCTCAGCCCCCAGCTCTCCCGGACATAATGGTCCATGTTGCTCTCGTCAACCGTCCAGTTCACGTCGCACAGCGTATAGGCCGGCCCGGGGGCCATGAGGTAGATGACTTCGGCCTTTCGCTTGCGCCGGACCACGGAGTCACGCACCGCGGCCATGAAATAGCCTTCTTTCTGCAAGTACATCCGGATCTGGTCCGCGGAGCGCCGGGTCTGTGCGGTATCGAGCACCACCGGGGGTTCGCCGTTGCGACCCTTGGTGACGTGGTCACAGACCTTCAGCTTGCGTCCCTCGCGCTCCCGTTCAAGGTTGTCCACTGAGCACAAGCTGTCGTGCTCCACCCGTTTACGCACCACCCTCTCCGGGTCGCGGAGGTTGTACAGGTCCAGGTAGAAGGGCACGCCCAGCACCCGCTTGTTCGGCTTCTGTTTGATGATCGATGCGACCTCGGACATGTTGATCTTGTCGCCCTTTGCAGGGGTGAACCGCGCGTGTGTGTCAAGCACCAAACGGTTCCTGTTCAACAGGTGCTCGCCTTGGGGCACATACTTCGCCGCATCGCAGCCTGCGAGCAGGAGCACGGCGGAGAGCGGGAACAGGATATGGAGGGCGCGCATCCGCACGTTCGGCGGCCGGGTGTCTATTTTGCGGGGCGCTGCCAAGATATCCTGATCACCGTGAGCGGACCTGCGGACCTGAAGCATGTGAAGGCTTTGCACCTGAAGAAGGCGCGGGAGGAACGCGGTCTGTTCCTCGTTCAGGGCCGGAAGCTGTTGACCGAACTGCTGGCCTCATCCTATGAAATGGTGGCCGTTCATGCCACCAGGGAGGCTGCGCAGGCGCTTCAACTGGAGGGGGCCATCATCCATCCGGCACACGACCTGGACCGCATCGGCACCCTGGAGACCGGCAATGAACTGGTGGCCGTGGTGCGCAGACCGAAGCCGGCGTCCATGCTGCCACCGCTGGGCAATGGCCTGGTGATCGCGTTGGATGGCATTGGCGATCCAGGGAATCTGGGTACGGTGCTGCGCATCGCCGATTGGTTCGGTGCCACCATGGTGTGGTGCGCGGAGGGCTCCGTGGAGGTGTTCAATCCCAAGTGCGTGCAAGCCAGCATGGGCTCGATCTTCCGCGTCCCGGTCGCCCATGGACCTCTCGCCTCAGCATTGGCCTCAGCCCATGCGAGGGGCGTGTCCGTGTACAAGGCGGAGGCAGCGGGGCGCAGCGTGTTCGATGTGGACCTGAGGCGTCCTGCGATCCTGGTGCTGGGCAGTGAGTCGCACGGCTTGTCCGAGGTGGTGCGGCAAGGCCCGGGTCTGTCCATCAGCATCCCTGCGTTCGGCAGGGCGGAGTCCTTGAACGTGGCCACGGCCGCATCGGCCCTGTGCATGGAATTCGTTCGCAGGACCTTGGTCCAGTGATCCCGGTCCACGGGTCAGGCCTGAACGACCGCCAGCGCATCGGCCACACGCAGGCCATCGATCGCGGCACTGATGATGCCCCCGGCGTAACCGGCCCCTTCTCCGCAGGGGTACAGCCCTTTCACGCCGATGTGCTGCAGCGAAACGGGGTCCCGGGGGATGCGTACCGGGGAACTGGTGCGGCTTTCCACCGCCACCAGCACGGCCTCATTCGTAAGGTAGCCGCGCATCTTGGTGCCGAAGGACTTCAATCCTTCGCGCAAGCGATGCGCCACAACGTCCGGAAGAAGGTCGTCCAACACCACCGGCACGATGCCCGGATGGTAGCTGCACGGGGGCAGATCGGCGCTCATGCGGCGACGGATGAAGTCCTCCATGCGCTGGGCCGGAGCGCTTTGGCGCTGCCCTCCTGCCCGCCAGGCGGCCTGCTCCACGGTCCGTTGGTAGCGCATGCCACCGAGCGGATCGTTCGCCAGATCCTTGAGGTGCTCACCGCGCAGTTCCACCACAATGCCTGAATTGGCGAAGGGGTTGTTGCGTTTGCTCGGGCTCCAGCCGTTGGTCACCACTTCACCAGGCGCTGTGGCGCACGGGGCGATAATACCGCCGGGGCACATGCAGAAGCTGTACACGCCAGTGCCATCCACCTGCTGCACCGCCGTGTAGCTCGCCGGTGGAAGGTCGGGGTCGCGCACGTCGCAGTGGTAGCGGATGCGATCGATCACGGCCTGCGGATGCTCGATGCGCACGCCGAGGGCGAAGTCCTTGCGCTGGATGGCGATGCCCTTGGTGTGCAACAGTTCGAAGATGTCGCGCGCACTGTGCCCGGTGGCCAGGACCACGCGATCGGCGGCAAGCACCTCGCCGGTGGCAGTATGCACGCCGCGCACGGCATCGTTGTCCACGATCAGGTCGACCACCCGGGTGCTGAACCGCACCTGCCCGCCGGCCTGTTCAATGGCCTCGCGCATGGCGGTGATGATGCCGGGCAGCTTGTTGGTGCCGATGTGCGGGTGCGCGTCCACCAGAATGTCCGGCGAGGCACCGAAGGCCACCAGGGTGCGCAGCACGCCTTCCACATCACCGCGCTTGGTGCTGCGCGTGTAAAGCTTGCCATCGCTGTAGGTGCCTGCCCCGCCCTCACCGAAGCAATAGTTGCTGTCCGGGTCCACGATGTGCTCGCGGTTCAGTGCGGCGAGGTCCCGGCGTCGGCTGCGGACATCCTTGCCGCGCTCCAGCACAACAGGACGGAGCCCGTGTTCGATGCACCGCAGTGCCGCGAAGAGTCCGGCAGGCCCGCTGCCCACGATGAGGACCACCGGGGCCCGGTGCACATCAGGGAGCACCGGGCGAGGGACCTCGGCAGCGCCCAAGGCGTGCTCCGTGCTCAGGGTCACGCGCAACCGGAAGAGCGGAGCCCGGCTGCGTGCGTCGATGGAGCGCTTCTCGACGACCCATCCCTTCACCTGGTCGAGGGCGATGCCTGCCGCTTCGGCTGCGGCTTCCACCACCAAAGTTTGTTGCACGGCCTCATGCGGGGGCAGCGCGATGTCGACAGTGCGTTCCATGGTCCCCGCCGAAGCTACGCCAAGCCCCGGGCCGGATCAGCCTTCGAAGGTGAAGGTGAGGAAGTAGGACTTGGAGCGAAGGCTCTGGATCGGCTCGCTGAACCGCGTGCCATCGTCGATGCTCAGGTTGGGAATGCCGATGCCCATTTTCAGCTCCACGCCGAACTTGAAATACGGTAGGAACATGTCCATGCCGCCACCCACTTCAGCGGAGTAATCGGTGCGTTGCAGCTTCACCACGATCTCGTCGTCGATCGCGTTGTTCACGTCCTTCTGGCTCGCCATGTCCATGCTGAACTTGCCGCCGGCCACCAGGTACACCGCGAAATTGTTGATGCGGTCGCTGCGCAGTTTCAGCAGCAGCGGGAATTCGAGGTAGGTGCTCTCCACCTGTTTGGTGAAGACGGTGGACTTGCCGGAGCCCTTGATGAAGGTGTATTGCAGCTGGCGGTCCTGGAAGGACAGGGTGGGCATGAAGCGGAGGCTGAGGTTGGGCGTCATGTTCAGCGAACTGATGATGCCCAGGTTGAAGCCCGGTTGTTTCACATGGTCCAGGACCAGCAGGGTATCCACGGCAGGGTCGAAGGGCTTGCGCTCCACGAAGAAGTCGGCGGTGTTGTAGCTCAGCAGGAAGCCGAAGTGGAAGGTGGCCAGGTCGAAGTTGGGAAGGTTCTCCGTTTTGATCCGCTTCTGTGCCTGGGCGCCGAAGGGCAGCGCCACGAGCAGGGCCAGCAGCAGAGCGTTTCGGAGGGTCCCTGGGGTGCGCATCGGCTTGGTGAACGAAATTACACGCGGATCAGTGCGTGGCAGGCCGGCGCCCGCGATAAAGCGTGGCGATGCCACCGGTGAGCGCGAAGGAACGCACTTCGCCAAGACCGGCAGCGCGCATCAGGTCCTCGAAGGCTGCACCTTCCGGGAAGGCATCCACGCTCTTGGGCAGGTAGGCGTAGGCTGCACTGTCCTTGCTGATGGCTTTCCCCACGGTGGGCATCACCCGGTGGAAATAGAACCGGAAGAGCTGCTTGAACGGCGCCTTGGCAGGCTTGCTGAACTCCAGGATGAAGATCCGGCCTCCGGGTCGCAGCACACGCACCATGTCCTTCACGCCCTGTTCCAGGTGCTCGAAATTCCGAACGCCAAAAGCCACGGTCACCGCATCGAAGGTGGCGTTGGGGAAGGGGAGTTGTTCGGAGTTCGCCTGCACCAGGGTGACACGGTCCGCCAGCCCACGCCGAGCGACCTTCTCTCGCCCCAGCTTCAGCATGCCTTCGGAAATGTCGGCGCCCGTGACCTGTCGGGCCTTGAGGCTGCCCAAGATGGCGAGATCGGCCGTGCCGGTGGCCACGTCGAGCAGGTGGCCCACAGGTTCCTCGCCCAGCATGCGGACCACTTTGCGGCGCCAGCCCTGGTCGATGCCCATGGAGAAGAGCCGGTTCAGCAGGTCGTACTTGGGCGAGATGGCATCGAACATGCGTTCCACCTGCTCGCGCTTGGTGCCATCGCCGGTGTAGGGGGTCACGTTCATGATCGGTCGAGCTGTTCACATTCCGCCAACAAGGCATCGCGGTCGATGGGCATAACGCCCACCTGCTCGCAAACAAGCCCTCCGGCGAGGTTGCTCCAAGCGGCCAGGGTGCGCAGGTCGAGTCCCACGGCCAGGCAGAGCGCGGCAACGGCGATCACGGTGTCGCCGGCCCCGCTCACATCAGCAATGGTGCGGCGGTGCGCGGGGATCAGGTGCTCCTCGTTCCCGCGATGGGCGTAAACACCATGCTCGCTCAGCGTGATCAGCGATGCCCCGTTGCCAAGACGCTCTTCAAGCACGCCCACAGCAACGCGCACGGAGGCGATGTCTCCGGCATGCACATCCATCTTCGCACCTTCACGCAATTCCTTCAGGTTGGGTTTGAACAGGTCAACGCCCCGGTAGGCGAAGAAGTTCTTCTTCTTGGGGTCCACGGCCGTGGGGATGCCCTTGGCTTTGGCGAGGGCGATGATGCCGGTGATAACCGCTTCGGTGAGGACGCCTTTGTTGTAGTCCTCCAGCACGATCACTGCCGGGTCGAGCTCCGCGATCAGGCGTTCAACATGCGCCAGCAGGGCTTGCTCATCCTCCGCGATCAGGTCGGTCTCGATCTCCTCATCCACCCGCACGATGTGCTGGTGACCGCTGATCACGCGGGTCTTCACGGTGGTGCGGCGATGAGCGCTGCGCACCAGGCCGGAAGTGGGCAGGTGGTGTTCCTGGAGAATGCGGTGCATCCGATCGGCCTCGGCATCGTTCCCGGTCACGCTCACCACCACGGGTGTAGCGCCCAAGGCATGGAGATTGAGGGCCACATTGGCCGCTCCTCCAAGGCGCGCGCTGCGTTCGGTCACATGCACCACGGGCACCGGGGCCTCGGGGCTGATGCGGTCCACCCGGCCCCAGAGGTAGGCATCGATCATCACATCCCCCACCACCAGGGCGGTCGTGCCGGCGAAGCGGTCGAAGACCTCTCGGGGGCTCATGGGGTTCATGTGAGCGCGGCGATGGCCTTGGCGATACGGCCCACGGCGGTGACGAGCTTGTCGTCGCTGGTGGCATAACTGATCCGCAGGGTCCCCGGTGCCCCGAACGAGTCACCTTCCACGATGCTCACGTTCGCAGTATCGAGCAGGTGCAGGCTGAGCTCAACACTGGTCCTGAACCGGGATGAGGCGAGCGTGCTGGAGACGTCTGGCAGGACATAGAACGCGCCTTGGGGACGGTTGCAGCGCCATCCGGGCACCGCTTTCAGTTCGTGCAGGAGCAGGTCGCGGCGACGGAGAAAGTCACCGCGCATGCCGGCGAGCAGGGCGGGGTCCGCCTCCATGCAGGCCTTGGCCACGCGCTGTGCGATGCTGTTCGTGCCTGAAGTGAACTGGCCCTGCACCTTGGTCACGGCCTGCGCGATCCACAACGGCGCACCGAGGAATCCCACCCGCCAGCCGGTAAGGGCGAAGGCCTTGCTGAGGCCGTTCACGGTGATGGTGCGCTCCATCATGCCCGGCAGTGCAGCGAAGGAGCGGTGTGTGCCGTCGAACACGATGTGCTCGTAGATCTCGTCGCTCACCACGTACAGCTCGGGATGTCGGGCGACCACCTCGGCCAGCGCGTGCATCTCGGCTTCCGTGAGCACGCTGCCGCTGGGGTTGCACGGGGAGCTGAAGATCAACAGGCGCGTGCGGGGGGTGATGGCCGCAGCGATGCGTTCGATGGGGGCCTTGTAGTCCTCTTCCAGCGTGCTGCGCACGATCACCGGGGTGCCACCTGCCATCCGCACCTGTTCGGCGTAGGTGACCCAGAACGGAGCGGGGATCACCACCTCGTCACCGGGGCCGATCAGGGCCAGCACCACGTTCATGATGCTCTGCTTGGCACCCGTGCTGATGACGATCTGCTCGGGCGTGTAGGCGAGGCCGTTGTCGCGCTGGAACTTGTGGGCGATGGCTTCCCGCGCATCCAGGTAGCCGTTCACCGGGGTGTACTTGTGCCAGGGCCCATCGAGCGCGGCGTGGGCGGCGGCCAGGGCGAAGGGCGGGGGGGCATGGTCGGGTTCGCCGAGGCTCAGGTCGATGATGTCACGGCCCTGTGCCTTGAGTTCACGGCTGCGACGCGCCATCAACAAGGTGGCCGGCTCGGCGATGGCCTGGACCATGGGTGACAGGTGCATGATGCATTGCGCCCGCGCTAAAGCAGGCGGCCGCAAAACTAACCAACGCGTGCGGCGGGAACCGCCCCGATCGGCCACGGATGCCGATATTCGCCAACAGAGTTACCCACCATGACCGAGGACCGCACCTTCGACCTGTTGTTCGCCATCCTGCCCGCCTTGGTGGTGTTCGCCACGGCCTTTTTCGCCATCCGGCAGTTCCTTGCCCGGGACCTGGTGCAGCGGCAGACCGAGCGCCTGTCGGATCTGAAGAAGGACGACCGCAAGCACACCCTGCCGCTGCGGTTGCAGGCGTACGAGCGCCTCGCGCTGTTCCTGGAGCGCATCTCGCCCGGCGGACTGGTGATGCGGGTGCACAAGAGCAACATGACCAGCCGGACCTTGCACCTGGAGCTGTTGGCCACGATCCGGGAAGAGTTCGAGCACAACGTGACCCAGCAGATCTATGTGTCGGAAAAGGCCTGGCAGCAAGTGCGGATGGCGAAGGAGGAGACGACCCGCATCATCAACATCGCCATGGAGCAGACCGGCGAGGGCCGCAGCGGCAGTGATCTGAGCCAGCACATCTTCGAGACCGCCTCGCGGCTGACGCACTTGCCCACACAGCTGGCGCTGCTGTCGCTGAAGGAGGAGGTCAGGAAGCTGTTCTGAAAAGCGCCAGCAGCTGCTGGGCCGCCTTGAACGGCGTGATCCGGCCATCGCGCACATCGCGTTCCAATCCCGGCAGGGACTCGGCCACCCGCGGATGTGCGCGGAAGGAGGCCAGCAGATCCTCCTCCACGGTGCGGTGCATCCACCAACGGCCCTGGTCAGCTCGGCGCAGCTCCACATGACCACGCGCCTGCAGCCCCATGAACAGGTCGTTGATGACGCTGGCCAGCGTTGCAATGCCCTCGCCGCTCAGGGCAGAGACCGGCAGCACTTGGGGTCGGCCACCATGGTCGCGTGGGGGAAGCAGTTGGATCGCATTCTGGAGGTCGAGCTGTGCGATCCTTGCACGGGGCAGGTTGTCGCCGTCGCTCTTCGTCACCACCACCAGGTCCGCGCTTTCCATGATGCCCCGCTTGATGCCTTGCAGATCGTCGCCTGCACCTGGGAGGGTCAACAGGACATTGATGTCGGTGAGGCGGTCCACATCCAGTTCACTCTGGCCCACGCCCACGGTCTCCACCAGGATGCGGTCGTAGCCGGCGGCCTCGCAGAGCATCAGCGCCTCACGGGTGCGCCGCGCTACGCCACCCATGCTGCCGGCCGATGGGGAAGGACGGATGAACGCGGCTTCCTGCGCGGCAAGTCGATCCATCCGTGTCTTGTCCCCCAGGATGCTGCCCCCGCTGCGCTGGCTGCTGGGGTCCACCGCCAGCACGGCGACCCGGTGGCCCATGCCGATCCAGGCCATGCCCAGCGCCTCTATCAGGGTGCTCTTGCCAACCCCCGGTGGTCCGGTGATGCCGATGCGCTGCGTGCCTACGGGTGCCGGGCACCGGTCCAGCAGGTCGATGGCCGCGGCCTGCTCATCGGGCCGGGTGCTCTCCACCAGGGTGATGGCACGCCCCAGCGTAGCGCGATCGCCCGCCAGCAAGGCGGGAAGCAGGTCCACGGAGCCTTCCCGCTGTTGGCTCATGGTTCAGTCGCTCTTTCGGTAGTTGTCCACCCAGACCGGATCGCCCATGTCGCGCAACAGGCGGAACATGTTCTCTCCATAGCACAATGCGGTGGTGTGGGTGATGCCGTAATCGCTCAACACCTCGAACTGGCGTTCGCCCGGTATGGTGGGCTTCTCCGCCCACCCCTTGCCTGTTCGGGCGCCATCGGCCACGGCATACGGGTACTCCCAGAACCGCAACTTCCACAAGTTGTCCAGCGTGAGGCAATCGGTCAGATAGCCCATGGCAGCGCTATCGGCGGGCAGGGTGCAGGCTGCTACTCCGTACTTGCGGAAAAGGTCCTCGGCATCGGTATTGGCCTTGCTGAAGGTCCGCCCCTGCACCTGGCGGATGAACTGCTCCCGGCTGAGCGGTGTGCTTTCGAGGATGTTGCCCTCGTAGACCTTGACGATGAACAGGGTGAACAGCTGCCCGTTCTGCCCGGTGGCCAGGCTGAGGCCGAATTCATAGGTGGCCGGAGGGGAGGCAACGTGCGCATGGACCTTCATCGCCCCACCCAACAACATCGCCACCAGCACGGGCAGGCCTCGGAGCAGGCAAGGTCGGTGCAATGATCGAAGGCCCATCGGTCGTGCGAAGATAGCGGGGCTTCAATGCCTGATCACGCAGCGCACGCAGGATCGGTGCTCAGGGCTTCTGCAGCTCCTTCAGGCGCTTCTCCACCAGGTACTTCCGGAGCGCCTCGGCGCGCTCATTGAGCTCCTTGATGTAGAGCGCCTGCGCTTCCACGGTGACCCACATCTGGTTGGTGACCTGGTCCACGCTGAAGGCACCGTTGCTCTCCCAGCGCTCACGTCCGTCCATTGTGGGCAGGTGGCGTTCCTTCTCCACGTAATTGGCCATGTGGGCTATGGGCATGTGGGTGTAGACCTTGCCGGCCGCGGCATCCTCGGGACGCACCTGGCCATCGAAATAGCGGTCGAATACATGATCGCTCAGGAACACGTTGTTGCTGAACACGGCCTTCTGTGCGCTGATGGTGCCGGGGCCTTGCAGGTTCTGGTTGGGGAACACGCCACCGGTGGACCAGGCGTTGGTGCCGATCATCACCCCTTGTTGGGCCACGAGGTAGTTGCCGGAGACAATGGTGGGGCCGGTGCCGAGGTTCTGGGCGTACAGGGCCAGGATCGGGCGCTTGAAAAGGCCGGAACCGGTGGTGGCACCGTTCCAGGTGAACGTGCCATCGCAGGTGATCAAGCTGCTGCTCATGGTCACGTTGGGCCCACCGGTATGCCCCCAGCCAAGGCAGAGCGGGGTGGCAGCGTTGAGCTGGGTGGTGGGGGGGTACACCCCGCCGGGGGGCGGACCGCAGCCCGCGCTCCATGCACAGGTGCTGCTGCCCATGGTGAACTGGTGCCCGCATGCGTCGCAATACACACTTGAGTTCGACGCGAACGGTGTGGTCTCGGATTGCACCTGGGCCTGCCCGCTCCACTGCTGACAATCGATGGAGAACTCCATGATCACGGAGAAGCCGGGTCCGGTCCATTGGAACGGGCTGGTATTGAAATTGTGCGTGTTCCAGCCGGCGACCGGGGTGAAGGAGGGCGGTGAAGCGCAATTCGTGAGCCCGACAAGGTCCATGGTGGGCAAGGTGGTGGCCGGGGTGTTCTTCATCCGGATGGTGCTGTAGGTAATGGGGATCGGGCCCGCGTTCAAGGCCTGGAAGGCAGCTCCGGTGATGTTCGTACCGGCACAGATGCCCAGGGTCTGAAGATCCGCGCTCAAGTACAGGAACTGGTGTCGACCATCTTCCCAGAAGGTGCTGTAGGGGGACTCCAAGGTGCCGAACGAACTGAGGTTCGGGTACGCAGGGTTGTCGATGATCGGCCAGTTTCGTGGCGCAGCGAGCACGTTGGTGGTACTGGTGGGATAGAGGCAGGCGCCCACGGCTTGTAACACGTAGCCCTCCGCCACGCGGCTGCCGAACACGTTCTCCAATTGGTACCAGCCGCTGGTCGGATAGCTTGGACCGTTGTCGCTGTAGCCATCGTGGGCATTGGTCGTCGGGTTCAAGCGAACATCACCAGCGTTGGCCGTGGCGGTGGTGCCGTTCACACGCATGGCCCCGCTTACCTCCAGGCGTTCGTTCGGTGCGGCCTGGTTGATGCCCACGAAGCCTTGAGCGGGTCCTGCAGCGCCCAGCACGCGAATGCGCTCTACGCCATTGGTGCGGATGCTGAGGTCCACCGCATCGGTGGTGCCCAGGAAGTTGGTGGCGGGGTTGGTGCCGGCATTTCCGCCCAGTTGCCAAGCCGCGGGGCTGGTACCCACGCGCACCCAGGAGGCACCGTCGCGGTACCACAGTCCCTTGGGTTCAGGCAGGGCGGGTGGCGCCGGGGTGAAATCATCGGTCTGGTAAACCAGCAGGCTGTTGGCAGGTGCGGGGGCCACGATCAACACGCGCTCGGCGCGGGTCATGCGGGGCAGCAACAGGCCACGGGCGGGATCCACCAGGTCCAGGATGGACTTGCTGTTGGGAGCGGTAGGCGTGGCGTTGATGGCGATCTGCGCGGAGCCGGCAAAGGTGATGCACCCGAACAGCAACACTGCGAAAAGGCGAGCGGGGCCAATGGTCTGCTGTGCTTGTCGAGAAGTGCCCATGCGATCGAACGATACTGCTCTGCCGGCAAGACGACGCCGAAGGAGCGGGGTTGCTCAGTGGTTACCAACACTGTGGGTGAGCAGCACAGCGTGCAGCGAAGCTACGGCTGTCCAGCGTAACCCTGCAAAGGCGCTCCCGGGTGGTTATGAACCAAGGTCCTGAACAGAAGAAGGGACCGCCGTAGCGGTCCCTTCAAAAGGAGGGGATGCAAGATCCCTAGTTCTTTCCGAGCTGCTTCAACCGTTTTTCCACCAGGTACTTCTGGAGGGCTTCAGTACGCTCGTTCAGTTCCTTGATGTACAGCGCCTGCGCCTCGACCGTGACCCACATCTGGTTGGTCACATGATCCACGCTGAAGGCACCGTTGGCATTCCAGAGGGCACGGCCATCGATGGTCGGCAGGTGGCGCTCACGCTCTACGTAGTTGGCCATTTCGCGCACCGGCACATGGGCGTACTGCTTGCCCATGGCGGCATCCTCCGGGGTCACTGCTCCGGCGAAGTATTGATCGAACACATGATCGCTCAGGAACACGTTGTTGGCGAACACGGCCTTCTGGGCGCTGATGGTGCCCGGCCCCTGGAAGTTCTGGTTGGGGAAGGCCCCAGCCGTCGACCAGGCGTTCGAGCCGATCATCATGCCTTGCTGGGCCACGAGGTAGTTTCCGGGCACGACCGGGTTCACCGTGCCGGTGTTCTGCGCGTAGAGCGCCAGCAAAGGACGCTTGAAGAAGGAGCCTTGCGCGGCGGAGAAGGTGAACGTACCGTCGCAGGTAATGGTGCCTGAGGTGGTGGTCAGGAATGGGCCTCCTGTGTGGCCCCAACCGGTGCAAAGCACTCCGGGTGTGGCGGTTTGGGTGGCGGGTGGGTATGTACCGCCTGGTGGAGGCCCGCAGCCTGGAGGGTTCGTCCAATAGCAGGTCTGGTTGGGGTTGCCATTGATGTGCCCGCAGGCATCGCAATACATACTGTAGTTGGACAGATAGGGCGTGGTCTCCGATTGTACCGAGACGTTGCCGGTCCAATCCTGGTTGTCAAAGGAATATTCCACCAGCACATTGGCGCCCACGCCGGTCCATTGGAAGGGAGAGGTGAAGTTGTGGATGTTCCAGCCCGTTACGATGGTTTGGGGGTTCGGCACCACGTTGGCGAGGCAGTTCTGGAGGCCCACCAGGTCTAAGGTGGTCATGGAACCGCTCAGGGTGTTCTTCATCCGCACATGCTGGTAATTGAATCCCCCTGAACTGCCGCCTTGCGCCTGGAACGCGATGCCATTGATGTTCGTGTTGGGGCAGATGTTCAAGGCCAGGAAGTCATCATCCTCGTAAAGGAACTGGTGGCGACCGTCCTCCCAGAACCGGCTGTACGGCGTTTCCAAGGTGCCGAAGGAGGCCACGTTCGGGTAGGCCGTATTGTCGATGATCGGCCAGGGCGAAGGTAGCTGGGTCACATTGCTGTTGGGGCCGGTGGGTGCGCCAGTGGGATAGGTGCAGACCACCGCACCTTGAGCGATGTAACCTTCGCGGAGGCGGGTTCCGAACACGTTCTCCAACTGGTACCAGCCACTGGCCGGGTAGGGCTGGGCGTTGTCGCTGTAGCCTTCGTGGGCATTGGTCGTGGGGTTCAGGCGGATATCGCCGGCATTGGCGGTGGCGGTGGTGCCGTTCACACGCATGGCCCCGCTCACCTCCAGGCGTTCGTTCGGTGCGGCCTGGTTGATGCCCACGAAGCCTTGAGCGGGTCCTGCAGCACCCAGCACGCGAATGCGCTCTACGCCATTGGTGCGGATGCTGAGGTCCTGTGCATCAGTGGTGCCAACGAAGTTGGTGGCGGGGTTGGTACCGGCATTGCCACCCAACTGCCACGCGGAAGGGCTGGACCCCACGCGCACCCAGTTGGCACCGTCGCGGTACCACAGCCCCTTAGGTTCAGGCAAGGCGGGTGGCGCCGGGGTGAAGTCGTCGGTCTGGTAGACCAACAAGCTGTTGGCCGGTGCGGGAGCCACGATCGCCACGCGCTCGGCGCGGGTCATGCGGGGCAGCAACAGGCCACGGGCGGGATCCACCAGGTCCAGGATGGCCTTGGTGTTGGGAGCCGTTGGCGTGGTGTTGATGGCGATCTGCGCGCTGGCGGACATACCGGCAATGACCAGTGCTGCCAGCAGGATGGATGATCGCAGGGAGTTCATGTGCTTCATGGTTCAGCCGTTGATCAACGCGTTCCGTTCGATGTGACGACACGGGCCTTGAGGTCCTGCACCAGTGCGGCCTTCTGCTGCTCGGTGAGGTCCTGCATGGCCACCACCAAGGTGCGTGCCTGGTCGAATTCGGATGCTTCCACAGGGCGATCGTTGGTGAGCAGTTCCAATAGGTTCAGCCGGTCGTGCAGTTCGGTCAGGTAGAGGGATTGGGTCTCCGTGGTCGCCCAAAGCTGGTTGGCCATGTCCCCCAAGGAGAAGGTGCCTTCACGGTTCCAGTCCGAACGGCCCTTGATGGTGGGCAGGTGACGTTCGCGCTCGATGTACTGGGCCATTTCGTCCATGCCCAGGTTGCGGCGGTCACCGAAGGTGGCGGCATCCTCTGGACGCACCTTGCCGTCAAAAGCGCGGTCGAACACGTGGTCGTTCAAGCGCACGGTATTGTCGAACACGCCCCGCTGGGCGCTAACGGTGCCAGGGCCTTTGAACGCGTAGTACGGGGTGGTCTGCCAGCCCCAAGGAGGCGTGGTGGCCGGGTCCTCCGCCACCAGACCACCGTCGTACTGCATGTAGGGGCCGGTGCTGGTAATGAAGGGCGTGATGGTGCTTACGGTGCCACCGAATCGGATCACCGGTCGCTTGTTCGTAGCGCCACGGGAGATACCAGCCGTACCGCACGCGTTGGTCACAATACCTCCGCCTGAGGTTCCGAAGGCGCAGCTACCGGGCAGGCCCAAGGTGGTGCAGCCCGCAATGATCGCCGTGCCGCTTTCGGTATAGGTGAGGTTGCTGGCCGGTGCCGCACCCGGCACGGTGTATACCTTGATCGGTAGCGCGATGTTGCTGGCCGAACCACCGTGGCCGATGACCACCTCCACGATCACGTTCCGCACCCCATCCCACACGAAAGGGGTGGTCAGCGTGAAGGTGCTCCAACTTGGGCCTGCGGATGCCGTGGGCAGGTTCAACGTGTTCGTGCCGCAGCCTTGGGCAGGATCGTTGGTGACCTCGAATCCGGTGTTGAGGTTGTTCACACCTGCCGGGGCATGCTTCACGGTCACCGCATAGGTGATGAGCTTTTGGTGCTGACCGACCCCTGTTCCTGCGATCACGCCAAGGGTCTGGTTAACCCAGAACCCGATGGAGGTGATGGGTTGCCCGGCGCAAATGCCATTGGTCGCGGCAGTGCTGGGGGTGCCGTTCACGCCATACAACTGGTTCAGCTCAGCGTTCAGCTCGTTGCGCAGGAACATGAACTGCATCCGCTCTCTTCGGGTGGCCAAGGTGTTGTTCATGAAGGGGTTCACCAGCACCTGTTCCAAGGCCGACAGCGATGAACTGATGTTGGCAGGCACCAAAGGGGACAAGGCCGGTGAAGGAAGCTCGGCGTTTCCGGCACCGCAGGTCACATCACCGTTAATGGTGTAAGGGGCGTTGAACACCTCGGTGTAGTCGTTGTTCATGCGGCGCCAGCCACCGGAGTTGGGGGAAACCCCCGTGGCCACCACACCGGTGCCCGTAATGTTGCCGTAGTGGCCCGGCCACATCAGGCGGCGTTGGTTGGGTGCGGCGGGAAGAGCGGCCTTGATGGTGTCCTTCTGGAACTCGATGACGCCGACGCCATCGGAGAGGCTGTGGATGCCATTGAAGCCGATCGGCGCTCCGATCACCGTGCGCAGCGCAGCGCCAGCATTGAAGATCCGCATCGCACCACCCACGTCCAGGCGCTCGGTGGGTGCAGGCACGCCGATGCCCAGTTCACCTGTGGCATCAAGTCGCATGCGCTCCACGTTGTTGGTGCGGAAGCTGAGGTCCTGCGCGTCCGTGGTGCCGAGGAACTCCTGCGCGGGGAAGGGCAGTGGGTTGCCGAAGGTGGACCATCCATCCTTGGCGTTCTGCACCGCCACCCAAGCGGGGATGGTGGCGTTGTAGTAATAATAGCCTGCTGGCGCACCGGTCTGGTAAACGAGCATGCCGTCCGTGGTCGGCCCCACGGTGATGGAGGCGGTGCTTCCTACGCGTGGAGGCAGCATGCCGCGAGTGGCGGCTCCGGTGAGGTTGGTGTTCACATCCAGGATCGCCGAGGGATCCGGAGCAGCGCCGTTGTTGTTGATGGCGATGTTGTTGGTCTGGGCCTGCAGACCGGCCACGGCCAGCAGGGAGGCCAGCAGCAGGGAGGAACGGGTCGCGGTGGGCATCATGGTGCTATTCCTGTTGGTGGTCATGGCGCTTACCGGTTGTCAGCCTTGTTGCGCAGGGCCGCGATGAGGTGCAGTTTCTGTTGCTCGGTGAGGCGCGGACTTCGGGCGATGTCCGCTTCCATTTCGGCCAGCTTCGCAGCATCGAGGTCGTCGCCGAAGGCAAGCACCTCCAAGGCGGTCAGGTCCCGCTCCAGTTCGGTGATGTACAGGGCCTGGGTCTCCACCTGCTGCCAAAGGCCGTTCTGTAGTTCGCCCAAGGAAGGCACACCGCCGCCGTTCCATTCGGAACGGGAAGGGAGGTTGGGCAGGTGGCGCTCTTCGGCGAGGTAGCCTTTCAGATCGGCCAGTTCCACATGGGTGTAGCGCTTGGCGGCTTCGGCATCCTCCGGGCGCACCGTGCCATCGAAATAGCTATCGAACACGTGGTCGTTCAGCAGCGAATTCCCGTCGTACACACCGTTCTTGGCGTGAATGGTGCCGGGGCCTTTGTAGTTGCCCGCAGCGGCAGCCCAGACGGCATCCCCCAGCATCACCCCACCGCTGTAACGGACCAAGGGGGCGTTGGGCACGTTGGCCGGGAACACCGTCTTCACCTGGCCGGTGAACCGGGTCACCGGACGCGTGGTAGCATTGGTCATGGTCAGCTGAGGTGGGCTCGGCACGCTGGTGGCACACAGGCCGATGCAGGGACCGTTGTCATCCAATGGAGGAGCCTGCGTTGCGATGGTCGCGCCACCCAAATAAGGCGCGCTAAGCAAGCCCTGGCGCGTTGCTTGATACGGGAGTCCGGTAACCAGTTGCACAGCTGGGCTAAGACCATTGGATATGCCTCGCAACCAGTACACATCGACCACGATGTTCTGCACCCCGTTCCAGTTGAACGGGCTCGATAAGGTGAACGGGATCCAGCCACCAAGGACCACCGTGGTGCCGGTGGAACTCGGCGGAGTGACCGCTTGCACGCCATTGTCCCAAGACTGGCCGGTGAAACTTGCAAGAGCCGTATGTGCGATGCGCACCTCGTAATTGATGCTGGCCTGTTGCACCGGTGGCCCGGGGATGTTCAGATCGGCCTGCAAGGCATAGAAGGCAATTTCCGTGATGTTGCCGGGGCATAGGCCCATGGCGGAAAGCTCCGCAACTGGGAAGATGTACTGGGTCCTCGCCAGACGTTGGTTCGGTGATCCAGTGTTGGTCGGGAAGGGGGTGTTCACGTTACCGGCCTGGATGCAGGGAGGGGTGGAGCATTGGCCATTGTCCGTGCCCGGTGCTGTTGTGCCGATCGGGGAGGTGGTCATGGTGCCGGAGACGGCGCAGCCAAGGCTGTCCCGGGTGTAGCCAGCGGCGGAGGTCACGAGGTCCTCGGCGTTCTCCAAGCGCTGCCAGCCGGTGGCGGTACCGTCGTGGTTGCCGAAGTGCCAGCGGTT
>JBIIYP010000078.1:0-9836 GCA_044346705.1 Flavobacteriales bacterium
AACGCCGCTGCGCTCGTAGGTCTGTTGGAAGAACTTCAGTCCGCCCCATGGGCTGACCTTCTTGGAGGTGAACTCGTGCGCCAGTTCGTGCATGACTTTCTTACATTGGTCCTACGCTGCGATCTTAAGCATTGCAGGGGCTTCCGTGGTGTAGAGCCGGCCTATTGCATGATCCGGGATTAGAAATGTTCCGTAGGATCAGCCGAACATTTCAATTAAGGGAGTGACTTACGTCAAACAAGCTATATGGATCATAGCCGCCCAACGGGACGTGTACACTCCAAATCGCAACCGTTGACCGCCATTCCGCGAAGACCGGCGCAACAGTGTTCAACGACGAAGGACAACCGCTGGTAAGGATCACGCTCCTGGCTTAGCATCGGCCTGATCTTCCTCCTCCTAGGGTTCGTGGATGAACCGTGGCTTTGGGGCGCTCGTTCTTCCCACATCTTTACATCATGCGCACCCGCCTCACCGACATGCTCCGCCTGGAGCACCCGCTCATCATGGCCCCGATGTTCCTGGTGAGCAACACGGCCATGGTGGTCGAGGGCATGCGCGGTGGCGTGGCGGGCTGCATCCCGGCGCTCAACTACCGCACCCTCGAGGAGCTCCGCACAGCCTGCCGGGAGCTGAAGGCGGCGAAGGCCGCTTGCGGGAAAGGGGCCTACGGCTTCAACCTCATCGTGAACAAGAGCAACCCCAAGGCCGCCGGGCAGCTCAAGGTGCTCTGCGAGGAGGGCAGCGACTTCCTCATCACCTCCCTGGGCAGTCCCGAAGCCACGATCAAGGCCGCGCACGCGGTGGGCGTCAAGGTGTTCTGCGATGTCACGGACCTGCGGTTCGCCCAGAAGGTGGAGGCCCTGGGAGCGGACGCACTGATCGCGGTGAACAACGAGGCCGGCGGCCACCGGGGCGACCTCTCCCCCCGTGCGCTGATCGAGCTGCTGCGCGCGCACTGCCGCATCCCGGTGATCTCGGCCGGTGGCGTGGGCAACAAGGCGGAGATGGACCAGATGCTGGCCTACGGCGCCGAGGGCGTATCGGTGGGAAGCCCGTTCATCGCTTCGATCGAGGCACCCATCACCGCGGAGTACAAGCAGGCCTGCGTACAGTACGGGGCCGACGACATCGTGATGACCGAGCGCATCAGCGGCACGCCCTGCACGGTGATCAACACGCCTTACGTGCAGAAGGTCGGCCTGCGTTCCCCGTGGATCGAGCGCATGCTCAACACGAACAAGCGCCTGAAGAAGTGGGTGAAGATGTTCCGCTTTTACATCGGCATGAAGGCCACGGAAGTGGCGGCCCAGCAGGTGACCTACAAGACCGTGTGGGTCGCGGGTCCCAGCATCGAGCACACCACAGCGGTGGAGCCGGTGCGGGAGATCCTGCGGCGATTGGTGGGGTGAACGGGAACGCCCAGAGCGTTCGTTGGTCCTTTCTTCACCTGGGTAGGTCGACCCAGTGGGTCGACGCTACAAGGAGGTCCTGAAATGATCTCTGATCATTTCAGCACCTCCTTCACGCGGTCCGCAGCTTCCTGCAGGGCCACGGCGCTCAGCACCTTCAGGCCGCTCTTGTCGATCAGCTCCTTCGCCTCCACGGCGTTGGTGCCCTGCAGGCGCACGATGATCGGCACCTGGATGTCGCCGATGCTCTGGTACGCGTCGATCACGCCTTGCGCCACGCGGTCGCAGCGCACGATGCCGCCGAAGATGTTCACGAGGATCGCCTTCACGCTGGGGTCCTTCAGGATGATGCGGAAGCCTTTCTCCACGCGGGCCGCATCGGCCGTGCCTCCGACATCAAGGAAGTTCGCGGGCTGCCCACCGCTCAGCTGGATGATGTCCATGGTGGCCATGGCCAATCCGGCGCCGTTCACCATGCAGCCCACGTTGCCGTCGAGCTTCACGTAGTTGAGGCCCGCTTCACCGGCCTCCACTTCGATCGGGTCCTCCTCGGTCTTGTCGCGCATTTCGGCATAGTCCGGGTGGCGGTAGAGGGCGTTGCCGTCCAGGCGCACCTTGGCGTCAACGGCGATCACCTTGTCGTCGCTGGTCTTGAACACGGGGTTGATCTCGAACATGGCGGCATCGCAGCCCTCGTAAGCCTTGTACAGCGAGGCCACGAACTTCACCATCTCCTTCTTCGCGTTGCCGGTGACGCCCAGGTTGGTGGCGATCTTGTTGCACTGGAAGGGGCGCAGGCCCACGCGGGGGTCCACCGTTTCCTTCTGGATCTTGTCCGGGTGATGCTCGGCGACCTCTTCGATGTCCATGCCGCCCTCGGTGCTGTACACGATCACGTTCTTGCCCGTGGCGCGGTCCAGCAGCACGCTCATGTAGTATTCCTTGGTCTCGCTGGGGCCGGGGTAGTACACATCCTCGGCGATCAGCACCTTGTGCACCTTCTTGCCCTGGGGGGGCGTCTGGGGGCTCTTCAGCATCATGCCGATGATGGCGGCGCTCTTCTCGCGCACCTCATCGATGCTCTTGGCCACCTTCACACCGCCGCCTTTCCCGCGGCCACCCGCGTGGATCTGGGCCTTCACCACCCAGAACTTGGTGCCGGTCTCCGCCGCAAGGCGCTTGGCCTGGTCCACCGCCTCGTCGGCGTTGTAGGCCACGAAGCCACGTTGGATGCGGACGCCATGTTGGGCGAGAATGCTCTTTCCTTGGTACTCGTGCAGGTTCATCGGGGAAGGGGGCGGTTGAGGGGGCGAAAGTAGAACGCAGTGGTCGTTGTCCGTTGCTGGTTGTTCGTTGGTCGTTGGTCGTTGTTCGTTGTTCGTTGCCCGTTGTTCGTTGTTCGTGCCTGACCCCTTGATGGCCCCTGATGTTCGTTGTCCGGTGTTCGTTGTTCGTGCCTGACCCCTTGATGGCCCCTGATGTTCGTTGTCCGGTGCTCGTTGTTCGTGTCTGACCCCTTGATGGCCCCTGATGTTCGTTGTCCGGTGCTCGTTGTTCGTGTCTGACCCCTTGATGGCCCCTGATGTTCGTTGTCCGGTGCTCGTTGTTCGTGCCTGACCCCATGATGGCCCCTGATGTTCGTTGTCCGGTGTTCGTTGTCCGTGTCCGACTCCTCGATGGTCCTGTGTTTCTCAGCGACCTTCCGCCCACGAGCATCGCATGCCAGGCACTCCGAACAACGAACAACGAACAACGAACAACTGACACTGGGCACCCGCCCAAGAAGCATCGCGTGCTTGGCACTCCGAACAACGAACAACGGACAACCAGCCCCAACACCCTTTCTTTGCCATCCATGATCGAAGCACGTTCCGTCCGGAAGAAATTCGGTGACCTGGAGGTCCTGAAAGGCGTGGAACTCCACGTGGCCAAGGGCGAAGTGGTGAGCATCGTGGGCGCCAGCGGGGCCGGCAAGACCACCCTGCTGCAGATCCTCGGCACCCTGGAACGTCCGGACAGCGGGACGTTGACCATCGGCGGGCAGGACGTGACGCAGCTGGGCAGCAAGGCGCTGAGCGCGTTCCGCAACCAGCACATCGGCTTCGTGTTCCAGTTCCACCACCTGCTGCCGGAGTTCACGGCCTTGGAGAACGCGATGATGCCGGGCCTGATCGCCGGGCGGAGCATGGCCGATTGTGAGCCGCGCGCCAAGCAGCTGCTCGAACGCCTCAACATCAGCGCCCGCGCCGAGCACAAGCCCTCGCAGTTGAGCGGCGGCGAGCAGCAGCGCGTGGCCGTGGCCCGGGCCCTCTTCAACAACCCCAGCGTGGTGCTGGCCGACGAGCCCAGCGGCAACCTGGACAGCGCCCATGCCCGCGAGCTGCACCAGCTCTTCTTCGAGCTGCGCACGGAACTCGGCCAGACCTTCGTGATCGTGACGCACAACGAGGAACTGGCGGAGATGGCGGACCGGCGGCTGGTGATCCGGGATGGTGTGATCTGAGATCCCGCGATCGCACTTTGGAGGCAGCCTTCCAAGCGGACCTTCGTCTACCTTGCACGAACCGAAGAACTACCGCATGCGCATGATGAGGAACCTCTTGATGGCCGGTATGGTGCTGCTCGGCGGGGTGGTGCGGGGGCAGGACGGCAGCCTCGACCTCTCGTTCAACTCCACCGATCCGGGCTACGGTAGCGGCAGTGGTGCCAATGCAACGGTGTATGCGATCGCCCGGCAAACGGATGGACGTTTAGTGATAGGCGGCGACCTCACCAGCTACAACGGCACGGCCTGTTCGCGGGTGGTCAGGCTGAACACGGACGGCTCACTCGATGCGGGCTTCGCCATAGGCTCGGGCGTGAACGGGACGGTCCGCAGTATCGTGATACAACCGGATGGCAAGATCCTTCTCGGTGGCGATTTCACCACATGCGCGTCGATACCTCGAAATCGTATCGCACGGTTGAACGCGAACGGCAGTCTCGATGCGACGTTCGATCCGGGTGCGGGCGCGGATTCGACCGTGCGATGCATGGCGTTACAGAGCGATGGAAAGATCATCATCGGAGGCGCGTTCAACAGTTACTCCGGTATTTCACGTGGCCGGCTCGCAAGGATCAATACCACCGGTTCCTTGGATGCCGCATTCGCCACAGGGGCGGGCGCCAACGGCCGCATCCACGCCGTGGTGATACAGAACGATGGTCGTGTGATCATCGGCGGGAATTTCAACATGTTCAATGGCATTGTACGGCCGCACCTCACACGTCTCAACACCAGCGGGAACCTTGATGGTACTTATCCGTTGGGTTCGGGCCCGCAGGCGGAAGTGGATTGCCTGGCGCTTCAACCGGACGGCAAGCTGATGGTGGCCGGTTTCTTCTCTTCGATCAACGGTGTGCTGTTCGACCGCATCGCGCGGATGACCATCAACGGTGACGTCGACCTCACGTTCAACCCGGGCACTGGATCGATCAATCACATCTACTCCATGGCCCTGCAGGCAGATGGGAAAGTGGTGATCGGCGGTGACTTTCCCTATTACAACGGTGTAACGCGCCAGTGCATAGCACGCACGAACAGCAACGGGAGCCTGGACACCAGTTTCGACCCAGGGACAGGAACCTTGTTCGAGGTGCGGGCACTCGCTTTGCAACCGGATGGTAAGGTCATCCTCGGCGGCGGTTTCATCGAGTATAACGGGGTGGTCCGGGGCCGCATCGCCCGTGTTCTTACAACAGGAACATTGGACCTTACCCTTAATCCCGCCCTGGGTGCGAACAATCCTGTGTACGCCGTCTGCCCCCTTCCGGATGGCAGGGTCCTGATCGGTGGTGACTTCAGCAGCTACAATGGGGGCATCGCAGGGCGTATCGCTCAATTCCTTCCTGACGGAACACCTGACCCGACCTTCAACACGGGCAATGGTGCCTCCGGTACGGTATTCGATATCGCTGTACGGCCGGACGGCAAGATCATGCTCTGCGGTGCGTTCCAAAGTATTGACGGAACACCTCGGGCACGAATCGCCCGCCTGCATGCGGATGGAACGCTGGACCTGAGCTTCGATCCCGGCACTGGCGCGAACGCCATCATCCACACCATGGACCTGCAACCTGATGGGAAGACCATCATCGGTGGGGACTTCAGCACTTACAACGGCGCGTCGCGTGATCGGCTGGCCCGGTTGAACGAGAACGGCACACTGGACACCACCTTCAACGCAGGACAGGTCTTTGATGACCACATCCGCAAGGTGCTCGTGAGGCCGGACGGGACCGTTCTGGTGGGTGGCAAGTTCAACAGTTACAACTCCACGGCACGACAGGGACTTGTACTCTTGAACAACGATGGATCATCGGTAGCGAGCTTCAACACGCTTACGGGACCTAACAGCGACGTTTATGCGATCGCCTTGGCACTGGACGGAAGGATCCTGATCGGCGGCTACTTTACGTATTTCGGAGGGTATGCCAGAAGGTCCATCGCGCGGGTGAACCCGGACGGCAGTGTGGACCAGACGTTCAACCCGGGAACCGGAGCTTCTTTGGCGGTTCTCGACATCGCCCATCAACCGGATGGGCGGATCGTGATCGGAGGCTGGTTCACCAGTTACAACGGCACCGCTAGGAACTACTTGGCGCGCATCCATGGTAACGGTGCGCTCGACACGTCATTCGATCCCGGGACCGGAACGGACGCACGCGTGGTCGCAACGTCGCTTTTGCAGAATGGCGACATCCTGATCGGCGGCACGTTCGATAGCTACAACGGAACGGGCCGCAGCCACGTAGCCCGGGTGAACGGGACCGCGCGCACAGCCACGCACACCCTGTTGGAGGGCCCCAACAGCGGTGGAACGATGAACGACGCGTTGCGCACCCTCCCCTCCTTCCCGCTCACCGAGCCGTTCACGGCCATGGGCTATGCGCACCCAACGTTCACCCCAGGGGCCACGATCCCCTCCTCGATCTTGAGCACCAACGGCAACAACGCCATCGTCGATTGGGTGCTTGTGGAAATGCGGCCCGCCTCTTCACCTGGTACGGTAGCCGCTTCACGCGCAGTGCTGCTGCAACGTGATGGCGATGTGGTGGACCTGGATGGCGTGAGCACCGTTGGTTTCGCGGGACTTGCTGATGGCAACTATTGCGTGGCGGTGCGGTCTCGGAACCACTTGCCCGTGATGTCCTCTCCTGCCTCCCCGATCGCATACGGAGGTGCCATCGCGAACCTCGACTTCACGCTGCCAACCACATTGGTCTATGATGATGACGCGCGCAAGATCGTGAGCGGCGTGATGGTGCTGGCGGCCGGTGACGTCACCTTCAACGGCACGGTGAGCTATGTCGGCTCGGGCAACGACCGCGACCCGATCCTGCTGCGCGTGGGCGGCGGCACCCCCACCAACACCGCCAGCGGTTACTGGCGCGAGGACACGAACCTGGATGGCGTGGTGAAGTACATCGGCGCGGCCAACGACCGCGACATCATCCTGCAGAGCATCGGTGGCATTGTGCCCTCGAACACGCGGGTGGCGGGGTTGCCGTGATCGTGACGCGGGACGGGGTGATCTGAGGGGGGCGATCACACTTCCGCGCCAGGCAGCCATCGGAACGTTCCACCGTCTAACTTGGTGGAACCCCGCACCACCCCATGACCCACCGCCTGCTGCTCGCCTGCGCCCTGGCCGCCACCTGCTTGATCACATCTGGACAGGACGGAACACTGGACCCGAGTTTCAATCCCAACGATGTGGGTTACAACTCTGGAGGAGGTTTTCTTGATGGTTCCAATGCCATGCCGAATTGCATGGTGTTGCAGCCGGATAACAAGATCCTTGTTGGGGGCTTCTTCGACACTTACAACGGCACATTGCGCAAACACATCGCCAGATTGAATCCGAATGGAAGCTTGGATACCAGTTTCGTCGTGGGTACTGGAACATCAGCTGAGGTAAACACCATTGCTCTCCAGCCCGATGGAAAGGCGATCATCGGGGGCTACTTCACCAGCTACAACGGCACGGCGCGCAACCGCATTGCCCGCCTCAACAATGACGGCAGCTTGGACACTGGCTTCGACCCTGGCACTGGAAGCAACAGTTATGTCCTGTCTATCGCGGTGCAGCCGGATGGCAAGATCATCATCGGGGGTGGGTTCACCAGCTACAACGGCACGGTGTGCAATGGTATCGCCCGCCTGAACACCAATGGCAGCCTGGACACTGGCTTCAACACCGGTACTGGAGCGAATGGCGCGATCAGCTCCATCGTCCTTCAGCCTGATGGGAAGGTGATCGTCGGGGGGGGCTTTACCGGTTACAATGGCACGTTGCGCAACCGCATTGCCCGATTGAACAGCAATGGCAGTGTTGATATGAGCTTTGATCCGGGATCGGGCACGAACGGCTATGTCAGCTCGATCGCCGTGCAACCTGATGGGAAGGTCATCATTGCAGGTGCGTTCACCAATTACAATGGCTTACCGCGCAACCGCATCAGCCGGTTGAACATGAACGGGATATTGGATACCACCTTCGACCCCGGAAGTGGACCTGACAGCACCATCTCGGCGATGGTGCGCCAGCCTGATGGAAAGGTCTTCATCGTTGGGATGTTCACGAGCTTCAATGGCCAAGTGGAACCCTACCTCACCCGGTTGAATGTGGACGGGGATCTGGACACGTCATTCGACCAAGGCACCGGATTGGGTGATTACACGTTGGGAACTTTGTATACAAAAGCGACGTGCCTGGCCTTGCAAAGCGATGGCAGGTTGCTCTTTGGCGGTGCCTTCAACAGCTACGACGGTTTCCAAAGCAATCGGATGGGAAGGTTGAACGCTGACGGGACCTTTGATCTTTCATTCAATTCACCGACAGGGGTTGTAGGGGTTGTAGGGACCCCTGGTATCTTGGAGATGGCCGTGCAGCAGGATGGAAAGATCCTTATCGGCGGTGATTTCACCAGTTACAATGGCCTCATGCAGGGCAACATCGCCCGCTTGGAGGCCAATGGGACCCTGGACCCCACCTTCATGAGCGGGGATGGCGCAAGAGGCAGGGTCATATCGATCGCGCTCCAGCCGGATGGTAAGATCCTGATCGGTGGACGGTTCGCATTCTACGATGGCGTGGTATGCAACTATCTGGCACGCTTGAACCCCGACGGTAGTAGGGATCCATCCTTCAATACAGGGACAGGGTTGTCCGGGGGCACGGGCAATCTGACCGCCGTGAACCAGATCGCGATCCAACCGGATGGCAAGATCGTGATCGCGGGGAACTTCAGCAGTTATAACGGAACTATGCGCAATCACCTCGCCCGTTTGAACATGGATGGCACATTGGACCTCAACTTCAACCCCGGAATCGGACCCTCAAGCCAACTCAATGTCGTTGTGATACAACCTGATGGCAAAGTGGTGATCGGTGGTGGATTCAACAATTTCAATGGCACCCCTCGCGCTAAGTTAGCCCGGCTCAACAGTGACGGAACCCTGGATACAGGTTTCAATACATCTGGAGGCGCGAACAGCACTGTTACCTGCGTTGCAGTACTACCGAACGGTCAATTCCTTGTTGGTGGTTCATTTACATCGTATGACGCAACGCTTCGTAGCGGTATAGCACGACTGAACGCAGTTGGTGGCCTGGATCTGAGCTTCGATCCAGGGAGCGGGGCGAATAGTCCTCAACCTATTGTCAGTTCCATCCGACCGCAACCGGATGGAAAGATCCTCATAGGCGGCAATTTCACTGGATATAATGGCACAGCGCGGAACCGTATTGTCCGGATCGAAGGCGATGGAAGCCTGGATACAGCTTTCGACCCGGGCATCGGGGCGAGCAGCCAGGTGGGTGCGAGCAGCCAGGTGACTGAGATCGCAGTTCTTCCCAATGGACAAGCGATCATCGGGGGCTGGTTTACCAGCTACAACGGCACCGGCCGCAACCGCATCGCCCGCATCAACAACACCATCGGCTCGGGTGCGGGCATCCGCGTGATGCTCGAAGGCCCGTACACCAACGGCCTGATGAACGACGCCCTGCGCACGCTCCCCTCCTTCCCGCTCACCGAGCCCTTCACCGCCATGGGCTATGCCAACGCGGCCTATACTGCAGGCGCCACCATGCCCGCCAGCGTGCTCACTGCCACCGGCAACAACGCCATCGTGGACTGGGTGCTGGTGGAGATGCGCCCTTCGGCCTCCCCCGGCACCATCGTCGCCGCCCGCCCTGCGCTGCTGCAGCGCGATGGCGATGTGGTGGCCCTCGACGGCACCGGGCTCGTCACCTTCCCCGGGCTGGCCAACGGCAGCTACTGCCTGGCCCTGCGCCCGCGCAACCACCTGCCCGTGATGCTCGCCACCACCGCACCGGTGAACTACACGGGCACACCCCCGACCGTGGACTTCACCCT
>JBIIYP010000099.1:0-2909 GCA_044346705.1 Flavobacteriales bacterium
TCGCCCAAGTGAAGGACGTGGCCCCGCAGGACAGCGTGGGCTACGGTCGTCGCCACCGCGCGGAAGGCCCCTTGCGCATCGCCGTGCTGCCGATCGGGTATGCGGACGGCCTTTCACGCCGCTTGGGAAATGGCCACGGCCGCGTGTGGATCCACGGCAAGGAAGCGCGCTTCGTCGGCAGCATCTGCATGGACATGGCGATGGTGGACGTGACCCACATCCCCTGCAGCGAAGGCGAAGAGGCGATCGTCTTCGGCCCACAGCATCCGCTCAGCGACTACGCCCGCGACCTTGGCACCATTCCCTACGAGGCGCTCACCAGCATCAGCCAGCGGGTGAAGCGGGTGTATGTGCATGGATAGGTATATGGATCAACGCATCTGGCAGGGCATCCGGGTGGTCGTGCACACGAAGCCATCTAGCTTGGCCGCATGCGGAACCGTTACATCCTGCTCTTCGTCCTCTCACTGACCATCTCCTCAACGGGGTGGGCAAGCACATGTACGACCGTCGCCGCCGGAGCTTTCACAGCGCCTTCGGTCTGGGATTGTGGGTGCAGCCCGATCACCTGTGATACGCTAGTCATCGCACATCCGCTCACCCACACTGGGAATGCCTTCTGGACGAACCACACGATGCGCATCGAGGCGTCCGGGAGCCTGACGGTGAATGGCACGCTCACCTACAACGGCACGTTGCTGAATGAAGGGGACCTGAGCGCCGTGCGGCTGGTGCTGGGGGACAGCGCCGGGCACTTGACCAACAGCGGAACATTCAGTGCCGACAACCTCTACCTCAATGCCGACAGCTCGTTCAATAGCGGCAGCATCACGGTCTTCGATACGGTCGCGGTGGGCCCGCTCAAGCACTTCATGAACAGCGGCAGCTGCACCGGCTCGTTCTGTTGGTCCTCGTTCACCATCAACACCGGCGAGCTGGTCTTCGAGCGATTCGGGGCGGACGGCGATGTATCGAACAGCGGACTCTTGCGTGCGAGCATCAGCATGATCGTGTTCGACACGCTGCACAGTCTTCTTGGTGCCTACCTCGATGTGGACACGCTCATCATCAACCGGCTGGTGGTGAACGACGGATTCATGAACATCCGACGCTGGTTCAGGGTGCCTGGCTACGGCGCCTTCGATGCCGGGCAGACGGGCCAGGCCTTTTGCAACGGCAACTTCTCCAACAGTGGCTTGGTGAAGGGGAACGGAGACCTCTGCATCAGCGGCTTTTCGTACAACACAGGTGATATCCAGGGGTCACCGGACATCTGCGACCTGACGCTCACCACCACGAGCCCACCCTACCTGGACTACAACGCGGGCATCGTTGGACCGAACGTCAACTGGTGCCCAAGCGCCAACTGCACCACCATGGACGTACCGCACATAGGCCGCGCAAAACCGCTGTCCATTGCCCCCAACCCCGCCACCGACCAGATCACCCTCGCCGGTCTGCCCGGCACCGGACCGTGGTACATACAGCTCTTCGACATGGAAGGCCGTGCGCATGCCATCCGCACCGAAGCAAAGGGCGAGGGCCTGATCCTGTACCGCGGCGACCTGGCGGCGGGCTGCTACACGTTGGTGATCGCGGCGGACGATGCGAGATCGCGATCCGTTGCCCGCGTGGTGTTCGTGGATCGGTAGCGTTGCCTGCCGAGCATCAGCCAGCGGGTGAAGCGGGTGTATGTGCATGGATAGGTATATGGATCAATTGATCTGGCGGGGCATCCATGTGGTCCTGCGCACAAGGCCATCTAGCTTGGCCGCATGCGGAACCGTTACATCCTGCTCCTCGTCCTCTCACTGACCATCTCCTCGACGGGGTGGGCAAGCACATGTACGACCGTCGCCGCCGGAGCTTTCACAGCGCCTTCGGTCTGGGATTGTGGGTGCGACCCAACTTCTTGCGACACCCTTGAGATCGCTCATGCCGTACTCGTCGCTGGCAACCATGTGTTCGCGAATTCCCTCGTACACATCGATCCAATCGGATCCTTGCTCAGTTCGGACACACTGACCTTTATTGGTGTATTGGTGAACGATGGCCTGGTGAACGCACAGCGCATGGAGCAGCCACCCGGCGGGGTTTGGATCGACAACTCAGGAGCGATCACTGCCTCAACCCTATGGCTCTGGGGTGATTCGTGTTTCAACGCGGGCACGATGACAGGGGCTGACACACTTGATGTCGGTACCAATACGTATATGACCAACCAAGGGCGTCTTCAAGGTGGATTCCTGTGGGGCGGGACGATCATCAACTACGATACCGTGCATTTCATAAGAGGCCTGTTCGATCGAGGCCTTGACAACTACCACTTCTTCAAGTTCGATGGATTAGTGCTCACCTATTCGGGAGTTTCGAACGCTGCCAGTGCCATACTGGAAACGGACAGTATCGTTTTGTTCAGCAATCTGAACAACTATGGCATCATCCACGCCGAGCATCTGCTCCAATTCGGCACCTCAACGAACGACAACGGCTACATCGACTTCCTCTCGTCGCAAGCCACGATCACCTGCGGAAACCTGAAGAACTACGGAACCATCCAAGGATTCGGTGACATCTGCGTGCAGGACTCCAGCATCAACTACGCCACCGGGGTGATCACCGGTTCACCGGACATCTGCGATGCGACCCTGTCGGCCTTGAGCGAACCTTACCTGGATGTGAACCTGGGCACGGTGGGCCTCGCGGTGAACTGGTGTGCACAGACCTCGTGCATCACATCCACCAACGATCTGCACGGTACGAAGTCCGGACTCACGACATTCCCCAACCCCGCCACCGACCAGATCACCTTCTCCGGTCTGCCAGGCACCGGCCCGTGGTCCATCCAACTTTTCGACCTGGAAGGCCGTGCGCATGCCATCCGCACCGAAGCAAAGGGCGAGGGCCTG
>JBIIYP010000045.1:0-30900 GCA_044346705.1 Flavobacteriales bacterium
GGACGGTCCAGCACCGGTTTGGTGAAGAGCTGCAGCAGGTAGCCCTCGTCGTCGCGGTCCACCAGCACGCCGTGCTGCTTCAGCACCGCCAGGTCCTCGTCGATCTCGCCCACGCGGTCCAGCACATCGTCGTAGTAGGTGGGGGGCACGTAGAGGAACTCCACACCGCGGTCTTTCAACGCGCCCACCGTTTCGATGATGTTGTTGGTGGCCACCGCGATATGCTGCACGCCCGCGCCGTTGTAGAACTCGATGTACTCCTCGATCTGGCTCTTCTTCTTGCCCTCGGCCGGCTCGTTGATCGGGAACTTGATGCGGCCGTTGCCGTTGCTCATCACCTTGCTCATCAGCGCGGTGTACTCGGTGCTGATGTCCTTGTCGTCGAAGCTCACGAGCTGCGCGAAGCCCATCACGCGGGCGTAGAAATCCACCCAGGTGTTCATCTCGCCCCAGCCCACGTTGCCCACCATGTGGTCAATGAACTTCAGCCCGGTGGGCGGTGGGTTGTAGTGGCTCTTCCACGGCTTGAAGCCGGGCATGAACGCGCCCTTGTAGTTGTCGCGCTCCACGAAGATGTGCACCGTCTCGCCGTAGGTGTGGATGCCGCTGCGGATCACGTAGCCATGCTCATCCTCCTCGCGCACGGGCTCCATGAAGCTCTTTGCGCCGCGCTTGGTGGTCTCCTCCCAGGCCTTCTTCGCATCGGGCACCCACAGGGCGATCACCTTCACGCCATCGCCGTGCTTGCGGATGTGCTCGTTGATCGGGCTCTCCGGCGTCATCGGCGTGGTCAGCACCAGGCGGATCTTGTCCTGCACCAGCACATAGCTCGTGCGGTCCTTCACGCCCGTCTCCAGGCCAGCGTACGCCAGGCTCTGGAAGCCCCAGGCGGTCTTGTAATAGTGCGCGCTCTGCTTGGCATTGCCCACGTAGAGTTCCACGTAGTCGGTGCCAAGGAGCGGCAGGAAATCCTGTGCATCGGCCATGATCTTCTCCAGGCCGTAGTCGACGTCTTTCAATCCGGTTGCCATGTGTTCTCGATCTGTCGATCAGATGATCAGATGATCAGATGATCGGGGTTAGCGTTTCAATTTATCCTTGGAGGTACTGATGATCTTGTTCAGGACCCGAACGATCGGCCTGAGCTCCTCCAGGCAGGCCTTCGCACTATCAATGTTACGACTGATGCAGAGCAGCAGCCAGTATTCGGTCTCATCGGCCTCCTTCAGTGCGATCTTCATCTTGTGGATGAAGTCTGCCAGGCTTTCTCCATTCTGTGCTTCACGGACCAAGGCGCCAATGGCAGTGCCCGACCGGAACACTTGGTTTGCCACCACGAACTTCTTCTTCTCTTGAAGCTCTTCCGCGAGGTCCCAGATACTTTGCGCGAAGCGGAACGTAAGCGTTACGATCGTGTTGTCGTGGTAGCGAGGGTTGTACGAAATGGGTGCTTCAGCAACGACGAACGGTGCGAACAACGCGTCCTCGGCAATGGCGTTCTGCCACTCCCTCAGGTCCATGTCCTTCAACTCCTTCATCGTTCCGATGTTCTTTGTTCGCGGCTAAGGCATTTCCATCATCTGATCATCTGATCGCCCGATCATCTGATCACTCCAACCAACTCTTGTAGTACTTCCCATCATCCAACTTCAGCGCCTCTTCCGTCACCATCAGCGGCTTGAAGGTGTCCACCATCACGGCGAGCTCGTCGGTCACTTTCTTGCCAATGCTGCGCTCCATGGCGCCGGGGTGCGGGCCGTGAGGAATACCGGCAGGATGCAAACTGATGTGGCCCGGGCCGATGTCGTTGCGGCTCATGAAGTCGCCGTCAACGTAGTACAGCACCTCATCGCTGTCGATGTTGCTGTGGTTGTAAGGTGCGGGGATGGCCTGCGGGTGGTAGTCGTAGAGGCGCGGCACGAAGCTGCATACCACGAAGGCGTCCGTCTCGAAGGTCTGGTGGATGGGCGGCGGCAGGTGCACACGGCCGGTGATGGGCTCGAAGTCGTGGATACTGAAGGCGTAGGGGTAGTTGTAGCCGTCCCAGCCCACCACATCGAATGGGTGGCTGGCGTACACGAACTCATGCAATAAGCCTTGCTTCTTCACCTTGATGACGAAGTCGCCCTTCTCGTCGTGCGTCTCCAGTTTCTTGGGGCGGCGGATGTCGCGCTCGCAGAACGGTGAATGCTCCAGCAGCTGACCGAAGTAGTTGCGGTAGCGCTTCGGCGTGTACATGGGCCGGTGGCTCTCCACGATGAACAGGCGGTTGTCGCTGTCCTTGAATTCCATGGTGTAGATCATCCCGCGGGGGATCATCAGGTAGTCGCCGTACGTGAAGTCGATGTTGCCCAGGAAGGTGCGCAGGGTGCCGCTGCCCTTGTGCACGAAGATCATCTCATCGCAGTCGGCGTTCTTGTAGAAGTAGTCCACGCTCTTGGCCTGCGGCGCGGCGAGCACGATGGCCACGTCGCTGTTGACCAGCATGGTCTTGCGCGCGGCCAGGTGGTCCTTTTCCGGTTTGGTCTTGAAGCCATGCAGCCGCAGCGAGCGCATGTTCTTCTCGATCGCGATCTTGGGGCTTACGTCCTTCGGCTTTTTCAGCGCCTTCACCATGGTTGGACGGTGCACGTGGTAGAGCAGGGAGCTCATACCATCGAAGCCCACGGTGCCGAAGAGCTGTTCGTAGTAGAAGCGGTCCTTGCCGTTCTTGTAGACGGTGTGGCGCTTGTGGGGGATCTTGCCGAGGGTGTGGTAGATGGGCATGGGCTGAGTACGTGTTGGGGCGGGAAATTTCCCGCCCTTACTTGGCTTGGTGGATGATCTCCGTCAGTTCAGGATGCAGGATGCCTGCGGAAGCAAGGGTCGCTTCCTCTTCGTGGATCCGCTGGCGCAGCGCCGCAGGGTCGTTGATCGCTTTGGTCTTGGTGCTGCGGGTGCTGCGGCCTTTCCGCCAGGTGCGTTGGGCTTCGATCGGCAGCAGGTGGATCTCGCGGCAGCTTGGGCTGCAGCAGTCGGCGTACTTCGCCGCACAGTCCGGGCACTGCACCAGCAGCATGTTGCAGGTCACCTCCTGGCAGTTGGTGATGCGGTCGCTCTTCGTCCCGCATTGCATGCAGCTGCTCACCACATCGTCCGTGATGCGCTCGGCGAGGCGTTCGTCGAACACGAAGTTCTGGCCCTTGTATTTGCTGGGTAGTCCTTCCGCCTTCAGCTGGCGCGCGTAGTCGATGATGCCGCCGTGCAGCTGGCCGACGTTCGTGAAGCCATGGTGCCGCAGGTAGGCGCTGGCCTTTTCGCAGCGGATGCCGCCGGTGCAGTACAATAGGATCTCGGGGTCAGCGGTAGGTCGACCCACAAGGTCGACGCTACGGGTGCCCCGATCGTGCTTCAGCGGATCTTGGGACCGCAGCATCTCAACCACTTCCTCAATGGCCCCGCGGAAGGTGTCCGACTTGGGCAGGTAGGCGCCTTCGAAATGCCCGATCAGGCACTCGTAGTTGTTGCGCATGTCCACCACCACGGCGCCCTCCTCCAGCTTCTTGTTGAAGGTGGCCGCGTCGAGGTGTTCGCCCACATCGGTCACGTCGAAGGCATCATCGGCCAGGCCGTCGGCCACGATCTTCTTCTTCACCTTCACCATCAGCTTCAGGAAGCTCTTCCCGTCATCTTCGACGGCGATCTTCCACGACACGTTGGCGAACGCTTCCCGCGCGTTCAGTGAAGCACGGAAGGCTTCCAGGTTCGCTGAGGGAACGCTCACCTGGGCGTTGATGCCTTCCTGCGAAATGTAGATGCGGCCCAGCACGCCGAGCGCCTCCCATTCGAGGTAGAGCTCGTTCCGGAGCGTCTCCGCGTCCGCCAGCCGCACATAGCGGTAGAAGGAAAGCGTGGTCCGGGACAGGCCCTCGTTTTCCAACCGTTCCCGGAGAATGTCAGGTCGGTGCAGGTTGCGGAGGCGGTGGAGGTCCATGGAGGCGACCCTGGATGGGGTTTCGGGGCTTGCTGCGAAGATACGGGAGGCCCCTTGCCACCGCATGGCCTTTCCCAAGGTCGTGGCGTGTAGTTTTGGCACTTTCCATACCAAGGCATGAGCGACAAGAAGATCCTCGTGATCGGCTCCAGTGGCCAGATCGGTACCGAACTGGTGGAAGGCCTGCGGGCCCGGTTCGGCAACGACAACGTGGTGGCCAGCGACATCAAGCAGCCCCAGGTCGAGCAGAGCGGCCCCTTCGCCATGGTGGACGCCATGGACCGCCGGGGCATCGAGCGCATCATCGAGAAGCACGGGATCAATGAGGTGTACCTGCTGGCCGCCCTGCTCAGCGCCACTGCCGAGAAGGACCCCGCATTCGCCTGGAAGCTGAACATGGAGAGCCTCTTCATCATCCTGGAGCTGGCGCGGGAGGGGAAGCTGAAGAAGGTCTATTGGCCCAGCAGCATCGCGGTGTTCGGCCCTACCACGCCCAAGGACGGCACGCCCCAGCACACCATCGCCGAGCCCAGCACGGTCTATGGCATCAGCAAGCAGGCGGGCGAGCAGTGGTGCGCCTACTACCACCGCCGTTACGGGGTGGACGTTCGCAGCATCCGCTACCCCGGCCTCATCGGGTGGAAAAGCGCACCCGGCGGCGGCACCACGGATTACGCGGTCCACATCTTCCATGAGGCACTGAAGAGCGGAGCGTACACCAGTTTCCTGGGGCCGGAGACCACCCTGCCCATGATGTACATGCCCGATGCCATCCGCGCCACCATCGAGCTGATGGAAGCCCCGGCAGAGCAGGTGAAGGAACGCACGGGCTATAACCTGGCCGGCTTCAGTTTCGACCCGCGCGAGATCGCCGCCGAGGTGGCCCGCCACGTCCCCGGCTTCACCATGGGTTACGCACCGGATAGCCGCCAGGCCATTGCGGACAGCTGGCCGCGCAGCATCGATGATTCCGCAGCCCGCACCGACTGGGGGTGGAGGCCGCAGTACGACCTGAAGGCCATGGTGGACGACATGATGCTGAACCTGAAACGGGAGATCAACGGTTGACCCCCCCGGCACATGGGCGTAACCTTGGATGGACCATCCACGTATCGCGGGAGCGAACACAAGCACCATCGATGAGCCCGTTGCGCCACCTCCAATTGACCCTTTCCTGCTTGTTGCTGGCCTTTTTCAGCCATGCTGCCGTGCAGGGCGGCACGATCGTGCAGGACACCCTGAACCGGATCGATGAGCAGGGGCGTAAACAAGGCCATTGGCGTGTGGAAGCTCCCAACGCGGACAAGCCGGGCTATGTGAACGGCCAATTGATCGAAGAGGGGCGTTACTCCAACAGCAAGCGCATTGGTACGTGGCGGACCTACTGGCCCACCGGCAAGGTGAAGAGCGAGATCAGCTACCAGATGGGACGGCCCAAAGGCGCTTACACCACCTTTTACGCTGATGGGCAGGTGGAAGAGCAAGGCAGCTGGGACCTTGACCGCAACACGGGCAAGTTCCAGCGCTTCCACCCGAATGGCAAGCTGGCTCAGGATTTCACCTTCAACGAATACGGCGTGCGCGATGGCGTACAACGCTACTTCCACGAGAACGGCCAGTTGGAGGTGGAGGTCAACATCAAGGAAGGGAAGGAGGAGGGTACCCTGAAGCGTTACTACGCCAATGGTGAGGTCCAGCAGGTGGCCCAGTTCAATGGGGGGGAGATCAATGAGGCCACGAGCAAGTACTCGAAACCTTTGCACAAGGAGACCGCGGTGATCGCCGAGCCCATCGGCAAGGCCGCCCCCGCCCCCTCCCCCGAAGAGAAGCCCAACGGCAATGTCTTCAAGGAGAACGGGTACAACACCCTGTACGATAAGCAGCTGCGCCTGAGCAAGGTGGGCGACTTCCGCCAAGGCAGGCTGTGGAACGGCAAGGTGTACAAGTACGATAAGGACGGGAAGCTCTCCCGGATCGAGATGTACCTGGAAGGCCACTTCGCCGGGAACGGTGTGATCACCGACGAGGATAAGTAGGAGGGGAGCAGGGGTGCCATGGCTGATCGGCGATGGCAGATGGCCGAAGGTCGAAGAAGGAAGATCTCGTCAGGCTTCGCCATGGGAAACTGGTAATGCGAAAGCTGAAAGTTGAACCTGGCTGATCTTCAGGCTTAGCCCTTTCTCCTTCAGCCAATGCCCATCGTCCTTCCTTCGGTCTTTGCCTTGTGTTAAGGAATAGCTCCGCGCCCCTGCCTTTGCCCTCTGCCTTCCGTTGACGCACTACCTTCGCCGGCCGTATCCATCGTCATGTCCGAGCTGAAGAAAGGTCCGTTCTGGATCACCAACACCCTTACGCGGAAGAAGGAGGAGTTCATTCCTCAAGCCCCTCCCCACGTGGGCCTGTACGTGTGCGGTCCCACCGTATACAGCGATGTGCACCTGGGCAACGTGCGCACCTTCACCACCTTCGACCTGCTGTACCGGTGGTTGCTGCACCTCGGATACACCGTCCGCTACGTCCGCAACATCACCGACGTGGGGCACCTGGTGGGCGACATCGACGAAGGCGAGGACAAGATCGCCAAGCGGGCGCGTCTGGAACAGTTGGAGCCCATGGAGATCGTGCAGAAGTACACGAACGGCTTCCACGATGTGATGCGGCTGTTCAACATCCTGTCGCCGAGCATCGAGCCCACCGCCACCGGCCACCTGATCGAGCAGATCGGCATGGTGCAGCGGATCATTGATCATGGCTACGGCTACGAGGCCAACGGCAGCGTGTACTTCGACGTGCCCAAGTTCGCCGCGGCCCATGCCTACGGTGAGCTCAGCGGCCGCAAGATCGACGAGCTGATGACCAACACGCGCGACACCGAGGGCATGGATGAAAAGCGCAGCCCGCTGGATTTCGCGATCTGGAAAAAGGCCGACCCCATCCACCTGATGAAGTGGCCGAGCCCCTGGGGCGAAGGCTTTCCCGGCTGGCACCTGGAATGCAGCGCCATGAGCACCAAGTACCTCGGGCCCACCTTCGACATCCACGGCGGGGGCATGGACCTCAAGTTCCCGCACCACGAATGCGAGATCGCGCAGAGCATCGCGGCTGACGGACAGGCACCGGTGCGCTATTGGATGCACGGGAACATGCTCACCGTGAACGGCCGCAAGATGGCCAAGAGCGAAGGCAACGGATTCACCCCGGAAGAGCTCATCACCGGGAACCACCAGCTGCTCGAACGCGGGTACAGCCCCATGACCGTGCGCTTCTTCATGCTGCAGAGCCATTACGCTGGCACGCTCGACTTCAGCAATGCTGCGCTGCAGGCCGCTGAGAAAGGTCTGGAACGGCTGATGGCCGCGGTAAGCACGTTGGAGAAGCTCAAGCCTTCCGGAATCGATGACGGCGGCACCGTTGAGCTGGAGCAGCGCTGCTACGCGGCCATGAACGACGACCTGAACAGCCCGGTGATGATCGCTGAGCTGTTCGAAGGCGTGCGGCTGATCAACTCCGCCAACGATGGCAAGATCGCGTTGAGCGCAACGGCCATTGCCCGATTGAAGCGCCTGTTCCAGGCCATGGTGTTCGATGTGCTCGGGCTCAGGCAGGAAGCGGCGTCGGCAGGTGACGACACCGCCTTGGACGGGTTGTTGAAGATCTTCATCCAGCAACGCGCCGAGGCCAAGGCGAAGAAGGACTTCGCAGCGAGCGACCGTGTCCGCGACCAACTGTTGGCGCTCGGCATCGTACTGAAGGACACCAAGGAAGGCACCATCTGGGAACGCGCCTGAATAACGACAGAACCCATCATGCCTCGCAACGCTCTCCGCATCACCGCGATCGCCATTGCAGCCCTGTTCCTGGGCGTGTTCCTGTTGAAGTCGTGCAGGACCGATAACGGCGGGGGCGTGGTGCCTCCTGTCCCCAAGCAACAGCCACAGCCTGCCGTGAAGGTGCCGGCTTTCGACAGCGATTCGGCCTTCGCCTACGTGAAGAAGCAGGTGGACTTCGGTCCGCGGAACCCGGGCTCCGCAGGCCATAAGTCATGCGGCGATTGGATGGTCGCCTTCCTGCAGCCCTTGGCGGATACCGTGATCCAGCAGAACGGGACCGTCACCGCGTTCAACGGGCAGAAGCTGCCTCTGCGCAACATCATCGCCAGCTGGGCACCGGAGAAGAAGGACCGCATCCTGCTGATGGCGCATTGGGACACGCGCCCCTTCGCCGACAAGGACACCGAGCGGAAGAACGAGCCGATCCTGGGCGCCAACGATGGGGGAAGCGGCGTGGGCGTTTTGCTGGAGATCGCGCGCCGCTTGAAGGAGCAGTCCCCTGCGCTGGGCGTGGACATTTTCCTGACCGATGTGGAGGACTTCGGCGAACCGAGCGAAGGCATGGGCACCGAGGCGAACTCCCTCCTGACGTGGTGCCTGGGTTCGCAGTACTGGGCGAAGAACCCGCACGTGCCGAACTACACGGCGCGCTTCGGCATCCTGCTGGACATGTGCGGCACCGCCGATGCGACGTTCTACCGGGAGCAGTTGAGCATGCAGTATGCCCCCCACATCGTGCAGAAGGTATGGACGGCCGCAGCTGCCCAGGGATATGAGCGATACTTCAAGCCCAGGACCGAGCACTTTGTCGGCATCGATGATCACGTGATCATCAACCGCGACATGCGTATCCCCACCATCGACATCATCGCCTTCGATGAGTCCACTAAGGCGTTCCATTCCAGCTGGCACACGCACAAGGACGACCTGAGCGTGATCGACCGGGCCACCTTGCAGGCCGTGGGTGCCACGGTGCTGCACGTGGTGTACCAGGAGCGCTGAGCCGGAGGCAGGGCGCATGGCCCTGTGTGATTACCTTCGGGAAAAGAACATTGACGATGAAACGCTGGAGGATGAGGCCCGCGCCCGAGGTGGCGGCGGTGCACGTACTGACGCATGACCGATGCCCTTCGGTCGCCGCCCACTTGCTCGCGCAGCGCGGTATCCTGAGGCCCGACGAGGCTTCGGCCTATTTCCGTCCGAACCTGGGCCAGCTGCATGATCCGTTCCTGATGCAGGACATGGACAAGGCGGTGGAGCGCATCGAGCGGGCCCTGGGAGAGGGGGAGCGGATCATGGTCTACGGTGATTACGATGTGGATGGCACCACGGCCGTGGCACTGATGTATTCGTTCCTGTTGCGATTCACCGGCAACATCATCTTCTACATCCCCGATCGCTACGCCGAGGGGTATGGCATCTCCACCCAGGGCATCGACAAGGCCGCTGCGGAAGGCGTTGGTCTCATCATTGCGCTCGACTGTGGCATCAAGAGCGTGGACAAGGTGGCCTATGCCGCAGAGAAGGGGATCGACTTCATCATCTGCGACCACCACCGGCCCGGGGATGAACTGCCTGCGGCCGTGGCGGTGCTCGACCCCAAGCGCGATGACTGCCCCTACCCATACAAGGAGCTCAGCGGCTGCGGCATCGGCTTCAAACTGATCCAGGGGCTGGCAAAGCACAACGACATCCCCTTCACCGACCTGGAGGCAAGCCTGGACCTGGTGGCCGTGAGCACCGCCTGCGACATCGTGCCCATCACCGGGGAGAACCGCACGCTGGCGCACTTCGGGTTGAAGCGCCTCAACGACGATCCGCGCCCGGGCTTCAAGGCCATGCTGGCCATGGCCAACGTGAAGCGCCGGCTGAACATCACCGACCTGGTCTTCGTGCTGGGTCCCCGCATCAACGCGGCCGGTCGCATCGAGCATGGGAAGCAGGCGGTGGAGCTGCTGCTGAGCCACGAGCTGGCACAGGCCGAGCAGATGGGGCTGCGCATCGATCGGAACAACGTGGTGCGACAGGACCTGGACAAGGAGATCACCCGCCATGCTTTGGAGCTGCTCGAGAACACCCCGGAGATCAGGGATGCATGGAGCACCGTGGTGTTCCATCCCGAATGGCACAAGGGTGTGATCGGCATCGTGGCCAGTCGATTGATCGAATCCTACTACCGGCCCACCGTAGTGCTCACCGAGAGCAATGGGAAAGCCACGGGCAGCGCCCGCAGCGTGAAGGGCTTCGACGTGTACGAGGCCATCAATGCCTGCAGCGACCTGCTGGATCAGTTCGGTGGCCACATGTATGCGGCCGGCCTCACCATGCCAGTGCACAACGTGCCGGCCTTCCGCGAGCGCTTCGAGCGCTTCGCCCGGGAGCATATGACCGATGAGATGCGCATCCCGGAGGAGGAGGTCGACATCGAGGTTCCGCTCGCGGAGATCAACGACCGCCTGCTGTACATCGTGGAGCACATGGCGCCCTATGGCCCTTGCAATATGCGCCCGGTGTTCCTCACCCGCGGGGTGGTCGACGCGGGCAGCGCCAGGATCGTTGGTGAAGACCACCTCAAGCTCTCCATCGCGGCCTCCAGCGACCCTAAAGCGCGGCGCTTCGATGCCATCGCCTTCAAGCAGGGCAGGTGGTTCGAGCACATCAAGCGTGGCGATCCGTTCAGCATCCTGTACACCATCGAGTCCAATGAGTGGCAGGGCCGGCTCACCTTGCAGCTCAATATCAAGGACATCAAGGCCGGGGTCGAGGGGTTGTTGATGGGGGAGGACCAACCGAGCGCAACGAACATCGCGTTGGCCCTATGAGCGCTCCCATCGTCATCCACGACGACGAGCACTACATGCGGCAGGCGCTGCGCGAGGCCGAGCGTGCCTTCGCGGCGGACGAGGTCCCCATCGGTGCCGTGATCGTGTGCCAGGACAAGATCATCGCGCGCGGGCACAACCTCACCGAGCGGCTGAACGACGTGACCGCGCACGCGGAGATGCAGGCCATCACCTCCGCAGCGGAGCACATCGGCGGCAAGTATTTGCACGAGTGTACGTTGTACGTGACACTGGAGCCCTGTGTGATGTGTGCGGGTGCGATGAACTGGGCGCACCTCGGACGCATCGTGTTCGGCGCCTTCGATGAGAAGGGCGGCTACCGGCGCATCGGCAGTTCATTGCTGCTGCATCCCAAGACCAAGGTGAGCGGTGGCATCCTGGAGGCCGAGTGTTCGGACCTGATGAAGGCCTTCTTCCGGAAGAAGCGGGCCCTGTGAGGCAGCGCCATAGGGCACACGGATGTCTTCTAGGAAACACGCGGATGATGATGCGACGCTACACCTTCCTCCTCCTGCTGATCGGACCTCTGGCCATTGCACAGACGCCGATCACCTGGCACATCACCTTCGATCCCGGCGCGGATCGCGCGATGGACAGCCTGAACGGCTGCTGGCAGATCGGTGCTCCGGACAAGACCGTGTTCGATCCCGCCTGGTCCGCGCCGAACGCACTGGTCACGGATACGGTGCTGCCCTATCCGGTGGGTGGCATCAGCTACGCGGAGTTCAGTGTGCCGATGAACTTTTTCGCCGAAGCAGGTGTGCTCACGTTCAGGCATGCCTTGGACATGGACACGGCAGAGGCGGCCGGATGGATCGAGTACTACGATGCGCAGAACGCGCAGACCTGGGTGAAAGTGGATGATATGTGGGGGAATAACGGGACGCTGTTCTTTCAGTGGACCGGCGCTGGTACGGACACGGATACGGCGCTGGTCTTCACGGGCAACTCGAGCGGTTGGGTGAGCACAACGATCGAATGGTACTGTACTCTGGTGGTCTTGATGGAACCTGGGTTACGGATGAGCTATCCGGACAGCCTGCGGTTCCGGTTCGCCTTCCAGGGGCTTGCCAACACGAACGGTCGCGACGGTTGGATGATCGATGACCTGGTGGTGACGAACACCGGCTGTCCGGGGAGTATTCACGAGAGCGGGCTGGGCAAGCTGGAGGTTTTCCCGAACCCCACCACCGATCGCATCACCATCGAATTGACCGACGCACCTTCATCCCCGATGAGCCTTGAGCTTTTCCGCGCGGACGGTGCCATGGTGCTGCGCGAACGGATGAAGAGCACGCGCCATGCGCTTGATATTGCAGCGCTTCCGGATGGTCCTTACCTGATCCGCATCACTGGGGATTACGGGCAGCTGGTGGAACGGCTGGTGATCCAGCGCTAACGTTTCCGCTTCGTTTTCTTCAGCAGCTTTTCCCGGGTGATCCCCTCGTTGAGGGCGATGGCTTCCTGGATGAGCCTGCGCAAGGCGGCCTCGGGCAGTGGAGCGGGGGAAGGCGGTGGCAGGTAGTGCTGGATCTGGGCGTGCTCGGTCGGGGCGAAGAGGCCGTCGGGGTCGAGCATGTTCCTTCCTTGGATGAAACCCAGCACGAGGCCGTTCTTCTGGAGGCTCAGGTAGCACATCCAAACGCGGTGGCTGTAGAACGGGATGCGGTACTTCCATTCCTCGCGCATCACAGGGGAAGCCTCCATCAAAAGTTCCCGGATGCGCTGGGCAGTGGCCTGCCACTCCTCCGGCAGTTCCTCGAACCAGGCCTCGACAGGGGCGCTCATGGTCCCAAGGTAACGGACGCCGAACAGGTCCCCCTGCTCACCTGTTACCTTTGCACCCGGACCGGCGCCTGCCGGTATTTGACAACCAACAATCGACAAGAACGAAGATGTATCCCCCCGAACTCGTTGCTCCGATGAAGTCCGACCTTACGATGGCCGGCTTCGAGGACCTGCATACCCCCGATCAAGTGGACAAGGCCCTGGCCAGCAGCGGCACCGTGCTGTGCGTGGTGAACAGCGTGTGCGGCTGCGCCGCTGGTGCTGCGCGCCCCGGCGTGAAGTCGTCGCTCACCGGGGACAAGAAGCCTGGCAAGCTCATCACCGTTTTCGCCGGCGTGGACACCGAGGCGGTGGCCCAGGCCCGCAAGCACTTCCTGCCCTATCCCGCCAGCAGCCCGAGCATCGCGCTCTTCAAGGATGGCAAGCTTGTGCACTTCGTCGAGCGCCACCACATCGAAGGCCGCACGGCCGACATGATCGCCGAGCACCTGAAGAGCGCCTACGAGGAGTTCTGTTGAGCAGGTTACACACCTTAGCAAAAGCCCCGCTGTTGAGCGGGGCTTTTACATTCATGGGAGAATTGATCACGGCAGCTGCTGCAGCCGGATGCTGGTAGGCACCGTGCCGCCGATGTTCAACAGGATCACGTCGCGGTCGTTTGCGCTGCCGGTGTACTTCACCACGCCGTCCAGGTTCGTGTCCTCGATCCGGTAGCCCGTGATGAAGTTGGTGGGCACCGATCCGCCGATGGCCAGCAGGATGGGGTCGCGGTCGTTGCCGGATCCGGTGTACTGCAACTGGCCGTTCACTGTGGTGTTGCCGGTCCATAGGGCCATCACACCGTTGATGTTCTTGCGGCCTTCGGTGCCGTAGGTGGCCGTGCCGGGCAGGGTGAGGTCGCAGGTCTTCGGCGCGATGCTGATGCGCTGCGGTGAAGCGCTCATGGTGCCCAGGTGGTTCCGGTGGCGCACCGCGATGTGGTGGTCGCCCACGGGCAGGTCGAACTGGACAGGCGATGTGCCATCGGTGCCCACGATGTCGCCGTCACGCTGAAGCAGCGCGCATCGTGTGGCGTTGACGATCGAAGCCGTATCCGCATCGCGCAGTTCCACCACGACCCAATCCACGATGGCGTTGGAGCCGCTCACGGCCAGAACGGTCGGTGTGGTGGTCTCGCCACCGCCACCGACATGTGCGTAGGCAAGTGCCGTGTACGGCTCAGTGAGCGGAATGAGCCCCTGTGTCCGAAGGCTATCGTGCATGAGGCCTGCGGCCGGAACGTAGGGGCCTTCGAGCATGGCCTTCACCCGCACCGAGAGGCGTGGACGGACGATGAAGAGACCGCTGTTGTAGTCGCTGATGATGACGGTGCCGCTGCTGAAGTAGGGGTAGTTCCCCCAAGCGCCGTTGTATGTGGCTCCGTTGTTGGCCGGATAGTTGTCGAAGTAGGCCACCTCGGTCAGGGTGCCGCTGGCCACGGACGCAGCGTCCAGGATGCGCAGCCCGCTGGTGTAGTTGGAGGCGTAGACCAGGTCCTTGTGCGTATAGAGGTTGTGGTCCACGCTGTTCAAGGGTGCGGTGTATGCGCCGAGGTACACGGGGGCGTCCAGGTCCAGCAGGTCGAAGATGCGCGTGCGGGTGCCGTGCCCGAAGAACGTCTCGTCGCCTTCATCGTTCATCAACAGGTAGCGCTGATCCTCGGTGAGCCAGCCCTGGTGCGTGATGCGTGCACCACTGTAGGTGAAGCTGCTGATCAGCGTCATGTCCGTCTTGTCGGTGACGTCGACGATCGTGATCTTGTCCGGGCTGTTGCTGTGGAAGTTGATGCTGATCTGCTTCCCCTGGTGCTGCGCATCGGGTCCGGTGTAAGCGTACACGACGTTCTCGTGGATGTATCCGTCCTGCGTGTAGGTCCCGGCGAGGAAGGGGTTGAGCGGATCGCTGACGTCGATCGCGTTGAGCCCACCGCTGTTGATGCCGGTGCCCACGGCGTACACATAGGGGTTCACCTTGTCCGCATAGATGGTGTGGCTGTTGCCGAAGCCCGCGAAATGAGCGTCCTCGGTGAAGACCACCGGCGGCGTGACCACAGTGCGCAATCGGGTCAGGTCGAACACCTGCAGGCCATGCCCGGCGGTCTCACTGCCCACGAAGCACCAGTTGCCCCGCACGTCCACATCGCGCCACAGGGTGTTGGTGCCGGTGATGTGGCTGGGCAGGTTCCCCAACAGCACGGGTGCTGTCGGTATGGAGATGTCCACGAACGCAGTGCCGTTGCGCATGCCCACGATGGCGTACTCCTTTCCGTTCAACGGATCGGTCCAGCCCCAGAGGTCGGCCGTGTTGGACACCCCACCCAGCTGGGTGATGCTGCGGAAGGCGAGGAGGTCCACGTTGTTGCACGGGTAGGCTCCGGCGGATCCGTTCACGCAGGGCGTCTGCGCGGTAAGGTCCATTGCCGCCAATCCGAGGGACAGGAGCAGGGTTCGCATGGGTCAAGGCAGCTGCTGCAGCCGGATGCTGGTCGGTATGGAACCTCCGATGTTCAACAGGATCATGTCGCGATCGTTGGCCGACCCCGTGTACTTCACCACGCCGTCCAGGTTGGTGTCCTCCACACGGTAACCGCTGATCGTGGAGGTCGGCACGGAGCCGCCGATGGCGAGCAGGATGGGGTCCCGGTCGTTGCCACTGCCCGTGTATTGAAGCTGTGTGTTCGCCACCACGTTACCGGTCCAGAGCGCCATCACACCGCCGATGTTCTTGCGCGCTTCCGTGCCGTAGGTCACCGTGCCGGGCAGCGTGAGGTCGAGCAGCGCGTTGGACTGGCCCAACGGAACAGGCACGGAGGTCATCGTCCCAAGATGGTTCCGGTGGCGCACAGCGCGATGGTAGTTGCCCGGTGCACCGGTGAACACGACGGGCGAGGTGCCGTTCATGCCGACCACATCGCCATCGCGTTGCACCAAGGCGCTGCGCGTGGCCACGATGGTGGAGGGTGTCACCGCGTCGCGCAGTTCCACCAGCACCCAGTCCACGATGGCGTTGTCGCCGGTGATGGTCAGCGCTGCGGGAAGCAGTGTTTCACCACCGCCGCCACCGGCCTGCGTGAAGCCCAGGGCGGTGAACGGTTCCGTTGCCGGAAGAAGCGCTGCGGTACGCAGGTCATCCTTCATCCGGCCCAAGGCTTGGTCGTAGGGACCTTCGAGCATCAACTTGATCGGGGTGGCGAGCCCGTTGGCGACCACTTGCACATTGTCCAGGTAGAGCCAGTTGCCATAGTCGTTGATGGCGGAGAAGCGCACCAGGATATCCTGCCCGTCGAAGGCACTTATGTCCAGGTCGTTCGCCTGCCATTGGCTACAGCTTGAAGGCGTGTAGTTGGAGGTGGTGGTGGGTGCCGTGGCGAGCGCTGACCCCACCGCGTAGAACACCTCGGTCCACGTGCTTCCACAGTTGGCGCTCACCTCCACCCGCATTGCATCGGCGTAGGAAGTACTGTAAAGCGCGTAGGAGTGATCGAATTTCAGGCGGCTCGCACCCGAACCGGAAAGATCGATCACGGGAGAGATCAGCCGGTCCTGCTGACCAGGAGCGTTGTAGCTGAAGTTGTTGATGGACCAGGCGGTGGTGGCCGTGCAAGCGGGACCGTTGGTAAGGGCGGTGGTGCCCCAGGTGGTGCTGTTGTCGGGGTTCTGCAGGAACCAACCGGCAGGCGTTACCACGCCGGCGTCAACGTTCTGCAGATAGGGCGTGGTCACCGTGGTGGTGGCGGTGAGCGTCAGCACGGCCGAAAAGGCATCGTTCGATGGACCGCCGTCGCCGGCCAGAGCCGTGGAAACCACCAGCGTGTGGGCCCCGTTGCCGGTGATCGTGAGCGGTGTGGCGAACACGTAGGTCACCGCCGCGCCCTGGGCAAGGGTCCCGGTGAAGGTTTCGGTGACCAGGGCACCGCCATCAAGTTGGTAGCGAACGGGGAAACCGGTCTGTGCGGACTGGCCATAGTTGCGCACGGTGGCGCGCACCGTAAGGCCATTGGCCGCGCAGTCGAAGAGCAGGCCCGGTGCCGGGTCGAGCACAGCGGAGATCCCGATGTTGTTCGGCATGGGCGTGTCGAAGGCCTCGATCTGGTCACTGCGGCTGGCACTGCTGCCCTGTGCAGCGCTCACACCCAGCCCGCGCCGCGCGAAGGCGGCCCAGATGAGGTTCTGGTTGGCCCCTGCATTGTTCACCACATCGGCCTGCAGGATCGCGTTGCGCGCGTCGACGAATCCCGGGTTGCAGGGCGTCAGCTTCAGGCCGTCGATCACCAGCTGCATGGCGATGTTGTTGCCGCCGTTGCCGTTGTAAATATCCGGATCGAAACCGTACTGCGCGATCAGGTCCCAGGTCATCTCCCAGAGCATGGTGCACCACACGAAGCCGATGCCGTGCGGCTGGCTCACGCCACTGTTCGTGTTGGCATAGGTGTAGTTGTTCACGCTGAAGCTTGTGCTGTAAGGTGCTGGTCGTATGCCACCACCGGTCACGGGCTGGTCCTGCACGTAGGTGCCGATGCCACGCCCATCCGCCGCCAAGTCTCCCGGCTCGATGGTCATCATCAGGCCGAAATAGTCGCTCCAGCCTTCGCCCATCTGTTCCGCGTTCCCCAGGCAGTTGGTGTTCGACGGGCCGCCCACGAGGCGATTGCTGATGCCGTGTCCGTATTCGTGTGCGATCACGCCGTTGTCCAGGTCGCTGTCGCGGTCCGGGTTGGCCGCTGTCCAAATGAACATCTGCATGCGGGGGCTGCTCCCGTCCGGAGGCGTTCCGAAGTTGGCGTTGTTGGTGCCGCTGCCATCCTGGGCATCAGCGTTCACAAAGTCGTTTCCCGTGCCTCCACGACCGTAGTTGTTGCTCTGGAAATTTCCGCTGGGTTCGTCGAAGCCATACGGGTACCACACGTCATGCATCAGGTTGTTCCAGTAGAACAGGTTGGTGATGGCCGCATTCTGGTAGGTGGAGGGTGCCTGCGTGAGGTCCAGTGGGAAGTCGAAATCGAGCGTGGCCCCTCCATTGGGGCTGTAGCCCGGGGTGTTGTTCGCGTCCGCATCCTCGCACGCCCTCACGTTGTTGCCGCGGGTGATGGTGAATTCGGCACCGGCCACGCCGTTGTTGTCGTGCCACCCGAAAGGTGAAGCGATGCCTCCGGCCGTCCATGGCGCGTTGCGGATGGCGCGGGTGCCGTGGCTGGGGCTTTCCACCGGCAAGGGCAGCACACGATAGTCGTTCGGTGCCGCAGGTGCCGGTGCCAGCAGGTCCGGGCGTTCGGCCGTGTGTTCGTGCAGGTCGCCTTCCCCATGAGGCAGGTCGAACGCGCATTGGCTCACCCAGTCGTTGCGGTCCAGCTCGGCACCGGTGTTGGCATCGATGCGCACGTTCCACCAATGGAGGCCGTTGGACTGGGCATAGGTTACGTTCCAGGCCAGCAGAAGACGTTCGACTTGCGGTCGGTCAGACAGGTTCATCGGCTGGAACACGAGCTGCACGGTCACGGGTTCTCCGGAGAAGTCGGTGCCGTCGTAGCTCCAAAGGTTTCGTGCCGCATCGGTCGAACGCAGGGCGGGTAGCGTGGACTTCACGCCATCCTTGTTCAGCACCAGGGCCAGGGCAGCTTCTGGGTTGAGGGCCGGGCTCGTTCCGTTCACCCGCTTGGCCAGGCCGCTCCAGGCACCGTTGTTGAGCTTCACCACCCGGCCATCGGTGGCCTGGTGCACGGCGATGTCCGCGTTCCACACTTCGATGCCTTGCCAGCGCTGGCGGAAAAAGGTGTGCCGCAGCCCGTTGTGCGCAGTGCGGTACTGATCCTTGATCACCAGGTCCTGTAGGTCCTCTGTGTGGAAGCCCTGCTGCACCAGTTCGGTACGGACGAGGGTCTCGGGGTCCGAAGGCCGCTCTTGGGCGGTGACGGACACGACGAACAGCATGGCCGCAGCGGTGCTGGAAAGGGCTCGGATAGGCATGGAATGAAGCAGCAGCATGGCAAGGTATCGGCAATACGCCCTTCAGGCAAGGTTGCATTCAGGGGACCATGGGGATCCCACGCAGGCCCACACGCTACGGCAGCTGCTGGTTCCTGATGGTGGTCGGAGTGGTACCGCCCACCTGTTGGAGGATCGGATCACGGTCGTTGCCACTGCCTGTGTACTTCACCACGCCATCCAGTGTCACATCCTCGGGCCAGTAACCGGGAACCGAGTTGGTGGGTGTGGTGCCACCGATGCGCACCAGGATCGGGTCGCGGTCGTTGGCAGTGCCGGTGTACTTCAACTGACCGTTGCCCGTGACGTCCGCCGCCCACAAGGCCATACCGCCCACCACGCTCTTTTGCGCTTCAATGCCGTAGGTCGCAGTGCTCGGCTGGGTGAAGTCGACCAGGGTGCCGGTGGCGCCTAGTTCCACCGGGGCGAAGGTCATGACACCAAGGTGGTTGCGGTGGCGCAGCACCACATGGTAGTTGCCGGCAGGGGTGGTGCCGAAGGTGATGGTCTGTTCACCGGAGGGCATCATCACGTTTCCGCTGCGTTGGAGCAGCACGGCGGTGGCGGCCACCACCACGCTGTTGTTCACAGCGCTGCGCAGTTCCACCACGGCCCAATCCACGGGTGTGGTCAGGCCGGTGAAGGCCAGCACGGAGGGGCTCGCGGTGGCACTGAGGCCATAGGGGTCGGTGCCTGGCAGCAGCCCCAGGCCGGAAAGGTCGCCACGCATTGGTGAACCGTCATAGGGTCCGGATAGCCAGGCACGCACGTTCACGCAGGCCACTTGGTCATCATGGTCGAAGATGCCGTCGGCATCCGCGTCGATCCCCATGCGCACCTTGGTGTTCGGGCCTACAAGCGTCCAGCTCAGGGGCGAACCTCCGGCCTGTGCAGCGGTGAGCAGTTGTGTGTGTGTCACCGTCTGCCCGGCGATGTCGCTTTGGTAGTTGTTGCTTCCGAGGTAGTAGAAGCCGCGAGGCTCACCCCCGTAGATCCCCTTCACGATCATGCCGTACTCCGTGGACCGCGTGTCCACCAGGTCCTTCATCACGTTCAGCTGCGTGACGCTGCCGATGGTGGCGCCGTTGAAGGTCTGGCGCAGGCCCACGCCGGGCAGGGCATCCTGCACTGCGCTGCTGGCCAGCGGGAAGTTGGTGGTATTGAAGCAGGCACTGCAGTTGGCGGGGTCGATGCCCCCTGACCACGACAACACTTCCGGCTCATAGTCCCCCAGATAGTTCGCCACACCGGCGCCGTTGAACCAGGTCTCCATGACGCCCTCGCTCATCATGCCGAAGCCTGAAGTGCTTTCGGTGGTGTTGTAGAAGAAGCCGTTCTTGCGGTAGGTGCTGCGCAGGTCCGCGGACATGTTGCGGTTCGGGGTGAAATCCACCAGGGATCCCGCTCCGGTGCCGGCCACATTGCCATTGCCCATCAGTTCACCCCGGCCGGTCTGCGCGTTGTGGCAGTGTGCACAGTTAAAGTTCACGGAGACGAAAAGGTTCACCGCAGGCGGAACGGTCTGGAAGGTGGTGCCGATGCCGCGCACCCTGCCCGGGTTGATGCGTAGCGTGGAGGACTGCGAATTCGGTTTGTAGGTGCGGAAGGGGTTCGGTACGTACCACGTGGCCGCAAGGAAATCCTCGAACTCCTGCATTTCGTTGGCGGGCTTCGGGGCGTCAAGGCCCTGCAGGTGCTGGAATGCCCCAGCGAAATCCGCGAATTCTTCCTTGTCACCACGCCAGTGCAGGTTGCCCCGTCCACGGTCGATGATGTCGATGAGGAACTGGGTGGTCTTCACGCCTTTCAACGGGTGGAAGGGCTTGCCGCCAACCGTATCCATGGCGCCCGCTGGGTTGCCAAGGTCCCATCCGAGGCGGTCCCAGCGCGTGTCCACGTGGCATGAGCCACAGGAGATGTGTCCGTTGCCGCTGCCGATGTGCGTGTTGTACAGGTGCTTGCGCCCGCCCTTGATGGCCTGGGGCGTGGGGTCGAAGAAGTTGGCGCGTGCCACCTCCTTGTCCGTCGCCATATCCACTGTGCTGATGGTGCCTTCGAACTTGTTGAGCACATAGGCCTTGTTGCGGACCTCATCGAGGACGATGCCGGTGGGCCCTTCACCTACCTTGATCGGTGCAGGAGCGGTACGCGCGCCGGTGGCGTCGATGGTGACGACGTTGTTGGATCCCATGCCGGTGATGTAGGCTTTGGTGCCGTTGCTTTTCCAGGCGATGCCGCGGGGATCGCCGATGCTCTGTGTGCGCTGCGCAGGAGGGAGCGACTCGTTGGCGTAGTTGATGTGCGGGTTGAGATCCGAAATGGTGTTCGGTCCGCCCACCGAACCGAAGCGCGAAAGGTTCACGCGCAGGAATTTTCCGTTGAGCACGGGCTCGAAACGCACCTCGTTCGTGGCATCCGTGCCCACGACGCACACCTGACCGCTGGTGGGATGCACCGCCATCGCCATGAGGATATTGCCCAAGCGAGTCTGATAGGTGACCCCGGCGGTGCTCGGGCTGTTCGCATTGATGACCGCCACATCGCGGTCGGGCATGTCCCAACCCGTCATGCGGGCCTTGTTCGCCGCGCTTCCGGAGACCATGGCCGTCCAGTTGCCACCATTGTCATCCATCCATTGGCCGGAAGCGTTCTTCCGGACGATCATGCTCTTGGTCTCCGGTGTGGGCGGGTTGGCCGGGTTCAGGGGCGGGTTGAAACCCGTTCCGTTGTTCGGTACAATACCCGCTGCGGCGGACACGGCACCGCCGTAGGGACCGGCCGGATCGGTGACATCGTTGGGGATCACCGTGCAGCCCCCTTGCGGCGAGCAGATGCCCTTGCGCGGTGCACCGCCGGAGAAGGTGCCATGCTGGAAGTTGAAGAAGTCGTTGCCATTGAGCACCGTGGTGGCGTTGCCGCTCTCGAAGAAGGCGCAGTACACCGTGGCGCCATCGGGGCTCACGGCAAGGGCGCGCGGCTGTTCCCCTTTCAACAACACTTCGGTCGGCGCGGTGCCGGGGCTGGCCGGGTCGAAGACCTGCACGCTCTCACGGCCGGCGCAGGAAACGAAGGCTTTCTGCGGCGATCCGGCAAAGACCACATCGGCGGGTTCATCCTCGGTGGTCAGGCTCCGCACGACCACATTGCTCGTCAGGTCCACGATGCTGATCTCGTCGCTCACCTGGTCCACCACCCAGGCCTCGGTGTTGCTGCGTACGCGCACGGTCACCGGGTCGAGCCCCACGGGGATGCTGGCCGAATTGAGCAGGGTGGTGCCTGTGATCTGGAACACCTCGAGCGTGTTGTTGGCGGTGTTCACGGCGAGCAGCTTGGTGCCGTCCGGTGTCATGTCGATCGGGTGCACGTGCGCCGATTCGAAGTTCATGAACTGGCTGGTGGGTGCGGCGGCGCCGGCATTGATCAGTTCGTGCGGCTGGAACGCCATCAGGAACACGGCGCCACCAAGGGCGGCCAGCACGATGGGTGCCTTGTGGGAACGGATACGGAGCGACATGTGGAGCAGCGATTCAGGTGGAACACGACCCTTCCCCTCGACCGAACGATCCTCAAGTTACATCTTGTTGGGAGGCGAGCAAATGCCGGTTGCGACCGATGATCGGAATGCAGGGTCCCCATGGAACGAAGGAGCCCCGATCCCGAGCGAACGGGACCGGGGCTTCCGGTATCATTCGTTCAAGGCTTACACCACGCCCTGATCGAGCATGGCATCGGCGACCTTCACGAAGCCGGCGATGTTGGCGCCCTTCACGTAGTTCACCGTCTTGCCTTCCTTGCCGTACTTCACACAGGCGGCGTGGATGTTCTTCATGATGCTGTGCAGGCGCTGGTCCACCTCCTCGGCGGTCCAGCTCAGGCGCAGGCTGTTCTGGCTCATCTCCAGACCGCTGGTGGCGACACCACCGGCGTTGCTGGCCTTTCCGGGGGCGAAGGCCACTTTGGCGCCTTCGAACACAGCGATGGCTTCCGGCGTGCTGGGCATGTTGGCACCTTCGGCCACGTACTTCACGCCCTTCTTCACCAGGTCCTTGGCGTTCTTGCCGTCCAGTTCGTTCTGGGTGGCGCAAGGCAGTGCCACGTCGCATTTGGCCACTACATCCCATACGCGGGCGCCCTTCTTGTAAGTGCTGCCCTTGAACTTCTTGGCGTACTCCTCGATGCGGCCGCGCTTCACGTTCTTCAGTTCCATGATGAACGCGAGCTTCTCGGCGTTGATCCCGGCGGGGTCGTGGATGCTGCCGTCGCTATCGGAGCAGGTCACCACTTTCGCACCGAGCGACGTGGCCTTCTCGATGGCATACTGGGCCACGTTGCCACTGCCGCTCACCGCCACCGTCTTGCCTTTGAAGCTGGTCTTGTTGTGCTTCATCATCTCCTCGGCGAAGTACACGCAGCCGTAGCCCGTTGCTTCCGGACGCATGAGCGAACCGCCCCAGGTGCGGCCCTTGCCGGTGAACACGCCGGTGAACTCGTTGCGCAGGCGCTTGTCCTGGCCGAACATGAAACCGATCTCGCGACCGCCCACGCCGATGTCGCCCGCAGGCACATCGGTGAACTGGCCCACGTGGCGCCACAGTTCCGTCATGAAGCTCTGGCAGAAACGCATCACTTCGTTGTCGCTCTTGCCCTTGGGGTCGAAGTCGCTGCCGCCCTTGCCACCGCCCATGGGCAGGGTGGTGAGGCTGTTCTTGAAGGTCTGTTCGAAGCCCAGGAACTTCAGGATGCTGAGGTTCACGCTGGGGTGGAAGCGCAGGCCGCCCTTGTAGGGTCCGATGGCGCTGTTGAACTCGATGCGGAAGCCGCGGTTCACGTGCGTGTTGCCCTTGTCGTCCACCCAGGGGACGCGGAAGATGATGGTGCGTTCGGGCTCCACCATGCGCTCCAGGAGCATCTTGCCCTTGTACTTGGGGTTCTCCTCGATGAAGGGGATCACCATTTCGGCCACTTCGTGCACGGCCTGCAGGAATTCCGGCTCGTTGCCGTTACGCTGTTTCACGGATGCCATGAAGGCGTCAACAGCCTTGTTCGTCTTTGCCATTCTTGGTGCGCTGTAGCGCTGGTTTGGTTTCCGCTGTTGCCGGGGAACAGCGGGGAATTTGGTTGGGCTTCTTTTGGGAAAAGCGCGGCAAAGGTATGCGGGGACGGTCAGTTCCAACAGCCGTTGAAAAGGGCAGCGAAGAGGGAGCGGTTCATGCCGGGTGGACGTCCCTTCAATTCAACTGGTACACCTTGCCCGGCAGGCTGCGCGGCACGCCGTTGCCGAGAGACTATTTCAGGTGCTTGGCTGCGAATTGGCTTGGGGTGAGCACAGCGACAGGCACATGGTCCTTAAAGTCGGCCACGTTGCGGGTGATGACCGCGAACAAGCTGGTTCCTCCTGCGGCAAAGAACTCCATGCCGTCCTCCACATCGGTGAAGCTGCTGGCCATGGCGGTCCGATAATGCTCCGGTGTCACCGGCGCCCATTCGCAGATGTCCAGTAGGAAGCCCAAGGCGTCCTCCATTTTCTTGCGGTGCGCAACCTTTCTGGGCTTCACCACATGGATCACGGAAGAGAAAATGACCGGGGTGATCATCCCGATAATGGAGCGATCAGCAACTGCGTCGAGAATGCGTATCGCATTCGCCTTATCCCCTTGTGGCCGTTCATCGGCCGGCAGGAGCGCGTCGATGATGACGTTGGCGTCCAGCAGCACGCGCATCATTTTCCGGCCTTGCGCTGAGCGGCTTTCGCCGCCTTGTACGCGCCGGTGCGGCGAAGGTGTTTGCCCGCCCAGCTATCGCTTTCGGCCTCCTTCATGTCCAACGGGATCGAAAGGTCACCGAATTGTTCGCTCCAGCTTTTCCGCACGGGTTCCTTTTCATCGGCGATCCTCAACAACAGCGCATCCACCTCGGAACTGATGGAGCGGTTCCTCAACTTCAGCTTGCGCCGGGCCTTGGTCAGGACGGTGCGGTCCACGGAAAGGGTGAGCTTGGCCTTCATGCGAACGAAGATACGTGATCACCGTACGTGTTAGTTGATCACCCCCTCAATTCAACTGGTACACCTTGCCCGGCAGGCTGTGCAGCACGCCGTTGAACTCCAGGTTCAGCAGGCTGCCGGCGGCCTTGTGTTGGGGCAGCTTGCTCAAGAGGCAGAGGTCGTCGATGCCGAGCTTGCACTTTTCCTTCAGCACGTCCACCAAGGCTTGTTCCTCGGGCATCAGGTCCACGAAAAGGACGTTCTGTACGGGTGCCTTCTTCTTCTTGGGGTCGGCGCCCTGTGTACCTGCCGCATGAGGATGGCCGGCGCGTTGGCATGACCGCACCACCAGGATCCTCCACGACCGCCACCTCCGCAACCGCAGGACCTCTCGAGGCAAGCGTGTGTTCGCTGGTGCTTACCTCCGGCCCAAGCTGCGCTGCAGTAGCTGTGTTTCCGCCGCCCCGGGTAAAATCCACGCATTTGGTTTTCAGGGACCGGGGTAGCATTTTTGGTCCCTAGTTGAACAAGATCAAACCCATGCGAACGTCGAACAGCACTCTTGCAGCCGCGATCATGCTACTCCTGTTCCTGGGGGCGGCCTGCACACCATCAGGCAAGGACGCCTCGGAGGCGGATGGGAAGGACACGACCACGGCAGGGGCCACGGTCTACTTCAACGGTGATATCATCACCATGGAAGGGGACAGCCCCGAGTACGTGGAGGCCCTTGTGGAGCGCGATGGCAAGATCGCGTTCCTGGGCACCAAGGCGGAGGCGCTGTCCGCTGCCGGTGAAGGGGCCCGGATGGTCGACCTCATGGGCCAGACCTTGACCCCCGGCTTCGTGGATGCCCACGGGCACATGATCTACATGTCCAAGAACGCCATCGATGCGGACCTGAGCGGCTGCAAGGACGTGGCCGAGGTCATCGAACGGTTGAAGGCCCATGCCAAGGATGTACCGGAGGGGGGATGGATCGTGGGATTCGGCTATCGGGCCGTGGCGCTCAAGGAGGGTCGCCATCCCACCGCCGTGGAGCTGGACCAGGTGAGCACCACGATCCCGGTGTATGCCAAGGACGGAAGCGGTCACCACGGGTCCATCAACACCTCTCTGATGCGGACGCTCGGGCTCAACGCCTCCACTCCGGACCCCGAGGGCGGTTTTTACGAGCGCACGCCCGGTTCCTCTGAACTGCTCGGCCATGTAGCCGAGGAGGCCCACTTCCACGTGGGCGCCAACAGGCCCTCCGCCACGCCGGAAATGATCGAGCGGGGACTGGCAGAAGCGGTGCGGATATGGGTGGAGAACGGCCACACCACCGCCCAGGAGACCGGCCTTGGGCTCGGTGCAGATGATTTCGAGACGGTCAAGTACGCCATCGAGAAGAAGGTGCTGCCCATCGACCTCGTGGTGTTCGTGAAGGGCGCCGTGGTCGACAAGGCCACGCAGGCCGCCTACGATGTGAAGCAGCGGTATGACACCCTGCGGACGGATGATCTCAAGATGCTCCTGGACGAGCGTCCGGACATGAACAAACGCTACTACAACCGCATCCGGTTGGGGGGCTTGAAATACTGGATGGACGGCAGCAACGAGACCGCCCTGATGTCGAAGCCCTTCACCAAGCTTCCCGCCGGTGTAACGGACAAGAACTACAAGGGCATCCAGACCACCTCCACCACCGAACTGGAGGCCGCCTTCGACAAGTACTGGAAAAGCGACATCCAGATCGCCATCCATGTGATCGGCGACCAGGCCATTGAAGTGTGCCTGCAGGCCATCGAGAAAACGGTGAAGAAGCAGGGCGACCATGACCACAGGCCCATTTTCCAGCACGCCCAGCTCACCCGGCCGGACCAGATACCCCGCATCAAAGCGGTCGGCGGGATCGCCAGCTTCACCATGGCCGGCCTGGAAGTGATGGGTGATGCCGTGGCACCCCTCTACGGGCAGGAGCGCCTGCCCTGGGCCATCCCCGCGAACTCGATGCAGAAGGCGGGCATTCGCTGGACCTCCCACACCGACTGGCCCGCTGGCGGCAGTCCGAGCGAGCTCGTGGGCATGAACGCAGCGGTGAACCGCCGCACCTCGAGCGGCAACGTGATCGTGCCGGAGGAACGGGTGACCCCCTACCAGGCGCTGAGGGCCATCACCATCAACGCGGCCTACCAGCTGAAGGAGGAGAACGCCAAGGGATCCCTGAAGGTGGGCAAGCTGGCGGACCTCGTGATCCTCGACAGCAACCCGCTGAAGGTGGATCCGGCCACCATCAAGCAGGTGCGTGTCATGCGCACGATCAAGGAGGGGCGAACGGTGTACGCCCGCGAACAGGATGCGCCTGTATCCGCCGCCGTAGGCATCAAGGAGCATTCACACGCCCTCCACGAGCAGGTCTCCGCCTCGGAGCCTTCACCCGCGGACAGGAGGACCATCCTGATGCTGATGCGTGGTTCCAATTAAGGTTGCTCATCAGTACCGGTGGTGCTTCCTGCCATTCGCGACACGGTGCGTTCCCTCCTGCTCCGGATCATCCTGCTCATTTCGGCATGGCCATGCTGTATGACAGGCATGGCACAGGTGGCCACCCCCATCCTGGTCCGTGGTGATTCCAGCCTGAAGGTGTTCATCGGCGGAAGTCTGAGGACCTTGGTCTCCTACTCCCCCAAGCGCACGCTGCCAGGCCATGCCACCAACTACATCCTGCTGCCCAAGGACCCGACGGGCGCTGAAAGCACCTTCGACCTCACGGCAAGGGCCAGCACGCTTTACCTCACTGCGGAAGGCCCGAAGGTGCGCGGCTTCACGCTGGGCGGCAAGGTCGTGATGTACCTGACCAAGGACATCAGTTCCCCGGCCTATGGGATCCTTCCCGCCATGCTGCTGATGGAGGCCCGCAATGAAAAGTGGCGCTTCGCAGCGGGCCAGCAGGTGGACGTGTTCGCTCCGCGCATACCGGGGTTCATCGATGGGTTCTTCGCCCTGGCGGCTTCCGGCTGCGCCGGCAACAGTTCGCGCGGACAGCTGCGGGCGGAGCGCTATGCCAGGATCGGCGGCAAGGGGAAGCTCACCCTCACCGCGGCAGCGAGCCAACCGGTCTCCACCTATTTTTCCAGCGACCTGCGCAACAACACTTCCAACAAGGGTGTGCCCAACCTGGAGTGGGCCGTGAACTACACGGTGCGCGGGCAGGAGGACTCGTGGGTGCCATGGGAGGTCTTCGAGGTGGGTGGCTCCGGGGTCCTGGGCACCTACCGGGTATTCAGGAACGACACCGTCAATGGGGTGATCGCCAACGTCGGCATCAATACGCCCAAGGTCAGGGGCTATGCGGCGGACATCGCCGTGCGGCTTGGCAAACGGTTCGGCATCCAGGCGGAAGGCTACACGGGCCAGGCCCTCGGCAATTACCTCGGTGGCATCCTGCAGACCACCAAGGGCCCCAGCGACCGCGAGGTGAGGAGCACCGGTTGGTGGGTCGAAGCAGCGTGCTACTGGCGCAAGGACCTGCACAGCCGTTTCGGCTACGGCCAGGACGTCTGCCGCAAGGAGGACCTTCTGGGCGCGGGGATCCTTCAGAACACCACCTATTTCGGCAACATCACCCTGGAGGCGGACAGGCGGCTCTCGCTCGGGCTGGAATTGACCTACAAGGAGACCCTGTATCTCCCGACCGGAAGGGACGCACAGGGCATGACCTACATGGGCATGGTGGAATTCTCCTTCTGACCGCCTGTTGCGCGGGCGAAGAAGGTCCAGCAGGTTCGAACAGCACGGCTGCCGCCGGACCGATCGGAACAGCGGTTGGCCTTGGGTCAACCTCGAAGCCACCATCAGGCCCCTTGGGAGGGCACCAGCCCATCGGCGGGCGGCTCCCCGCAGCATGTCAGGCTTGATGCGTTGATCCACGATGGAGCGACCGATGCGCCGGACGGGAAACACGAGCGAGCCGATGCATCCTGATGGGCTGGCTGCCAACCTCATCGCGCTGGAACCGCATGCCCCCTCCCGTGCATGGTCCCATTGTGCAGATGATCCACGACGGTGTGTCATGCAAGCCCTCGGTATCGTTCGGATGAGGATGTACGTATCCGGACCATGACGAAGCGGTCGAGCACAGCTCCGGGGAGCACGGACGCGACGGGTTCTGCTGCCCGGTCCGCAGGACGGACGATAGGAAAGCCCTGGTGCGTATGGGCAAGGGATAGCGGTTGTTGGGTCGTGGCCGGAGTGCAGGGGTGCACGTCAGGGTGGCTGATCATGATGCCTTGGCGTGGTGGAAAAGTGCATACCCGAGGGCTTTGGACCGAGGGGCCGCATGCCCTACTTTCGACCATCCGAACCCATGCACCATGATCACTCCAAGTACCACCCTTGCGGCACGCGCACGAGGCCTGCGGCCGGTGCATTTGCTTTCGATGGGAGCCTGCATGCTGATGCAGGTGCTGCATGCCCAACCCACGGGCTGGAACAATGGAGGTGGGGATCCCGGGCGCACGGCCCATGTGAACGTGATCGGCCCCGACCAGAACACCCTCCTCTGGCAGGTCTCCGCTGCCGGGGCTTTCGGAGCCCCCGTGTACATCGAAGGGAACCGGTTCGCCACCATGCGGTTCCTCGCGCTCACGCAGGCGCCTGTGGAATGTCGTGACCTGACCACGGGCGCGCTGCTTTGGAGCAGGGAGGTGACCGGCGGCACGGGGCGTTCACTACCCATCGGTTTCCGCGACGACCAGGTGTATGTGATGCGACTGACCGAGAGCCTTGAGGATTCCTTGTTCGCGCTCGACGCCCTGACCGGCGATCGGAACTGGGCATCGCCCGTGACCACCTCCACGCACATCACGTGCAGCGCCAACTTTGCCGATAACGGCGACCTGTTCGTGGAAGGCTGGAATTGGGGCCTTACCCAGGGGTACATGCGTCGGATCGACCGCACGGATGGCAGCCTGATGTGGGAATGCCCGATAAGCCCGGTGAACATCGGGGCATCGGAGCTTACCGTGAACGGAAACACGGGCTACCTGGCCGAGAGCATCGCCGGTGTGGCCCAGGTCACCGCGATCGACCTGACCACCGGCCAGCGGCTCTATTCACACCCGGTGAACGACACCCAGCCGGGCGGTGGCGAGAACTACTGCCCGATCGTGGTCGATGATGCCGGGACCATCTTCTACCACAAGCTGGGCGACAACGTATCCGCTTTCAGCGATAACGGCACGCAGCTCACCCTGCTCTGGGAGACCCCGATACAGGGCTACGCGCCGTTCAGCCAGATGTGCCTTGGTGCCGATGGCACCCTCTACGCCCCGAGCAACGGCCAGGTCATCAGGCTCGATCCGGCCACGGGTGCGATCCTGAACACCTCCGCCGTGATCTCGCAGAACCCCCTGCTCTTCCAGATGCGTGCTTCCTCGCCTGCCAACAACCTTGTTTACGTGAGCAATGGCGAGAACGACCTGCATGTGTTCACCCCCGACCTGCAGCCCCTGTGGACCGATCCGACGCCCAACATCAATACGGGAGGAATGAGCATTTCGCCAGGAGGGCTGGTGGTAGTGACCGGTGCAGGCACCATCAAGTCGTACAAGCCCAACCAGACCAACACGTCCGTTCCGGAGAACGGTGGCGCGGCCTGGCGCGTTCAGCCGAACCCCGCATCCGATATGCTCTTCATCGCGCTCGGCGACACGCCGGCCGGAGCGCCCTTCTCCCTGCTTGATGCCAGCGGCCGCACGCTGCTGCAAGGGCGGCTGCCCGGAGGGTCGGCCACCCTTCCGCTCACTGGTATCCCTGCTGGCGTTCACCTGCTGCGCATCGGGACAGGTGCGTTGCGGGTGGTGAAGGAATGAGCGCCGCAGCGGGCCGACACGACCAGCTGATGCATCCGGCGATGAACGAAGTTCCTCGTCCACCCTGCATTGAACGCAGGCGTTGGCACAGCCTCGCGCCAACGATCATCGCCCGGATCCTGAACGCTTTCTGGGTGTCACCCGCCGGGCATGCTGGCTCGGCCGAAGGAGGATCGGCGAACCACGCGCCCATCGTTCCTCCGCGAACACGCGTCTTCGGTCAGAACCTATGCCCATGAGCCATCGCTTCCTCCTTCTGCTTGGCCTGCTGCCGCTGGCCATTGCCGCCCGTTCCTCGGATGGCGCCCGTTTCTTCCATCGCGCCGGCGGCGCCATTGTGGACCCTGAAGGCAGGCCTTTCCGGATCAAGGGCGTGAACGTGAGCTGCTGGCTCTACCAGGAGAACTACGTGCTGGGCGGGGCGCAGACGGCCCAGAAAACGACCGCCGCCAGGGTCTCGTCCGTGATCGGTGCCGAGGCTTACCAGCAGCACCTGAAGACCATGACGGACTCCTTCCTGGTGGCCGAGGACGTGCGGCTGATGAAGCGCATGGGCATCAACTGCGTGCGGATCGGGTTCGATGCGGTGCTGTTCAATTCGGAGCGCA
>JBIIYP010000079.1:0-9610 GCA_044346705.1 Flavobacteriales bacterium
GAACGGGTGAGCGAGGTGGAAGCGGGCATCTCGCTCGGGGGCGATACCGCGCTGTTCCCCTTCAGTGCCGTGGTCTATTGGCGCACCACCGACGGCCTGATCGTGCCGCAGACCGCATCCAACGGGGTGGACCAGGTGTACGTGAACACGGGGACGGCGCACCAGAACGGTTTCGAGTTGAGCGTGGGGGTGAACGGGCGCACCGCGCGAGGCAACTGGATCCGCATCGACGGGTTCTGTGCGATCCAGGCGCACACGGTGCAGGTGGTGGCATTGGATCAAGAACGACCTGTACCGGGCGTGCCAGGGGGAACAGCAGGTGTGAAGGGCTCCATCCGTTCCCCTTTCGGGCCGAGCGCCGAACTGGGCTACCGGTACGTGAGCGAGGTGCCTGCTGCCCTGGCCTCGAACACCATGATCCCCACCAGCGAACTGGTTCATCTGCGGGCCAGTTGGACCTTCCGGTGGCCGGGCAGTTGCCTCACCGCCTTCCTGCACGTGGACAACCTGCTGGACGAGCGCTACACGGCCTTCGTACAGGTGAACGACCCCGGCGGGCGGTACTTCAATCCCGCGCCGGGCCGCAGCTTCTTCGCAGGGTGTTCATTCACGTGGGGCGCCCCCGAACGCGAACGCTGAACGTTGTCAGGCCGTGCGGTGCTCCGATGGTTACCTTCGCGCCTGCCTGCCGCAGGTGGGCCGCATTCGAAAAGGAACATGGCCACACGACACATTCCCGGAGGCGGGCGCATCTTCAAGAACCCCGTGCTGGAGGCGCTCACCAAAACGCACATCGCCATTCCGCTCGGTCTTTTCTGGACCGCCGGCATCATCACCCTTTGGTATTCGATCGCGATGCTGGACGTAAGCTGGACGAGCGCCCTTCTGTTCTTCTTCCTGGGCGCGTTCTTCTTCACGCTCATCGAATACCTGATGCACCGCTACCTCTACCACATTCCGGCAGAGACCGAAAAGAAGCGCAAGTTCCAATACACCATCCACGGTGTGCACCACGACCACCCGCGCGACAAGAGCCGACTGGCGCTGCCGCCGATCCTGAGCATTGTGCTGGCCGTCCTGTTCATCAGCCTGTACCGCCTGATCATGGGCGACCTCGGTTACGCCTTCGGCGGTGGTTTCCTGTTCGGCTACAGCACCTACCTGGCCGCGCACTACGCCATCCACATGTACAAGCCGCCCAAGAATTTCCTCAGCATCATCTGGAAGCACCACAACCTCCATCACTTCGTAGGCGATGACGGTGCCTTCGGTGTAAGCTCACCGTTCTGGGACCACGTGTTCGGCACCATGCCGCCAAGCCCCAAGCGCAAGGAAGCCGCGAAGGAGAGCCTGCTCTGAGCACATCCGCTTTCCGTTGGCCCCCGATCTTTCCCGAAGGATCGGGGGTCACCTTTTTTCGGGCGGCGCATTCATGGTCAAGAACAACTCCTTGACCCATGAGAACGCCCAAGACCCTCCTGATCGCCGGCACCCTGGTGCTGGTCAGCCTCGCCACCTACTGGTGGTCGCAACAAAGTAGCAGCTCCTACTCGGCCACTGCGTCGGTGTACGCTGCCCCTGCCTCGTCCGCCGTAGCGCACAGCGAAGGCGGTACTCCTGCTCCTGCTCCTGCCCCCGCTCCCGCTCCTGCTCCTGCTCCCGCTCCTGCCCCTGCTCCTGCCCCTGCTCCTGCTCCCAAAGCGAAGCCCCACACCAAGGCCCTACAGTCACCGGAGAACATCGCCACACAGCACTTCCGGCTGCGCGCCGACCGCGATACGCTGCTGACCAGCAAAGGCGGTTGCACGGTGAAGGTGCCCGCTAACGCGTTTGTAAACGCCCAAGGCGCCAAAGTGAAAGGCGCGGTGGACCTGCAGCTTCGCGAAGTACTGAAGCCCGTCGACTTCGTGATGGGCAACATGGTCACCGTGTACAAGGGCAAGGCCCTGGAGAGCGGTGGTTCGTTCTGCCTGGAAGCGAACGCAAATGGCGAAGCACTGGCGTTGGCGGACGGAAAGCTCATCGACATGGCCATTCCCACGCGCGGTGCGAAGAGCGGCATGAAGGTATTCCCCGGAAAGGTGGACGGTGATGCGGTGGAATGGCTGGAACCGCGGGACCTCATGCTGCCGGTGGTGGTGAAGGAAGACAAAACGGAGTCGGGCGGCCAAGTGGTCATGGAGGCGATCGCAATGGACCGTCTGGTGACGAACGTGTGGTACCGTGTGGAAGGTTTCGACCATCCCAACAAGGCCCCTGCGGCGGTGCACACCGCCGTAGGCAACTTCTGCTGGAAGGACAAGGGCCTCCTGCTCAAGAAAGACACGACGATGGTCTTCGCCGGGCACCGTGTCTTCATGGAACCTGGTGACACCACCGTGTGGGGCGCGTTCGGGAACCCGGTGGCCGCCACCTGGGACAAGGCGGTCGACGTGGCGGTGAACGATGCGGCACGCGCCCAACGTACTCCCGGCAACGGCCTGCCCGCCATCACCAAGGGCACCAACGCGTTCAAGGTGGACCCTGCCGCCAACTACATCTTCCAAGTGAAGCAACTCGGCTGGGCCAACATCGACCGGCTGATGTACGACAAGCGCAGCAGGCCCGTGGACATCATCACCCGCGTGGACAACAAGGACGTGGGCGAGGTGTACATCAGCATGGTGGTGAAGAGCCACAGCATGTACCTCCCGGGCTATGAGATGAAGAACGGCACCTACTGCTTCTCACACGGCGACTATGAAAAGATGAAGCTGCCCATCGGTGCGAAGGCCACCATCCTGGCCACGGCCTATGCGGACGGCAAACCCTATGTCTCGCTGCAGGACATCGTGATCGCCGAGAAGCTGAACGTGGACCTGCACCTGGAGCCCACCACGAAAGAGGGGTTGCGCAGCACGTTGGAGGCAAGGTTGTAGTGAAGGTGAGAAGGTGAGAGGGTGAGAGGGTGAGAGGGTGAGAGGGTGAGAGGGTGAGAGGGTGAGAGGGTGAGAGGGTGAGAGGGTGAGAGGGTGAGAGGGTGAGAGGGTGAGAGGGTGAGAGGGTGAGAGGGTGAGAAGGTGAGAGGGTGAGGGTCAGGCCCCCTTTCACTCTCTCACTCTCTCACCCTTTCTCTCTTTCCCAACAGGCTAACACCCCTTCGTTAACGATCGAACCGCCCTTGTCCTTGGCATGCGGCCGGGGTCCGGTATTTTGCGGCATGGCCTGGACCTACCTCCTGCTCGCCGGCATCTTCGAGATCGGCTTCACCACCTTCCTGAAACTCAGCAACGGCATGAAGGACCTGCGCTATGGCGCGCTCTTCCTGGCCTGCTCGCTCATCAGCTTCTTCTGCCTCAGCAAGGCCATCAAGACCATCCCCCTGGGCACGGCCTACGCGGTGTGGATGGGCATCGGCATCTTCGGCACCTCGGTGATCGGTATCGTGTTCTACCACGAACCCAGCCATGGCCTGCGCGTGGGCTTCCTGGTGATGCTGTTGGTGGCGCTGATCGGACTGCGCGTCACCGGTGCCTGAAGCGACATCGGCGGCATGAAGCTTTCGGTCAGCGCGCGCTTCACCGGTCACAAAGGTCCGGTCTATGCCCTGGTGGAGGGTCCACGGCCCGGCACCTTTCTGAGCGGCAGTGGTGACGGCCAAGTGGTGTTGTGGACAGTGGACAGACCGGAAGCAGGCGAACTCCTGGTGAACGTCGGACAGCCCGTGTTCAGCCTCTGCCTTGAACCTTCGCGCGGACGCTTGACCATCGGCACGGACAGCGGCAGCCTGCATGTGATCGACCTGCACGACCGGACGGAGGTGCAACTGTTGCAGCACCAGACCAAAGGCCTGTACGCGATCCTGCCGGTGGGTGGCGACCGTGTGACCTGTGCCGGTGGCGACGGCACCCTGGCCGTGTACTTGGGGGGGGCGAAGCTTACGCTGCAGCGCTTGATCCCCATGAGCGAGGGAAAACTGCGCGGTCTGGCCGTGGATGCCGTAGGTGCCTACCTGGCAGTGGCCTGTGGCGATGGCACCGTGCGTGTGTTGGATACGATCGACCTCAACGAGCACCACACGCTGGATGCCCATGAAGGCGGAGCCCTGTGCGCGGCCTTCCACCCCACCAAGCCGGTCCTGCTCACCGGCGGCAAGGACGGCCACCTGCGGCTCTGGCACGCCACGGAAAAGCACCGCGCGCTCCTGGCCCTTCCCGCCCACAAGGCCACGATCTACCGGGTGGCCTTCAATGCCGATGGCACCCTGTGCGCCACCGCCAGCCGCGACAAGACCGCCAAGCTCTGGGACGCCTCCTCCTTCGCCCCGCTGGCCCGCTTGGACCGCACATCCGGAGGACATGGCCATAGCGTGAACGCATTGGCGTGGCTTGGCAACACCCTGCTCACCGGTGGAGACGACCGCTCGATCCTGGCGTGGTCCTGAACGGACCTACTTGATCCGCTTCCCTTCCAGTTCAGCCCCGCCCTGGAACAACTTCATCCGCTTCACACTGCTGTCCGTTTCGGGGTAGAACTCCATGCGGGCGTCCACTACCTTGAGAAAGAAGGTCGTGGGTCCGGACGCGAAGGCCTCGAACTCCTCCTGGCCCGTGGCCTGGGCGAAGAGGCGCGTTCCTTCGGAGCGGAACGTGAGGTTGAAGCCGGGCTGAAGCTCGTACACACCGGCGTAGGACTTCAGCGTGGCCGCCTCCACGGTGATCTCCTTCGGCGGCACCGGCAGCGGACGGTCCGTGCGGGTCATCGGCTCATCCTCTCTGCGTGAGCGAAGCACCGCGCCGGTCACCTTGCCGGCACTGCGGCGGAACTCCAGGATCTTCACATCGCCCACGAAGCGGAACTGGTCCTGGCCCACGCACAGCAGTTCCCGCTTGCCCGAGCCCTGCCGCTGCGACCAGAGCTTGCCATCCTCCACGGTGAGGTAGCGTTCCACGCCCTTGTCCGACACATAGACGCCCGTCAGTGAACGCAGCGCTGCGGTGTCAACGCCGTAGGGCTTCGAGGGGTACGGTGCACCGATGGCAATGGCCATCAGTTCGGCCGCGGGCGCGTCCAATTCGGCATCCTGCTTATTGCTGAGCACCGCCACGTACACGGCATCCTGGGGGTCGAAGAGGCCCATGCTCTGGAACCCATTGATGGACCCTCCGTGCTCCAGCGTCGCCGTTCCTTGCACCTTGCCCGTGCTCCAGCCGTACCCATAGCCCGTGGAGCTCCCATCGGCAAGGCGGCAAGGGCGGAAGGCCCGCTCCATGGAGACGGGTGGCACGAGGGCACCGCTCATCACCGCCGTGTTCCAACGGTTCAGATCGCCCACACTGCTGCGGATCACCCCTGCGGAGTAGGGCCAGGTGAGGCTCAAGGGCGTGGCCTCGGTCCACTTGTCCTTCTCGGAAGCATATCCGGTGACCTCCCCTGCCACCAAAGCGTTGTCCGCAGAGGCGGACGTATGCATCATGCCCGCTGGGGTGAAGATGAACTCCTGCATGTAGGCCTCCCAGCTCAAGCCGCTCGCCTTCTCCACGATGAGACCCAGCAGGATGTACCCACTGTTGCTGTATTCGAACCGGCTACCGGGCACGAAGGCCAGCGGAAGGTCCTTGAAGGTCGCCACCACCTCCTTCACGGTCACGTCCTTGCCAAAGACCTTCGGCGTGAAGGTGGGCAGGTCCGTGTAGTTGGGGATGCCGCTGGTGTGGGTCAGCAGGTGTTCCACCGTGATGATCTGCTCGGTCTTCGGAAAGTCGATGTACTCGCGGATGTCCGCGTCGAGCCGCACTGCCCCCTCCTCCACCAACTGCATGATGGCCGTGGCCGTGAACTGCTTGGTGATGGAGCCGATGCGGAACACATCACCCGTGTCCGACCGGGTCTTCGACCGCATGTCGGCCAGGCCCACTGTGCCGGACCAGATCACCTGGCCGTCCAAGGCCACCAAGGCCACGGCACCCGGCTCATCGGCCTTGAAATAGCTGCGGAGCACCGCGTCCATGTCCTCGTTCGACCCGCTGGCGGACTGGGCAGCGGCGCCGTGGGGAGCAAGTTGCAGGATCGCGAACAGGACAAGCGGTAGGAAGGTACGGCGCATGGTCATTGGCAATGGAGGCCCCAAGATGGTGATCCCGGACGAGCAAGTCACGGGCCATCAATGAACGGCGGACCGGAACCATGGACGGCCACGCTGCCGTTCGATGCACCTTTGCGACGCATGTCGAACAAGCTGCAGCGGTTCTGGCGCAAGTTGGGGCCCGGCCTCATCACCGGGGCCAGCGATGATGACCCGAGCGGGATCGCCACGTATTCGCAGGCCGGTGCCGCCTTCGGCCCGAAGCTGTTGTGGACCGCCGTGCTCACCTACCCGTTGATGGTGGCCATGCAGGAGATGTGCGCACGCATCGGCCTGGTGACGCGGCATGGGCTGATGGGCACGATCCGCCGCCACTATCCACGGCCCATGGTGGTGCTCATCCTGGTGCTCAGTTTCCCGGCGATCACGCTCAACATCGGTGCGGACATCGCGAGCATGGGCGCAGTGGCCAACCTGCTGGTGCCCGGGGTGCCCGCCTTCCTGTTCAGTGTATTCTTCTCCATCGGGCTCACCGTGCTGCTGGTCTTCTGGAACTACCGCAGGATCGCCACGGTGCTCAAGTGGTTGTGCCTGGTGCTCTTCAGCTACCTCTTCATCCCCTTCCTCAGCAACACCGACTGGCGCGAAGCGTTGACGAGCACCTTCCTGCCCCGCATCGAACCCACGGCGGCTTACTTCCTGGCGCTGGTGGGGATCCTGGGTACCACCATCAGCCCTTACCTCTTTTTCTGGCAGGCGGGCATGGAGATGGAAGAGATGAAGCAGCGTCACTTGGTGGTGGACAAGCACATCATCGCCGACATGGAGACCGATGTACGGGGTGGCCTGGTGCTGACCAACGTGGTCTTCTTCTTCATCATCCTGTCCACCGGCACGGTGCTGTTCCACGCGGGCGTGCGCAACATCACCACTGTGGAACAGGCCGCGGAGGCCTTGCGGCCGTTGGCCGGCGATATGGCCTATGCGCTCTTCGCCTGTGGCATCATCGGCACCGGCCTGCTCGCCATCCCGGTGCTGGCGGGCTCGCTCAGCTACATGATCGCAGAGACCTTCGGCTGGAAGGAGGGCCTGGACCGAAAATTCCACGAAGCGAAGGGCTTCTACCTCACCATGGTGGTGTCGATCGCGCTGGGACTGTCGCTGGAATACTTCGGCATCAGCCCGATCCAGACGCTCATCTGGACGGCGGTGGGCTATGGCCTTACCGCGCCGGTGCTCATCGCGTTGATCCTGCACATCTGCAACAACAAGCGGATCATGGGGCGCTACACCAACGGCCGCTGGTCGAACATCCTGGGCGGTGCCACCCTGCTGGTGATGACCGCTGCGGCCGTGGCGCTGGTGGTGCTGCTGCTGCTCGACTAGAACGGGTAGAGCACAGGGATCAACAGGGTGGCCGTGATCCAAAGGAGCACGGCCAACGGAGCGCCCACCTTGAGGAAGTCACGCGCCTTGTACTGACCTGCGCCATAGATCATGGTGTTGGTCTGGTAGCCGATCGGTGTCATGAAACTGGCGCTGGCCGCGAAGACCACGGCCATGAGGAAGGGCGTGGGGCTCAGCTCGAGGGTGCGCGCGGTGGCGATGGCGATGGGCGCCAGCAGGGCGGCGGTGGCCGTGTTGCTCATCACTTCGGTGAGGAGCACGGTGGCGAGGTACAGTCCGGACAGCACGGCCACCGGTCCCCAGCCGCCCAAGCCCTGCACCAGCCCACCGGCGATGCGATCGGCGAGGCCCGTCTTCTGCATCGCCAGGCCCAGGCTCAAGGCCCCCGCCATCAGGAAAAAGATCTTCCAGTCGATGGCGTCGTACACCTCCTTCATCGTGAGGCTCCGGCTCAGTACCAGGGCCACGACACCACAGAGGCTCGCGACCACCACGGGCGACCAGTTCATGGAGGCGGCCGCCACCACACCCGCCAGAACGCCGCCCACGAGGAGGAAGCCTTTCTTGTCGAACGCGGCCACGCCCTCCTGTTCCGCGAGGATCACGAAGGGACTGTCCGGCCCGGATTCCATCTGCTTCAGGCGCTGGACAAAGTGGGTCCGCACTTCCGCCAGGATCACGTCACCGCTGCGAAGCACCACATCATGAAGACGTTCATGCACCACGTCCTCGCGATGACGCACCGCCAGCGGAACGGCACGGTAGGTCCGGATCAGGTCGGCCTCCCCGATGGTCTTGCCCTCGAGCTCACTGGTGCTGGTGATCACGAGCTCCACCAAGGTGGTACCGCGCCGCTTCAGGTCATCGTTCGCAAGGCGCATGGAGGGCTCAACGGAGATGTGGGCCCGGTCCTTCAAGGCCCGGATCCGGGGCACATCGCACCGCACGTTCAGCACGTCACCGGCCTCCAGGACCATGTCTCCGGCAGGCAGGGTGAAGAGCTGTTCACCACGCCGGATGGAGATGATGTCCATCTCCAGTTCCTTCACCAGCGCGCTGTCCATGATGCGCTGGCCCACCGCGCCAGCACCGGGGAGCAGTTCGATCTCGGTGAGGTAGCCCCGCATGCTGAAAGCCTCACCGAGGTCGCGCGTCTTTCGGGTGTCGGGCAGCAAGTGCCTGCCCATCAAGGCCATGTACGCCACCCCGACCAGCACGAAGACCACACCCAACGGGGTCTGTTGGAACATGGGCAGGCTCCCGAGCCCGTGGTCCTCCATCACCCCGCTCACCACCACGTTGGTGCTTGTGCCGATGAGGGTACAAACCCCGCCAAGAATGGTGGCGTAGCTCAACGGGATGAGGAGCTTGCTGGGGGCCATGCCCGCCGAATGGGCCATCTGCACCACCACCGGGATCAACAGGGCCACGATCGGGGTGTTGTTCAGAAAGGCCGAGGCGCCGCCCACCAACAGCATGAACAGCGCCATGCCCACCATGGGCCGCTCACGGAAATGGATCGATAGCCGTGGGCCCAGTGTGCTCACGGCCCCGGTGCGGAGCAAGGCCGCGCTCAGTACGAACATGAAGGCCACCGTGAGCGTGGCGCCATCGCTGAAGCCGGCCAGGCCCTCCTGCCAGGTGAGCACGCCGCCCAGCACCAGCGCCAGGATGATGAGCAGCGCGACCAGGTCGATGGTGAGCTTCTCGCTGATGAACAGGACGATGGCCCCGATCAGGGTGCATAGAACAATGATCTCGTCGGGGCTCATGGACGTTCGGCAGCCGCGAAGGTCAGAAATCCTACTGGATCTATAGGATTAATTCCGACCACGCCGACGGGCCAAGCTGTTGAGCCGGTCCTCGCGCTCGATCAGGTCGGCCAGGGTGGCGCGCTTCAGCAGTTCCACGGTGGCTTGGCGGACCTCGGCGAACACGGCGTGCATACCGCAGGTGGCCTCGTCCACGCATTCCTCACAGCGCTCGTAATAGTTGTGGGTCACACAAGGCAACAGGCCGATCGCCCCATCGAACAGGCGGAACACCTCGGCGGTGGTGATGGACTCCGGTGACTTGAGCAAACCGTGTCCTCCTCCCCGGCCTTTGCGACTGACGATGATCCCCGCGTTGCGAAGATCC
>JBIIYP010000009.1:0-103099 GCA_044346705.1 Flavobacteriales bacterium
GTAACGCGCACGCTGTAGAAGCCGGCTGCCAGGCCGCTCACATCCTGTGTGGTGGCTCCGTTGGACCAATCGTAGGTGTAAGGTGGCACACCGCCCGACACAGTGAGATCGATACTTCCATCACGCAGACCGAAGCAGGAGATGTTGAAGCCGTTGTAGTTGCTTGCTTGCAACTGGAGGGTTGGGGCCTGCGCGAAGACACGCTCAGGGCTTGCGAAAAGAAGCGCTACGATCAACGAACCGCCAACTGCAATACCCCCCCCCCGCTTGGTCCGACGAACGCAGCGTACAACGTGGATGTGTGCGCATGGTGTGGTCGTTTGGTAGGGTGAAGCTAGGAGAAAGTTCCGTTCCACCAACTTCTTCAGTTCGCGGTTCACCTACACGAACCGCTTACGCTCCGTCGCCAGCCACTGCAGGGCCGCGCCGCTCAGCAGCTTCTCCTTCAGTGTATCATCCCACGGCATGCTGCGGATCAGGGTGCCGGGTTCCAGTTCGCCGAGGGGGAAGGGATAATCCGTACCGAGGGCCACGCGGTCCGCGCCGATGAGGTCCACCACGTACTGCAGCATCGCGGGGTCGTGGACGAGGGAATCGATCCAGAACTTGCCGAGGTAGTGGCGGGGCTCCACGTTGTTGTCCACCGCGCAGAGGTCAGGGCGCACCTCGAAGCCGTGCTGTATGCGGCCGATGGTGGCGGGGAAGGCACCTCCACCATGTGCGAAGGCCACGCGCAACTTCGGCAGCCGCTCGAAGACCCCGCCGAAGATCATGGAGCTGATGGCGAGCGATGTTTCCGCCGGCATGCCCACGAGCCAGGGCAGCCAGTACTTGTCCATGCGGTCCTTGCCCATCATGTCCCACGGGTGTACAAAGAGCGCCATGCCGAGCTCCTCACACGCCTGGAAGAAGGGAAAGAGCCGCGGCTCACCGAGGTTGATGCCTTCGATGTGCGTGCCGATCTGAATGCCTTCCAAGCCGATGGCCTTGCAGCGTTCCAGTTCGCGGATCGCCAGCTCGGTGTCCTGCATGGGCACGGTGCCCAGGCCGATGTAGCGCTTCGGCCACTTCTCCACGATGCCCGCGATGTGGTCGTTGAGGAACTGCGAAAGGGCGAGCGTGTCCTGTGGCTTGGCCCAGTAGCTGAACATCACGGGCACGGTGCTGAGCACCTGCACCTGGACATGGTGCACGTCGCTTTCCCAAATGCGCACCTGCGGGTCCCAGCAGTTGGCCTGCACTTCGCGGAAGAACTTGTCGTCCATCATCATCCGCGCGCACCCCGGCTTGTGGTGATCCAGGTGGATGAAGCCGCCATAGCCGAAGCGCCTCCCGAAGTCCGGGATGTCGGCCGGCAGGATGTGCGTGTGGATGTCGATCGAGAACAGTTCCGGCATGCCGCTGGACTTAGACGAAGCGGGGGTCGGTCTCCATCACATGGCCGCACTTCGTGCAGGTGCGGAACTCCAGGTTGCCGTAGAAATCGCGGAAGCGGGGCAGGAAGTCATGCTCCACGTTGCGCAGCACGAACTTGTATTCGTGGAGCAGGTTATTGCACTGCTCGCAGTACCACTGAAGGCCGTCCTCCATTTCGCGGTCGTCGCGCTTGCACTCGATCACCAGGCCCACGGTGTTGGGGCCACGGCGCGGTTGGTGGGGCACGTTGCCCGGCAACAGGAACATTTCCCCTTCCTTGATGGGGATGGTCACCGCCTTGCCGTCCTCCTGCACGCCCACTTCAATGTCGCCCTCGAGCTGGTAGAAGAGCTCCTCGGTCTCGTTGTAGTGGTAGTCCTTACGGGCGTTGGGGCCACCCACGATCATCACGATGTGATCACCCGCGTCGTGGTAGAGGTTCTTGTTGCCGACGGGAGGCTTCAGCAGGTCGCGGTTATCGGCGATCCATTGCTTGAGGTTGAAGGGGCGGCGGATGGGCATGGGGAGTGGAAAGAAGAGGCGAAAAATAGCGAACCCGCAACGGGTGCGGATCCATTCCAGGAGGAAAGCGTTCGCCTGGGAGCTGCGCGGCCCCGGGTCTTCCTTCGACCGCGCTCAGGACAAGCCCCGGAGGAACAGCCCGGATCGGAGAAAAGATCAGCGCTTCATGTCCTTTCGCGCGGCCATCAGCAACAAGGCCCCGTTCGTGCGCTGCATGCCCATGGTGTATTCCTGGTCCTGGACGAACGCGCCGTCGCCTTTGCTCCATTTGACGATGGCGAAGGGGAAATCCAATTCGTCGGTGTTGGCCCCCTCGTACTTGGCTTTGTCCAGCAGGCTGATGTCCATGCCAATGGGCGCGATCATGACCTCGGTATCGAGCCTGGCAGGGGGGATGTGGGTATCGATGAGGATCCGCTTGGGCGCGAATCCCTCCTTGCGGAACTCAATGCTGTAGATGGCATTGAGGGCCAGGGCCACATCGAACTTGCCGCCCTTGTCCGTAGGGAAATCCCCGACCTGATCATTGTCCTTGTAGACGGTCACCTGGCAGCCGGGCAGCTTGTTCTCCCCATCGGTGAGTCGACCATAGATCTCCAGGGTGTTGTCTTGCAACGTATCCTGCGCAGTGAGCGGCAGGGAACAGATGATCAGCAGGAACAGGGCGAGGCTTGACCGCATGACCGTGGCGTTTAGTTCCTTCAACGGGATCGGCAACACAGGGTTACCCACGCAGCGGGGCGGCACTTCCGGCCCACCCCATGCGCAACTGTTCGAGATCAAGGCTGAGAGCATGTTGGGGATCCCTTCAAATGCGGCCATCTGCTACGGTCACGCGCAGCTTGTTGGTGCCAGCGGCAGGCCTGCTACCGGGCCCAGGCGATAAGGACCCGAAGATGGTGCCCTGGAATGCGTGTACCACGTTGCCATCGACCGTTCATTGGCAGTTCATGGTCGAACCTTCACCTCCCTGGCACAGCGGCGGGCGGATCCTACCTTTGGCCACATGGATATCTCCCTGAACGGCCGGCACACGCTGGTGACCGGCGCCTCACAAGGCATCGGCCGCGCGGTGGCCATGGAACTGGCTGCGCTTGGGGCCAGCGTCACCCTGTTGGCCCGTGACCAGGCCAAATTGGAGGAGGCCGCCTCCTGCCTTGACCGCTCCAACGGGCAACATCATCGGTTCCTTTCGGTGGACATGGCGGACACCAAGGCACTGGCGCAGGCGGTCGGAGCCCATGTACAGGCCCATGGGCCGGTGCATGTGCTGGTGAACAACACGGGGGGGCCCCCTCCGGGCCTGGCGCATGAGACCGGTGTGGAAGCCTTCGAACAGGCCTTCCGCCTGCACCTGCTGGCCTATCAGACCTTGGTGCGTGCGGTGGTCCCCGGCATGAAGGAGCATCACGATGGGCGCATCATCAACGTGATCAGCACCAGCGTGAAAGTTCCCCTGGCGAACCTGGGGGTGAGCAACACGATCCGCGGCGCGGTGGCGCAGTGGTCCAAGACCCTGGCGAACGAACTGGGCCTGTACGGCATCACCGTGAACAACGTACTGCCCGGTGCCACGGAGACCGAGCGCCTGTCCGCGATCATCCGCAACAAGGCCGCGAAAGGCGGTATGAGCGAGGCCGAAGCCGCGCACGAGATGATGGTCGAGGTGCCCCTGCGCCGCTTCGCGAAGCCTTCGGAGATCGCCAATGCCGTGGCCTTCCTGGCCGGGCCTTCAGCGGCCTATATCAATGGCATCAACCTGCCGGTGGACGGGGGGCGCACGGGTTGCCTGTGATCATTCGCCCTCGTTGCGTGCCACCAGCCGGAAGCCCTTGCCGTGCACGTTGAGGATCTCCACCGCGGGATCCTCCTTCAGGTACTTGCGCAGCTTGGCGATGTACACGTCCATGCTGCGACCGTTGAAGTAGTTGTCATCACCCCACACGTGCTTCAATGCATCGTTCCGCGATAGCAATCCGTTCCGGTGCTCGCACAGGAGCCGGAGCAGATCGCTCTCCTTGGTGGTGAGCTTGCGTTCCTGCTCATCGATCACCAGGACCTGCTTGCGCACATCGAAGCGGAAACGTCCCACCACCTGTTCACGCGGGGCTTCCGTGGCGCCTGTGGGGCCCTTGCTCCGTTTCAGCACGGCGCTCACCCGCAACAGCAGCTCCTCCATGCTGAACGGCTTGGTGAGGTAGTCGTCCGCACCACTTTGGAAGCCCTGAATGGTGTCCTGCTTCATGCTCTTGGCCGTGAGGAAGATGATCGGCGTGCGGTCGTCCTTCACGCGGATCTCGCGTGCCAGGGTGAATCCGTCCTTCAAGGGCATCATCACATCGAGCAGGAGCAGGTCGAAGCCCCCCTGCCGATAGGCCTCCCAGCCCTGCTGACCATCAGGCCGCAGCTCCACCGCGTACCCCTTGGCTCCAAGGTACTGGGCCAGCAGGCTGCCCAGGTTCGGGTCATCCTCGCAGAGAAGCAGGCGGATCGGTGTGTCCATGTTCGAAGGGTAGGGTGATGATGAACGCGCTTCCGTGGCCGGGTTCGCTCTCCACGCGGATCGACCCGCCGTGCTTCTCCACCACGGTCTTCACATAGCTCAGGCCAAGTCCGAATCCCTTCACGTTGTGGAGGTTCCCGGTGGGCACGCGGTACAGTCGGTCAAAGATCTTGCGGTGCTCACCGCGGGCGATGCCGATGCCGTTGTCCTTCACCTGCACGGTGAGCCCCTTGTCATCGCTGGTGGTGGAGATGCGCACCTCCGGCCGGTCGGCGCAGTACTTCACGGCGTTGTCGATGAGGTTGTAGAACACGTTGGTCAGGTGGATGCGATCGCCCTGCACCGTGGCCAGCTCCGCCCTCAGCTCCAAGCCGATGTGTCCGTTGCGGCGTTCGGCCTGGATCGCCGCATTGCGCACCACGTCGGTCAACAAGGCATGGACATCCAGGTCCACCGGCCGCAGACGCATGCTGCCGCTGTCGAGCACGGCGCTTTGCAATACGCTCTCCACCAGTACGCCGAGGCGCTTGTTCTCGTCGCGGATCATGGCCACGAAGGAACGTTGTTGGTCGGCGCTCTTCGGCACGCCCGGATCGTTGAGGGCCTCACACGCCAGGGCGATGGTGCTGATCGGTGTCTTCAGCTCGTGGGTGAGGTTGTTCACCAGGTCATTGCGGATCTCGTTGAGGCGCTTCTGCCGGTAGATGGTGTTCACCGTGAAGACGAACGCGCCGATGATGAGCAGGATGAGCAGGGCGGAGACGCTGAGCAGGGGCCACATGCTCTGCAACACCATCTGCTTCTGGCCCGGGACGAGCACATGCAGCCAATATGGCTCGCCCACCATGTCGTTGCGGAACAGGCGGACCCGATGCGCGGAACCGGACAGGGCCTTCTCGTCGGCCACGTCGCTCAACACCATCAAAACACCGCGTCCCCGCGCATCGAACACGCCGTGGTCCACCCGCACGCCGATCCCACGACTGCGCAATTCCTCCTGCACCAGGGAATCGAGCAGGCCCGGATCGATGCGCTCGGCGATGGGCCGCTGGGCATCAGGGTCCATAAGCCCTTGCAGGATATCGCTGAGCAGTGCTTCGCGGTCGCTCGGGTCCGCTGGGACCTCGGCCGGTGCCGGCTCAAGCGGCACATCGGGAACAGGGTCCGTTGGCGATTGTCGCAGGATCGTGACGCGACCATCCGGCGCAGTGATCACCACTTCCTCGCGTCCCTCGGTGTCCACGGTCGCGGTCTCCCTCACGATGCGGTCCAGGATGCGACGGCCCTCGGCATGGCTGCGGATCCCTTCCAGGGCCTCCACGCGTTCCAACCGCTCGCTCACTGCGGTCATCGCGGCGTCCACGTTCTGGTTCAGCTGCGCATCCTTCAGGGTGATGGTGTCGCTCACCCAACGCCATTGGATGTACACGAGCCCGGTGAGCGCGAGCGAGATCGCCGCCACCAGCACCGTGATGAGGCGCTTTTCCATCGGGAACGAAATTAGCCCGAAGCCCTGCGGCCCTAGTGGCTTAACGTTCTTTAACGCTTGTTGGCGCACGCTTAACAGCACCTCCTTGTGAAGCGTTCCACTTTCGCATCACACCTCCAACGCACATGAACACGCTCAAGCACGTCGCCCTCACGATCGCCTTGCACGCAGCGTTGCTCACCGTGGCGCACGACCATGATCGGAACACGTTCGTGGACAATGCCGCTACTCCCTTGCGCGAGAACCGCACCCGCACGCGCCTCATGCAGCAGGACCGGATGCTGCGATTGGAATTCCACTTGCCCGCCACCGGTGCGGCCCTGGTCACCCTGCTGAACGCACAAGGGCATGTCATCCTGCGCGAACACATCGCCGGCAGCGGTGCACAGGTACGCGAGCTGCCCAACACGAACGGCAGCATGGGGCCTTACACCATGACCATCGAACAGGATGGCATCACGCTATTGAAGAAGCTGGTCATCGAGCAGGCTTGAGGCCTGCGCACGGTTCGTTCTGCGGGGCTCGCCCCGCACGACCAGCGCAACAAGGGACCGGAAGGCTCTCACACAAGTGGGGGCCTTCTGGTCGTTCAGGCCCCGGGGTTCGACCACGTCATGCGCACCAGGTGAAGCATCGCCAAGAGAGCGAGGAACAAGCCCAGGAACTCCCGCACCACTTCGATGTGCTCCTCCTCCGCCTTCATGGATCCCGTGATGGTCGGCATGCCCATTCGCAGCCAATGGATGAAACCGGGCAGCAACGTGAGCATCCAGATCGCCACTACGACAGTAAGGCCCATGACCAGCCACTTGTTGGAGCGACCCAGCGCGGCCATCAGGCAGCACAAGGCCACCGCACCATAGACCAGGATCCAGCCCAGTGGATCGGAGTCGTTGTATTGCAGCGCAGCGAAGAGCGCGAAGACCAGGGCAAGCGTTCCGTTGAGGATCTTCATGGCGGTGTTCAGAATTCGATGCGATAGCTGAGGTTGGGAATGAGGCCGAGCTGGTACTTGGTGACGATCTCGCCTTTGCGTTGGTCGTAGTACACGTAAGCCTCGTTCTGGCGGTTGGTCAGGTTCTGCAGGTCCAGCGCCCACATGCCGGTGCGGCCCTTGCGATCGCGTTTCAGGTACACGCGCAGGTCCATCCGGAAGAAGTCGTTCAATTGCGCGGACCAAGGTGCTCCGTAGATGAACATGATCGCGCCTGGGCGACGCTCCTGCACCTCGAAAGGTGTATATCGCAGCCCCCCCGCAACTGCCAGCCTTGTGATCACCCCCCACGTCCGCACCCGATCCTCCTTCACCTTCGACCATTCCGCACCGCCCATCACGTTCGCGCGGTAGTTGCCGTTCCAGCGTGTGCTGTTCGTTCCCACTCCGTTCAGGTCGCACTGACTATCGTACACCGAGCCGTTCACCTGGTAGAAGTAGCCGTTCGCGAAGCGGTGATCAGCGGTGAGCTCCACGCCAGTGTTCATGGCTTTGCCGGTCGCAAGTAGCGCCGTGAAGTTGGGTTGGTCCCACACGTTCACCATCTCGCTGTTCCCGCTCCCATCCGTGAACAGGTAGCGTTCATCCGGCACCTGGGCATCGACGATCCGCTGGCGGTACGCTTCAACATGAAAGGTGAGTTTCTCATTCACCGGATGATCATAGCCCAGCACGATGTCCTCTGAGCGGGTGAGCCCCATGTCCTCGTTCCAGGGAATGTCCTCCGTGAACCGCACTAACATCACCTGCTGCCACGGCAACATGCTCCGCCAGCCGTAGGTGAGCGCCAGGCGACGTTCCTTACGCATGCGCCATTCCACCGAAGTACGGGGCTCCACCGCTTCACTGTTGTTGAAGGTGTACTGCGCGTAGCCTACACCGAGTGAAAACTGCAAGCGCTCCGTCGCGGACCAACGTCCGTTCGCGTAGGGCCGCAGCAACCAGCCGGTGATGTCCTCCCTCCGAAGATTCGTGAGGTCGCGTTGCATGGCCGAGCCGCCGATGGTGTAGCGGAAGCGACCGCCCACAGCGCCATCATACGCCGCCACGACCGAAAGCTTCTGTTCCGCCAACTTGTTCGTGCCCCGGTACACCTCCACCAGGTCCGTGTCGTAGTTCACCTGCTCGCGCTCCTGCTCCGTGGCGGAGAACAGCACGGTGGTGCGCAGCACACCGCGCTCCCCCACCGGCAACTTCAAGCTGGTGCCCGCTGCGCCGGTGCTCGCCGTGTAGGTGATGTCCGAACTGTCCTTGTCGTACTCCCAGAGCGCCGTGTCGGTCTCCGCCTTGAACACGTTGCTGCTGATGCCGCCGAGGCCGAACACGCGCACCTCCCCGCGCTTGCCAAAAGGCAGGGTGACGTGCAGCGAAAGGTCCTGGAAAGTGATGGCCTCATCGCCGAGATCGACACCCGCTGCGCCCAGCAGGCCGAGCGTGGAGTAGCGGTAGTTCGCGAGGTAGCTGCCGCGCTTGCCCTTGGCGAAAGGGCCTTCGGCGGCCACATCGAGCCCGATCAATCCGGCCTGTACCGTCCACTCCTGTTCCGCGTTGTTGCCGGGGCGAAGGCCCATGTCCATCACACCGCCCAACGCGTTGCCGCGGTCCGTGGGAAGGCTGCCGGTGAGCAGGCGTGAAGGCCCGAGCATCTGCGCACTGAGGATGTTGACGCCGCCGCCACTGAGCGTGGGCAGGTCGGTCTGTGTGCCCGCGTTGGACAGGTGGTTCGGGTTCACCATCTCAGCGCCTTCGAGCAACCAGGCGTTCGCGTTCGGGCTGTTGCCACGGATGGTGAGGTGGTTGGCCTGGTCGTTCGCGGTGCCCACCGCCGCCGATGTTCCGGCCACGCGCGCGGGATCGAAGAACATCGCCGGGTAACGCAGGCTCTGCTCCACGGTGATGTCCAAGGCGCCCAGCGGCGAAGGGTCCCGGCGGGCCAGGGCACTGATGGTGAAGGCATCCAACGCGCTCTCAGCGGGCACCAGTTCCACACGGATCACTTCCTCCTTGCCCGCGCGCAACCACAGCTCGGGTATGCGCATCACCTCGAATCCCGGGCGCTCCACCCGCACTTCGAAGATGCCCACCGGCGCGTTCATCAGCACGAAGCGCCCCGTGCTGTCGGAGGTGGTGCTGAGCTCCGTGGCTCCCAGGGAGATCGCGCAGGAAGGCACCGCGGCACCGGTGAACGCATCCACCACACGGCCGCGTAGCGTTGCCCTTGGTTCCTGAGCGAACGCCGCGACCGACAGCGACAGCAACACAAGCAGGCCGGACCACCGCAGGACACCCTTTCCACTGGAGAACATGATCGCGATGTTACGCCCTTGGACAAGGTCCGCCAACGACCAGCGCGGTGGCTCGCCCACATCCGATCCTTTATCGCCGGGCGGCTACCTTCGCGGACCGCCTTCGCCAAAGGCTTCGGCGGCCGCAGCGCCATGGAAGACATCCTGAACCTGATCGGTGGCACCCTGCGCCCGGCCCTTAGCGGCCAGTGGTTGCCCGACCACGAACCCGCCACCGGCGCGGTGTACGCCCGCATCGCCGACTCCGACGAACGCGATGTGGAGGAAGCCGTGCAGGCCGCCAAGGCGGCGCACCCGGCCTGGGTGGCGCTGGGGAGGGAGGGACGCAGCACCGTGATCCTGCGCCTGGCGGAACTGATCGAACAGCACCTCGAAGGCTTCGCAGTGGCCGAGTCTCGGGACAATGGCAAGCCCATCCATCTGGCGCGCAGCGTGGACATCCCGCGTGCGGTGGCCAACCTCCGCTTCTTCGCCACAGCGATCCTGCACGAGAGCAGCGAGGCGCACCTGATGGACGACATCGCGGTGAACTACACCGACCGCAGCCCCATCGGCGTGGTGGGCTGCATCAGCCCGTGGAACCTGCCGTTGTACCTCTTCACATGGAAGATCGCACCGGCGCTCGCCTCCGGTAACTGCGTGGTGGCAAAGCCTTCCGAAGTGACCCCGATGACCGCCTACCGCATGGCGAAGTTGTGCGCCGAAGCAGGCATGCCGGCGGGCGTGCTGAACATCGTGCATGGCCTTGGGCCCAAGGTGGGTGCGGCGATCACGGCGCACCCCGAGGTGAAGGCCATCTCCTTCACCGGCGGCACGCGCACTGGGCAGGAGATCGCCCGTGTGGCAGCGCCCATGTTCAAGAAGTTGAGCCTTGAACTGGGCGGCAAGAACCCCGTGATCATCTTCGCCGACTGCGACTTCGAGGAGATGCTGCGCACCACGGTGCAGAGCTCCTTCCGCAACCAGGGGCAGATCTGCCTCTGCGGTTCGCGCATCCTGGTGGAGCGCCCGCTGTATGACACGTTCCGCAATGCCTTCGTGGAGAAGGTGAAGGCGCTGCGTGTGGGCGACCCGCGCGATGCCAGCAGCGATCTGGGTGCCGTGGTGTCCCAAGGGCATATGGAGAAGGTGCTCGGCCACATCGCCATAGCGAAGGAGGAAGGCGGCACGGTGCTGTGCGGCGGCGAACGCGTGACGCTGGGCGGCGAACTGGCCAACGGCTGGTACATCGCGCCCACCGTGATCGAAGGCCTCGGTCCGAACTGCCGCACCAATCAGGAGGAGATCTTCGGGCCCGTGGTCACCATCGCGACGTTCGATACCGAAGAGGAAGCGCTGGCCCTTGCCAACGGCACGCCCTACGGCCTTGCCTCCGTGCTCTGGACCAACGACCTGAAACGCACGCACCGCCTGGCACACCGCCTGGATTCCGGGATCGTGTGGGTGAACTGTTGGATGGTCCGCGACCTGCGCACCCCCTTCGGTGGCATGAAGCAAAGCGGCGTTGGCCGCGAGGGTGGCGTGGAGGCGCTCCACTTCTTCACCGAGGCGAAGAACGTCTGTATCAGACTTTGAGCACTTCGTCGGGCGAGGTGCGTTGCGTCTTCATCCCGTTGGTGAAGAACCATCCGTAGCGCCGGTCGAACCAGCGCTCGAACCGCTCCAGGCGGTCCGCCATTACGATGAACAAGTGTGACATCTTCCAGCAGGTTGGTGGTAAGACGCGGAGGACCGGGCGATCATTGCACCGGGTCTTGCAACAACCCTGATCCGTTCTTGGGATCCCGAGCTCACACCACCACACGCAACGCCCCGTAGCTGCCTTCCGGACCGATGGAAACGTGCCACTCCAGCGGCTCAGGGGACGTTCGGGCCAGATCCACCAGAGCCAGGACCAGGGGGTCCTGTTCGGCACCGCGGCCCAGCAAGAGGTCCCTGTACAAGGCGCGAAGCTCCTGCTCATCCATGGCGTTGACGCGATCGATCATTCCGCCGACCGATGCCGCTCGCTCCGGATCAAGAGGGACGCCCGCCACCAGCTCGTAGCGCTCCAGTGTGCGGGCCATGAGCATCATTCCCACTGCGCCCGGGGCCGAAAGCTGGTCGAGGACACCGCTCATGGCCAGGAAGCCGCGCTTGCGTTCCAGAGCAAGTTCGCCACGCTCGTCCAGGTCCTTCTCCATGAGCTGCACCAGGGCATCATCCACCGCGGACATGCGTGGGCCGCGGAAAAAGAAGAGGATGTCCTGTTGAACGATGGTACCGGAAAGCACCGCTGTCATCGGGATGGCCCTGTCCAGTTCGGGGTCATCACCGAAACAGATCTGCAACAGGAACAGGGCGTGCTCTTCCCCAAGCCCCTTGATCCCATATCGGAGCTCCTGGCCACTGCGCCGCGCCATCTCGATGAGCCCAAGACCGGCGCCCCCCCTTTGCCGGGGTCCGTCGTTCCTCAGCTTGCTCAGGAAGCGCTCCTTGAGCTGTGCGGCATCCAGACCGCTGAGGTCCTCCAAAGCTGCGCAAAGCTCGGGCAGGTCGGCCTGTAGAACAGGATTCACGGAGACCACCTGTTGCCCGCCCGGATGGCATCGCAGCTGGAACAGGCTGCGGCCATATCCCCGCGCCACCTCCTGAGGCAACCGGGTGCGGTGGCGGATGATGTTCTGATAGGCCTCCACCATCACATACGCCAGTCGTTGCCGCGCGGAACGGGCCGCACCGCTTCCCTCCATGGCGGCCTCCCCCAGCGAGATCAACCGCGCGCTATGCTCATCGTGGAACGCACCCGAGTATCCGAAGCTGAACACATCACCGTGCAGGGCCCTGTGAAGGGCATATGCGATGCGTACATCCATTTCGACGGTGCCGGTCAAAGATAGCCGTCAGCTTCCCGCCAAGGGGCGCCGGTTATCTTGGCCGCCGCCATGGACAACCCCAACTTGCTGAAGCAGGCCCGGCTGGAAGTACGCCGACATTTCTCCCGGCACATCCCTCCTTCACTGCACTTCCACGACCTGCAGCACACCCTTTCGGTGACCCGTGACGCCCTGGCCATCGGTCGGGCCAGCGGGCTGGCCCCCGCGGATCTGCTTGCCGTGGAGCTGGCGGCACTGTTCCACGACACGGGCTATGCCTTCAAGCACAAGGGGCACGAGGCGGAAAGTCAGAAGATCGCTGCTGCATTCCTGCATGCCCAAGGCGCACCTGCCTTGTTGATCAAAAAGGTGGTGGCGCTCATAAATGCCACGCGAGTGGATGTGCGACCCCGCACGCTCCTCCAACAGGTGCTCTGTGATGCCGACTCGTCCAAGGCCGGGCAGGCCGATTTCGAAGCACGGAGCGAACTGTTGAGGATGGAGTTGGAGGCCACCGCAGGGATCAAGCTGGAAAAGCACGTGTGGGGCCGGGAGAACCTCCGCTATCTGGAGGCCCACCGGTTCCATACGCCCTATGCGCAAAAGCGATACGGGGCACAAAAAAGCATCAACCTGGAACGCCTGCGCAAGCGCCTGAGCGGACCGGCCCGCAAGCTGCGCTCCCCGACCGCGTTCCGCGATCCGCTCATGGACCGCGACCTTAGCTGGCTATCCTTCAACGACCGCGTGCTGCAGGAAGCCACGGATGAGCGCGTTCCGCTGCTGGAACGGATCAAGTTCCTGGCCATCTACTCCAGCAACCTGGACGAGTTCTACCGCGTGCGGGTGGCCTCCCTGCTGAGCTTGATGAAGCTCGGAAAATGGGACCGCACGGCCTTGCAGGTGCCGCCTGGCAAACGGGTGGAACGCATCAACCACAAAGCCCTGGCCCAGCAGCGCCGCTTCGGGGCCCTCTACCGCGAACAGCTGCTGCCCGCCCTCGCCGCCAAGGGTGTTCGCATCCATAACGAGCAAAGCCTGACCGCGGCTCAGCGCGACTTCGTGAAGGCCTATGCTCGCGAGCACATTTCCCCGCTGCTGGTCACGGCCACGGTGAGGCCCGGGAACGCCCCGTTCATCGAGGACCGCAAGCTGTACATGGTCTGCCGCCTGAAACAGAAGGGACGTAAGAAACAGAAGCTGGTGTTGGTGAACGTGCCTTCCTCCGAGCTCGGGCGCTTTCTGGTCCTTCCCGCGGAAAAAGGCCGAACCGATATCCTCTTCCTCGACGACGCCATGCGCATCGGCCTGCCTGCGTTCTTCAGCGGTTTCAAGCTGACGGGATGCCACAGCGTGAAGCTGTCCCGTGATGCGGAGCTTTACCTGGACGAGGAGTTCGCGGAGACCATGGCGGACAAGGTGAGGCGCAGTTTGCGCAAACGACTCACGGGGGTGCCGGCCCGCTTTCTTTTCGACGGCGCCATGCCTCCTTCCATGCTGAAGCCGGTGCGTGATCTCCTCGGGTTGAAGAAGACCGACCTGGTACCCGGAGGCCGCTATCACCACCTCAGCGATCTGATGAAGCTGCCCGTGAGCGGCAGACCGGAGCTCCGCGACAAGCCCCTGAAACCGCTTACCCACCCCGTCTTCAGCCCCTCGCGCGACCCCTTCGGAACGCTGCGTCGTCAGGACGTGCTGATGCACTTCCCCTACCACGATTTCGGCACGGTGGTGCAGTTCGTGCAGAAGGCGGCGCGCGATGCCCACGTGAAGCGCATCGCCATCACCCTGTATCGTGTGGCGGAGGGCTCGAAGATCTGCGAAGCGCTCATCGAGGCCGTGGGCCGTGGCAAGGAGGTGCTGGTCTTCGTGGAAGTGCAGGCCCGCTTCGATGAACGCAGCAACCTGTTCTGGGGTGAGGCCTTACAGAAGGCCGGGGCACGGGTCATCTACAGTTACGAGAACCTCAAGGTGCATTGCAAGCTGCTGCTGGTCGAACGCCGCGAAGGCCGGGCCCTGCGCCGCTACGCCTACCTGGGCACCGGCAACTTCAACGAACGCACCTCGCGCACCTACACCGACATGGGCCTGCTCACCGCACATGAGGGCATCACCCGCGAGGTGGCCCAAGTGTTCGAGCACCTCAAGGACCAGCGCCACAAACCCACCCTGCACCACTTGATGATGGCTCCGTTGGACCTGCGCAGCGGGCTGGAACACCACATCGACAAGGAGATCGCGCACGCCCTCTCCGGCAAGCCCGCCTCCATTCTGCTGAAGCTGAACAGCCTGGAGGACCGCGGCCTCATCGCCAAGCTTTACAATGCCAGCCGCGCTGGGGTGGACGTCCGGCTGATCATCCGCGGCATCTGCTGCCTGGTGACGGGCGTGAAGGGAAGCAGTACGAACATCCAGGCCATCAGCATCATCGACCGTTACCTGGAACATGCCCGTGCCTTTGTCTTCCATAACGCTGGTACGCCGGTGGTCTACCTGGCCAGCGCCGATTGGATGGAGCGCAACATGGACCGCCGCGTGGAGGTGGCCTTCCCCCTGCTGGATACCGCCTTGCGCCAGGAGGTGCTGGATCTCCTGGAGCTGCAGTGGCAGGACAATGTGAAGTCCCGCCTCATCGACAAGGGACAAAGCAACCCCTACTGCGCCAAGGAACCGGGGGACAAGGACGTGCAGGCCCAGACCGCCTTCCATGCCCGGTTGGCATGGCAGCGCAGGAAGGGGTAGGGCTGAAGAACGATAGTGACGGGGAGCTATTTCGCGAATCCGGATCGGAGGCCGGAGCGACATCGGCCAAATAACAACGTGTGCTGGGCTGGCCTTGCCCGCCTAGCGCACCTTCCACAGGTCTGTCATTCCGGGCTTGACCCGGAATCGCGTCAAGGCATGGAACAGAAAAGGCGGCCCTTGTGGGGACCGCCTTCTGGTGGAGAATACCGGAGTCGAACCGGTGACCTCTTGCATGCCATGCAAGCGCTCTAGCCAGCTGAGCTAATTCCCCAAGAAGCAACCCGTTCGGCGAACGGGAGCGCAAACGTAAGGAAAATCCCATTTCAACATGCTGGCACAGCGCTACCCGGCTTGGGTTGCTTGGCTGTTGCACATGGGTGGCATCACGGTACTACCTCCATGAGCACCTCCTTCGACCACCCTTGACAAGGAGGGGCAGGGGTGGTCCGAAGACGCGAATGAGAGACCGGAACCGGAAGAACATTGGCACTGTCGACTATATTAGCGGGAAGAACCCGATCCGAACATGAACATGGGAACATCCGCTCGCCTGATGAAGCATCCGCTCAAACGCGCCGTGTGCACATTCGCGTTGGTAAGCATGGGAATGATCCCCGCACGAACCTTGGGGCAATCGGTTCCGGGGGTCGTGAGCACCGCGCCCGTACCCGGCGATCCACGCACCCCAGGGATCGACAACGGCAGCACCCTGATCCAAGGCAATGTGAACACCCCCTTCCCCACCAACGTGGGGAACGCGGGTTCGGTCACTGTCGGCGTTCCCGCCGTCACCACGATCAACTATCGCATTGCACGAACGCAATACCTCTTCCGGGCCGAGGAGCTCACCGCCATGGGCCTGATGCCAGGGCCCATAACGGCCGTAACGTTCGAGGCCCTCTTCTCGGACAGGGGTGATGTGCGAGAGTCCATTCTCTGTACCACCACCGCGGGCAGCACGGCCGTCACCTCCTTGGAACCGCACGGGTTGCTGGGCGGCACGTTCAACCTTGTGACCGGCCCCACCCTGGCCCTTTCCACCGCTGTAACCGTAGTGGCCGACTCTTTCAATTTTACCCTTAGTCAACCCGCCATTGCGGATGGCATGTCCGTGATCAACGCATACAGGGCCTTCCCCGTTATGGACAGCTGGCTTGACTGTGAGATCAGGCTGGGGCATGCCACTGATCCGCTCCTGAACGGACCGGATGCTTCCTTCACCGGCACACAGTGGGATGATGGGATCCAGGCGCAAGCGCCGAATGCGACCGAACAGCTGCTTTACGTGGAGAAGGGCCTCCTTCCCATCCAACTCACCACCCCCTTCGGATGGAACGGTACGGACAACGTGCTCATGGATGTGTACTGGCTGCGGAGCGCCACCACCGGTTTCAGCCCCGGGGTCAGGCTTGTGACCGACCTGCCCTTTGCCGCCACGCGGCAAGCGCTCCCCACGAACCCCATTCTACCCCCGCTCATCGCGCTCCAGATGCCTCCCATGGATGATGATGACCCCTGCGTGGACTGCGTGGCGGGGCCTCCGTCCGTTCCCGTGTACATGCGCAACGCCAGCACCAGGCCGGTGGTCCTGTTCTCGGGTCAACGGCGCAGCACACTGCAGCCCTGCTTCAGCCAGGTGGTGTCCGGCATCTCCGGATTGGATCCCTCATACACCGTGAGCGATCTTCCGGTGCAGCTTGTGGGTACGCCCTCCGGTGGCTTCTTCACCGGCCCGGGTGTGTCCGGTTCCACCTTCGATCCCGCCGCTGCCGGGTTAGGGCAGCACAGCATCAGCTACTCCTTTGCGGACAGCGCGGGCTGCATAAGTGCTGCAGCGCAGTGCACCGAGGTGAACCTCAACGTAGGCCTAGGTGGGGCCGAGGCCCTTGCCGGGGGTGTTCGCGTATTCCCCAACCCGAACAGCGGGCACTTCTCCGTGGAACTGGAACTGGAGGGCTTGGTGTCCATGCAGGTCTTCGATGCCGCAGGCCGCATGGTGCACCAAGAGGTGTTCCGCTCCACCGGCGGGCGCACCACACGCCCCCTCGACCTTTCCCGTTCCGCCAAGGGCAGCTACACCCTGCAGGTGCAGCACGCCGGTGATTCGATCACGCTTCCCGTGCTGATCAACTAGGCTGATCGTCCGGGCCGGCGGCCAGCAATACGTGGCGAAGAGCGGGGATGCGCTTCATGGAGGGAAGGAAGCCTGCTATACGAATGTCAGAACCCTTGCTTACTCCATCGGGCACAGGCAAGATGCCTGTGGCACTATGAGATAACTCTAGAACTGCGGCCGCACCGGTGCGTTGTCCAGCATCTTCTCGATGCGGGCCATCACCGCAGGGGTCAACTTGTCCTGGGCGTCCACGGCGCCGAGGTTCTCCCGGAGCTGCGCTTCCTTGCTGGCCCCGAGGATCACGGTGCTCACGTGCGGGTTCTTCAGGCACCAGGCCAGCGCCATCACCGGAAGGCTGAGGTCGATGCTCTCGGCAAGGGTCTTCAACTTGTCCACCTTCTTGAGGCGGGCTTCGGTCAATTCGCGTTCACGCAGCCAGTCGAGCCCTTCCATGGTCAGGCGCGTGCCTTTGTTGGCCTTGGTGTCGCGGTGCTTGCCACTGAGGATGCCGCTGGCGAGCGGGCTCCACACGGTGGTGCCGAGGCCCACGCCCTTGTAGATCTGCCCGTACTCCACCTCCACCTTGTCACGGTGGAACATGTTGTACTGCGGCTGCTCCATCACCGGGCCGATCAGGTGGTGCTGCTGTGCGACCAGGTGCGCCTCCATGATCTCCTGCGCGCTCCACTCGCTGGTGCCCCAATAGAGGATCTTACCCTGCATGATCAGCTGGTGCATGGTCCACACCGTTTCGGCAATGGGCGTGTGCTTGTCAGGCCGGTGGCAGAAGTACAGGTCGAGGTAGTCCACCTGCAGGCGCTTGAGCGCTTCGTTGCACGCTTCCACCACGTGCTTGCGATGCAGACCCACCTGCGTGGGCAGCTTGCCGCCGGTGCCGAAGAAGACCTTGCTGCTCACCGTCCATGTGTCGCGCGGCCACTTCATCTTCTTCAGGACCTTGCCCATCACGCGTTCGCTCTCGCCGCGCGCGTAGATCTCGGCGTTGTCGAAAAAGTTGATGCCGTTGTCGTAGGCGGTCTTCATCAGCTTCTCGGCCACGGGATCGCCGATCTGCTTCCCGAAGGTGAGCCAGCTGCCGAGAGACAGTTCAGAGACCTGAAGGCCGGAGGTGCCGAGGCGACGGTAGCGCATGAGGAGGGGGAGGAATTGGTGGGATCGCTGGTCTCATGTGCCCATGTGAGCATGTGCCCATGTGCGCATGAGTGATGGTGGAGTGGTGGAGCGGTGCGAAGGTGCAATGAACGCAGGAGCGCAAAGGTGCGGTGAACGAACGTGGTGGCCGACGACTTGTTCGGGGCGGGGGTTTTCCACAGGTGTGCACAAGTTCCACAGGGATCACATCGGCTTCAGCGGGGCTTCACACAGCCGCCGGAGCTTTGCGTTCAACAACAGGAGAACGGCATGCATTCGCCTGCGCACCGAACAACGGACACCGTCAGCCGCGGCTCCAGCACCCTGCGTTCATGCACCGCCCGGGAGGGCCAGGACAGGCCACGGTAGGCCACGCAAGGTGCGCCTTGCGCACGCATCAGGAAGAGGCTCCGGGGACGGGGCCTTTTCCGTTCAGTGCTGCACTTGAACAGGCACCACCGCGCCGGCGGAGCGCACCAGGTAACGACCGCTCTCCAAGGCACCCAGGTCCACCACGCCATCGAAGCCTACAGGGGTGCGCATCACCTCCCGTCCAGCAGCATCGATCACCTGACAGGTCCGTCCGTTGAATGCCGCTGGCATGCGCACCGGACCATCGGTGGGATTCGGATAGGCCACGCCCTGCTCCTCGGCCATAGCAGCTGTGATGCCGGTGCTGATGTTGGAGCGGTAGAGGTGGAAGTAAGCGTACAGGAAAAAGGTGCCGGTGGAGTCGCAGAAGATCCCCTGGATCGGTTCGTTCCCCGCCAGGCCAAGTCCGTTGCTCGCGTTCACCCAAGGTGCGCCAGCATTGTCGGTGAAGAAGGCGTTCGTCTGCTTGCCCGTGACCCAGGTATCGCTGCCCAGGGAAGCGGCCACGTGCTGCAGTTCATTGTTGAGCGTCGTGGTGATCCCGGTGTTCACGGCCTGCCAGGTCACGCCGTTGTCGGTGGTGGTGATGATGCGGTCACCGCCACCGGCGGCCAGGATCCGGTCGTTCATGCCGCGCGCCATCGCCAGTCCGTTCGTCACCTGCACACCGCCCGTGCTGATGGCCGCGAAACCGGTGCCGTCCAGCCCACCCTTGTACACCACGCCGAGCTGCACGGCATACAGGTTCGTGGTGTTCGCCACGGCCGCTGTCACGAAGGTGCTGGCACCCACGATGCTGGTCCATGTAAGTCCGTCGTCCACCGAACGCAGGATGCCTTCGCCATAGAGGAACACATCACCGTTCGGCCCACTGGTGAAGCCGAAGAAATAGCGGTTGGTGGGGATGCCGCTCACTGGGGAAAAGGTGTTCCCTCCGTTGGCGCTACGCCACATGGTGTAGGTGCTGCCACCGTTCACGCTACCCCACACCAGCATGGTGCCGGCGGCGGTGAGGTGGAGGCGGCCTTCGGAAAGGAAGTTGCCGTTGGGGCCTCCGGTCCCGGGCAGGTTGGTCCAGGTCTGTCCCTGATCCGTGCTGATCCGCGGCTGGGCAGGGTTGGTGGCGAGCAGCGTGACCAGTTCTCCGTTGGGTCCCATGGTCAACAAGGTGAGCGTGTTCACCGGCATGGTGCAGGGGATCCAGGACAACTGGGCCTGTGCGGCCGAAATGGTTCCGCAGAACAGGGCGAGAGCGAGGAAGGAGCGCATGATCGTGCGATGGTGCTATGGTGGAGTGGTGCTATGGTACTCCGATCCGTGATGCCACAAAGGTGCATAACCCGATGCAGACCGCTTGTGGCTCATCATCCACAACGAACCAGCACCTTTGCACCTGACGTGGTATCCGCACCCTAGCACCACTCCACCTTCGCACCATCATGAGCGGTATCGATTCCAACAAGGCCCCCGAGCCCGTAGGCCACTACCCGCATGCCCGCCGCGTGGGCGACCTGCTGTTCCTCAGCGGTGTGGGCCCGCGGGAACGGGGCACCAAGAAGATCCCCGGCGTGGAGCTGGATGCACAAGGGAACATCGCCAGCTACGACATCGAGACCCAGGTGCGCAGCGTATTCCAGAACGTGCGATGGATCCTGGAGGATGCGGGCAGTAGCTGGGAGAAGATCGTGGACGTGACGGTATACCTCACGAACATGAAGGACGACTTCCCCACTTACAACCGGCTGTGGAAGGATTACTTCGAGAACGATCCGCCGTGCCGGACGACGCTGGAGATCAACTGCCTGCCCACGCCCATCGCCATCGAGCTGAAGGTGATCGCGACGGTGTGAGGGTGAACCACGGATGGACACGGATGAACACAGATAGGTTCTTCTGTATCCTGTTCGGGCTCGCGCTCCTGGTTGGCGCGTGCTCCACCAGCCGCAACACGAACCAAGGCGAGATGCATCGCTGGGAAGGCCGCGGGACCGGCGTCCTCCACCTGCACGCCACCTGCACCGCGCCCTATTGCGGCGGTGCCGACCCTGGACCCGAAGGCATGCCGCGCACAGAGCCCTGGCAGGGACCACTTTTCCTGCGAAGCGCCACGGCCGACAGCGCGGGCCTGTTCGCGATAAACGACCTGCGCTCACCGATCATGGACACCGTGCGCACGGACCGCACCGGTAACGGGTACGTGGTGCTGCCGGCCGGCAGCTATCTGCTGCTGGACCAGGACCAGTTGAACGACAAACGCTACCGACAGTTGCTGAAGGACCACGCCAAGCCGGCCCTGTACACCGAGCCCATCGACAAGGACTGCCTGGAACGCTGGCTCCATGGCCCCTTCGGCGTGATCACCATCACCGGCGGGGACACCACCCATGTGGAGCTGCCCCTGTTCGACCAGTGCCCCTGGTACAACACACCCTGCCTCCACTACAACGGGCCACTGCCGCCCTAGGCCTTCGCTCAGCGTGCGTAGTAGAACACGATGCTCGCCTTGGCCAGCATCTGGCTGTTCAAGGTGTAGCCCACCACGGCGGGCGTAGCGTTCGCGTCGAGGCCGAGCTTGTCGGTCTTCAATGCGTACACGGTGACCATGTACTGGTGCGGACCGTGACCGGGGGGCGGGCAGGGACCGCCGTATCCGGGGACGCCATAATCCGTGCGGCTCTGGATGGCGCCGTCCGGCATGCCGGGCTTACCCGGAGTTCCGGAACCGGGGGGCAGGCCCTTGGTCGTTGCTGGAATATCGAAAGCCAGCCAATGCCACCAGCCACTTCCGGTAGGCGCATCAGGGTCGTAAACGGTGACGGCGTAGCTCTTGGTCCCCTCTGGCGCCGCGCTCCAGCTGAGCTGCGGGCTGATGTTCTCACCGGTACATCCGAAGCCATTGAACACCTGGCGCATGGTGGCCTGGCCGCCGACATCGGCGCTGGTGAGGGTGAACGTGGCCTGTGCTCCCGCGCTCAGCGACAGGACCGTTGCGGGGAGAAGGAGAAGATCGCGCATGATGACGAAGGTAGCGCGCTCACCTGTGCGGTCGTTCAACCGAACACCGCCTCACCAAGCACCGCCCACAAGGCCATGAGCAACACCACGCCCACCAGGTCCATCCAGATGCCGGCCTTTACCATCTGTTTCACCGTGAGGTGGCCGCTGGCGAACACGATGGCCTGCATGGGACTGGCGATCGGGAGCATGAAGCCGCAACTCGCGGCCAGTGTGGCGGGTATCATCACCATCAGCGGGGCCATGCCCCAAGCCCCGGCGGTGCGCGCCAGGATGGGCAGCACCAGGCTCGCCACCGCCGTGTTCGAGCCCAGTTCGCTGAGCAGGGTAACGCCTGTTGCGATGGCGCCCACCTGCAGCAGGTCCGAGCCGGTGCGCCAACCGACCAGGGCGTTCCCGATCGTGGCGCTAAGGCCGCTCGCATCGATGCCGCCGGCGATCGCGAAGCCACTGCCGATCAAGAGCACCACGCCCCAGGGGATGCGCTGCTGAGCGAATTCCCAATCGAGCAGGTTGCGCTTTTCCCCCTTCGACGGAAGCAGGAAGAGCACGATCCCGCCCAGCATGCCCACCGCCGGATCCCCCATGCGCTCCAGCCCCAACAGGCCTCGCCATCCGTGGAGGGTGAAGGCTTCACTGAAGATGATGTCATCCCCGGTCACCCACAAAAAGGCCGTGCAGGCGAACACCAGGCCGGCGAGCCGTTCATCGCGCGTGGGGCGACCCAGTTCCTTCAACTGCTCACGCAGCGCATGTCGCTGGACCATTGCCGCAGTGGGCAGCCGGAAGAGCACGCGCGTAAGCAACAGCCTCGTGATGAAGAGGAAGAGCAGCGCATACGGCACGCCGAACAGCATCCATTGCCCGAAACCAAGCGCCGGTTCCGTTGGGAACTCCTGCTTCCACATGGCCATCATCACCAGGTTCGGCGGTGTGCCCACCGGTGTGGCCATGCCCCCGATGGTGGCCCCATAGCTCACGGCCAACGCGAGCACCGCACCGAGGCCCTTCGATCCCTCCATGGTGCGTAAGAGGCTCAAGGCGATCGGCAACATCACGAGCACCGCTGCCGTGCTGTTGATCCACATGCTCAAGGCTCCGCTCGCCAACAAGGTGCCGAGCACCAGCCGCGGTGGTGAAGCACCGATGCGGCTCACGGTCCATAATGCGAAGCGGTTGTGCAGGCCGCTGCGCTCCACCCCCAATGCCAGGAGGAAGCCCCCGATGAAAAGGAAGATGATGTCGCGCCCGTAGTGCGCTGCAGTGGCCGCCAGGTCCTGGATGCCGAGCAGGGGAAATAGCACAAGCGGAAGCAATGCGGTCACCGGGATCGCCACGGCCTCACTGATCCACCACACCGCCATCCACAGAACGATGCCCGCCATGGCTGCAGGCGCATGACCCAGATGATGCATCAGGGCGTAGCTCGCCGCTCCGGCCAGCGGACCTGCAAAGCGGAAGAGGACCTTTCGCATGGGCTCGATCACCGGACCGTCATGCAGCCAAGTTAGCCGAAGGTCCCACGCCAACGCCGCTCACCGGCCGGTACCTTCGTGGGGTCATGGAGACCACCGCCCTGTTGAAGCGCACCTACCCTGTGACAGGAATGACCTGTGCGAGCTGTGTGCTCAGTGTCGAGAAGGTCTTGCGCGGACACGTCGGCGTCCAACAAGTGGCCGTGAACCTCGCCACGAACACGGCCCAGGTGACCTTCGATCCGCAGGCCACGGATGATGCCGCACTGAAGTCCGCAGTGGCGAGCGCCGGGTATGACCTGCTGATCACGGACGAACAGGATGCCCTGGCGGAGGCCGAGGCCGAGCAGGACAGGAACCTCCTCGCACTGAAACGACGCCTGTTCGCCTCCGTCATGCTGAGCATCCCGCTCGTGATCGTCGGCATGGCGTTCATGCACGCGCCTTGGTCGCCGTGGGTGCAGTGGGCCCTGAGCACCCCGGTAGTGCTCGTCTTCGGACGTTCCTTCTTCATCAACGCGTGGAAGCAGGCGAAACACCGGAGCGCCAACATGGACACGCTGGTGGCCCTGAGCACCGGTGTGGCCTACGTCTTCAGTGTCTTCAACACCACCTACCCTTCGTTCTGGACCAGCCGTGGCCTGATGCCGCACGTGTACTTCGAAGCGGCCGCCGTGGTGATCACCTTCATCCTGCTCGGCAAGTTCCTCGAGGAGCGTGCCAAGGCCGGCACCAGCAGCGCCATCAAGAAACTGATGGGCCTGCGGCCCAGCACAGTGCTGCGGGAAGGCGTGGACGGTCAGGCCAAGGAAATACCCATCGCCGATGTGAACGTGGATGACATCCTGGTTGTGCGCCCCGGCGAGAGCATCGCCGTGGATGGCGAAGTGATCGGTGGCGAGAGCTACGTGGACGAGAGCATGATCAGCGGGGAACCCATCCCTGTGGCGAAGACGCCCGGGACCCCATTGCTGGCAGGCACCATCAACCAGAAAGGAAGCCTGCGCATGCGTGCGCAAAAGGTCGGTGCCGCCACCTTGCTGGCGCAGATCGTCCGCACGGTGCAGGATGCGCAGGGCAGCAAGGCGCCGGTGCAGAAGCTGGTGGACCGGATCGCGGGCGTGTTCGTTCCCATCGTCATCGGCATCGCCCTCCTCAGCGCCATCGTGTGGTGGATCTTCGGTGGCGAGCATGCGTTCACGCAGGGTCTGCTGGCCCTGGTCACCGTGCTGGTGATCGCCTGCCCCTGTGCCCTTGGCCTCGCCACGCCCACCGCCATCATGGCCGGCATGGGCAAGGGGGCCGAGAACGGTATCCTCATCAAGGATGCCGAGAGCCTGGAGCGTGCGCGGAACATCACCGCCATCGTGCTGGATAAGACCGGCACCCTCACTGAAGGAAAGCCGGAAGTGGTGGAGGCCATGGGTCTGGAAGATGCCGAAGTGGCCAACGCGTTGTTGATGATCGAATCCCGGTCCAAGCACCCGTTGGCGGAGGCGGTCGTACGACATCTGCGCAACGCAACCGCTAGCTGCAAAGCACCTGTAGCGTCGACCCCATGGGTCGACACCACAGGTTCCACCCTGGCCGCCTTCGAAGACCTGACCGGCAAAGGCGTTAAAGCCACGGTCGACGGCACCAGCTGGCTGGTGGGCAATCGCCGCCTGTTGGAGGAGAATGGGATCATGATCGGTGCGGAATACCGCGAGCGGGAAAAGGCCTGGCAGGAAGCCGCCCACACCGTGATCTGGTTCGCCGATGTAAAGGAGGTACGCGCCGCCCTCGCCATTGCCGACCGCATCAAGCCATCCGCCCACCAGGCCATCGCACGCCTGAAAGCCGCGGGCATCAAGGTCTACATGCAGACCGGCGATTCACGCCGCACCGCACAGGCCGTGGCCAAGGCCGTGGGCATCGTCGACTTCCGCAGTGAGGTGTTGCCGCGGGACAAGGCCGCCTTCGTGACCGGACTGCAGCAGATGGGTGAAGTGGTGGCCATGGTGGGCGACGGCATCAACGACAGCGAGGCCCTGGCGAAAGCCGATGTGAGCATCGCCATGGGCCGGGGCAGCGACATCGCCATGGACGTGGCGCGCATGACGCTCATCAGCACCGACCTCAACACCATCCCGCGCGCCATCACGCTCTCGCGAAAGACCGTCAGCCTCATCCGCCAGAACCTTTTCTGGGCCTTCATCTACAACGTGCTCGGCATTCCCATCGCGGCCGGGGTATTGTACCCCATCAACGGCTTCCTGCTGGACCCCATGATCGCCGGTGCGGCCATGGCCATGAGCAGTGTGAGCGTGGTGAGCAACAGCCTTCGCTTGAAGTGGGTCGACCTGAATTGATCCGCGGTCGGACGCGCGGTCCCGGGACCTATTCCTTCACCAAGTAAGGCCAGCTCTGGGCGGGGCTCAGCACGCAGTAGTGCAGCTCACCGGCGCCATCGTGCCATTGGAAGGCCACGCGACCGGGCTTGCGCACGCTCCGCTTCTTCGGCGTGATGAGCAATTGCTCCAGCATGGCCGTTCGGCGGCTACGGCCAAGCGCACGCACGGGTCGTATCCTGCCAAGCTGCGCGTTCATGGAACCAATGTAGTTCACCCGCCCACATTCTGCAAGCCTTCCGCATCGATACAAAAGCGAGCAGCCCCTGCATCCAAGCAAGGGCCGCTCGTGAATGAACGTCAGCCGATCAGGCCACCGGCAGGCCCTGCGCACGGAGGCGCTCCGCACGCTTCCACTGCCGGCGGTGCTTGATCTTGGCGATGATGAAGAGCATCACCGGCACCATGATCAGCGTGAGGAAGGTGGCGAAGGTGAGCCCGTAGATCACGGCCCAGCTCAGTGGACCCCAGAAGATCACGTTGTCGCCGCCGATGTGGATGTGCGGGTTCAGCTCAGTGAGCAACGTGCCGAAGTTGAGGTTGAAGCCGACGGCCAAAGGCAGCAGACCCAGCACAGCGGTCACCGCAGTAAGCAACACGGGACGAAGACGTGTTTTACCGGCGACGATCAGCATCTCGCGCGTGACATCGGTAGGCAGCTCGGTTGTTTCGGGGAGTCCGCGCTTCTCCTTCTGGCGCTCGAAGAGCAGTTTCGCGAAGTCCATGAGCACGATGGCGTTGTTCACCACCACACCGATCAGCGAGATGATGCCCAGCATGGTCATCAGGATGATGAAGTCCATGCGGAAGACGATCAAGCCGAGGAAGACACCGATCGTGCTGAACAGTACCGTGCTGAGGATCACCATGGGCCAGCTGATGCTGTTGAACTGCCACACGATGATCAGGAAGACGATAAAGATGGCGATGAGGAAGGCTTTGCCCAGGAAGGCCATCTCCTTCATCTGGTCCTCCTGCTGACCGGTGAAGGCCATGCCGAAGCGCTCATCCTTCTCGTAGCCCGTGAGCGCCTCCTTGATCTCCTCGATCACCTCGTTGCTGTTGTACCCGGCGATCACATTGCTGCTCACGGTCACCACGCGCTTCAGGTCGGTGCGCTTGATGGCGCTGAAGGTGCTGCTGAGCTCCTCCTTCGCCACGGCGCTGATGGGCACCTGCCGGATCTTTCCGTTGAGCATGTCGCGGAAGGTGATGTTCATGTTCATGATGGCGCCCACATCGTAGCGCTGGTCGTCCTGCAGGCGCACCATGATCTTGTAGTCGTCGTCGTCACCCTCGATGCGGAAGGTGCTCACCTCCTTGCCGAAGAGCGCGGTGCGGATGGCGTCGGCCACGGCGTAGGTGCTCACGTTCAGGCGGCGGGCCTTCGCGCGGTCGATGATGATCGGCATCTCGGGCTTCGCGCGGTCGATGTCGATGCGCAGGGCTTCCACGCCCGGCACGTTCTTGCTGTCCAGGAAGGACTTGAGCGAATCCGCCTCGGCCAGCAGGGGACCGATCTCCTCGCCGGTGAGCTCGATGTTGATCGGCTTGCCGGTGGGCGGACCTGCCGCGTCCTTGTCCACGCTCACGATCACACCGGGATAGCCCTGCAGATCGCTCTGCAACTTCAGCAGCACCTCGTTGGTCTTCAAGCCGCGGCGCTCGGCGAACTTCACGAAGTTGAGCTGGATCCGGCCCTTGTTCGGGGTGTTGGCCAGGCTCACGCCCTGCGCGGGGTCGCTGGTGCCGTTGCCCACCTGCGTGATCATGGAGTTGATCAACCAGTTCACGGTGTCCCGCTTCACGGTTCCATCCGGCTGCTGCACCTCCTTCACTTCGATGTAGGGGGGCACATTGACGATCGCCTTCACCTGATCCTCCAAGCGGCGCGTGATCATGTCGGTCTTCTCGATATCCGTTCCGATGGGTGCCTCGATGAACACGTTCACATACTTCGGCTCGTTCACCGGGAAGAACTCCACTTTGGGGGGCACCACGATCAACAGCACGATGGCCAGCACCAGCAGGCCGAAGGTGCCGAAGAGGAAGGTGCGCGGGTGGTGCTTGTTCAGGGCGTACCGCAAGAAACGCTCATAGCGCGCTTCAAGCCGCGGCAGGAACACGTCCTGGAACCAGCGCGTGCCGGGCACCGCCACCTTCAGGTTCAATACGCCGAGGATCGCGGCGAGGATACTGAGCGTTCCGAGGCCGGTGACGAAAGGCGTGTGCGAAGCAACCCCGATAGTGGCGAAAGCGGTGCCGATCACCGCAAGGATGCCCACCAAGCGGAACACCTTCTTCGCGTTCGGGTTCTCCCGCTCCACCTTCATGAACTGCGTGCTAAGGGCGGGGTTCACCACCAGGGCAACGAAGAGCGACGCGCTCAGGGCCACCATGAAGGTGATGGGCATCCACTTCATGAACTGCCCCAACAAACCCGGCCAGAACAGCAGCGGCACGAAGACCATCACGGTGGCGGTGGTGGCGGCCACGATCGGCAGTGTCACCTCACCCACCGCACGACGGGTCGCGGCCATGGCGGGTTCCCCATTGCTCATGTGCCGGTAGATGTTCTCCACGATCACGATGCCATCGTCCACCAGGCGGCCCAGCGCAAGGATCAGCGAGAAGAGCACCATGATGTTCAGCGTGACACCGAAGGCGTTCAGGATGATGAAGGAGATGAACATGCTCAGGGGGATCGCGAGGCCCACGAAGAGCGCGTTGCGCAGGCCCAGGAAGAAGAGCAGGGTGCCCACCACCAGGATCACCCCGAAGATGATGTGGTTGAAGAGCTCGTCCACCTGCACGCGGGTGTCCTCGCTCTGGTCGCCGGTGATGGTGATGGTGACGTTCTCGGGGATCACGGTGCCGCGCGCCTCTTTCAGGATCTCATTGATCTTGTCGCTGGCGATGATGAGGTTCTCCCCGGCGCGCTTGATCACGTCGAGCATCACCACGGGGTTCCCGTACTCGCGGGCGTAGCTGTCGGCTTCCTTGAAGGCGAACTCCACGCTGGCGATGTCACGCAGGCGCACCTCCTTCTGGAACTCGTTCTTCACCACGATGTCGCGGATCATCTCCATGTCGGCGAACTCACCGACCACACGCACGGCCCGGCGCATGCCGTCGGTGAGCACCTCGCCGCCGCTCATGGTGAGGTTCTCCGTCTGCAAGGCCATGGCCACATCGCCGAAGTTGATCTGCAAGGCCTCCATCTTGTTGAGGTCGATGCTCACCTTCACCTCCTTCTCCGGCACCCCGCGGATGTCCACCTTGTTGATCTCCGGCAGGCCTTCGATGCGGTCCTCCAGGATCTTGCCGTAATGGTGCAGCTGGTCGATGCTGTAGTCACCGCTCAGGTTGATGTTCATCACCGGGATCATCTCGGAGAAGTTCATCTCGAAGATGCTGGGCTCGGCGGGCAGGTCCTTGGGGAAGTTGGGATCGCTCTTCGCCTTGTCCACCGCATCCTTCACCTTCCGCAGCGCCTCGGTGGGCGTTACGTTGTAGTTGAACTTCACCTGGATGGTGCTGAAGTTCGGCACGCTGGTGCTGTTGATCTCGTCGACACCGGTGATGGTGTTGATCTCCTTCTCCAGCGGCTTGGTGATGAGCTTCTCGATGTCCACCACCGAGCTGCTGTTGTACGGTACGGCGACGTAGATCTCCGGGGTCACCACCTCGGGGAAGCTCTCCTTGGGCATGGCGCTGTAGGAGTACATGCCGAAAGCCGCGATCAGCACGGTGATCACCATCACGGTGGTCCGGTTCCTCACCGCCCAGCTGGTGATGGCGAACTGTTTGCCGTGCCCTTCGCCGTAGGCCTCGTTCTCGATGTTGCTGTGGTCCATTGCCTAGCTGTTGTCGGGGTCGGTCATCGATCCGGTGCAGGTCGACCCAGTGGGTCGACGGTACGGTGCCGGTGGATCACCGTATCCGGTTTGATCAGAGGTTCGTCACCTTTACCCGTTGTCCATCCCCCACGCTCTTGGCGCCTTCGTCAAGGATGGTCTCGTTGCCTTTCAGTCCGGCGTTCGGTGCCAACAGGGTGCGGTCCTTGGCATCCATTACGCGGGTCACCACCACCTTGCGGGTGATCGCCCGGCCTTCCTTGTCGGCGTCGAGCACGAACACGTAGCTCTTGCCGGACACGTCCTCTTGGATGCACCGGCTGGGCACCACGATGGCGCTGTCCTGTACGATATCGCGGATGTGCACCACGCTGAGCATGTTGGGGCGCACGTAGGTCTCCGCATCAGGCACGCGCAGGGTGACCTTGAAGGTGCGGTTCGCCGGATCGATGTAGCGGCTTACACTGGCCAGGGTGGCGGTGATGGTGTCACCAAGGGAAGGGAACTCCACGGTCACCGGGTCACCGGCCTTTACACGCTGCAGGTAGCTCTCGGGCACATCGGCCTCGAGGCTCGCACCGTTGAGGTCCACCACGCGGGCCAAGGGAAGCTGCGGTGCCGTCATCTCCCCCACGGTCACCATGATCTCGTCCACAGTGCCATCGAACGGTGCGGTGATGCGGCTCATGCGGAGCTGCTCCTTCATCGCGGCCAAACCGGCCTCGGCCTGTTCCTTGTTGCTCTTGGCCTGCAGGAATTGCACCTCACTGCCGATCTGCTGCTTCCACAGGCGCTCCTGTTTCTCGAACACCTCCCTGGCCAGGTCGTAACCTGCTTTCGCCTGGGCCACCTGCTTCTCGATCGCGTCGTTGTCGAGGTCCACGAGCAGCTGTCCTTTGCGCACGCGGACCCCTTCCTTCACCAGGATGCTGCGCACACGGCCGCCCATGCCGTAGAGGTCCGCGCTCTTGTCGGCCTTCACATGGCCGTGCGCCTGCACGAAGTGCTCGAAGCGCGTGGGCGCCAGCACCAGGGTGGTCACCGCCGGCAGGTTCTTCTTCACGGTGGTGTCGTGGTCGGCGATCCACTGGTCGGCGGCCTTGATCTTCTCGCCCAGCTCTTTGTAGGCGGCTTTCAGGCTGTCCAGCTCCAGGCGTTTCTTGCCCAGGTCGGAAGTGTCGTTGCTTCCGCAGGCGGCGAGGAGCGCGGCGGCGAGCAGGAAAAGAAAGGTGTTCTTCATCACGGTTCGGTGTGCGGGTGTCAATAGAGGTCGAGGGCCTTGCGCAGGTCGGTGCGGGCGAGCAGCAGGTCCACGAGCTTGCCGATGTAGATCTGCTGGGCCTGCAGGTATTGGGTCTGGTCCTGGTTCAGTTCGAAACTGCTGGACAAGCCGTTGGTGAACTTGATGCTGGTGCGATCGAAGATGCGCTTGGCCAGTTCGAGGTTCTGCTTCTCGGTGCGGTAGCTCTCCAAGGCTGTGCGCGCCTTCTCGCTGCGCTCCTCCGCTGCGGCCAGCAGGTTCTGTTCGGTGAAGGCGCGGTTCACCTCGGACTGCTGCAGGGTGAGGTCGGCCTGCTTCACGCGGCTGCTGCGCATGCCGCTGCTGAAGATGGGCACCTGCAACTGCAGACCCCACAGCGTGCCGGGGAACCAGTCCGTCTGCCACACCTCATCGAACCCGAAGTTCTGGGCCTGGGTGTTGGCGAAGCCGTAGAGCTTGGGCAGGTAGGCGGCCTTCTGGTTCTTCACCTCCAACTCCTGGAGCCGGATGAGCGTGTTGGCGAGCTGGTAATCCACGTGGCCGTTGAGGTCGACCCGGCTCTCGGAGAGGGCCACTTCGGCCGGGTCGTTCACAGTGGTCTCCAGGTCGCCGGAAAGGGTGAGCGGGGTATCGGCGGGCAGGCCCAGTACCAGGCGCAGGTAGGCCATGGCCACGCGCTCCTGCTGGGCGAAGCTGCGGGCCCGGTCACGGGCGCTGGCCAGGGCGATGCTCAGGCGGTCCACGTCGGTGGCCTCCATGAAGCCCTGTTCTTTCATGGCGGTGGCCTCCGCAAGGCTCTTCTCCAGGATGGGCACGCTCTCGGCCGCCAGGCGCGAACCCTCCCGCGCGGCCAGCACCCCCAGGTAGGACTTCGCTGCCTGGTAGCGGGCTTCGGCCACGGTCTTCTCCAGGTCCTGCTCACTGCGGGTGCGCAGCTCGCGGCTGGCCCGCAGCCCCACGAGGTAGCTGCCGTCGAAGATCAGCTGGTTGAGCTGCAGGGCGCCGGTGGTGGTGTAGGGCACACCGAACTGCACCTCCAGGAATTCGGGACCGGATCCGGTGAAATTGGGGATGACGCTCTTGGGCACCGTGAGGTAGTTGTTGAAGCCACCGGTGGCATCCACCTGCGGCAGGCCCATGGCCGTCACTTCCTTGATGCGCGCCTCGGCCTTCTCGGCCTCCAGCGTGCTGGAACGGACCGCGAAGCCCTGCGTGGCCGCCATGTCCATGGCCTGCTGGAGCGTGAGGGTGAGCGGACCCTGGGCCGCGGCGCTGAGCCCCAGGAACAGGGCCAGCATGCCGACTATGCGTTGCATGTTCATCACTTGCGCTCCTTGTTCATTTTCTTCATCAGGTACTGCACCCCCTTGGGGCTGGCGATGCCGCGGATGTGGTAGCGGAACTGCTCCCACAGCACGTCGACGAAATTGTACTCGTTCACCGGGAACAGCTCCCCGTCGAACACGGCATCCATCCGCGCGACATAGATGCGCGCGATCACCGGGATGTTCAGGTCGTCGCGGTACAAACCCTCGCGAATGCCCTTCTCCATGTTCGCCGTCACGATGGCGATCACGTTCCGGTCCTCCATGTTCTGCAGGATCTCCCAGGCCTTGGGGTGGTACTTCTCCAGGTCGTAATGGATGCTCGGATGCATCTGGGCGAGCTGCCCGGCGATGAACCGCGTGATCTCGAAATGCTCATCGATGGCGTTCAGGCCCTGGGCGCAGATGCCGTTGATGATCTGCTCATGGCTGGCGCAGAGGTTCGATGTCATCTTCTCCACCAGGTCGTTCTTGTCGGTGAAGAACTGGTAAAGGGTCTTCTTGCTCATGCGCATGTAGCGCGCCACGTCGTCCATGGTCATCGCCTTGATGCCATTTCGCATGAAGCACTTCTGGGCCTGAAGCAGGATCTCCTGTTCCTTGGGTTCGGTCAGTTCGCTCATCGCGGTCTTTGGGGTCTCGGGCTCGTCCGGCAGGAGGGTTCGGGGAAAGCGGGTGCAAACGTAGGGTGGGAAAAACACATTGGAAACACTTTGCACCACAAAATGTTTCCAACGGTTCGCGGGAATGGATGAACGGCAGGCCTTGCCCCCACCAACCGGCCCTTCAACCGCCGTTGCCCATCTTTGTGGTCGACTTGGGGGGAGCGTTGTGAGAATGGTGCGAAGGGTGATAAAGTCCCCGCCTGCACGTTCTCCCCACCTACCGCCTTCACCATTCGCGCCCATGCGTTCGATCAAACAAGCCCTCGACGATACCACCCTCACCGGAACCACCATCACCGTGGCCGGCTGGGTGCGCACCTTCCGCAACGACCGCTTCATCGCCCTCAACGACGGCAGCACCATCCGCAACCTGCAGTGCGTCATCGACCAGAGCCAGGTGGACGAGGCCACGCGCGGACGCTTCACCACCAGCGCCGCCGTGAAGTGCACCGGCGAGCTGGTCCCCAGCCAGGGCAGCGGCCAGCGCGTGGAGCTGAAGGTGACCGCCGTGGAAGTGCTCGGCGACAGCGACGGGGAGACCTACCCCATCCAGCCCAAGAAGCACAGCCTGGAGTTCCTGCGCGAGCAGGCCCACCTGCGCTTCCGCACCAGCACCTACAGCGCCATCTTCCGCATCCGCCACCAGGTGAGCTTCGGCATCCACGAGTACTTCGACAAGCACGGCTACAACTCCTTCCACAGCCCCATCATCACCGCCAGCGATGCGGAGGGGGCCGGGGAGATGTTCCGCGTGAGCACCCTGGACGCCAACAGCCCGCCCCGCCACGAGAACGGCGCCGTGGACTTCAGCGAGGACTTCTTCGGCCGCGAGAGCCGCCTCACCGTGAGCGGACAGCTGCAGGCCGAGCTGGCCGCATTGGCGCTGGGCAAGGTCTACACTTTCGGGCCCACCTTCCGCGCAGAGAACAGCAACACCACGCGCCACCTCGCCGAGTTCTGGATGATCGAGCCCGAGGCCGCCTTCATGGACCTGGCCGGCGACATGGACCTCGCCGAGGGCCTGTGCAAGCACCTCATCGCCCGCGTGCTACAGAACAGCATGGACGACCTGCTGTTCCTGGACGCGCGCCTGAAGGAGGAGGAAGCCACGAAGCCCGCGGAGCAGCGTGCCGAACTGGGCCTCATCGACCGCCTGAAGTTCGTGCTGGAGAACCCCTTCGAGCGCATCACCTACGACAGCGCCATCGACATCCTGCTGCGCAGCAAGCCCTACCAGAAGAAGCAGTTCCAGTTCGCCGTGGAATGGGGCATCGACCTGCAGAGCGAGCACGAGCGCTACCTGGTGGAGAAGCATTTCAAGAAGCCGGTGATCGTCACAGGCTACCCCGCGCAGATCAAGGCCTTCTACATGCGCACCAACGCGCCCGGCGACTTCGGCTACAGCGAGAAGGGCAAGACCGTGGCCGCCATGGACGTGCTCTTCCCCGGCATCGGCGAGATCATCGGCGGCAGCCAGCGCGAGGAGCGCCTCGATGTGCTGGAGGACCGCATGGCCGAAATGAACGTGCCTGCCGACGAGCTCTGGTGGTACCTGGACACGCGCCGCTTCGGCACCGTGCCGCACGCCGGCTTCGGCATGGGCCTGGAGCGCTTCGTGCTCTTTGTGACGGGCATGGGGAACATCCGTGATGTGATCCCCTTCCCGCGGACGCCGAAGAGCGCGGAGTTCTGAGGGGGTCATCGCAACGGCTATCTTGGCGATTGATCCAGGTCGAAGAACTCGTCATAACCAGCGCAGACCTTCATGAAGTACGAGATCACGATCGACAAGCCAGTGGAAGGCAATGGTCACATCGACTTCCGTCGCTTAGTTCAGCTTGCGGACATCATCTCCAAGGTGGCCGAAGGCGCTTTGCAGCTCCGGCTGCGTGGTGTGAGCATTTCCGCTGGACGGAAACAAGCCAAACTGGATGATGCCCTGCGCATTGATCTGGTCGGCGTGAAAAAGGGCAGTACGCGATTGATGGTGGAGTGCGCCACCCTCGGCGAAACCCTGAAAGGCATCCAATTCGATGCGTTCCGCCACGAAGGACAGTTGCAATTGGCGGATCAGACGCCCATGTCGCTGTTCATGAACACGTTCAACGATGCACTGGACGGAGCTTCCAGCAAGGAGTTCTTGGACAAGCCCTTGTTGAACCAGTTGGTGGCGTTCAAGAAAGTCTTCCGTGCACCGGAAGAAGCTTTTCGGGTAAGCAACGAAGGGCGGACCAAGGAACTGGTGGTGAAAAAGGAAAGCCTCAAGCACATAGCCGTCCTAGAGGAGTCATTACCCGAGCCTGAGCGCATCGTACTTCAAGGGACCGTGGATCTTCTACAACACAGTAGCTCGCGTATCCGCGTAAAGGGACCGGATGGCGTGATGGATGGGTTCCTGAGCGACGACCTTGACCGAACTGAAGTCGCCCAGTTCTGGACGAAAGAGGCCACCGTAATGGGCTTGGTCCATTTCAAGCCTGGAGGCAGGCGCACCATTGAGGTGCAACGCATCTTCCCTGTCGAACAAGGCGAGGACTACTTCGCGAAACAGCGCAAGGGGGAGAACGCTGAGCAACAGATCGAACGCCAATTGCGCGAAAAGGGCGGTCGGAACACGACCAAGAGCATCGTTGGTCAGTGGCCGGGCGATGAGGACTTCGACTTCTTGATCGGGCAGCTCACAACATGAGACGTTACGTGCTCGATACCAATGTGGTGTTGGCCGCTCTCAAGGACCATCCGGTCTGGAAAAAGGCATCGCTTGACCACGCACTTGGAGCCGATGATGCCTTGGTGATGATCTCCGTGGTGACCGAGGCGGAACTGCGTTCGCTTGCGGAACAGAACGGGTGGGGGTCGCCGAAGAAGGAGAAACTGGAGAAGCTCCTTCGCCGCTATGTGATCATCGACATCAGCCACAATGATGCTGCTTTGGTGGAGACCTATGCACGCATTGATGCGTTCAGCCAGGGCCGGTTGATCGGCCATACGCTTGGCCTTTCCTCACGGAACATGGGCAAGAACGATCTGTGGATCGCGTCGACCGCGATCATCACCAAGGCGAAGCTCTTGACAATAGATGCCGACTTCGATCATTTGAAGGGCATCTTTCTGCAGCTCGAGCGCTTCAAGCTCGGATGATACGTGACAGATCCCCTTCCATGCCTTCGGCAGGCAGGCCCGCGGACGCCGAAGTCTGCGGAGTTTTAACGCAGAGGCGCAGGGGGGCGGAGGGAGCGCGCCTTGTGTAACCCCTCTTCAACCGGCATCTTGCACCCAATGAAGAAGCTCTTCTTGTTGTTGTTTACGTTGCCATTTGGTGCACACGCCCAAGATGGTTTTCCGGAGTTCCCACCGGATAGCATAACGCCGCTTGTCCGCTCTTCGCCCGTCTTCGAACACTTCAGCGGCACCGATGCCACGGTGATCTCATACACGACGACGGGCTATTGGTCAGAGAAGCGAACGTATTACATGATCGTCCGCCTAAATGATGAATGGAAGGCGTACCGCTGGAGGGCCAAACTCCTTGAACGGGGATCTTCACACATCACACGGATCACCAGGAAGCGCATTCACCTCACTTCGGACAGTGTGGATCAGCTTCTCGCGGAGTGGACCGCTTTGGGTTTTTGGTCACTGGACCAGGACTCGATCAACATCCGCTCGAAACAGATGGAGGATGGCCATGTAGTTCTTATGAGCCTGACCGACGGCCATTCGGATGTGTTCGAGATCATGCAAAAAGGGAAGTACCGGGAACTGTCAGGATACATGCCGGAGCATTTTCAGAAAGAGATCCCGGTCATTCACCGGCAAACGTTCATCCAAGGCAAGCATGCTTTCGAAAGGCTTATCCTGCCTGACTAGCCAGCCTACGACCGCTTCCTTTCGCAGCGTTTTCCTTTCGCTCAGGGTCTCCCGCAGTGGACCCTGAGCCACTCGAGTCATGCGCCCTCCCTTTACCTTCGGTTCATGATCGAGGTGCGGAAACAAGCAGGCCAAGAGTCGCACAGGATACCCGGTGGGATCGAACGGGTCAATGTGCTCCTTCGCCTGATCGTCGCCGTCCTGGTATTCAGCGGTGCGGTCAATGGCCGTGCGCAGGTCGAAAGCATACCCGAATTCTCCCTCTGCATAACCGTTTTCGATAGGCTCAACCGCTTACCCCTTCAGGGTGTGCTGATCACCGTGATGGATGACACGGGACATACCGACTCCTTGTTCACGGATACAGCAGGTGTGGCACGCACGTTCCGGAGAGCGGATACGCTGAACCTTCCAGGAGGAAGGGATTTCAGCATCCACGCAACGAGGCCGAACTTCCTCAACATAATCGATCAACTCGCGACCGACACGCTTTATGATAGCACAGTGTTCGTGAAGGAATACTACCTCGGGATTAATGATGTGAAGGATGGCGATGGTTGGCGCATTCCGAACGTCTACTTTCATTCGAACGCTACCCTTCTGCGCACGGACAGTGCATGGTATCAGCAGGCGGAAGGCGTCAACAGTACAGCGGAGGCCGTGGCCATTGTTGTTCAAATGATGAAGGACAACCCGACCATGATTCTGAAGACCATGGGATACTGCGATGTCCGTGAAAAGGACTGCCGCAAACTGGCGTTGGCCAGAGCCACGTACGTGAAGAATATGTTGGAGACCGAAGGAATACCAGCAGCACGGTTACAGGCCGAGGGTGTCGTGGATGCGCATCGTTGCAGCAATACAGAGTTCGCGAAGATGAATAAGCAAGATCGCAAGAGCTGTCTTGCACGAGACAGGCGAGTGGACTACGTCGTCGTTGGCTATATCGGCGAACCATGACCTCCCTTTCACTCAGGTTCTCTTCCCTTCCGCAGGGCCTCTCCACCCGCTTGCGCTCGCTTGGGAAGAAGGTGCAGGAGGACCCTGAGGCCCGCCGACAAGACGCAGGGTCCCAAAAGCCCTTGTGGGGTGACCCAGCCCGAGGATAAACCTTACTCAACTGCTGGTGAAGAAGGACCGCCCATGAAGAAGCGCCCATCATCGCCCGTACTTCGAACCACCTTGCGGCCGATTCTTCCGGAATCGATGTGAGCGCTCTTCAGAAACACAAAGCTATGTCGATCTCCGGGGCCAAGCAACCACTGAAGAAGGTGACCGCTTTGAAGCGGACGCTGCAGCGCACTGCGGTCAATACCCTGTGGACCGCCGACCAGATGCAGGGCCCCCAAGCCCTTGTGGGATCACTGGTGGGGAGACCCTACGCCAATTCAAGGCTACTCACTAACGGGCCGCAGCCCGAACGCTGCACTGTCCACGCTCAGCACATATTCCCCGGTTCCGGATACGCGTTCCAATCGATACGGACCAATGTCAGAGCTGCGAATGTGAAGGATGCATGAATCATCCACTGACATGCTCCATCGATGCAATGCACTGATCGACGGCTTACCACTCCTGAACAGGATGTTCCCCATTGTATCCTGTAGCGAAAAGGAAACGAGCATTTCTTCCGTTCGCAGGGAAAGCCTCAATCCACAATCGTCAAAAAGGTACTCTCCAGCTTCATTGATGTGTTGACCGGGAACAGCGTGCGTTTGGCCATCCACACGCTCTTTCGCTGTGCCATTGCAGGCGATCAGGCAAGAGCCGATCATGAGGAACATCAATGATCGGGTCCTACCCGCAACTGTTCTCTCTGTATGCATCGGAAGCGGTGGAAAAACCGGGCCGTATCACCTTGGGTGCGTTGGTACATCGGCCGCGCATGACACGAAAGTAGGTCCCAGCCCACCCCTCCGCAGGGTCTATCCACTTGTATTTCGCTGGCTTGTGCAGAAGGTGCAGGAGGACCCTGAGGCCCGCCGACAAGACGCAGGGTCCCCAAGCTCCGCGAGGGATCACCGCTGGTGAAACCCAGCTCCAGGAGAAGAACAGAAACTTCTGGCGAACACGCGCGGGCTTGGGCTTGTTAGGCTGGGCATGAAGAAGATCTACCACCTGAGCAACTGCGGCACCTGCCAGCGCATTTTGGGCGAGATCCCGAAGCTGAAGTCCTTCGAGCAGCAGGACATCAAGGCCGAGCCCATCACCGCCAAACAGCTGGATGAGCTGAAGGACATGGCCGGCAGCTACGAGGCGTTGTTCAGCAAGATCGCCATGAAGTACCGCAGCATGGGGCTCAATGAGATGAAGCTGACGGAGAAGGATCTTCGGAAGTACATCCTGGAGGAGTACACCTTTCTGAAGCGCCCCACGATCGTGATCGGCAAACAGGTCTTTGTGGGCAGCGCACCGAAGACGGTGAAGGCGATGCTGGCCGCTGCTGAGGCTTGAGGATCAGCGCGTGCAGTGCAGGAGCACGTCCTGCATGCTCCCCTGCCTGCCCGGTGCGGCGGTGATGGTGTACTCGTAGCCAGCGTCTTCGAGGGCCTTGAGGAACACGGATAGCCGGCTTCGCTCCTCGCCGATGCGATGGTGGTACTCGATCAGGTATTGGCGCGGGCGGGCTAGCGCACCGCGCTCCTGCAGGTCCTTGAGCACCTGCCATTCGGCGCCTTCGATGTCGATCTTTACGGCCGCCACCTCGCCGGGCAACGCGGCCAGCAGGTCGGAGAGGCGGCGCGCCGATACCTGCAGTCGTTCGGTGCCACCGCGGTCTTCGCGCAGCGACCCCAGCAAGGTGCCCGCTTGGTGGTTCACGAAGAAGTCCAGGGTGCCCTCCGCATCCGCCACGGCGACGTTCAGGCATTCCACGTCCTTCAGCCCGTTCTGCTCCACGTTGCGCTTCAGCAGTTCGAAGGCGCGCGGATTCGCCTCGATGGCCAGGATCCGGGCGCCCGGCCAGCGGCGCTTGAAGTAGAGGACGGACATGCCGATGTTGGCCCCGCAATCGATGATCAGCGGCTTCTCCGTGCTGGAGGTGAACGCGTACTGGTGCTCCAGGAAGATCTCGCGGAACAGCAGCAGCATGATGCCCGGGTTCCAACCCGTGAACCGGAACCCGAGCAGGGGCACGGTGACCGGGCCCTTTTCGCCGTGCCATGCCATGCGCCAATACAGGCGGGCCATCACCCGGAAGTGGGCCCAGCGTTCCTCCGGAACGGCACGCCGCACTTGGAACCAGAAGCTGACGAGGACCAGCGGAGTGCGGACGATGAGCTTCAGGTCGGCCATGCGGTCTGACCGTTCAACGACGGTCGGTAGGGCCGGTGAAAATAGGTGGCGGAAAGGCAGCGCGCAGGCCGACGGCCGCTCATGGCGCCGGGGCGCCGCCTGGATCCGCAGCGCTGTAGATGACCTGGAACGCAGGCTGCACCGTGTTGGTGAGGGTGTCCTGCGGTGTGAGGTCCCGGATGGTGAAGGCCGTTGGCGACAGCTTCCGCTCCGTGGTGAGATAAGCCTGCACACCAGCACTGCGCGAGGCCCACAGCCGGCCCACTTCGGCATTGGCGCTCTCCACACCCACATGGCGAAGGCAGCGCTTCTGCACCGGTTCATCCGCTCCCGCGCCACCGAGCTTCCCGTTCAGCCAGGCCGTGAAGCCGGGAGAGCGGACGTTGAGGTCGCGCACCAAGGGCTCCAGTTCCTTCGTCGTGGTGGGCAGCTGGGCGTGCGTGCTGTCCGCCAGAAAATCGGCTTTGGCCTTCAGCAGGGCATACGCCTCGGCCTCGGCTGCGCGATCGCCCGAACGCACCAGCTCGATGTGCATGTCGGGCTTGTCGGAGGCCACGCGTGAAAGGATGTTCAGCGGTTTCTCCTGGATCTTCGTGACCTCCTCCTGCAAGTGGAGATAGCGCACGGAGCGCAGGTCCTCCTCGTCCACATCAAAGGCGCGGGCCAGCAGGTTCACCGGCGCGCTGACCGCCTTGATCACCAGGTTCTTCAGTACCTGCCAGATCACCGGCCACACCTTGTACTCCGGATCGTCCAGGTCCCCCTCCACGGGCAGATCCAGCTTGATGTCGCCGTTCTTGTCCTTCAGCAGCGACACCGCGAAACGCATGGGCAGGTCCATGGCATCCTTGATGTCCATCTTCCGCCCGAACTCGAAGTCGGTGACCAGGATCTTATTCTCGCTGTGCAGCTTGTTGTCCACCACCGTAGTGTTGCAGACATACCGCGTATGCCCGTCCAGGATCGGGTGCGCCACGAAGAAAACGGCGTAGGGCCCCAGGTCCGACATGCCCATACGGTCGATGGTGTACTGCAGGTGCAGGTTCCGTATGGAGTACGGATCCAGGTCCAGCTTGGCGTCGAAGGTGCCGGTGCGGTTCAAGGAGGCATGGGCGTGGAAGGTGATGCTGTCCATGGCCGAGTTGATCCCGTCAGCGGACACATCCACATCGCCGAGCTCGTACTTGAAGGTCTCATACAACGTGTAGTCGTTGAAGAGCACCGTGCCGTCCGCCATGCCGAGCGAGTCGACCTTGTAGTTCGCCTGCCCCACGTTCTCGGCGATCATCCGCACGTAGTAGGCCAGCATGCTGAAGGGGTTCATGGGGTCGTAGCCCAGCTCCTCCTCCGTCGCGCTCACCGAGTCGGGCGGAAGCAGCCGCGTGAAGTTGTCCCCATCGTCGTACAGCTCGAAGAAGGCGTAAGGCTGATCCACCGTGAAGCGCTGCACGTGGTAGATCTCTTTCTTCACATCCACGGTGTCGATCACCAGATCGAGCTTCTTCAAGCCGACCAGCTTCACGCCCTTGGGGTCGGCCATGGAGAACCCGTCGAGATCCACCCGGCCGCTCAGCGCCACGGCCATGGGGTCCGACACCGAACCCTTGACGTGCAGGGTGGTGCCCATCATGCCCTCCAGGTCGCCGATCGATAGGAAGGGGAGCACGTAAGGGCGCAGCCAATGCACGGGTGTCTTCGCCAGCGTGGCCCGCACCTCGTACAGCCCCGCCGCCTGGGCATAGGTCAGCTCGCTCTTCAGGGTGGTGCCGTGCGAAAGCGCCAGGTCCACCGTGGCGTCGATCCGGTCCTGGTCCCAGGCCATCCCCGGGCAGCTGGCATCCAGCCGCACGATGCGGATCGGCATGTCCAGCAGGTCGCTCAGGTAGTCGATGGAACAGCTGTCCACCCGGAGGTCGCGCACGGCCCAGCGCACCGGCTCCGGGGCAGGAGGTTCAGCAGCACCGCTGTCCGAAGCGAACCGTTCGATCAGGTCGGTGAAGTTGAAGCGGTCGCCCCGTTGGATGATCCGAGCGAACGGGTGGGTCACGCTTACTTGCTCCACTTCGTATCTGCCCGCGAACAAGGCCATGACCGCCAGGTCCACGTAGATCTCCCCCACGTTCACGAACACCGTGTCGCCCGCCGCCTCCAGCACCTTCAGCCCTTCCACACGCGCCGACCCGGTGAAGGGGTTCAGCCGGAAATGCTCGACGGTGATCTGCCGCCCGGTGTACTCTGGGCTGTACTTGGCCACGGCCCACTTCACCAGCGGCGGGTGGAAGGCCCAGGCCAGAACCAGCAAGACCAGGACCAGCACCAACAGCCCCAGGAGGATCTTCAGCAGTCGTTTCAGCAGGCCCATGGCGGCGGGTAAGTTAGGGGGCCGCTGGAAAAGGGACAGTGTTGGTGCGGACTTTGCGTACGGTTCACAAGCACCTGCCCCTCCCCGCGTATTTTCGCCCTGTGATGTTGAGACAAGGACTTTACCACAAGCTCCAGCAGAAGCTGAGCCCGCAGCAGATCCAGCTGATGAAGCTGCTGCAAGTGCCTACCGTGGAGCTTGAGCAGCGCATCAAGCAGGAAATGGAGGAGAACCCTGCCCTGGAGGAAGGCGATGACCACGACGACGAGGAGCAGCCCATCGAGGAGCAAGCCACCGACAACGGGGACGATGCCGAGGGGGATGACCGCGACGACTTCGACCTGAGCGACTACTACCAGGACGACGACACGCCGGACTACAAGCTGACGGTGAAGAACACCGGCCCGGACGAGGAAGACCGCGAGATGCCCCTGGCGGGAGGGACCACGTTCCAGGACAGCATGCGCGCCCAGTTGGGCCTCCGCGATATCGACGAACGCGAGGCGCTTCTCGCCGAGCATCTTATCGGTAACCTGGACGAGGACGGCTACCTGCGCCGCGACCTGGACGCCATCGTCAACGACCTGGCCTTCACCCAGAACATGATGACCACCAAGGCCGAACTGGAGAAGGCTCTGAAGGTGGTCCAGACCCTTGACCCGGCAGGTGTGGGTGCCCGTGACCTCCGCGAATGCCTGATGCTGCAACTGGAGCGCCTGCCCCATGCGGTGGACGTGCGCACCGCGCAGGAGATCATCGGCAAGCACTTCGAGGCCTTCACCAAGAAGCACTACGACCGGATCCTGGAACGCATCGAGATCGACGAGGAGGCCCTGAAGGAGGCCATCGACGTGATCACGCACCTCAACCCCAAGCCCGGCAACACGGCCCGCGACACCAGCAAGCCCGTGCAGGAGATCATCCCCGATTTCCAGGTGAACACCATCGAGGGCCAGCTGGAGCTGATGATCAACGGGCGCAACGCCCCCGAGCTCCGCATCAGCCGCCAGTACCGCGAGATGATCAAGGAGTACCAGCGCAACAAGAAGGACAAGGACGCCAAGGAGGCACTGGTCTTCATCAAGCAGAAGCTCGATGCCGCCAAGTGGTTCATCGACGCCATCAAGCAGCGCCAGAACACCCTGCTCGTGACCATGGAAGCCATCATGGAACACCAACGCGGCTTCTTCCTCACCGGCGACGAGACCAAGTTGAAGCCGATGATCCTGAAGGACATCGCCGAGAAGGTGGGGCTGGACATCAGCACCATCAGCCGCGTGGCCAACAGCAAATACGTGCAGACCAACTACGGCACCATCTCCCTGAAGTTCTTCTTCAGCGAGAGCCTCACCAACGAGGCCGGCGAAGAGGTGAGCACCCGCGAGGTGAAGAAGATCCTGAAGGACGCGATCGAGGCCGAGGAGAAGCGCAAACCCCTCACCGACGACCAGCTCACCGCGCTGCTGAAGGAGAAGGGCTACAACATCGCCCGCCGCACCGTGGCCAAGTACCGCGAACAGCTGAATGTACCGGTGGCCCGGTTGAGGAAGGAGCTTTGAAAAGCGGCAAGCCAATAAGCGGCTAGCGGCCAGGACCGAACAGCGACCCGTTCTCAACTTGCCGACTCGCCGCTAACCGCTCGCCGCTTCCCCCCATGCGCCCCCTCGCCCACGCCCTCAGCATCCTGCTCCATCCGTTGCTGATGCCGGTGCTTACGCTGGGGCTGGCCTTCACGCTCGACCCGCACCTCTCCTACTTCATCGAGCCGCGCAGCCAGCTGGTGATCCTGGCCATGGTGGGCATGATGACGGTGGTGTTCCCCCTGCTCAGCATCGCCCTGCTGTGGCGCAGCGGACTGGTGAGCGGCGTTACGTTACCCCTTCGCGAAGAGCGCACCGCTCCCTACGTGATGACGCTCTTCTACCACGGCATGGCCTACTACCTCCTGCGCCGCAGCGAGCTGGACCCGGCCACCTTCTCCCTGGTGATCGGCGGCATGGTCGCGTTGCTCGCCACCCTGCTCATCAACCTGCGCTGGAAGATCAGCGCGCACATGGTGGGCATCGGTGGCCTGCTCGGCAGCCTCAGCGGACTGTTGTTGCAGCACGGGACCATCGCACCCCTGGAGCTGGCACCCTTCATCCTGGTGGCCGGCGCTCTCGGCACCGCACGCCTGCTGGTGAGCGACCACACCCCGGCCCAGATCTACGCGGGGGGTGCGGTCGGATTCCTCAGCACCTTCGTGTGCATCATGAGGCAGGTGATCGTCTGATCACGACCAGCTCCGCAGCTTGTGGCCCTTCAGGGCGTACCAGCCGATGAAGAGGTAGAACGGAAGCAACAGCCAGTACGCGTGCTGTGAACCGGCAACGCCTTTGTCGGCCGACATCGCTGTCCAGACCGGCACCGCAAGTGCACCGCCCAGGATCGCCATGACCAGCATTGCCGAACCGGTCTTGAGGGCGCGCCCGATCCCATCCACTGCCAAAGGCCAGATCGCAGGCCACATGAGCGCATTGCCAAGACCCAACAACGCCACAAGGATCACGGTCACTGGTAGCTCGACCTTCTGGAACTCGAGCATCTCATTGAACACGAACACCTTCGCTGTCACGGAAGGGTCGACCATCAGCACGCCGACCGCAATGAGCGACCCGATCACCGCTGACACCAACAAGGCGCGCGCCTGGGAGATGTACTTCGGGATGAGCGCGATCCCCAGTATGTAGCCTATCAACATCGCCACCATGGTCAGGCTGGTGAGGACCTTGGCTATATCGAGCGGCGTCCCCAACCGTTCCGCATACACGGGAATGCTATCCCCTGCCAGGACTTCTGCCCATACGTAGAGGAACAGTGCAGCAACGCCAAGGATCAGTTGTGGGTGCTCCCAGACCGATGAACCATCGCTGGAGGCTTCCCCTTTCTCTTCCTCCAACGGGGGCAATGGTGAGAAGCGAATGAAGAGCGCAGCAACAAGCAAGGAAAGGCCAAGCACCGTATAGGGCATGATCACGAGTTGAGCGCGCTCATCGAGCAACGCCGCTCGCGCAGCACCCTCCAGACCAGCCAGCTCGGCTTTCAATTGATCCGCGTTCTCAAGGATGAGCAAGCCGAGTATCAAGGGGGCAAGGATACCCCCGACCTTGTTGCAGATGCCCATGATGCTGATCCGCTTTGCGGCACTTGTAATGGGCCCAACAACCGTGACATACGGATTGACCGCAGTCTGCAACAAAGCCAGGCCGGTGCCGATCGTAAAGAAGCCTACCAGGAACAAGCCAGCCGATCGCATGTTGGCTGCCGGTACGAACGCAAAGGCACCGATCGCCATGACAATCAGACCAAGCACCATTCCATTCTTCATGCCCGTGCGACGCAGTACGAGCGATGCAGGCAAGGCCATGAGGAAGTAGGACGCATAGAAGGCAAAGGGAACCACAATGGATGCTTGGAAGTCGCTCAGCTCACAAGCGATGCGCATGAACGGGATCAGTGGGCCGTTCAACCAGGTGACAAAGCCGAAGATGAAATAAAGGATGCCGAGGATGATGATCGGCATGATGCCGCCGCGGTTACTGCTCATGCTTTGAACGCCGAAGCCCGGCGTAGGTGTTAGTTGTCCGTTGATGTACGAAGATGGAACCACGCCCGCTTCGCCCCGGATCGAACCCGGTCGTAGTTCTTCACGGCTCCGCCGGATAACTTGCAGCCATGCGCCGCCCCCGACCCTCCTTGCCCCATTTCCGCATTCCCTCATTTCCACATTCCCTAGCGCTCCTCACATTCTCCCTCATTTCCACATTTCCACATTCCGCCCGTGCCCAAGCCCCCTACGTCCCGCCCACCGACACGGCTGTGGCCGCCAAGCTGGAGCAATGGAAGGACCTGAAGTTCGGCCTGCTGATGCACTGGGGCCCCTACAGCCAATGGGGCGTGGTGGAGAGCTGGAGCATCTGCCCCGAGGATGAGGGCTGGTGCGAACGCAAGCCCGAGCACGGCGCCACCTACAACGAGTATGTCAAGAACTACGAGGCCCTCCAGACCACCTTCGATCCGGTGAAGTTCGACCCGGACAAGTGGGCGCGCGCCGCGAAGGACGCCGGCATGAAGTACGTGGTCTTCACCACCAAGCACCACGACGGCTTCTGCATGTTCGACACGAAGCTCACGGACTACCGCGTCACCGACCCGAAGTGCCCCTTCCACGACGATCCGCGTGCGAACCTCGCAAAGGGCGTCTTCGATGCCTTCCGCAACGAAGGCCTGTGGACCGGCGCCTACTTCAGCAAGCCCGACTGGCACAGCCCCTACTACTGGTGGCCCTACTTCCCGCCGAAGGACCGCAACGTGAACTACCTGCCCACGCGCTACCCCGAGCGCTGGCAGCAGTTCAAGGACTTCACCAGCGGGCAGATCGAGGAGCTAATGACCGGCTACGGACCCATGGACATCCTCTGGCTCGATGGCGGCCAGGTGCGGCCCCTGAGCACCATCGACACGAACGTGAGCTGGCAGAAGGCCATCCTCATCGACCAGGACATCGACATGGCCAGCATCGCCGCAATGGCGCGGAAGCACCAGCCGGGGCTGCTGGTTGTGGACCGCACCGTGGGCGGCGAGTACGAGAACTACGTGACCCCCGAAGGCCACGTGCCCGACGCGGACCTCGGCGTGCCCTGGGAGACCTGCATGCCCATGGGCACGAGCTGGAGCTGGGTACCCAACGAGCAGTACAAGAGCACCGACGAGATCATCCGCACGCTGGTGAGCGTGGTGTCGCGCGGGGGAAGCCTGCTGCTGAACGTGGCTCCGGGACCTGATGGGCAGCTGGATTCAACGGCATACGTGCGATTGAAGGAAGTGGGGGAATGGTTGAAGGTGAATGGGGAGGCGGTGTATGGAACGAAGACAACATCGCACCTATCCGTCGACAGCCTGCCTGGGGTAGTTGGAGCCACTACGGCAGTCGCACGCAATCGCGGTACTGAGCACTCGTTCTATACCTACTACTTCATCGAGGGTTCCTCGGCTCGAAGCATTCGGTCGAGCTGGCTCGATGCTGATATCAAACGCAAAGCATCGGTGCTCGGCAGCAAGGACCACGTCGCGCTTGTGGAGCAGGGCAATGGGATAGAGATTCAAATCCCTGAAGTTCCAGGGGCGACAATTCGTGTCGTGCGTGTCGAAGGTCAAATGAGACGCTGGAGAACTGGCAGGCTGCGATACTAGCCATGGACGTGAATTCCACTTCGCACCCTCCGCTCTTCCATTTGAGACCAAGGGCATTCTTGCTATGCACCTTGCTCTCCCTCCTCGCCTCCGCTCAAGAAGTGCCCATCATCCTCGTCGAGAACGGGAAGAGCAAGTGGCATATCCACGCCGTAGGAGGCGATAGCGCTCAAGCAGCGGCGCACTACATCCAGTCATCCATCCGATCGCTCACCGGGGTCACCCTTCCGATTGTTAATTCAAGAAAGGCGCCTTGCATCATCATTGGCACGCGATACGACATCGCGCTGGCCCATGAGCGCGACTACCGGATGTTCACGCACAAGGTTGACCAGTTCGTCATGCCTTTCGGCAATCGCATATGCGTGGCCAGTACTCCTAAGGGGGATCTCATGTGGGCCGCCAGGGAGTTCTTGATGTACTTGAACGGAACTGAGATGCTGGCTCCTGGGGTAGTTTCATTCTCACAGGTTCCTGTATTGCGCTTTCATAAACAGCAACTTGAAGAATCGGGTTCATTCGCCTTTCGAATGGCGTACTACTCACCCGCGATCAACCGTGAATACGCCGCATGGAATAAGCTACGTCGCGTGATCAAGTCGGACGATTCAGTAGTCCTTGATTGGGGCCTCTGGGTCCACACCATGCATCGCTTCGTGCCACCTAGCCAGTTCGATGCACACCCCGAGTACTTCGCTGAACGTAATGGCGTTCGCGTTCCGGACCAATTATGTCTGAGCAATCGCGAGGTACTACGCATCACGGTGAACAGTTTGCGCAGGATGATGCGAAGTAAACCTTACCGCAATTACTGGAGCGTGAGCCAGATGGACAACTTCAACCACTGCCAGTGCGCACTGTGCCACCGCACCGACAGCATCGAGGGCTCCCCCAGCGGCAGCATCCTCCGCTTCGCGAACGCCGTGGCCGAGAGCTTCCCGAACAAGGTGATCAGCACGCTCGCGTACCAGTACAGCCGCACAGCACCGAAGGTGACGAAGCCCCGGAGCAACGTGAACATCATGCTCTGCAGCATCGAGGAGGACCGCAGCAGGCCCATTGCATCACGTGATCAACCGGGTTCGTTCACCGCGGATCTGCGTGCGTGGAGCGCGCTTACCCACAACATCATCGTGTGGGACTACGTGATCAACTTCTCGCACCTGCTGGCGCCTTTCCCGAACTGGAAGGTGCTGGGGCCGAACCTCCAGCTCTTCCGTGATGCGGGCGTGCCGATGATGTTCGAGCAGGGCCTCTCCAGCCCCGGCGGTGAGATGCCCGAGTTCCGCTGCTACCTGCTGGCGAAGCTGCTCTGGAACCCCGACCTCAACGTGGACTCGCTGCGCACGCACTTCATGAACACGTTCTATGGCGATGCAGGCGTCTACATCGACAAGTACACGCGCTTGCTGGAAGAGGAACTGGACAAGAGCGGCAAGGCGCTCACGCTCTACGAGCACCCACAATCACACAAGGACGGCTACCTCAGTCCGGAGAACTTGGGTAAGTACAAGATGCTGTTCAACAGCGCCGAGGCCGCAGTGATGGACGAGGACACCATCTACCAATGGCGGGTGGAGGATGCGCGGCTGGGCATCATGTACGCCGAACTGGAGATCGCCCGGGCGATGCCGCATGCGCCGAACGGGCTCTTCGAGAAGGACAGCCTGGGCAACTGGCGTGCGAAGCCGTACTACGTGGAGCTGCTGGACACCTTCGTGGCCCGCGCGAAGAAGCATGGGCACCGGCTGCTGCACGAGACGCGGCTTACGCCCGATGAGTACTTCACCCAGTTCAGCGATCACCTGCAGCACGGCGCGGTGAACCACCTCGCGGTCGGCAAGTCCATCACCTTCGCGGAGCCGGCCGATGCGCGGTACACCGCTGGCCGGCCCGATGCCCTGGTCGATGGTTTCCGCGCAAGCACCAACTACCAGTTCGGCTGGCAGGGCTGGTACGGCACCGACATGGTGGCGACGATCGATCTGGGGGAGGCTACACGGGTCGACACGTTCTACATCGGCTTTCTGCAAGACCAACAGAGCTGGATATTCCTGCCGACCCATGTGGCGATCGAGTCATCGGTCGATGGGGCGCATTGGGAGCGGTTCGCGGCGCACGGACCCGATGGGGCGGACCATCGCGGGCCACTGTCGATCATCCGGAAAGGCTCGGCGGTACAACCAGCACGGTCAGTTCGCTACCTCCGCATCACGGCCCGCAACCTTGGCGACCTGCCTGCGTGGCACGGTAGCAAAGGCAAGTGCTGGTTGTTCTGTGATGAGATCGTGGTGTACGGGGAGTAGGCCTCAGCGCACCACGAACTCATCCGCGAAGATCCAGGTGTCGCCGCCGGCGCCCAGGTGCCAGGCCGGCAGCTTGCCGGCGTTCACCAGGATGGCCCGCACATACCGGGCATGCAGCGGACGCGGGAGCTTCACGTTGAAATCGTGCACGAACTCTCCTCCCGTCTCGAAGGGAACATGATGCTCGCCTCCGCGGATCGAGCGCCAGTGCTGCCCATCATCGGAGTATTGGAACTCCACGAACCGGGGCAGCAGGATCCAGGACGACAGCGCCTGCACGCAACGGAGGCTCAGCTCGTCGATCTCCTCCGCGTCGCCAAGGTCCAGCGTGATCACGGGGTCCTTGCCCCACCACCCCTGCCACAGCCCATCGCGGAAATCGGCCGTGCCGAAGAGGCCATCGCACATGCCCATCGCGGGATCCAGCCCGTACTTGGGGTCCGGCGGATGTGAGAGCGTCTGGTGCGCGCCGTGGCCCAGGTGGCTTTCGATCACGAACGTGCGCTCGTCCATCAACTGCCCATCCCGCCACTTCGGCGCAAGTGACAAGCGCCCCGTGCGGAAGGTCCGCAGGGAATCGGTGAACACCCCGGATGTGTCCATCTGAAGGAAGCGGACCCGGATGTCCGGACGCCCACGTTGTGTGGTCACCAGCCAGTTCGCCTGGACAGGGTCGTACCGCACAGCCACGCTGAACAGGTCCTTGTCGACCGTGGCGGTGATCCAGCCCTCGCGCTCTAGACGGTCCATGTGCGGACGGATGCGGGCGAGCAGATCCGTCCGCGGGGCACCACCGGTCCATAAGCGATCGGCGAACACCTGCAGCCGCGGGAACACCATGTAGCCGATGGTGCGCTCATCGATCCGTTCGCTCCACACCGGACATTCCGCGCCCAACAAAAGGGGGTCGTTGTCACCAACGCTGGGATCGAACCGCATCACATCCGCGAGCTTCAAGGCAGCGGGTGATGCATCGAAATAGAGCGTTCGGATCATGGAGTTACCGTTCGCACGTGCCTTCGCGGCCTGTTCCTCTCCGCGCCACACCTCGATCACCGCATTCGTGTCCATGCCGCCCTCGAGGATCTCGTCCCAGCCGATCAGGTGGCGGCCTTTCGCCTGCAGCATGCGTTGGATGCGCTTGATGGCCCACGCCTGCAGCGCGTGCTCATCAGCAAGTTCTTCGCGCGCCATTCGTCCTTGGCATACGGGGCAGGCATGCCAGCGGTCCTTCGGCACCTCGTCACCACCGATGTGGAAGTACGCCGAGGGGAAGAGCGGCACCAGCTCATCGAGCACGTCCTGCATGAAGGTCCAGGTCTCCTCCTGCCCCACGCAGTAAACGTCCTGGAACACGCCCCATTGCCGTGGCACGGGCAGCGTATCCTTGCGGCAGCCGAGCTGCGGATAAGCGGCGAGCGCGGCGGTGCAATGGCCGGGGAACTCGATCTCGGGCACCACCTCGATCCCACGCTCAGCGGCGTAGCGCACCACCTCCTTCACCTCGGCCTGCGTGTAGTAGCCACCGGAACGCGTGCCATCGGCCTCCGTGCGCCACACGCCCACCTCGGTGAGCCGCGGGTACTTCCGCACCTCGATGCGCCAGCCCTGATCGTCCGTTAGGTGCCAGTGAAAGATGTTGAGCTTGAGCCGCGCCAGTTCCTCGATGTAGCGCTTCAGGAAGTCCACACTGTAGAAGTGGCGGCTCACATCGAGCATGGTGCCGCGCCAGGCGTGCGCAGGTGCATCCTCGATGTGCGCGCAAGGCCAGCTCAGCAGACCCGCTTCGTCGCGCGCCTCGAGCTGTTGCAGGGTCCGGAAGGCGTGCAATGCACCGGTGGTGGTGCGTGCGCCGATGGAGACCTTGTCCGATGTGATGTCGAGCGTGTAGCCCACGGCCGGCACGAGCGTGTCGCGGTGCACGTACACCACGCGAACAAGCTCGTTGTTGTTCTCGGCCAGCGCACCGATGGATGCAAGGTGCGCCTGTAGCGGCGCGGCACCCTTCTCCATCCCTGGCGCCACCACGAGCGATACCTGCGTCAACGGAAAGGCACCCTGGCCCCATTCCACCGAACGCGGCCAAGGGATGAGGGCCACTTGCGCGCGTGCGACCGTTGCGGACACGAACAGCAGCAGCGCGAACGTCCTCCGCATGGGCATCGGTCAATATCCCCCCTCCCCGCGATACAGCTTCACCGGTCCCTCCAACGTCACCTTCAGCACCGTCATCCACGGGTCCGAGGCTTCCTGCGGCACATCGATGAACACCAGCCCCGGCACCTTGCTCCAGCTGATCTTGCCGACCACTCTATGCTTCAAGGTCATCGGCATGCCCAACACCTCGGTGGAAAGGATCTTGTTGTCCAACCCCTTGATCTCCGCGCTTCCGCCAACTCCATTCGCAAGGAACAGATACAGTGTCGTGCTGTCCGGGCTCAACGTTGAAGGACCGAAGAAGTGACCGTTGGGCAGACCGGCGCGCGTGCCGTAGATCGCTTCAGCGTGCTTCTTGGTCCATGTGCCCAGGTCCTCCAAGCGAGCGATCTGGCCTAGAGTGAAGGTGCCGTCCTCCTTCGGCCCCACACCAAGCAGCAGGTTACCGCCATGGCCGATCACATCGGCGAAGATGTGGATGAGGTCGTGTGTGCGCTTGTAATTGGTGTCATAAGGCTGCCAGCCCCATTGCTCGCCGAGTGTCATACAGAGCTCCCACGCAGGAGCCTTGGGCGTCTCCACAGGGATGTTCTGCTCGGGTGTGGCATAATCACCATGGCCCTGCAGCCTTCCGTTGATGATCGCCTTCGGGTTCTTCTCCAGGATCATCGCACGAACCTTGGCCGCTTCCCATTCCTCAGCGCTATGCTCCCAATCACCATCGAACCACCAGAGATCGGGGTTCAACTGCGTGGAGATCTCGTTGATCTGGCCTTGGTAGAATTTCCGGAACCGTTGCCAACGCGCAGGGTCATCCTTGATCGTGTAGCGCGTGCTATCCTTCGTGAAGGCGGGGTACAATTCATCAGTCCAATCTATCAGCGAGAAATATGTGCCGCATTTCAGATCGCGCCTTCGCAATTCCACGAACAGATCATCGATCAGCCTATTCTTCAAAGGCAGCCCTGCATGCATGATCGAAAGTGGATGCGGGTCCGCTAGGCTCTTCATGAACGCCCGAGATCCAAGTTGCTTTGTATCATACATGGCCACCCCATCGTGGTGCTTCGTGGTGATCACCGCATACTTCGCGCCGCTTCGCTGGATCAGCTCCGCCCATGCCACCGGATCGTACTTGCTCGCCGTGAACCCCTCCAGCTGCTGCATGTAGTCCGCGTAAGGCATCTTCCTGTTGTAGAAGCTCCAGCTCTCGTCCACGCCATTCACACTGTAGATGCCCCAGTGGATGAAGATGCCCAGCTTGGCATCCTGGAACCACTGCATCTTGCCCGCGCTGCTGTCCGGTGCGAACCGCTCCTGTGCATGGCCTGACACGAAGGCGAGCAACAGGAAGGGCAACGCGAACGTGCGCATGATCAGTGTGATCCTATGCCCCTTTGCAGCGACCGTTGCCAGTTCCAGGCATCGCGCAACGCCGACCGTAGGTCATGCTCACAACGCCAGCCCAGTAACGTGCGGCTCTTCGAAGTGTCCGCCCAGATCGCAGCGATGTCTCCGGGCCGCCGTGGACCCAGCACATGCGGAACGCGCACGCCGCTCACCTCCTCGAACGTGTCCACCACCTTCTTCACACTGTGGCCTTCGCCGGCCCCGAGGTTGAAGGCCTCGCACAGCGGAGCCGTGCGCCCTGCCATCCACTCCAGTGCCATGACATGCGCGCGTGCCACATCCTGCACGTGCACGAAGTCGCGCATGCAAGTGCCGTCCGGTGTGTCGTAGTCGCTGCCGTGGATCACGAGCCGCTCGCGCAGGCCCGCTGCCGTTTGGGTGATGAACGGCACCAGGTTGCTGGGCGCGTCGTTGGGCTGTTCGCCGATGTGACCCTCGGGGTGGGCACCGATCGGGTTGAAATAGCGCAGCAGGACCGCCTTGAACGCGTCATCGGACCGCCCCATGTCGCGGATCATGCGCTCCCCCACCACCTTGGTATAGCCATAGGGTGAGTTCGCATCATGGTCCGGCGCCGTCTCGTCCACCGGCATCGTCGACGGCTGCCCGTACACCGTGCAGGAACTGGAGAAGACAAGGTCCTTCACGCCGCGCCACTGCATCACCTGCAGCACGTTCAACAGGGAGGCGATGTTGTTGTCGTAATACTTCAACGGCTCCGCAACGCTCTCTCCCACGGCCTTGTACGCCGCGAAATGGATGACACCATGCACCTCCCCTTCCTTCCTGAACAGGTCGTGCAGCCGCTCCAGGTCCAGGCAATCCACCGAATGGTAGGACGGTATCGCACCCAACAGCTCCGCGATACCCAGTAGCGCGCTCCGGGACGAGGTGCGCAGGTCATCCACGATCACCGGGGCGAAGCCGGCCTTCGCCAGTTCCACCACCGTGTGAGAACCGATGTACCCCGCACCACCCGTGACGATGACCTTTCGCATGATGGTGCAATATAGTGGGCCGCCTTATGCGGCCGTGTGGCTCCGCAACGACACGTTCCGAACACCTTGCGCACCTTCGCGGACGATATGCGTGCCCTTCGACCCAGCACCCTCGCCATCCTTTTGGTGGTCACGCTCACCGCCGTGCTGGCCGTGCAATGGCTTTGGAAAGGACCCGACGGGCAGGGCTGGAAGGAGATCGTACGCAGCGATGCCAAGGGCTACTACGGCTACCTCACCGCCACCTTCATTCGCCACGACCTGGGCCAGGAGCCGTTCGTCCACGAGTTCATCCACCGCACGCCTGCAGGCACACTGAACAAGTACTTCTGCGGCTCTTCGCTGCTGATGCTGCCCTGGTGGTCGGCGGGACACGCCCTGGCCTTGCTCGATGACAGCGTGCCGAAGGACGGACACAGCCACTACGAATACAAGGCGATAAGCGTGGGCGCGTGGGTGTACCTGCTGCTCGGTCTGCTGTTGTTGCGCGCGCTGCTCGTGCGGCTCGGTGTGCGCGAGGGGGTCATCATATGGCTCGTCCTTTCTCTCGGGCTGGGCACCACCCTGCTGCAGTACGCCAGCCACCAACCCGCGTGGACCCACGTATTCTCCTTCTGCTGCGTGAGCGCCTTCCTGCTGCTCGTAAGGAAACTGGGCGATGGGGATGACATCCGCTGGCTCGTGCCCACAGGCCTGGTCTTGGCGCTGGTCCTGCTGATCCGCCCGGTGAACGCCACCGTGCTGCTGGCGGTGCCGCTGGTGCTGGGCAGGGAGACCTGGCCTACGCTGAAGCGATGCTTCAACGACAAGCTCACACTGGGTCCAGCGCTCCTCGCGGGACTTGCGGTGCTCTTCATCCAGCCCTTGTGGTGGCACGCGCAGACCGGCCACTGGTTCGAGTGGGGTTACCGCGGCGAGGGCTTTCATTGGGGAAGACCGGAGGTGTTCAAGGTGCTGTTCGGCTTCCGGCGGGGGCTGTTCCTGTGGACCCCTTTCTTTCTGGCCTGTGCCGCCAGCGTGTTCCTGCTGTGGAAGCGCGACCGGGTGCGCAGCTTCAGCGCCCTGGCCTACTGGGCGATCAACGTATACCTCATCAGCAGCTGGTGGATCTGGTACTACGGCAGTGGCTTTGGCAGCCGCGTGTTCATCGACCACTACCCCGTGCTGGTGCTGCCCCTCGCGTTGGTGCTTCAGCAATGGACCGGCCGGAAATGGCTGTGGGCGCGGATCTTCATGGCGGCCTGCATCATGCTGCACCTGCTACAGTTCACCCAGTACCACCAAGGGATCATCCACTACGAGAGCATGGACCGGCACGCGTACGCCTACACCTTCCTGCGCTTCGGGGCGAAGTACCGCGACAGCCTTGGCGGCAACCACCAGGCCCCGCCTTTCCACCCGAACGGCATGACGATGGTGCTGGAGGAGCGCGATGACCTGGAGCACGACAGGCGCTTCTGGCGTGGCGGTACCGTGGAGGTGAGGCCCGAGGCGAAGAGCCCCCATCACGTCTGCGTATTCACGCACGACATCGAGTTCGGCCGCACCTTCGAGGCCACGACGGAGGCCCTGCCCACCGGGCGCTGGCTCTACCTGGAGTTCAGCATGGAGCGCTACGAAGCGAAGGCCGGCGATTCACACTCCGCACAAGGCGTGACCAGCGTGGAGCACCAGGATGGCATCTTTTCGTTCTACGACCCCTTCCCCATGAACCCGATGCCGGGGCTGAAGGACGGCGTATGGGAGCACATCGAGTACCGCATCCCCGTGCCGCCGTTGGAGCCGGGCGACAAGCTGAAGTTCTACCTCTGGAACCAGCACCACGATGCCACCTTCCTGCTGGAAGACCTGCACATGAAGGTCTTTGCCGTGAACCCGTATTGAGGTGCTTCGTTGTTCGTTGCTCGTTGTCCGCGGCGGAGCTTCGACGGCGGGGGCACGAGGTTCGCGGCACCCCTCCCGCAACCGACAACCATGCATGGCCTACAAACCACGTGGGCTGCGCCCACCGTAGCGCGCGAAGCGTGCGGAAGTGGGCCCAGCAGGATTTGAACCTGCGACCAAGGGATTATGAGTCCCCTGCTCTGACCGCTGAGCTATAGGCCCGAAAGGGCGCAAAGCTATCCGTTCGCACTACTTTCGGGCCATGCGCTTCACCCTGTTGATCCTTCTGCTCGGTCTTGTTCCGGCCGTCCCGGCCCAGAACCTCCAACAAGCCTTGGGCAGCGTAGCGAACCAGAACGGCCTTATCGGCATGAGCGTGGTGGCGCTTTGCAATGGGCAGGTAACGGACGTGGTGCACACCGGCCAGAGCGACCTGCAACGGGGGATCGTTGTTGGCGACAGCACGCGCTACCGGATCGCGTCCATCAGCAAGCTCGTCACCGCGATCGGCCTGATGCGCCTTTGGGAACAGGGGGCGTTCGGACTGGACGACGACGTGAGCACCGCGCTCGGTTTCACCTTGCGCAACCCGGCCTACCCGAACACCCCCATCACCTACCGCATGCTGTTGAGCCACCGGAGCAGCTTGCAGGATGGGACCGGCTACAGTGACTTCCTCTCGGCCACCTATGCCACGGCGCCCCCGCCACCCATCAGCCAGCTCGTGGCCCCGGGAGGGACTTGGTACACGGCCGACCTCTGGCGGACAGAAGCGCCCGGAACCTATTTCACCTACAGCAACCTCAACTTCGGCGTGATCGGTACGCTGATCGAGGCCCTCAGCGGCGAACGCTTCGACGTGTACATGCGCCAACAGGTCCTGCAACCCTTGGGCATCGGAGGCTCCTACAACGTCCAGGACCTCAACGATCTGGACCACCTTGCCGTGCTTTATCGCAACAGCATCCCGCAGGCGGACGATCTCGGCGGGGTGATGCCGGTCGCACCGGACCTGAGCCTTTACGTTCCCGGTACCAACGGGCTGTTCTTCGCACCCCAAGGCGGCCTCCGGGCAAGTGCATTGGAGCTGGCCCGGATCGCGCTGCTGCTCGAGGGCGCAGGCACTTGGAACGGCATCACCCTGTTGCAGCCGGCCACCGTGACCGCCATGATCGCCAATGAATGGACCTGGAACGGAAGCAACGGCGACAACTACTACGGGCTCTTCCGCTCCTGGGGCTTAGGTGTTCATCGGATCACCGCACAAACGAGTGGCGACGTGGTATTCCCGGGCACCCTGATGTTCGGGCACGCCGGTGAAGCCTATGGCCTGATCAGCGATCTGTACATCGACCCGGCAACAGGCTTCGGGCTTGTGTTCCTCACCAATGGATACACGCCCGGTAACGCCTACGGCTTCGGATCCAGCAGCGCGTTCTATGGCGCGGAAGAGGACGTGTTCGCGGCCCTTGCCAACTACGCGGTAGCCCCTTGTTCCACGCTCGGCATCGCTTCTCCCGCTGTGCTCGATGATCTGCGTGTGCAGGACCGCACGCTGTTATGGTCCGGTGCGGGCCCTCTTGCACTTGACGTGTTCGACCTTACGGGCAGGATGATCGCCTCATCTCGGCTTGCCCCTGGAGAACCGTGGCGGCCGTCGTCCAACGTACCCCTGATCATCCGCGCAAGATCCCAGGAAGGTGGGTACCGCACCGTGCGGCTTTTCTGAGCCGCTCTACTTTCCCGTCCCGTGAACAAGACCATCGACACCTTGCTGCTCGACCTGGGCGGCGTGCTCATCGACGTGGACTACCACCGCACGGCCCGCGCCTTCCACGTCCTGGGCTTCGACGACTTCGAGGGGCAGTTCAGCAAGGCGAAGCAGACGCCCCTCTTCGACCGTTTCGAGGTGGGCGCCATCAGCCCGGCGGAATTCCGTGATGGTGTGCGCGCGCTCTTCCGTCCCGACCTCACCGACCTGGAGATCGACGCCTGCTGGAATGCCATGCTCGGCTCCATCCCTCCGGCCCGCATCGAACTGGTGAAGGCCCTGCGCCAGCGCTATCGCCTGCTGCTGCTCAGCAACACCAACGCCATCCACGTGCCCGCCTTCCACGCCATCATCGCACAGGAGAACGGCATCCGGGACTTCAAGGATCTCTTCGAGGGCGCCTACTACAGTTGCGAGATCGGTCTGCGGAAACCGGATGCCGAGGCCTTCCACTTCGCGCTGCAGCAACACGGTACCGCACCCGAGCGCACGCTCTTCATCGACGACAGCATCCAGCACGTGGTGGGTGCCCGCAACGCCGGCCTGCACGCCGAGCACCTCGACCTGGCGCACGAGGATGTACTGGCGATGGTGGCGCGGCTGGGGCTTCTAGCGTGATCTGCGCTAACCGCGCTTCTTGGATCGCTTGGCTTTGGGCAAAGGCAAGTCTTCACCGATCCGCAGCAACAGGCCCGCCAGGGTGCGATCTCCCGCGATCACGTCCTCCGGAACGAGGTAGTGGTCCTTGGAGCCGGGGTAGGCCGGAGCGCGCTCGCAACGCCCTTCCAGCGCGGCGCTCTCGGGCATGATCTTCACGAAGAGCTGGTCGTCGCAGATGAAGGCCACGGGCTTCCCGTCAGCGTAAAGCGCGAACTCGCCGAACATGGCCTTCACACTGAACCGATCGGGCAGGCCCAGTTGGTCCAAGATGAAGTCGGCAGTTTCCTTCCGCGTGGCCATGACCATTCACCCTGCATCCTGCGTAAGCTCCACCAGTACACCATTCGCGCTCTTGGGGTGCACGAAGCACACCAGTTTGTTGTCGGCGCCACGCTTGGGCTCTTCGCTCAGCAGGGTGAAGCCTTCGGCCTTCAACCGCGCCATTTCGGCCCGGATGTCGGCCACCTCAAAGGCCACGTGGTGGATGCCTTCGCCCCGCTTCTCGATCGCCTTGGCGATGGGCCCGTCCGGACGGGTGCTCTCCAGCAGCTCGATCTTGCCTGACTGCCGGCCAGGCAGGTTGGGGCCCACCTGGAAGAAGCTGGTGATCACGCCCTCACTTTCCACCGCCTCACGCTTGTAGGGAGCTACGCCCAGCAGCCTGGTGTAAACGTCTTCAGCGGCGCTCAGGTCCTTCACGGCAATGCCCAGGTGTTCGATGCGGATCATGTCCGCAAGATTAATGCTGCCACGGCCCGGAACGAAGAAAGCCCCCCATTTCCGGGAGGCTTTCAAGCGGAAGATCAATGATCACCTTTTGATGAAGGTCTCGCCGGTCTTGTTGTCGTAGTTGAGGTAGTAGAGGTCCTTCTTCAGGCTGGTCACGTCCAGCGTGTTGGCATAGCCGCGCTTTACGATGTTGCCGTACTGATCATACACCTCATAGAGGGTAGGCGCGCTGAAGGTGATGATGTCCTTCACCTTCTGGGGCGCCCACGTCACCAAGGCCACTGAAGGATCGGTGTAGGCGACGCTCTGGCTCATGCGCGACTTCTTCGTAAGGTCGGTCTGGCGGACACGGTAGGTGTTCTCGCCGCTATGTGGGGTCACCTTGAACTCGTAGGTATGCTCGCCGGGAGTGCCCACGCCCATCACCTCACCCACCTTCACCCATTTGTTCCAACGCTTTTGTTCCACCACATAAGCCAGTTCCCCGGTCTCGTTGGCGGCGGTCCAGGTGTAGGTGCGGTCGGCCTTCACCTCCTGCTTCACGATGTCGAAGGTGCTCTTGGGCTTCAGCACTTCGCCGTTCAAGACCACCGGGGTGCAGCCGTCCTTGTGCTTGATCTTCACCACGATGGGCGCACCGATCTTCAGCCCGAAATTGCCCAGGTCCACCTCGAAGGCGCTGGAGTTGATCTCGTCGGTCGCGATCTGGTCGTTCACCGTCACCTCGTACACACAGAAACCAACACCCGCTTCGGAGTAGGGATTCTGCACGAAGAGGTTCTTGCCTTGGTAGTTGCCTTCCAGCACGATCACACCGGCAACGGCATGAAGGCTCAACGCCGTGGCGAACAAAAGGGTAATGTGTCGCATCGTCTTCGGTCTTCGAGGATCACAATGATAAGCACCGGTTGGCGGAAATCCGCCTTTCATCGGCAGGTATACGGGGCCGGGCAACGGAGGTTGCGCTTCCATCGGGGAAGCTCCGCCACCCCTCAACTCAATGGGCGAAGGCCTTCACCCCCGCCTCCACGGCCACCGGCAGGTGGTTCTCAGCGGGCGGGATGGGGCAGGAATAGCGGCCACCGTAGGCACAGTAGGGGTTGTAGGCGGTGTTGAAGTCCAGCTCCACGGCAGCCCCCAAGGGGCCTGTCAGGTCCAGGTACCGCCCCCCGCCGTAGGTGCTTTCGCCGTTGGTGAGGTCCGTGAAGGGTACGAACAGGTAGTTCGCATACTCCGGCTTTGCGCTCAGGTCAGGGTTCTGGTACACCACCAGCTTCCGCTTTTTCCCGCCCAGGGTGAAGGAAAGGGTGCCGACCGACCGGTACGTCGGTGTGCGGTCCGTGCTGGTCTTCATCTTGAACTCCTTGCCCAACCTGGCCTTGAAGGTGGCCTGCACCCGGAACGCGGCGTTCGGGGGGAAGCGCTCCAACCCGGTGAAATGGGCCAGGTCCTTCGGCAGCAAGGGGCTTTGGGCACTGTCCGCGTATTCGGCGTTGATCCGGCCCCAATAGGCCTCGAGGCTGTCCGACCACACGGCATCCGGCATCTGGGCTGCGGCGGCCAGGGCCAGGGCAAGCCCGGAGAACAGTGCGGTCGCCCGCATCAGGCCGGCTGCTTGGGCGCAATGGCCGCCACCATGCGCTCCACGTCCTGCTCATTGAACCGCAGCTCGGCGATGTCCTCCACCACGAACGTGCGGTCCCCGGCATTCACCACTTGGTGGAAGTGGATGAAGACCAAGCTCGGGTCATCGGGGAACTCGCTGCGGTACACCAGTAGACCGGGAGCCTCCTTCAGGACCGTGTTCTTGCGGAGCAGGTCGCGGTCCAGGTCGGCCTTCTTTCGGGCAATGTCGCCCGGCTCTTCCACTATGGTGAGACCGAAGTGCTCGCCAGCCCGGATCTCCAGCAGGCCGGTCTGGTCCTTCCACACCACCTCAGGGGCCAGTCCACCGGTGAGCTGAGCTTCCGGAGCCGTCAACACCAAGGGCAGGTCGTGGGCGGCCAGGTCCACCACCTGACCGGTGGCCGGTGTTGGTGCTGTGGCCGTTGTGTCGGTGGTGCTGGCATCGGTGCCCGGGGTACCATCACCACCGCAAGCCACCAGGAGCAAGGCCGCAAAGGCCGGTAGGAATGCGCGTTTCATGGTCACGAAGTTCGGGGCTGTCCGGCCCGAACCCACCTGCCCGAAGCACGGAGTTTCAACGGCGACCTGTCAAGGCAGCTGCTCGTTCCGAAGGGCTGTGGGCACGCTCCCGCCGATGTTCACCAGGATCGGGTCGCGGTCGTTGCCGGTGCCCACGTACTGCACCACGCCGCTCATGGTCACATCCTCCAGGAAGTAGCCGCTCACAGTGTTGGTGGGGATCACCCCGCCGATCCGCGTCAGGATGGGGTCGCGATCGTTGCTGGCGCCGGTGTATTTCAACTGACGGTTGAAGTTGGCATCACCCGCCCAGAAAAGCTGCACCGACCCCACGGTCTTCCGCGCTTCGGTGCCGTAGACGGCCGTACCGGCCACGGTCAGGTCCACGGTGCTGGTGGTCCCCGCGAGCGCAACGGCACTGGCCGTCATCACCCCCAGGTGGTTGCGGTGCCGCACCGTCACGAAGTAGGTGCCCGGCGGACGCCCATTGAAGAGCACGCCCGACGTTCCGTCCACGTCAACCACATCCCCATCCCGTTGCAGCAGCGCACTGCGCGTGGCCAGGACCTGTGTGCTGTTCAAGGGGTTCCGCAGTTCCACCAGCACCCAGTCCACAATGGCGTTGTTCCCCGTGGTTCCCAGAATGCCCGCGCTCACGGTCTCACCCCCTCCACCACCGGTGTGCGCGTAGCCAAGGCCGGCGTAGGGCTCGGCCAGGGGGATGAGGCCGGCACTGCGCAAGGCGTCGCCCATGAGGCCCGTCCCGGTGCTGTATGGACCTTCCAGGAAAACCTTCGGTGACACCCGCACACTGGGGAAGGACAACGCCGGCATCAGGCACCAGCTGTTGAGCGTGCCCACATCGATCGTGGCCACATCCTGCACGGCCAGCGTCCAGGTGCCTTGGAAGAGCTGCCCATTGAACGCTGCCAGAGAGGCGGTCGGGATCACGAACAGGTTATTGAGCGGACAGATGCTGCCCACCGCCCCGTTCGCGCCGGTCTGGTCGAATTCTACGTTGATGTTGTCCTGGTTGGTACACACGCCCGCCCCGATCAAGTTCAACACGGTGCCTGTAGGGCTCGTGAGGATCAGGCGCAGGTCGCTGACATAGGTGTGGGTGATGTTGACGTACACATTCAGGTCGGTGATCGTGGCCCCGCTCTGGGAAGGCACTACGATGGTGCTGTTCACCGTGGCGTTGTCAACAATGGTGGTCACCGTGCTGTTGGTGAAGAGCCCGCAGGCCCCGCCCGGCACATTGCAGTTGCGGCTGAAGTTGTTGAAGGCCAGGTCGCACTGCGCGTACAGGTTGTGGTCGAGCACCACGTTGATGGCCGAGCCGCTCGCGTAGTTGCCGAACGGTCCGTAGATACCTGGCGTGGTCGCGGTCTGCACCGTGGTCGCGGTGAGCGGTCCGCCGGCATCGGGATCGATCTGGATCGCCACGGAGGTGGCACTGCCCAGGGAGGTGAGGTTCACCGTCACCGAGTAGTTGGTGCTGCCGATGCAGTTGCCCACCACCGTGGCCGCAGGCGCCGTACAGCAACTCGTTCCGTTACTGGTGAGGGCGGTCAGCGTCTGGTCGCAGGCGTTGTTGACGGTGTGGCGGACCTGCACAGATACGCTGGTGCCGTAGGACCAGGTGCCCACGGTGTAAGTACCGGGTACGCGGTTGCTGTTGAACGTGAACGCGCCGCCGTTCACCGACGTGTAGAGGTCGTAGTTCGGTGCATCACCGTTGCTGCCGATGGTCAGCGACACGTTGAAGGTGCCTGCACCGCAGTTGTCGGTCACGTTCTGCGTGACCGTGGGTGCGATGCAGCCCACCGGAGCGAAGCTGAACTTGAACATGCGCGTGCGCCAGCTGGTGGTGGGGTTGTAACAGCCCACACCGTAGAACGAAAGGCCATCAGCGGGATCCACGTCGAGGCTGAAGTAGTCGCCCCACCGGTTGCTGCCATTGGCCGCGCTGCCCGCGATGATGGTGGTCTCCGCGAAGGTCATCTGCCCCAGGGGGTCGTTCGCGTAGCGACCGGTGTAGCGCAGACCAGGGTACACGTTGCCGCCGGTAGTGCCGCTCACGCTGTAGGCCAGGCCGATGTCGCCGACGTTATTGATCGCGATCCCGGCCATCCAGCGGTCGTTCGCGTCGGGCGAGAAGGTGCCCTCCTGGCGGATGGTCCAGGCGTTGCCGATGCCGCCGGTGCGCCGCAGTTCGTACCAGCGGATGCCGCCGCGGTCCGTGGCGTTCACATCGGTCACGTGGTCGCACACAATGGCCTCGCCCACCGCCAGGTTGCGGTAGTGGATCTTGTTCATCAGCACCTCGCGCAGGGGGTCCAGCGTGGTGGTGCTGCCCGGCTGGTTCATGCAGTTGAAGGACGTGTAGCCGCAGAGCTCCGTGTCGAATGCCGTGGTGTTCAGGATCGCCGGACCGGTGATGGTGGTGCTGGCCGGCGTGACCGCGTTGTAGTTCACGTTCCAGATCTCCAGCCGGTCGGCAGGCGCGCCCCAGGCATTGTCCGCCATGCGCATGAACATGGCCGGCGCGCCCGCAGGCGGTGGGTTGCCACCATCGAAGGTCACCGGTGTGGTGGCCTGGAATCCGATGGTGCCGTACGAGGCCACGGTGAAGCGGACCGCCGTGCCCGTGACACCCGCCAGCATGTTGGCCTTGGGCAGCACGTAGATCGCAGGCGAGCTCTCGTTGGTGGTCACCACGTAGCAATCGGTCCACACCGCGTACTTCGGATAGTCCGGGAAGTTGGTGGCCTGATAGCTGTACGCGTACCAGCTGCCCAGCGGATCCGCCGTCTGGCTGATGGCCACCAGCAGCCGGTTACCGGTGGCGCTGAACTCGCTCATCAGCCAGCGGTCCGCCAACGCATCGTACTGCACGATCGGATCACCCGCGCCGCCCACCGAGCCGGTGAAGTTGTCCAGGTAGGTCTGCGCCCCCAGCGAGCCGAAGCTCTTGTTGTAGATCCGGAAATAGCCGCCGGAGCCGCCGTTCATCATCAGGATCACGTGGTTCGGGCCTACGTCCATGCAGGGGTCCGCTGGGTTCACCGAGGAAAAGAGCATGCCGTCCACGCTCAGGTCCAGCGCCTTGTCCTGCCCATGCAATGGCTTCGCTTTCTGCCACGCGGGATCGCCTCCCTTGGACATGGCCCCCAGCTCACTGGGCGGGTGCAGCCGCTTGGCCTTCGCACCGGGCTCCTCGTCCTTCGGGATCAACCAACCGTGCTCGCCACGCACCGGCTCGTTCTTGAACTGTGCCGTGCTGTCCCACAGAACAAAGGGCTGCGTGATGCCCAGAAACTCCACGGGCACCTCCTTCTGCACCGTATAGCGCAGGGTGCCATCCGGCAAGGTGCTCACCAGTTTCTGCTGGTCCTGGGACATGGCCAAGCCGCCGCAGAGGAATCCTGCGGTCAACAGCGAGCTGCGTACATTCATGGGGAATGGAGAAAAGGTCAGAGCCGGTTCCGGAGGCACCGCAAATTAGGATCTTCAGTGCTTACCGCTCTTGAGGATGGTCATCCATGCCCCTTCGGGAAGAATAGGGATGTGCACTAAATTTACAAGATCAAACCCTCTCCCCATGATCCGAAGCATACTTGTACGATCGCTGATGATGGTCGTAGCCTTGGTCCACATTGCCACGCTCCAAGCCCAGTTCTTCACGCAGATCGGATCGGATATCGACGGCGAGGTTGCCATTGATCAGTTCGGTAGCGGCGTTTCGCTCTCCCAGGACGGCAGCCGGATAGCCATCGGGGCACCGAATGATGGCGGTGCAGGTGCCTACGCCGGTGATGTTCGGGTATTCGAATGGGGCAGTGGTACATGGAGTCAGGTCGGTGCGGACATCAATGGCGAAGCGCCATATGACGTGCTCGGCTCTGCCCTTGCGCTATCTGCGGACGGGACCCGGCTGGCAATAGGTGGGCCCGGCAACGACGGCAATGGCTTCGAAGCTGGTCATGTGCGCGTATTCGAGGAGAACGGAGGGGTGTGGACCCAACTGGGTGCGGACATCGATGGTGAAGGCGTTGGGGATCAATCAGGGTATTCCGTGGCGATCAGCGCTGATGGCAACAGAGTGGTGGTTGGGGCGTATACCAATGGCGATGGTGGAACCGATGCCGGACATGTGCGGGTATACGAACTGAGCGGCGGTACCTGGGTCCAACTCGGTGGCGATATCGATGGGCAGGATGAAGGCGACTGGTGCGGCTTCTCGGTCTCCGTTTCCGCGGACGGGACACGCATTGCCATTGGTTCTCGAAACAGCTCCGCCAATGGTGCCAACTCCGGCCATGTCCGCGTCTTCACTTATGGGTCCGGCACGTGGACACAGATAGGCCAGGACATTATGGGCGAGTCGAGTAACGACCTTGCAGGCCAATCCGTTTCACTCTCTGCGGATGGAAGCCGCCTGGCCATCGGCGCGGTCGGGGACGGTGGTGTTGGAACAAATGCCGGATATGTCCAAGTGTACACTGAAATTGGCGGTACATGGACGCAACTGGGCGTGGACATTGATGCGGAGGGTGCCGGGGACGCCTGTGGTGCTTCTGTTTCACTTTCCGGCAATGGCACACTACTGGCCATCGGATCCCGCTTTAACTCTGGGAATGGACCAGCGGCCGGTCATGCGCGCGTGTTTCGGGAGGTTGGCGGCACTTGGGCCCAGGTGGGTCCGGATATCGATGGTGAAGCCGCTCACGACCAAGCGGGCAGGGAAGTGTCCTTCTCCGGAGATGGTGAACGGTTCGCGGTGGCAGCTCCGTTGAACGATGGGGCTGGTTCAAATGCCGGACACGTCCGTGTCTACGAGCTCACTGCGTTCATCGGGGTTCCGGAGATCGGCGAGGAAGAGGCCCTGCCGGTGATGCCGGTACCCGCAACGGATGTGCTCTACATCGAGGTGCCCGAACGTGCGGTGCTTCGCCTCTTCGATACGGCGGGCCAACTTCTGCTTTCGCAGCCGCTCGCCGCTGGCCGGGTTCCGATCGATATCACTACGCTACCACCCGGCGCCTACATCGCCGAACTGCGACCGTACCAAGGCGGCACTAGTCGCTTCGCGAAGGTGCTGGTGGAGTGAGAGGCTGCATTCGGCTTGCATCATTCTTCAGCCACCTTCACCCTTACACCCTCACTGTGTGAGGAGAACTCCGGTGCGTACCCGCCTTCGCTGAGGCTGCTTCGGCGGGCGCCGCATGCATCATTCTTCAGCCACCTTCACCCTTACACCCTCACTATGTGAGGAGAACTCCGGCGCATACATGCATTGCGCGGTGGTGATCCCATTGCTGAAGTCGCCGCTGTGGGTGACACGCAGTGTGTACTCGAAGACGTAGGTGCCCGGTGCAATGCGGTCGAAGAAGAAGTTCATGCTGGCATCGCGGATGCTCTGGTAGTAGCCCAGGCCGCCTTGGTACTGGTAACCGCTGAGGGCTTCGGTGGGCTCCAGCCCGGCGGCGCGCAGGTCCTTCAGGTGCACATAGTCGACATAGCGATCGGTGCGCAGCTCCATGCGGATGGTGAGGAGATCGCCCACCTTCAAGGCCCGTGGCCCGTTCAGCGCCACCAGTTGCGGACCCGCGTCGGTCTGTTCGGTGAGCAGCACTTGCTTCCTGATGCTGAAGGGGCTCTCATGGGGCGTGATCTTGTCCATGCGCTCCAGGTATTGCCAGTGCAGGGCGCCCCATTGTACGCCGTCGGAGGTTGTGGTCACGCGTACCTCGCCCATGTTCGACTTTACCTCAGGTCCGCTCCAGCGCTGTTCGAAGTGGCCGGTGCCGGGCTCCATGTGCTTCGGATCCACCTTCACGCCACCCACGGTGATGTTCGGCGCGCCCTTTTCCACCAACCAGTCATCGCCCGTGAGCAGCAGGGCGTAGCAGGCATCGGCCGTGGCCTTGGTGGTCTTCCAATCGGTGGTCTGCTTCAGCTTCAGCAGGTACTGGCGCAGGGCGTTCACGGCATCGGTGTCCTTGCCCACTTCGTGGAAAGCTTCGATCATGAGCGCGTGCGTTTCCGTGGGGAAGCTCCACCACTCATAGCCGCCGTTGAAGTTCTTCCAGTACATGCCGAGCTCTTCGCTCACGGTAGCGCGTTCCTTCAAGCTCTTGAGGATCTGCAGTCCTTCGATCCTATCGTAGCGCTGAAAGACCAAGGCCAGCATCGCTTGTTCCTGCAGGCCGTGGTCGAGCCAGGTGATGGCCAGGCGATCGCGGTAGAAGCGGAACGCGGGCGCTGTGTACCCATCGATCGGCAGGCTGTGGAAGCTCCGCGCGTAGAGCCAGTGGATGACATCGGAGCCCGGTCGGTAGTTCTTCTCCTGCTCGGCGGTGAGGTCCTTCTTCAGCTCGCGGTATTCGCGTTCCAGGTCCTGGTCCAGCCAATGCACGGCCTTCTTCAGCATCGCACTCGCTTCGCCGTTCTCACGAAGGTCGATGGCCCCTAACTCTTGCAAGTGTCCCAGTCCGGCCACGATGTGCTCGGTGATCCAGTGGCTCTCGCTCATGCCGCTCCACCACGGCCACGCGCCGTTGGGCAACTGCATCTCCTTCAGCTTCTTCAGCGCGGCCTTCTCCTCCCCGCCCATGCGTTCCAGGTCGAAGAGCAGTGCGATGCGCTCCTTGCGCTGGCGCTCGTCCTTCGCGTCCAACACCCACGGCGTTTCCGCCAGCACGATGCTCTTGAGCTCGGGGTTCTTCTCCAAGGCGCTCATGAAACTGTCCGGACCTTTCTGCTTCCACTGTTCGAAGACCTGCTTGATCGCGGGGCGCTGCTCCACGATGTGCGCGGCGAGGCGGTTGGCGTAGTAGCGGCTGAAGGTCTGCTCCGCGCATTCGTGCGGGAACTCCATGAGGTAGGGCAGCGCCTGCACGGCGTACCACGCAGGGTTCGGCGTGAACTCCAGCGTGAGGCCCTTGTGCTCCAGCGTGGAGGAAGCACCGGATCGCTTCAGCTTTTCCAGCGTGAAGGTCCTGGTGCCCGCTTTGGTGACGGCCAGCGGGAGGCTTTCCGTCACGAGCAGCTTATCGGTGAGCACGGGCAGCACGCGCTCCTCCCCATCGCTGACCGTGGAGCCTCCGACGGGCCCGCCACCACCTTGTGCGGTGATGCGCACGGTGACAGCATCCACGCCTTCCGGCACGGTGATGCTCCAATCCACCACCCCGCTCTCGCCAGGCGCTGCCACGAAGACCTGCTGCGGCACCTTCAGACCGAAGGCCTTGTCCAGCGGCGCGTTGGTGAAGGGGTCGAAGAGCACGAGCGTGGCAGGCCCCTCGATGCGCTGCTCCAGGGCGTTGATCTTGGCGGTGAGGGTGATGCGGTCGCCGGCGCGAAGGAAGCGCGGCAGGTTGGGCACCACCATCACCGGCTTCTGCGTGATCACTTCGCGGGTGAACTGCGCGGTCTTCAGGTCGGTGGTATGCGCAAGGCCCATGAGCTTCCACCGCGTAAGCGCATCGGGCATGGTGAAACGGAGCATCACACTGCCATCGCGGTCGGTGAGCAGGTCGGGCAGGAAGAAGGCCGTTTCGCGGAAGTCGCTGCGTATGGGCTGCTGGCCATTGATCGCTGGCTGCTGGACGCCGTCGGCTTCCTCGGGCTTTCCCTTGGGCTTCTTGTCCGAAATGCTCAAGGCGTAGGTGCCGCTCTCGTTGCCGTCCAACTTCATCATGTTCTCCGTGTCGAAGCTTGCCCCATCCGCCGCTTCAACCGCAGCGAACTGCATGGTCTGGATGTTGTCTTTGGCCCTTCCCCCATTGGCATCGCTCCGGAACATGCGGTAACGGCGCTGGTCGCCGGCATTGGACAAGTAGGGGATCTCGGGGTAACGCCGTTCGATCACCCACGACAGGTCTTGCTCGCTCCACAGCAGCCCCCCGCCCAGTTGCCTGAAATCCGCGAGGCGGTCCCACACCCGCACGGGGCGGTTCGTTGTCCAAAGGCTCATGTCCCAACTGTTCGCGGCGAACACGTCGAGCGAAGCGTCGTACATGGCCGTGAGCAGCTGCGCCGCGACGAGTTCTCCCTTCGGACCGCTGAGCTTCAGGCGCCATTCCTCCGTTGCCCCAGGCAAAAGCTTGTCGCGGAAGCTCATCCACTCCACCTTCAGCTGCTTGTTGGTCCAAGGCACATCGATGAACAAGGTCTCCTGGTGCTCGCGGTCCCGTTCCACGCAGAGCAGGTGGACACTGAAGCCGCCGCGGTCGGTCTCCATCACGGGGACCTCCACGCGCTGCTGGCCATTGCGCAGGGTGAACCATCGGCGGATCGCGATGGTCCCGTTCCGTTCCACTTCCATGAACACATGGGCTTCGGGGAGCGCGGTGCTCAGCAGGAAGACGGCCTTCGCGCCGGGCTCGGCGCGCAACGTCACGCCTTCAGCATGGAAAGCTTCGGCCACGAAGCCGGTGTTCTGGATCACGGGATCGAACACGGTGAAGGCCTTGCGTACGGTGAGCTCCTTGCCTTCATCGTCCCTCGCGCGAACCTCCACCCGGTAACTGCCCACGGGCCAGTTCTTCACATCGCTCAACTCCAACGCACGGCCTTGCGCCTTCCATGCCAACTGTTCCTGTACGGTCGAAGCGACCGGCCATGCGAGCGGATCCAACTCATTCCCAACCACTTCACCAGGGAAGCGCTTCGCGTGCTCTTCCTCGCTCATCACGAAGCGGTCCGGACGTTCCCAGAGCCGGTCGCGCAGCGGCACAACTGGCGCTGAAAGCCTGTGGATGCGCACGTCCATCGGCAGATCCACCGGTTCGCCGTTCAGGTTCTTCACGCGGATCACCACGCTGTCCGTGGCGCTCCGATCGATGGCCTCGCCAAGCTGCACATCGATGTCGATGCTGCGGTAGCCCACGTTCAGGTTGGTGCTGCCGGGTTGTGTTTCGCCGTTGATGTCGGTGACGTTCGCCTCGACGCTGAAGCTGAAGGTGGGGTCGGCTTCACGCGGCAAGGCAGCATCCGCCTCGGCCAGGAACTTCACGGTGAAGCGGCCCTGTGCATCGGTGGTGGTCGTACCGCTCGCCACTTCGGTCTTGGTGCCCCAACCGGGGAAACCGCGCCAGCCCCAGCCGCACCACCAGGGCATGCGCGCGCTGCGCTTCACGGTCCACTGCACCTTCGCGTTGTCCAAGGGCACGCCGGCATAGCTCTTCGCCACGCCCGACACTTCCGCCTGCTGCCCCAGCTTCGGCGTGGTGGTGATGGGATCGAAGACCACTTCGAAGGTGGGCCGCTTGTATTCCTCTACACGGAACCACGCGCTGCCGTTCGGCTCTTCGATGCGCATCTGGCCGGTGAGCGCTCCCTTCGGCGCGGTGAAGGTGCCGTGGAACGAGCCGTAGGCATCGGTGGTGACCGCTAGCGTATCGACCAACTCTCCATTCACATCGAACAAGCGCACCAGGGTGGTGTGCGCTGCCATCACCTCCGGCCCCTTATCACGCTTGATGGTGACGATGCCCTTGAAGTGGATGGGTTGCCCCGGTCGATAGATGCCGCGATCAAGGAAGAGGAAGGTGCGCGGTTCCTCAGGAGAAGGTGGTCCTTCCGTGTAGAAATGGCGTTGCTGCGTGGTCCGATCCTCACCGAGCGCCTTCACGTCGAAGATGTACTGACCGTTGTATTCGCCGGGACCGAAAAAGGCGATGCCGTCCTCATCCGTGGTGCGGTCCATGATCTTGTTCCATTGCCAGCCGGTGGCCGTGCGCTGGTGGGTACGCATGGTCACGGCCGCGCCCGGCACCGCACGCCCTGAGCCGCGCTGCACCACGAGCACCTCCACGCCGTTGGCCGTGCGCCGCTGGGTCCACGTGAGCTGCGATACCTGGAAGGTGGCCGACACCACCAGGTCCTTCTCGAAGGTGAAGGCGGCGCTGTTGCTCACCAGCAGCGTGTACACCCCGAGCGGCAGCGCATCCACCGGCAGTTCGACGCGGTGCGCGTTATGATCACCGTCGTCGGGCAAGGCGACGTTCCACGCCGTGACGGCTGGCTGCTTCAAGAGCTTCCGCACGGCGTCCTTGTCCCAGCGCCCTGCACCGGGTCCTTTCACTACCCGCAACCACACCTGCTTCACGTTCGCGTGGTCGACCGCCACCTTGAAGGGCGCACCGGGCAGCACCACCTCCTCGGCGAAGGCGTTGAGCGTGGGCTGCAGCAGCTCGGCCTTGAGGCGCGCCGCGTGCTTCGCGCCGTATGATCCCGGGAACTTGGCGATGGCCTCATCGCACAGCTGCAACGCGGTGCGCCGTTCACCCTTCCAGGTATCCCCGACGAGCCGTTGGTAACCATCCGCTTTCGTGCGGTGCCATTGCGCCAACGCCACCGTGACCTCGGACCAGCACGAATCCTTCGGAACCCGGGAGCGCAGCTTCTCATAGGCCTCCAGCAGCAGCGTGTCCTTGCGGGGGTGAGTGCTGCGCTCGTGCACGTAGGTCAGCCGCTGCAGGTCGTTGTCGACGAGGGCATCAGGCGTGTTGTCGGCCAGGTGCCTGCGGTCAAGGTCCTGGTACAGCCGGATGGCCTGGAACTCCCAGCTGGTGCTGTCGCGATGCCGGAAGGGGCGGTGGGCGAAATCCTCGAAGAGCGCGAAGGCATGGGCGTCCTTCAACGTGAAATGCCACGCGGGTTCGGCGATGCGCGTTTCGGTGTTCCGGAAGATCTCCAGCGCGCGGTGGGCGAGCAGGTCGTACACCGTGGGGCGGTACGCCACGTTGGCCATGTCGCCGCCCAACAGCGCACCAAGGTCCTTCGCCGGCACGGCCCACAGGCTGTCCGCCGGTTCCAACGAGGCGCGCAGGTGGTCGGTGACCGCGGCCATGTAGGTGCGCTGATCCCAGGTGGCCAGCTCCGCGCCGTTCAGCCCGCCGTCCACGTTCGTGCGCTCCATCACCTGCCAGCGGTCCCGGGAGTAGGCATCCCAGTAGTATCCCGCGAGCTTGCTGTGCAGCAACTGCCGCAGGGGCAGGTCCGCCGGTGTGGTCGTTGCGATGCGGGCCTTCACCAGGCCGATGATGCTGTCGGCCGGCTGGCCCAACACCTCACGGTATGCGCCCTGCACGGCCCATGCCCTGAACTCCGTGCGCCAATCGCCCTTCGCCTTGGCGTCGGCCCCGATCGCTTCGACCAGCCCCAAGGCGGAGTCGTACAGGCCCTGATCGCTCAGGGAATCCACACGGACCCAGCGGGGGTCGCTTTCGCGGACGGCTTTCTTATTCACGGTGGGGCGTTGGGCGCCAAGGCTGACCACCACGGCCAGCGCAAGGGGGAACAGGGGGAATGGACGCATGGGCGGCGGTACAGCGCAAAGTTGGGACCACGACCCGAATGAACGGCATGATCCCCGTGGTACTTGTCCTCAGTTCTGTGCACCGCCAGCTTGCGGCGCGTTCGGTCGGAGCGCGGCACGGTCCAGCTCGACCTCCGGGTCCAGCGCGGCGCCGGCGAACAGGTGATCGGCCAGGTGCGCTGCGGACCAGGGCGCGAGCAGCACGCCACGCGAGCCCAGGCCATTGAACACGGCCTGCCGGGGACCAGTGATGCCGAGGATCGGACGCCGGTCGCGCGAGGCCGGCCGCACGCCGCTCCAGTGGTCGAGCACCTCCACGGGCAGCGGGGTGATGCCCGCGATCTTCCCGAGCAGCCAGTTGCGTGCTTCAGCCGTCGGCCCGCCCCACACGTCGTCCCACTTGAAGGTGGCGCCCACACGGTACACATCGGCACCCAGCGCTGGCGTGGGCAGCAGGAACACCCCGCGGTGCACCATGCGCGTTAGCCGAAGGCCGGGGATGCGCACCGTGAGCCCTTCGCCTTTCACCGGCACCAGGCCGCGCACTTCCGCGAACGACCCTTCGCAACGCACAAGCCACCGCGCCTTGCGCTCACCGATGCGCACGTGATCCTTCCCCACTGAGAGGTCGGCCTCCACGACCTGCACTGCGGAGAACGCCCCCTCCTTCATCAGGACCGCGCGCTGGGCCTCCACCATGGCGAACACATCAAGCCAGGCTGCTTTCGTCACGGTGCCATGGCCGTGCGGCGCATGAACGGGCGCTGCCTCCACTTCCGGTTGCGGTGGTTGGGCAATGAAGGGTGCGGTGCCGGGATCGCGCATGGCGCGTTGCCAATGCTCAGCCTCCTTCGGCGTTGGGAAGAGCTTCACCAGATGGACAGGGTGCCAGAACGAACGCGCATGGCGTTGCTCCAACCCCGTGTAGAAGGCCTGTGCGATCGGCAGCAGTTCCAGCGCGCGCCAACTGGGCACATCGCGACGGAACACCAAGGGATTCACGACACCGGCGGCCACGATGCTCGCTTGGCCCGTTCGGGGAACATCGAACACATGCACCTTCAAGCCACGCCGCCGCAACGTTTCCGCCAGCACCGCACCGGCGATGCCATGGCCCAGGATCAGTACATCATCGGTGAACGCCACGGGGCGAAGTTGCGCCACATCCGCACACGTCCATGGATGCTGCGCGGAAAGCGCCTTACGCCGCCAGCAACCGTGCCATACGCCTGATCAGCTCCTCCTGGTCGAAGGGCTTCTGCACCAGGTCGTTGGCCCCTGCATGACGCAAGGTGTCGTGCAGGTGCGGCAGCTCATAGGCACTGATGACCAGCACCGGTGTTTCAATGCCCTGCGCCCTCAGGCTCTCCACAAGGACAGATCCATCCACAAAGGGCAGGCCCAGATCGATCACCAACAGGTCCACCTTCTCCGCAGCCAGCATGTCCTCCAGGCCGCGACCATCCTTCATCGGGATCACGCTCCAACCCGCTTGGATCATGCGTCGCATCAGCAGAGTGCGCACAAGGGCATCGTCTTCGATCAGGATCACGCGGGCCATGGTGGGGGGTGTTACCAGGGCCGGTGTACGGAAGGATGTACGCTGGGGTTATCCTGGTGGCAATGGCCAGAGTAAGGGCGATCGGCGATGGCGGAAGGATGGAAGGGCGAAGCCTGAGCATCTGTCAGCGGAGCCTTAGCCCTCTGTGGCCACGAGCTGTGTGCCTCGGGCCACGAGCCTGCCAGACCGGTAGGCAGGCTTCTTCTCGGCAGCGTAGCTCATTTCTTCCCTGGGTAGAAAGAGCCGCCGGATGAAATTGGACGAAGCCCGCCGTGCATCCCGCACCATCGCACCCCTCCACCATAGCACTCCAGCACCCCTGCACCAATGGTACACGGCTAAGCCCGGACTTGAACCTTGTCCCTTGCTACTTGAACCTTGACACTTGGCGTGGCTACTTCCCCGTGATCGCCTTGAACAGGTCGTTGCCGTTCGCGAAGATGATGAGCGAGAACAGCAGCACCATGCCCACCATCTGCGCCACCTCCATCACCTTCTGGCTCGGGGCCCGGCGCGTGATCATCTCCCAGAGGATGAAGATCATGTGGCCGCCATCCAGCATAGGAATGGGCAGGATGTTCATGAAGGCCAGGATGATGCTCAACAAGGCCGTCACGCCCCAGAAGGTCTGCCAGTCACCCCATTCGCCGAACAGGCCGCCGATGGAGCCGAAGCCGCCCATCTGCTTCACGCCACTGCTGCTGAACACGAGCTTGAGGCTGTTCACGTAGTTGCCCAACGTGTTCAGGCCGAAGGTGATGCCGGCAGGGACCGCCTGGAAGAAGCTGTAGCGCTCCGTGGCCAGGGTGAACTGCTTGTCGAGGTCGCGGTTGGCCAGGCCGATCTTGCCCTTGTCATTCACTGCGACCGGGATGTACGCGGGCTGTGCCTCATCGCCATCGCGCCACACGGTCACGACCGCCCATGAATCCTTCTTCTCCGCCAAGGCCTCGATGAACCCGTCGGCGAAGAGGGTGGGCGTACCGTCCAACGCCACAATGCGATCGCCCTTCCGGAACGACTTGGTGGCGAGCGCCGTACCGTTCAGCATGATGGAATCGATCACGAAGGGTACGCGGGGAAGGAAGAGCATCTTTTCGCCCTTGTCCATGATGCTGTCCTGCACATCGGCGCTCAGCGTAATGGCCTTGCGCTCGCCGTTGCGCAACACCACCAGCTCGCGCGCTTCGTTGATCAGGATGGCCTTGCCCACCTCATCCAAGGAGCGCACCTCATGACCCGGGACAGCCACGATCCTGTCGCCCGGTTCGATGCCCTGCGCCTGCATGGTGGCGCTCGGGCTGATGCCATAGGTGACGTTCTCCAACGGCAGGTAATCGCGGCCCCAGACGAAGAGGATCATGATGTAGAGCACCAGGCCCAGGATCAGGTTCACGGTGACGCCGCCCACGATGATGATGAGGCGCTGCCACGCGGGTTTGCTGCGGAATTCCCACGGCTCCGCAGGCTTGGCGAGCTGGTCCTTGTCCATGCTCTCATCCACCATGCCGGCGATCTTCACGTAGCCACCGAAGGGGAACCAGCCCAGGCCCCACTCCGTGTCGCCGATCTTCTTCTTGAAGAGCGAGAAGTTCAGCACGTTGGGCAGCGGGAACATGAAGTCGAAGAAGAGGTAGAACTTCTCGACGCGCGTCTTGAACCAGCGTGCGGGCAGGTAGTGGCCCATCTCGTGCAACACCACGAGGATGGAAAGGCTGAGGATCAGCTGGACAGTGGTGCTCAGAAAGCTCATGCGGTGCGTTTCCAGTTCTTCGCCAAGGCGCGGGTCTCCGCATCGCTGGCCTCAAGGTCGTCCAAGGTCGGACGGGGCACAAAGGTCGCCTTTGCAAGGCTTTGCTCGATCAGGTCGCTCATCTCCAGGAAACCGATGCGGTCCTGGAGGAAGAGTTCCACCGCGATCTCGTTGGCCGCGTTGAGCACGCAGGGCGCGTTGCCGCCGCGTTGCATGGCCTCCAGCGCAAGGGCCAGGTTGCGGAACGCGCCGAGGTCCGGCTGCTCGAAGGTGAGCGCGGGGTAGTTCCGAAAATCGAAGCGCGGCCAGGTGGTGGCGAGGCGGTCCGGGTAGGCCAAGGCGTACTGGATCGGCAACTTCATGTCCGGCAGGCCCAGCTGCGCCTTCATGCTGCCGTCGCGGAACTGCACCAGGCTGTGGATGATGCTCTGCGGATGCACCACGATCTCCACCTGCCCGGGCTTCAGGTTGAACAGCCACTTGGCCTCGATGGCCTCCAGGCCCTTGTTCATCAGGCTGGCGCTGTCGATCGTGATCTTGGCGCCCATGTCCCAGTTGGGATGCTTCAGCGCCTGGGCCTTGGTGACGGTGGCGAGCTGTTCGGGCGTGCGGCCGCGGAACGGACCGCCGCTCGCCGTCAGCACGATCTTCTCGATCGGGTTGGTCCACTCCCCCACCAGGCACTGGAAGATCGCGCTGTGCTCACTGTCCACCGGATAGATGTTCACGGCCTTCTCGCGGGCCAGGGTGGTCACCAGCTCACCGGCCACCACCAGCGTTTCCTTGTTGGCCAGGGCGATGGGCTTCTGGGCGTTGATGGCCGCCAACGTGGGGCGCAGCCCCGCATAGCCCACCATGGCCGTCAGCACCACATCGATGCTGTCCATGGTCACAGCTTGCTCAATGGCCTTGGCGCCGGCGAAGACCTTGATGCCGAGGGGGAACAGTGCGTCACGCACGGCCTCGTATTGGGTCTCGTCCCCGATCACCACGGCGTTCGGGTTGAAGGCCTTGGCCTGGGCGATCAGCAATTCCGCATTGCGACCGGCCGTGAGCAGTTCCACCTCGAAGTGGTCGGGCTGTTCGCGCACCACGTCCAGCGCCTGCGTGCCGATGCTGCCGGTGCTGCCAAGAATGGCGATGCGTTTCTTCATGGAGGGTGTAAAGATCGCCAAGGCATTCCTTTCCAACCTGGTAGTGCATAAGTCGCCAGTGACCATGTCGTATAAGGAATTCACCAATTACGGCAAACCTTTCTCAGAACGCGATTGGGGCTAATTTAAAACGCATCGGAAAAACTCACGGTTTTACAACATCCATGGACTTGGACGTTTTACATAACCTCATGCGTGAGAATATAGAAATACCATAATAAGAAAGGTCCCGATGAATCCGACAAACATAACGATTGAGACCATCGGGATTTACAATAGCTGATGCTTCCATTCTAACATTCGGAATGTAAGTTAAGGAAACCGATGACCCTAATTCCCATTTGCTCCAAGCATGAATTACAAAGTTAAATGAGGCCTTGCAATACAACGGAACTCCATCGCTAACATACTCTGCACTAATATCAATTAGGCTTAGGTACGCTCCTGAATCATCAAACTCACCTGACGAAACGCCATATCGGTCTCGCGCAATCATGACATAGCCAAATCCGCCTGACCATCCACAACGTGGTGTGTTTGCTTTTCCAAAGCTTCTATTCAAATCCACCCCTAGTAATACTAATCCCAGCTTACTGCTCGGCACACTCCCGGAACCTGGGTTCAATATGGTCTGACCACTGTTGCTGATCAACCCACTGTGACTAAACGAATATGCCAATGGAACCGTCTGTATGGTGGATTCTATTCCAATTCCGAAGCACTTCCATTCGGCAAGTGAAAGTCGGATGTGCGCGTTCGCGTTCGGCACCCAGATTGGCTCAAGCGATTCTGAGCCATTGCACACAATATTTGCTCGGGGGAATTCGGATAAGCCAAACCCTAACTCAAGTATTCCCAATTGTCCGCAACAAAACTCAGTACTAATCACACTGACATAGGCCACTATCCATCGCGAAAACATGATACGAAAGCCTTACTGCGGCTGACAGTATGTAAGATCATTTGAACAGCAATCAGAAGAGAAACGAGCGTATGGAATGCAATCGAGCCAACAATCGAAAGGGGAAACGGCTGAATAAGTAAGCTTCACCCGCCACCAACGGTCTGACCTGCTCACGTTCATACTTGACAAATCATTGCAATTAATGTGATTCAGCAATTCTGCCGTCATATTAATCGTTTGATTTATTCGAAATCGGTTCCATACAAACAGTCGTTTCCTATAGCTTTTCTGAACCAATACAAACTTCTGAATATCCTTATTCTGATCAAGATCATAGTCCCACTTCCATTTAACCTTTCGCTTGTTATTGTGCCAAAATTCATCATTTGACCAGCCCAACAAATACCAACAATCACCACATGGCGTGTCGTACGTATTCTTCAAAACGTTTGGATTATTCACACAACTTGCACAAGCAATTAAACTATCCAATAATGAACAATCTCCGTTCTGGACTGTATACCAATTACCTTGGTCATCTAAGTAGTTAATGATGCCTCCTATTTTTATTGCACGCTCCTCACTCATCAGAGTTGCCGTTATCGGATCATCAATGTTGTCAACGTTGTCCGGGTCTAGATTTGGGTCCATTCCAGAAGCAAGCCATGCATTCTCCATTGTCCATAACAACCTTCTATACGAGCTAAATCCAAGACACTGTTCAAAGTCTTGCAGCGGTTCATCATCATTGAACCCTATCGAATCCAAAATGTCGTTGTATGCTTCATCGTTTAGCTGGCCGTATTGACCTAACGCCCAATCTTGGTGTGCTTCATATTCCTGTTCAAGGCAGTCATACACCGCTTGATAATGTGCGGTGTCTGTGAATTCAAGAATGCGTCCACCACATGCTAGTCTGACACCACTGGCACAGCTAGAACCACGCTTCAGCAGCACGTTCTGCGGCTCAGCGCTCGCATCCAGACTCTCTCTGACAAGACAATAAGGCTAGCGTGGTCAAAACAAACAGACTGCAGCGCTGTGCGATGTGGTTCTGCATGGTGAAGGCTTTTGGAGGCATGAACGTAACGATTTCTTGGGGCTTTGCAAATTTTTTCCGTTCGAACTGTTCTAGACCTCACGTGTACGGATCATGCATTCCGCCCCGTTCCCGCATCATCCCTCCAAAGCCATTCCCATGCGCATCGCCATCAGCATCCCCAAACCCTGTCACGAGGATTGGAACGCCATGATCCCGCATCCTGGCTCGGGGCCCGGGCGGGCACCACGCTTCTGCGACAGCTGCCAGCACAGCGTGGCCGACCTCACCACCGCAACCGATGCCGAGCTGGTGGCGCTCTTCACCAGCGATACGAAGCCCAAGTGCGCGCGCTTCGATCCCCGGCAACTGGAGCGGGTGCTGGGAGAATCTCCGACCTCGCGGAACCATGCCCTGCCCATCGCGGCCTTCAGCTCCTTGCTCGCTGTGGCGGCCGGACAGGAAGCGATGGCCCAGGGCGGCCCGGTGATCGAATTGACCGGCGAACCCGCGATCAGCGCGCCTCCGCCGCCGAACACCTTGCGCATGGGAAAGCCAAGGATCTTCGTACCGCAGCCCATGGATACCGTTCCGCCGATCAAGATGGGCGAGGTCGTGCCCCATTCCATTCCACCCACCGACCGACCCATCATCGGTGATACGGTGGTGATGGAACGACCCGAGCTGCACATGGTCGGTCAGATGACGGTGCGACCGGTTACGGCCTCCTACTATATCGACGGCGTGAAGATCGAGGCCCGTGAGAGTATGGGCCTTCCCGCATCGACGATCGAGGAGGTGCCGGTGATCACCGGTGGCCTTCCGGGAACCTTCGGCGACATCGATGGTGGGATCACGTTCCCACCCGAGGACCCAGCCTGCACCGACACCGTGGAACAGCGCGGACTCCCGCTCACCGGCCGCGTGGTGGATGCAACGACCGGCACTGTCCTGCGCGGTGCCACGGTGACCTGGGTGGAAACCGACCTGCGCTGCTGCACGGATGCGAACGGCCTGTTCGGCTTCCCGGTGGAACCGAGCGCGCAGCACGGAACGGTCACGCTTCGGATCGAAGCCACCGGTCATGCTCCGCAGGAACGCCCCGTGCCCACGGAACGACTTCCCCTCTGCATGCCCATCGCGTTGCCGCGGTCCACGGAACCAACAGAGTCCCGAACCTCAAAGGCGATCGACATGTGGAATGTTCCGATGCAAGCGCAGGAACGACCCATGTTCATGGGTCTTGTGGTCACACGCAAGCCGACGCTGTGGGAGCGGGTGAAGAGTCCGTTCAGGCGCTAGACGAAGCTCACCCGAATTGTCCTCCTGAGCGAGAGCGAAGGAACCTTTCGACCAGCACGTCTCAAGGAGATGCTTCGCTCCGGAGGCTTGCGCTCAGCAGGACATTTCGTGTGAGAAGGCCATTCCTTCAACGCTTCGCTGCAGCGCGCCTCAACCGGTCGTTGATCGCGCGGCCGAGGCCTTCATCCGGGAACACTTCTGCGAGGATCACATCCGCCTCACTGGCATCCAGCGCACGCAAGGTGGCGAAGAGGTGGCGCGCGGCTTCGTTCAGGTCACCGGAAGGCGAGAGCACTTCACAGCGCCAGGCCTCGTGCTTCGTGGTGAAGCTGATCACCGCCGCGCGGCCTTGGTGCTCCTTCAGCAGTGCGTGAATGTCCCCGATGAACACCGGCTTACGCGGCGCGTAGTGGCTTTCCAGCATGCCGGGTGCCATGGGAAGCACGTGCTTCACCTGCGGGCGCACGGTGCCGATGACCTGCTTGATGGCTTCGACGGGAACACCACCGGCACGATAGAGGACCCAGTGATAAGTGCGAAGTGCAATATCCAAAGTGGAAAGTGGATCATGGGGTTCCAGACCCAGGATCGTGCTTTCCACACCCACCTCGCACGGCCCGCCATCCAGGATATACGGGATGCGATCGCCAAGCTGGTCCGCTACATGCTGTGCGGTGGTGGGGCTCACGTAACCGAACGGATTGGCGCTTGGCGCGGCGAGCGGAAAGGGCAGTGCGCGCAACAGTTCGAGCGTGAGCGGATGGGATGGCATGCGCACACCGACCGTGTCCAAGCCACTGGTCACGAGATCCGGAATGCGCGGATGCTTCGGTAGCACGAGCGTGAGCGGACCGGGCCAGAAGGCCTTGATCAAGGCTTCCGCTTCGGGCGGCACTTCGCGTACCACGCTCGCCAACTGTTCCCTGCTGTGCACATGCACGATGAGCGGGTCGAAGGCCGGTCGTTGCTTGGCTTCGAAGACCTTCAGGACCGCCGCTTCACCGAAGGCGTTCGCGGCCAGGCCGTATACCGTTTCCGTGGGAATGGCCACCAGTTCGCCGGCTGAAAGCAGCCGCGCCGCTTCCTTCAGGTCCTTGCCGATGGTGCTCATCACAGGTATTCGCCTTGACCGGGTCCCAACGCTTCTTGGACAATGCGCTTCAGCACCGGGAGATGGTCGCGAAGAATGGACCAAACGAAGTGGTCATCGATGGCGTCGTATGAATGGATCAGTCGGTTCCTGAACGCGACAATGCGGTCCGCTTCCCGAATGGGATGCTCCGAATCGATCCGGCGGATGTGGTTCACCGCCTCTCCGATGATCCCCAGCTTTCGTTCCACCGCGCTGCGCACCATGGCGTGCCGGCTGTACTCGGGGAGTGTGGTCACACGACCTTGCGCGAGGAAATCCTCGATGTCGCCGATGGCCTGAAGAATGTCAACATAGTAGGCTTCCCGTCGATCCATCGTAGATCAATTTCTTGCCTGCATCAATGCTGCGAAGGCGAACAGGATTGCGGATGGTTCCGATCGTAAGGAGGTCCACGGGGCGCTTGAAGAAGGCCTCCATGGCCTCCCAGAAGGACCACAGCCGGTCTCCAACCACGGCCGGGTCGCCTTCGGCCTCCACGGCTACAAGGAGGTCCACGTCGCTGGTCTCCGTGAACGGGCCGTGCACTGCCGATCCAAAAGCATACAGCTCCTTCACCTTGTGCACCTTGCACAGGTCTATGAACTCCTGCCGCTTACTTCGGATGAGATCGTCGAGCATGTTTCAAAGGTACGGGCGTTCCACCCCCGCGATCGCGGCCGAAGGGATCGGTGTCCAACAACGCCTCACTACTGCACGGTGTAGCCTTCGCTGCTGAAGGTGTAGGGCTCGTTGAGCTTGACCTCAGTGGCCTCGAACTCGGCGTAGGGCTTCTCCCCGTCCTTATTCTTCAAGCTGCCCGCCAGCAACAGCCCCTGCTCGAAGTCGCCATCACCCACGCTGCGCTGGCCCTGCATCTTGCCCCAGGCCTTCCACACAGGAGCCAGGTCGTTCTGCATTGGCGCGATCCACAGTTCGATGGTCTCCTTGTCGGTCTCGGCGGTCCATTGGTACGCCTCCATCCCCGCGATCTTGCGCTTCTTGGTCTTGGTGTAGTGCACCGTGCGCGTGGCCGTCTCCTTGAAGGGCTCGGGGATCCGCATCCGCATGCACATGTCCAACGTGTCGGTGTGCATGAAGGTGAGCGACGTGCGCTCTGTATGGTCGAACACCATCAACAGGTCCGCCGAGCGTCCCTCCTCCTCCACACGCGCCTTCATTCCGATCACACCCGATCCGTCCGTGAACAGCAGGTCGATCGTTTCGCGCTTCTCCCCCTTCCAGCCGGTCTTCAAGGTGTTGTACCGCACCCGGTGTTGAAAGGTGTAGCTCGGCTTCACTTCGATGCCCTCGGTGTCGAACATCGTCTTGATGGCGTCGTTCATCATCTGCAGGCTGTCGGCCTTGGTCTGGGCCGAAAGACCCGTGACCAGCAGACCCGAGAACAGCAGGGCCACTGTTCCGATAACGCGCTTATGCATTTTCATCAGGGCACAAAAGTACCACCTCGCCCCATGATCCGTGCGACCCGCCGCATATCCATGACGACCGCCCATCGCTACATTCGACCGCACATGACCCACCTCTCGCTCGTCCCGTTCGTGATCCTCCTGGCCGCTCAGCCCGCGCTTGGACAGGAACCGCAGCTGGGCGACAAGTACACCGATGGGGTGAGCTTCACGGCCACGGACAGCCTGCTGTCCTGGTCGTTGGACATCACTTTCCAGGACCGTATGACGTTGCGGGCCCCGGTCTTCGGCGACCGTCCGTTCGAAGCGGTGATCGACACCGTGAAGCGCCAGGAAGAGGGTCGCATCCTCTTCTACCACGCGGTCTCCTCGCGCGCCGAGGTCCTCGTCATGCTCCAGGCTTCGGAGGGTAAAGGCGGTTCCCGGTACGCCGTACAGGCGGAGGTGATGCCTGCGGAAGGCGGTGCCATGACCCTGCACAAGGGAAGTGGCCGATTCCTGCCACCACAGGAGCTGCACTACGCGTGGCGCCTGGTGTCCTTCAATGGCGAGGCCATCGACCCCAAGCGCTTCCGCGATGCCCCGCCTGCCATCGCCTTCCAGGTTCCGCTCGGTACGGTGACCGGCACCACCGGGTGCAATGACATCTCCGGCGACTTCAGCGCGGGTTACCGCACGCTGCGGTTCGGGCGGCTGGTGGGCACCCGCATGCACTGCCCACCGGTCGAGGACCTGGAGGAACGCTACGTCAATGCCTTGAGCGGGCGGGATCTCCGGTATTCGGTGACCTCTTCCGAGCTGCGCCTGCGTCATTCGGACGGCACGGAGCTGGTCTTCAAGCGTGTGCGCTGACCCCCATTGCCGCAGCCCGGTTAACTTGACCCGCTCCACGCCACACCGGCCTGTGGTCCACTGCCAAGAAAACGCCTCATGAAACTGAACCCCGCGCTGCCACTCCTGTTCCTTGTGCTCACCGCACCGTTCTGTGCACAAGGCCAGAAGAAAGGGACCGAACCCAAGATCGACACGCTCAAGGCCGAACACCTCAGCGGCCTCAAGTTCCGCAGCATCGGGCCTGCCTTCATGAGCGGCCGCATCGCCGATGTCGCGGTGCATCCGCACAAGCCCAATACGTGGTACGTGGGCGTGGGCTCCGGCGGCGTGTGGAAGACCGAGAACGCCGGCACCACCTGGGCCACGGTATTCGACGGACAGGCCAGCTACTCCATCGGCTGTATCACGCTCGATCCGCAGGACCCGGAGGTGGTTTGGGTGGGCAGCGGCGAGAACGTCGGCGGTCGCCATGTGGGTTTCGGCGATGGCGTGTACCGCAGCGCCGATGGCGGCCGAACATGGAAGAACATGGGGCTGAAGGCGAGCGAGCATATCAGCCGCATCATCGTCCACCCCAACGACCCCGGGACCGTGTGGGTGGCCGCGCAAGGCCCGCTCTGGAGCAAGGGTGGTGAGCGTGGCGTTCACAAGACCATCGACGGCGGCAAGACCTGGAAGCGCACGCTCGGTGATGACGCCTGGGTGGGCGCCACCTCGTTGGTGATGGACCCGCGCGATCCGGAACTGCTGTACGCCGCCACCTGGCAGCGCCACCGCACCGTGGCCGGCTACATGGGCGGCGGGCCGGGCTCCGCGATCCACCGCTCCACCGACGGCGGCGAGACCTGGACCAAGCTTGAAGGCGGGCTGCCCGGCGGCAACCTTGGCAAGATCGGATTGGCCCTTTCCCCCCAGCAGCCCGATGTGGTGTACGCCGCCATCGAGCTGGATCGACGCACCGGTGCCGTGTACCGCAGCGCCGACCGCGGTGCCAGCTGGACGAAGATGTCCGACGCCGTCGGGGGTGGCACCGGCCCACACTACTACCAGGAACTGTACGCCTCCCCGCACCAATTCGACCGGCTCTACCTCATGAGCAACAACTCCCTGACCTCCGACGATGGTGGAAAGACGTTCCGGTACATGAACGTGGACTCGCGCCATGTGGACGACCATGTGGTGGTGTTCCGGAAGGATGATCCCGACTACCTGCTGTTCGGTTGCGACGGTGGCCTTTACGAGACCTTCGACCGCGGAACCACCTGGCGCCACATCGGCAACCTGCCCGTGACCCAGTTCTACAAGGTTGCCGTTGACGACGATCTGCCCTTCTACAACGTTTACGGCGGCACACAGGACAACAACACGCAAGGCGGGCCCTCCCGAACCGACAACGAGCACGGCATCCGCAACAGCGACTGGAGCGCAGTGATCGGTGGTGACGGTCATCAACCCGCCACGGAGCCCGGCAACCCGGACATCGTTTACGGCCAATGGCAACAAGGCAACCTGATGCGCCACGACAGGCGCACCGGCGAGAACGTCTACATCCGCCCACAGGCCGCGCCCGGTGAGCCGTGGGAGCGCAGCAACTGGGACGCACCCATCGTGGTGAGCCCGCACGATCCCGCCACCATCTACTTCGGCACCTACCGCGTATGGCGCAGCAACGACCGCGGCGACAGCTGGACCGCGCTTTCCGGAGACCTCACCTCCGGCACCGAGCGCTCCCGCACGAAATTCTTCGGCACCACGCAGGGTTTTGACAATCCGTGGGACCTCTATGCCATGTCCGAGTACGCCACCATCACATCGCTGGCAGTGTCGCCTGTGCAGAAGGAGCTGATCTACGCAGGCACCGATGATGGCGCGATCCAGGTGACCGAGAACGAGGGGGGGAGCTGGCGGCGCGTGCCGTTGAGCGCATTGCCGGGCCTTCCAGCCACCGCGTTCGTCAACGACATCAAAGCCGACCTGTTCGTGGCCGGCACCGTGTATGCGGCCTTCGACGATCACAAGAACGGTGTCTACAAACCCTTCCTCTACCGCAGCACCGACAAGGGGCGCACGTGGACGAACATCAGTGGTGACCTTCCGCAGCGCACGCTGGTGTGGCGTGTGGTGCAGGACGACGTGAAGCCCGACCTGCTCTTTGCTGGCACTGAATTCGGCGTGTACTTCACCACCGATGGCGGCAAGCATTGGCTGCAGTTGAAAGGCGGGCTGCCCAACATTCCCGTTCGCGATCTGGCGATCCAGCGGCGGGAGCATGACCTGGTGGCCGCCACATTCGGCCGCGGCTTCTACATCCTGGACGACTACCGCGCACTGCGCACACTGAGCGACAGCATGCGCACCGCCGAGGCCACGCTCTTCGCACCGCGCACCGCGCTCTGGTACAACCAACGTTCACCCCTCGGTGGCGGTCGGGCCGGCTCCATGGGCGACAACTACTTCACCGCACCCAACCCGCCGTTCGGCGCGGAGCTCACGTACCACTTGAAGGAACCCTACAAGAGCTTGAAGGACCAACGCAAGGAGAGGGAGGGCGAGCGCGTGAAGGCGAAGCAGCCGCTCACGATCCCCGCATGGGATTCGCTGGAGACGGAACTGCGTGCGATGGACCCCAAGGTGTGGCTCGTGATCACGGACACGAAGGGCGACGTGGTGCGGCGTGTGGCAGCGAGCAACGCCAAGGGCTTCCAACGTGTGGTGTGGGACCTGAAGGCCGACGCACGTACACCGGTGACACCCGGCAATGTGGACGGCTCACCCACGGGCAGCTTTGTGGCACCGGGCACCTATGGTGCGCAGTTGTTCAAGCAGGTGGACGGTGTGCTCTCCGCGATCTCGGCTCGCGTGGACGTGCGGGTGGAGCCGCTGATGAAGGGCGCGCTGCCCGGTGCCGCTCCCGAAGCCGTGGCAGGATACGCCAGGGAGCAGGAGGAGCTTTACGCGCGTACCGAACGCATGGAACAGCGGTTCGGTGCGGTGCAGGAGCGGAGCCGCCTGATGCTCGCCGCCTACGCGCGCGCACCGCGCACCAACGAAGCACTTCAACGCGAGCTGCTCGCCTTGCGCGAGAATATCCAAGCCATCGACATCGAACTGAACGGGACCAAGGCCCGCAGCCAGGTGCTTGAGGATCGCACAACGCCCGGTCTGAGGGACTTCCTGGGCAACGCGGCAGCAGGTGCCTCATCGCTCACCTACGGCCCCACGGCCACGCACCGGTCCAGCCGTGCGCACGCGGAGAAGCTGCTCATCGACCTGGAACGCCAGGTGGACGAAGCCTACACGAAGGCCGATGCGTTGGCGCCGCGGCTCGAAGCCTTGGGCGCACCCGCACTGAAGGAGCGGTAGGTCGCAGTGCGCTTCACCGCAGCAGCCGCTTGGCCGCCTGCCGGTGCGGCCGCCCCCCTTTCTTTGTGGAACATCCCTGTCCCATGCGCACCCCGCTCCTGCCCTTCCTCCTCCTGCTGCCGCAGTTGCTGTGCGCCCAACTAAGGCCCGGCTACGAACGGGGCGAGGCCATCGAGATGCTGCGTGTGAACATGAGCTTCGTGGACAGGCCGATGGAGGGCATGCACGTGAAGCCCAGCCAGCGCTTCCGGCGTGTATACCGATCCCCGGAGATGGGGCTCAGGAACATGTGGGAGCTGCACACCGATGACAGCGGCACGGCAGTGATCATCCTGCGCGGCACCACGGTGGACAAGGCCAGCTGGCTGGAGAACGGCTACGCCGCCATGATCCCCGCACAGGGTGAAATGCGGCTGGACAGCAGCACGGTGTTCCCCTACCACCTGGCGGACGATCCGCGCGCCGCCGTGCACGTGGGCTGGACCGTGGGCATGGCCTTCCTGCAGCGCGACATCCTGCCACGCATCGATTCGATGCACGCGGCCGGCACGCGCGACTTCCTCATCGGCGGCCACAGCCAGGGCGGCGCGCTCAGCTACCTGCTTACGGCGCACCTCCGCCAGCTGCAGCGCAGCGGTCGCCTGCCGGCCGACATCCGCTTCAAGACCTACGCGAGCGGCTCGCCCAAGCCCGGCAACACCGCCTTCGCGCACCACTACGAGCACCACACCCACGGCTGGGCCTTCAACACCATCAATGCGCTGGACTGGGTGCCCGAGGTGCCCATGAGCATCCAGACCGTGGATGACTTCAACACGGTGAACCCGTTCAGCGATGCGAAGCTGGCCATGGCTCAGTTGCCGCTGAAGCAGCGGGTGGTGGCCCGCCATGTGTACAACAAGCTGGACAAGCCCACACGCAAGGCCCGGCGCCAGTACACCCGCTTCATGGGCACCGCGGCCGGCAACTTCGTGCGGCGCGAACTGCCCGGGCTGGCCACACCACCGTACGTGGAGAGCAACCTGTACGTGCGCACCGGCACCATCATCACCCTGCTACCTGACAGTGCCTACCTGGAGCGGTTCCCGCAGCAGCGCGACACGCCCTTCGTGAACCACATGCTCGATCCCTACCTGTACCTGCTGGAGCGCTGGGGGCAGGCACCAAAGCCCTGAGGCCGCAGCCCCGGCGGAACGGGATCATCCCCCCAAGCCCTCCACGTAGCGCCGGTCGTTGGCCAGCCGCGGCACCTTGCTCTGCGCATCGTTCATGCCGCGTGCCTTCATCCAGGCAGCGAAGGCACCACGTGGCAATGACCGCACCACCAAGGGCCGCAGCACCCGGCCGGTGATCAGGTCGCGGTAGTAGGGATTGCGCCGCTGCAAGGCCTCGTCCATGACCGCGCAGAACCGCACCATGTCCGCCGGCAGTGCTGCGAACTCCATGGACCATTCGTGGTAAGGCAGTCCTTCGGCGGGCGAAAGCTGCGGCGCCACGGTGAACTCCGACACCTCGCAAGGCACCTCGGCCATCGCATCCTTCAGCGCACCCTCCACCTCCTCCGCGATCACATGCTCACCGAACGCGCTGGTGAAGTGCTTGGTGCGACCCGTGACCACGATGCGCGGCGGCGAGAGCGACACGAACTTCACGGTGTCCCCGATCTCGTAGCCCCAGAGCCCTGCGCTCGTGTAAAGCACCAAGGCGTACTGCGTGTTCAGCTCCACCTCGGCGATGGAGAGGGGTCTCGCGCCAGCACCGGGCCCTGTCATGGGCAAAAAACCGTAGTAGATCCCGTTGTCCAGCACAAGCAGCAGGCCATCCTCGTTGTCCTTGTCCTGGTAGGCGATGAAGCCCTCGCTCGCGGGGAAGAGCTCCACGCTCGGCACCCTTCCACCGATCAACGCCTCCATGCGGCTGCGGTAAGGCGCGTAGTTCACACCGCCGTAGACGAAGAGCGAGAAGTTCGGGAACACCTCCTTCACGGAGGCCCTGCCGGTGCGCGCCAGCAGGCGCTCGAAGTACATCTGCACCCAGGCGGGGATCCCGCTGATGAGGCGCATATCCGCGCGCATCGTCTCTCCCACGATGGCCTCCACCTTCGTTTCCCAGTCGGGCAGGCTGTTCGTGGCGAACGAGGGCATGCGGTTCTTCAGCAGGTATTGCGGCACATGGTTCGCCACGATGCCGCTGAGGCGACCGGTGGGGATCAGGCCTTTCCGGTCCAGCACCGGACTGCCCTGCAGGAAGATCATCCTGCCATCGACGAAACCGGTATGCCCACTGTGCGCGATGTAGGCGAGCAGGGCCCGGCGGGCACTGTCGATGTGGTTGGGCAGTGAGTTCCGCGTGATGGGGATGTACTTCGCGCCGCTGGTGGTGCCGCTGGTCTTGCAGAGGTAGAGCGGCAGCCCCGGCCACAAGACATCCTTTTCCCCGGTGATGATCCGTTCGATGTAAGGCTTGAACCCCTCATAATCGCGCAGGGGAATGGCCTGCACGAGCCCCGCGTGATCATGGACCTGTTGCAGCTTGTGATCACGCCCGAACGCCGTGGCCCCTCCGATCTCCACCAGCTTCCGCAATACCCCGAGCTGCGTGGCCACCGGGTCATGCGCACGGCGCATCACACCATTGGTGACCCACAGGGCGTAAGGCTTGGCGATGGCGGACTTGAGGCCCATGGGGGTGAAGTGCAAAGTTCAAGGTTCAAGGTGCGAGGTGCCTTTTGCCACTTTGAACTTCGCACTTTTCAATTCGCACTTCCTCACTTGAACACCATGTAGGCCTGCGGATCGATGGGCTCGCCGTTGAGCCACAGCTCGAAGTGAAGGTGCGGTCCCGTGGTGAGCTCACCGCTGTCACCCACGATGGCGATGGCCTCGCCCGCCCTCACCTTGTCCCCCACCTTCTTCAGCAGCACGCTGTTGTGTTTGTACGCGCTCACCAGGTCGTTGCGGTGCTGCACCTGCAGCACGTGGCCACCGTCGCTGGTCCAGCTGGCCAGCACCACCGTACCGTCCAGTGTGGCCTTCACCGCCTCGTCCTTCTTGGTCACGATATCGATGCCGAAGTGCCCGTCGGTCCGTTCATAGGCACTGGTGACCACGCCGCGGATGGGCGGGAAGAAGAACATACCGGTCAATCCCCGCTCATTGGCGGCGCCCCCCGCCGTGCCGTCCAGGTCATAGGCCGCTTCGCTCCGCACGCGCTCCCTCATCAGGCTGTCCTCCAGGCCTGAGGCAAGCTCGCTGGCCGAGGGTGGTGCACTGACCCGCTGGAAAATGTTCGCGCTGTCCGCCGCCAACTCGCCGCGAAGCACCCTGCCCAGGTTGGCGATGTAGAGGTCGCGGTCCGAAAGCGCGAGTTGCAGTGAATCGGCCATCAGCGCACTGCGGTACGCGTTGAACTTCATCGCCTGGTCCGTGTAGCCTGGGATGAAGCGCTTCAACGGGGTGAGGACGATGAGCGCCGAAACGAAGAGGCCGTGCACCGTGAAGAGCCCCAGGAACAGGAGGATCACGTTCATCCGCGACAACCGGATGCTGAAGCGTTCCGCGAAATTGGCATCGTTGATCAGCACCAGCCGGTACTTGCTGCGGAGCTTTTTCAGCACCTGCTTGCGTTTGCGCACCTTTGGCTCGGCCATGGTGGCAAATATCGCCGTTCCGATGCGGCAGCGTATCAGCGTACCATGTCTTTGGGCCATGAACGCATCACAGGCACCCTTCCGTTGGCTTACCCTGGCCGTGTTCCTGGGTCTCACCCTGCCCCTGCTGGTGCAGCGCGGCATGTTCATGGACGGGCTGCTCTACACCACGGTGGCCCACAACCAGGCCAACGGCTTCGGCACCTTCTGGGAACCGCGTTTCAGCCAGGAGGGCTTCGCCGGGCTGAAGACCTTCCACGAACACCCGCCTCTGGTCTTCGGCATGCAGGCCTTGTGGTTCCGCCTGCTGGGCAGCGCCCCCTGGGTGGAGGGCGCGTACTGCCTGCTCATCGCACTGCTGAACGCCTCGCTCCTGGTGGCCCTGTGGCGCGCCATATGGCCGGCACCGTCGCGGCTGCGAGCGCTCCAGTGGTTGCCTGTGCTCCTGTGGATCATCGTGCCGCAGGTACACTGGTGCATCCAGAACAACATGCAGGAGAACACCATGGCCGTGTTCACCATCGCTGCGGTGCTGTTCACGGTGCACGCCGCCCAAAGCACCATGCGCCCCTGGATGGCCCATGTGCTGGCCGGTCTCTGCGTGTTCGCCGCTTCATTCGCCAAAGGGCCTCCCGGGCTTTTCCCGCTCGGCGCACCTGTGCTGTACACGGTCCTCACAGGGCAGGGCGGAACACTCCGGGCCTGGGGCGGAACGTTCCTCGCCACCGTAGTGGTGGTGGGCCTGTACGCCCTGCTGATGACCTGGCCTGAGGCGCACGACAGCTTGCTGACCTATGCCGATGGCCGCCTGCTGCACCGCATCGACCAGGCCCCCACCGTTGACCATCGCTGGCGGACGCTTCAGCATGTGGTCATGGCCATGCTTGGCCCGGTGATCGCGACCCTCCTGGTCCGCAGGAGCACCCGTCGACTACCCGTGACCGAAGGGGTTGCAAGCACCCGGAAGGCCCTTGCCTTGGTGGCCATCGGGCTCAGCGGCGTATTGCCCTTGATGCTCACCATGGTCCAGAAGTCCTTTTACATGGTGGCTGCGCTGCCATTGATCTCCGTAGGCCTGGCCTGTTGGGCTGCGCCGGGGCTCCTGGCCTGGAGCGACCGCCCAGGGCAGGGGCGCATGGCGAAGTCGCTCATCGAACGGGTGGGCCAGGTGGGCGTGCTCGGCGTATTGATCTGCGCCGTGCTCCTGTTCGGAAGATCAACCCGTGATGCGGACCTGTTGCACGACACCGACCTCATCGGCGCCGAGCTGCCTGAACAGGCCTTGGTAGGGGTGCCCGAGGCGGTCTGGTCCCAGTGGAACCTGCAGAGCTACCTCATGCGCTACCATTTCGTCTCGTTGACCCTCGACGGCCGGACAGCATGGTGGCTCACCCAGGGGAGCGGTCCGGCGCCCGAGGGCTACGAGCCCGTACCCCTCCCCACGCGGACCCTTCGGCTCTGGCGGCTTTCGCCCCACGGAAGGGCCGTGGGTCCGGGCGGATGAAATAACTTCGCCCGTTCGAAGTTATCCACACGCTGTTCATGCGCACGCGTTCCGCCCTTGTCCTGTTCTGGGGAGCTGGCCTGGCCTGCTTCCTGGCCGCAGGCTGCTCCACGGAGAAGGACGCCTGGCTGAACCGCACCTTCCACGGCCTCAACGCCCGCGACAACGGGTGGTTCAATGCGAACGAGAAGCTGAACGAGAAGGTCGCTGAAATGCAGCGTGCCTATGTGGACGATTACGACCAGGTCCTGCCGATCTACATCTACGGCACCCCGGAACAGAGCAAAGCCATGGTGGCCGACATGGAGGTCTGCATCGACAAGTGCACCACCGTGATCGACCGCCACAGCATGGACATCGGCGGCAAGGAGGCGAACCATTGGATAGATGATGCCTTCTTCGTGATCGGGAAGAGCAACTTCTACAAGCGGAACTACTTCGAAGCGGAACGGTCCTTCGACTATGTGGGTCGCAAGTACAAGGGTGAGAACCGCCAACTGGAGGCCAAGCTCTGGAGCGCGCGGACCTCGATCCAACTGGAGCACTACGCCAAGGCCCAGAGCATGCTGGAGGAGGTGCGCAATGTGGAAGCGCTGCCGAAGCGCTTTCCACACGATGAGCTGAGCGCGTTGCAGGCCGAACTGGACCTGAAACGGGGCAAGGTCGACGATGCCATCGTGAGCCTGGAACGCGCGGTGTCCATTGCCGAGGACCGCAAGGAACGCGTGCGCTGGGCCTTCATCCTGGCCCAGTTGTACCAGGTGAAAGGCATGGAGGACAAGGCCATTGCCCAATACCGGCAGGTCACCCACATGAACCCTCCGTATGAAATGGGATTCCACGCCCAGATCTTCGAGGCACTGAGCTTCGACCGGGGAAGCAGCGAGGCCTTGCGCAAACGCCTGAAGCGGATGTTGCGGGACGACAAGCACATCGACCACTTCGACATGATCCACTACGCCCTGGCGGACCTGGACCTCAAGGAGAACAAGGACAGTTCGGCCATCGCGGAGCTGCGCACCAGCTGCCGTGTGAGCACCACAGACACACGGCAGAAGGCCAAGAGCTTCCTGAAACTGGCGGACATCTACTTCGACGACCGCGAATACCCCGCTGCCCAGCTTTACTACGACAGCACACAGGCCCTGCTCGCGGAAGACCATAAGCGCTACGAAGAGGTGAAGACACGGGCCGAAGTGCTCGGGGAGCTGGTCGAACAATTGAACATCATCGCCACCGAGGACAGCCTGCAGGAATTGGCAGGCCTCTCGGAAGAGGAACGCGAAAAACGCATCAAGGCCGCGATCAAGAAGCGCGAACGGGAGGAAGAGGACAAAGCATCGAAGGAAACGGAAGCGCGGGACCTGGCCGCCGCCGCCCCCCCACCGGTCACCCCAAAACCCGGCGGTGGTTCCAGTGACAAGGGGGCGTTCTATTTCTACAACCCACAGCAGATCGCCCGCGGAACCGCGGAGTTCAAGAAGAAGTGGGGGAACCGTGCACTGGAGGACGGCTGGCGGCGCAAGGACAAGGGTGGCAGCGCCATCGTTGACGCACCGGAGGATGGGGACCCTGAAAAGGAGGGGGCCACGGCCGAGAAAAAGGAGGGTGATCCACCTTGGAAGGACCCGGCCAACTACCTCAAGGACGTGCCGCTGGACGAGGCGGCCATGGAGGCCTCCGATGTGAAGATCTGTGCAGCGCTCTACATCAGCGGCACCATCTACAAGGAGAAGCTGCGCGACGTGGACAACGCCATCGAGAGCTTCGAGGTGCTCAACAACCGGTTCGAGGAGTGCCGGTACACCCCGGAATCGCACTACCAGCTCTACCGCATCTACCTGGAGAAGGAAAAGAAGGGCAACTTCTTCGACATGGAGGGCAAGGGTTCGGCCTATTACGCGGCCATCATCATGGAGCGCTGGCCGGACAGTGAGTTCGCCCGCCTGGTGCAGAACCCGGAAATGCTCATGGCCGATGAGAAGCACAAGCAGATCGAACAGGCCGAGTACGAGCAATGGTACCGCACCTACCGCAACGGCAGCTTCATGCCCGTGATCGCAGGCTGCAACACCGTGATCAGCACCGAGCCCAAGAACCACCTGCTGCCCAAGTACTACCTGCTGAAGGCCATGGCCGTGGGCGGCACGCACGAAATGACCGCGTTCCGCAACGCCCTTTCCGAAGTGGTGAACCGCTTCGCCGGCACCGAGGAGGCCAAGGCGGCAGCGGACATCCTGGCCGCGCTCGACAAACAGGCCGGCGGTGGCAAGGTCTCCGAGGCCACGGCCGAGGAGGAGACCGAAGGGTTCATGGTGGAGGAAGGACAGCACCAGGTCGCGATCGTCTTCCCCCGTTCGGCCGGTAGCGTGGACCTGGCCAAAGCCAAGCTCAGCGACTTCAGCCAAAGCGCCATGCGCAACGAAAAGCTGAACGTCAACGCCAACCTGCTGGACGACGACCGCCAGTTCATCGTGGTGAGCATGTTCAGCAGCAAGGCCAAGGCCCTGGAGTTCCTGGCCCTCTACACCAGTGACCGTGGCAAGCTCAAGGGCCTCAATGACAAGGGGTACGCGGCCTTTGCCATCAGCCCGGCGAACAGCGCCCTGCTGTTCAAGAGCAAGGATGTGGAGGCCTATGTGTCCTTTTTCACCGCCAACTACCTGAAGGAAGAGTAAGGGTGGGATAAGTCCTTGAGGCTGCTATCTTTGGAACGCATCCACCCCCTTGAACACGTGTCGCTGTTCCGCAACGAAACCAAGACCGAGCCCATGAACAAGGCGCCCGAGCCGGCCAACACCGGCAAGATCAACAGCATCATGGAAGGAACGTCCATCGAGGGCGAGATCCGATCCGACAGCAACATCCGCATCGATGGGCGGGTGAAGGGCACCATCAACGTGCGTGGCCGCCTGATCGTGGGCGCCACCGGACTGGTGGAAGGCGATGTGACCTGCCAGAGCAGCGACATCGAAGGCACGGTGAACGGCAAGATCAACTGCCAGGACCTGCTGAGCCTGAAGGCCACGGCCAAGTTGAACGGCGACATCAACACCAAGAAGCTCGCCATCGAACCCGGTGCGGTGTTCACCGGCAACTGCACCATGGCCGGGGGCGTTGTGAAGGAAATGGACCCCATGCGCCTGAGCACGGCCAACAGCGCACCCCGTCAGGAGCCTGCGCAAGCCGTTCGCTAAGCCCATCCGGTGCCGGCCATGGCCCAGGGCCTGCGCTCTCCCTTCCTGCCCGTCCTGCTGTTCACCGGCGTCTGCACCGCTGCCACCTGGTTCGGATTGCGCCTGATGGACCTGCCCTTTCACTGGGCCTATGCGCTCGTCATCGGCTACCTCGCGGGCTTCACGCTGTTCCTCCACCTCTGGCAGGAACGCGCCATGCACACCGACCCCAAGGGCTTCGTGCGTCGTTTCATGACCGGCCTGGTGATGAAGATGCTCATCTCCCTTTTCCTGCTGCTGGCCATTGTGTTCCTGGTGCCACGTGACCTGGCCTTGCCCCTGGCCCTCACCTTCGCCCTGCTCTACCTGGCCTTCCTCGGCTTCAGCACCGCACGCCTGGTGGGCTTCTCCCGCAACCTGCCACGTCCCTGATGGAGGGCGGTGACCCCAAGCAGGATCTGGAGAAGGCCCGCAAGGGCTACGACAACTACCTGCGCTACAGCGGTCTTGGCCTCCAGATGGCCGGGGTGATCCTGGCCGGCGTCCTGGGCGGTCGATGGCTTGACGGCCGGATCGGCTGGAAATTCCCGGCTTTGACCCTGCTCGGCGCCTTGCTCGGGATCACCGGGGCCATGCTCTTCCTTTTCAAGGAAACGGGGCGGAAGAACTAAGGCGGCGAGAGGTGGCAGGTGGCGGAACAGCCCCAAGCTTGCAGCTTGACGTGCGAACTGATCCCCGATTCCAAGCTTCTTCTTTTTCTATTTCATCAGAGTGTCTACCTTCGCGGCCGCAAAGACGGGGGTAAGACCCCGCCCGGAAATGCTGAAACCCTTGCTGCGCGCCGCTTTCGTGATCTTTGGAGCCCTTTCCCTGGGCACCACCAACGCGCAGCATGAGGCCCACGCAGCGGACAGCACGGCGGCGCATGCCCCTGCTGCCGAGGCCCACCCCGGAGCCGCCGCCGAAGGTCATTCAGTGGAAGGCCACGGCGAGGAGCAGAAGAAAGGCTTCGATGCCGGCAAGCTGATCCTCGACCACATCGGCGATGAGCATGGCTGGCACCTCTGGGGCCACACCAGCCTCCCGCTGCCGGTCATCCTGTACAACACCCAACGCGGCTTCAGCGTGTTCAGCAGCAGCCGGTTCGATCACGGACACAAGGCCTACGGTGGATACAAGCTGGAAGAAGGTCGCGTGGTGGCGGTGAACGAGGAAGGCGAAGTGGATGCGCACCATGCCACGGTGAACGAGGAGCTGACCAAAGCCACGTGGGACATCAGCATCACGAAGAACGTGATGAGCCTGTTGGTAAGCATGGCCCTGTTGCTGTGGATCTTCCTCAGCGTGGCCGGCGCCTACTCCCGCCGTGCCGGCATGGCTCCGAAAGGCCTGCAGAGCTTCATCGAGCCCATCATCCTCTTCGTGCGCGACGACGTCGCCAAGAGCGCGATCGGCCCCAAGTACATGAAGTACATGCCGTACCTGCTCACGGCCTTCTTCTTCATCTTCCTGAACAACCTGCTCGGACTGGTGCCGATCTTCCCCGGCGGTGCCAACCTCACCGGCAACATCGCCGTGACGCTGGTGCTGGCGGTGATCACCTTCGCCATCGTCACGTTCAACGGCAACAAGCATTACTGGAGCCACATCGTCGCCATGCCCGGCGTTCCGGGCTGGGTGCTGTTCATCCTCACCCCTGTCGAGATCCTGGGCATGTTCCTGAAGCCCTTCGTGCTGATGATCCGACTGTTCGCCAACATCACGGCGGGCCACATCATCGCAATGAGCTTCTTCAGCCTGATCTTCGTGTTCGGCGAGACCAACGCCGGCGCCGGTTACGGCGTGGCCATCGGCTCCTGGGCCTTCACCGTCTTCATGGCCATGCTCGAACTGCTGGTGGCCTTCATCCAAGCCTACGTCTTCACCTTCCTGTCCGCCATGTACATCGGCTCGGCAGTGGAGGAACCGCAGCATCACTGATCCACACGAACCCTTTCAAAACCCGCATACACATGTTGCTTTCCGTTCTCCTCGACCTCGGCACCGGTTACGGTATCGCCGCCCTCGGTGCTGGTCTCGCCGCCCTTGGTGCTGGTGTTGGCATCGGCCGCATCGGTGGTGACGCCGTGCAGGCCATGGCCCGTCAGCCGGAGTCCATCAACGACCTCCGCGCCAACATGATCCTTACCGCCGCTCTCGTGGAAGGTGCCGCCTTCTTCGCGATGGTGGTGGGTCTGCTGGTGGTGCTGAAGACCGGCGCCTAATACGGCGCTTTGGTGTTCCAGACCTTCCTGTAGTTCAACTCACTTCTGACCGCCATGTTCCTCGTCACGCTCTCATTGGTCGAACCCGCGTTCGGCCTGGTGTTCTGGATGACGCTGTCGTTCCTGACGGTGCTCTTCATCCTGGCCAAGTTCGCGTGGAAGCCCATCCTCAACTCGCTGCACGAGCGCGAAAAGACGATCGAGGATGCCCTGAGCGAGGCCAGAACGGCCCGCGAGGAGATCGCGAACATGAAGGCCAGCAACGAGGACCTCATGCGCCAGGCCCGTGCCGAGCGTGAGGAACTGCTGAAGGAGGCCCGCGACGTGCGTGATCGCGAGATCGCCACCGCGAAGGACAAGGCGAAGGCCGAGGCCGATGCCCTGTTGGGCCGTGCCCGCGAGGACATCCGCAACGAGAAGAACGCCGCCATCACCGAGATGAAGAACCAGGTGGCCGAGCTGAGCATCCTGGTGGCCGAGCGCATCCTGAAGGAGAAGCTGGGTGATCCCGCTGCCCAGAAGGCCCTGGTGGACAAGGTGATGACCGAAGCCGACCTCCGCAAGTCATGAACATCGCCCCGGTCGCCTACCGCTACGCGCGCTCACTGATGGAGCTGGCCCAGGAAAGGGGCATGCTCGCCGGTGTGCACGATGACATGCGCCTGGTGGCCGATACCTGCACCGCGAACCGCGAGCTGGTGGTGCTGCTCAACAGCCCGGTGGTGAAGGCCGACAAGAAGGACCGGATCCTCGACCAGGTCTTCGCCGGCAAGATCGGCCAGCTCACCGCCACCTTCATGGGCATCCTGGTGCGCAAGGGCCGCGAGCGACTGCTGCCCCATGTGGCCGCCGCGTTCACCGAGCTGTACAAGATCAACAAGAACATCGTCGTCGCCCAGGTGACGAGCGCCGTGCCCCTGACCGAGAGTTCAAGGGCGCAGGTGCTTGCCATCGCTGAGAAACAGCACCCGGGCATGTCCATTGAGCTTCTGGAGAAGGTGGACCCCGCGTTGATCGGTGGGGTGACGATCCGCATCGGCGATGAGCAGTACGACGGTAGCGTGAGCCGCCGCCTCAATGACCTGCGCCGCAAATTCTCCGAGAACCCTTACATCCCCGAGATCTAACGACTTCCCGCCATGGCCGAAGTGAACCCCGCCGAAGTAACGGCGATCCTTAAGCAAGAACTCGCAGGTCTCCGCACAGAGGCCGATCTCGAAGAGGTCGGTACCGTCCTTCAGGTCGGTGACGGCATCGCCCGTATCTACGGTCTCCGCGGTGTGCAGAGCGGAGAGCTCATCGAGTTCAACAGCGGTCTGCGCGGCATCGTGCTCAACCTCGAGGAGGACAACGTGGGCGCCGTGCTCCTGGGTGCCAGTGTGGGCATCAAGGAAGGCGACACCGTGAAGCGCACCAAGCGCATCGCCAGCATCCGCACCGGCGAAGGCATGGTGGGCCGCGTGGTGAACACCCTCGGCGAACCCATCGACGGCAAGGGTCCCATCACCGGTGAACTCCTGGAGATGCCCCTGGAGCGCAAGGCCCCCGGCGTCATCTACCGCGAGCCCGTGAAGGAGCCCCTGCAGACCGGCATCAAGGCGGTGGACGCCATGATCCCGATCGGTCGTGGCCAGCGCGAACTGATCATCGGTGACCGCCAGACCGGCAAGAGCACGGTGGCCATCGACACCATCATCAACCAGAAGGAGTTCTACGAGGCCGGCAAGCCCGTGTACTGCATCTACGTGGCCATCGGCCAGAAGGGTTCCACGGTGGCCGGCACGGTGAAGACCCTGGAGGAGAACGGCGCCATGGCCTACACCACGGTGGTGGCCGCCAACGCCAGCGACCCCGCACCGATGCAGTTCTACGCACCGTTCACCGGCGCGGCCATCGGCGAGTACTTCCGCGATACCGGCCGCCCTGCGCTGATCGTGTTCGACGACCTTTCCAAGCAGGCCGTGGCCTACCGCGAGGTATCGCTCCTGCTGCGCCGCCCACCGGGACGTGAGGCCTACCCGGGCGACGTGTTCTACCTGCACAGCCGCCTGTTGGAGCGGGCCGCGAAGATCACCGCCGACCAGACCGTGGCCGAGCAGATGAACGACCTTCCCGAGAGCCTCAAGGGCAAGGTGAAGGGCGGTGGTTCACTCACCGCACTGCCGATCATCGAGACCCAGGCCGGCGACGTGTCCGCCTACATCCCCACCAACGTGATCTCGATCACCGACGGGCAGATCTTCCTGGAGAGCAACCTGTTCCTCAGCGGTGTGCGCCCCGCCATCAACGTGGGCATCAGCGTGAGCCGCGTGGGTGGCAACGCGCAGATCAAGTCCATGAAGAAGGTGGCCGGCACCCTGAAGCTCGACCAGGCCGCCTACCGCGAACTGGAGGCCTTCTCGAAATTCGGTTCCGACCTCGATGCCTCCACGAAGGCCGTGCTCGACAAGGGCGCGCGCAACGTGGAGATCCTCAAGCAGGGGCAGAACAGCCCCATGCGCGTGGAGGAGCAGATCGCCATCATCTACCTCGGCACCAAGGGCCTGCTCAGCAAGGTGCCCGTGAACAAGGTGCGCCAGTTCGAGTCCGCGTTCCTCACCCTGATGCGCAACGCGCACAGCGATGTGCTGGGCGCGCTGAAGAAAGGCGAGTTCAATGACAGCCTCACCGGCACCATCGAGAAGGTGGCCGCCGACCTGGTGAAGAGCTTCGCCTAAGCCCGGAACACGCCCCCGCGATGCCCAGCCTAAAGGAAGTCCGCAACCGGATCGTCTCGGTCAACAGCACCAAGCAGATCACCGCCGCCATGAAGATGGTGAGCGCTGCCAAGCTTCGTCGTGCACAGGATGCGATCGTCCGCATGCGCCCTTACGCCGAGAAGCTGCAGACGATCCTGGGCAACGTTAGCGCCAGCCTGGACAGCAGCGAGGGGAAGTACAGCGCGCAACGCGAGGTGAAGAACGTACTGCTGGTGGCCATCGTCAGCAACCGCGGGCTGGCCGGTGCCTTCAACACGCAGGTGTACCGCAGCATCCGCCGGCTGGTACCCCTGCACGAGGCGCAAGGGCGCACCGTGCATGTGCTGCCCGTGGGGAAAAAAGCGCTCGACACCTATCGCCGCACCAAGTACTTCAGCCCCGAACTCCCCGCCGATCTGGCGCGCTTGTACGATGGCCTGAACTTCGACAAGGCGGCACCCGTGGCCGAGCTCATCATGGACCTGTTCGCCAAGGGCACCTACGATGAAGTGATCCTGATCTACAACAAGTTCAAGAACGCCGCCGTGCAGGTGCTTGCCGAGGAGCAATACCTCCCCGTGCTGCCTCCTGCACAGGATGCCTCCAAGCCCCATGCCGCCAGCGTGGACCACATCATGGAACCCGACCGGGCCACCATCGTGGAGGAGATCATCCCCAAGAGCCTGAAGATCCAGTTCTACAAGGCCCTGCTGGACAGCCATGCCTCCGAGCACGGCGCCCGGATGACCGCCATGCACAAGGCCACTGACAATGCGGATGCGCTCTTGAAGAGCCTGAAGCTGACCTACAACAAGGCCCGCCAAGCCTCCATCACCAACGAGATCCTCGAGATCGTGGGTGGCGCGGAAGCGCTCAAGGGCTAAGGCTTTCTAATTCCTGCTGCACGTTCAAGGCTCCACCGCCACCGTCGTGCCGCCGCTCGCGCGCTCATCGCTCCAGCGCAAATGGATAAGGCCGGGGTGCGGGTCAGCAAGCGTGCATTCGAACGCATGGCCATTGATCCGTTCCGTATTCAAAAGCAAGGCCCGCCCCTGTGCATCGCAAGCGGTGATCCTCGGGTGCGAAACCGATGTCGACCATTGCAACGTGAACCGGCCTCTGGTCGGGTTTGGGAAGACCTGCACCATTGGTGCTGACAAGGCTAGTTCATTGAGCCCCACATGTATGCTGAAGCAGGTGTCCGCAGGAGCGTCTAGGGGCCATTTCATGATGAAGTTGACCACTTGTGAGCCGGGCTGCCAGTCCTGTGTGATGCCGGTGGCTGCGTAGAGCGTATCGGGCGATCCTTCCACACGGTCCACCCAAATGTCGTTGCCGCCCAGAACGCACAGGCTTTGCCCATCGTAGCAGCCTATGTAGTAGGTACCCGGCAGGCCGTTCACCGCAAAGGGGCCTGTGAAGAAGAGCTTGCCGTTGATCACGTTCACATCGCGCCCCATGCCGGTGAAGGCGATGTCCGGGAAAGGGTTGAGCCATTGCGTGCCATCCCAGGCCATCAGCCCGCTGGCCGCGTTGCCCGCACCCGCATAGAACTCCCCGATCACCCATAACAAGCTATCGTATACCAGCATGTCGTTCACCCACGGATCGCCCAGCAGGCCGGGGCCCAGTTCTTCATACCCGTTCGGCGTTTGCCGCACCAGGTCATTCAGGCCCCCTTGGGTGCTGAAGTTGCCGCCAACGTACAGGTCGCCCTGGTAGCGCACCACGCACGAAGTCTGGAAATAGAAATCTTCCGTGGGGTCTCCGCATCGCCAGTCCGTGCCATCATAAACGAGCCAGTTGGAGCAACTGTCACCATTCAAAATCACCATGGAACCGCCCATCATGTGTAGTTCGTCGTCGACGAGGTATAGCACTGCCGCACCTCCGTAGTCAGGAACTGAATCCAAGCCAGCAGAGAGCCACGACACACCATTCCATTTCGCGACCTTCCACGTGTTCGGAACTGAATCGACTTGGAGAAACCAACCGGACAAGAATAGTTCTCCACCGTACCGCAGGAACGATAAGCCAGGGCTAATTGGTGCATCCCCTATTGCATCCAGCCCACCGGCCATGGCGTGCCAATTGCTGTCGCGCCAATAAGCGGTGCCCCGCAAGGGAAGTGAATCGGTCGAAGTATTGCCCATGTGTCCTGTCACCACAAGGCAATTTGAATCCGGGATCCACAGCATAGCACGCGGAGGCCCCCACGTAAACCCACCGCCAACATACACCGCTACAACCTGAGCGCCGACCACACGCAGGCCACCTTCCTGTCCACCTATTCCGAAGCGAACGCCGCCTTCCGGTACATGGACTACAGCCCCAGTGGGCAGTATTTGTACTTCGTGAAAAGCGGCATTACCTTGGGAGGCGCCACCCACCAAGTGAAACGCCAGAACCTCACCACCACCGCCGTGAACACTGTGGTGAACAACTTCGGTGGGGACATCCGCCGCACCAAGCATGGTACCATGTTGGTGGCCACGCCCGCCTGGCTTTACACCGACGAGGCCTTTACGATCAGCAACCCCAACGGCGCCAGCCCAACGGTCGCTTGGGGCAACTTCACAGGTAGCGCCGGCCGTGGTGAAGCGGCGATCGGCCTGCAGCCCTTGGTGTACGAACTGCTCCCGGCGATCAGCACCCGCAGCCTCAACCAGAAGCGATACGAACTGACCGACC
>JBIIYP010000080.1:0-9316 GCA_044346705.1 Flavobacteriales bacterium
GGAGAATACGGTGCCTGTCGGCTATGTGACCAATTGCTCCGACTGCAACGATGCCAGCGTGGCCGTGAATCCCGGAGCAACAGAGGTGTGCAATGGTATTGACGACGATTGCGACGGCTTTATCGATGATGCGGATCCTTCGGTAACTGGTCAGGCTACCTGGTACGCGGATGTGGATGGTGATGGTTTCGGTGATGCGGCTGCGGATTCCGTAGACTGCATCCAGCCCATCGGTTACGTGGCCAACAGCACGGACGGATGTCCGGCAGATGCGCTCAAACAAGCACCCGGTGCCTGCGGTTGTGGCGTGGCCGATGTGCCCACCACTTATTTCGCCGATGTTGACGGTGATGGCTTCGGGGATGCTGCCAGCAGCCAGGCGGGCTTCACCTGCATCATGCCGGCGGGCTTCGTGGCCAACAGCACGGACGGATGTCCGGCAGATGCGCTCAAGCAAGCACCCGGTGCCTGCGGTTGCGGCGTGGCCGATGTAGCCGCAACCTATTATGCGGACACGGATGGTGACGGCTTCGGTGCTGGTCCTGCCATTCCCGGCTTCACCTGCATCGTTCTCGGTGTGACCAACAACACCGACCTCTGCCCCACCGATGCCAATAAGCAAGCACCCGGTGCCTGCGGTTGCGGTGTGGCCGATTTGCCCACCACCTACTTCGCCGATGTTGACGGCGATGGCTTCGGTGATCCCGCCTCCGGCCAGGCAGGCTTCACCTGCTCGGTCCCCGCGGGCTTCGTTTCCAACAGCTCCGACGGCTGCCCCCTCGATCCCAACAAGCAAGCTCCCGGTGTCTGCGGTTGCGGCATCGCCGATGTGGCCACCACCTATTTCGCCGATGCCGACGGTGATGGCTTCGGGGATCCCGCCTCCGGCCAGGCAGGCTTCACCTGCTCGGTCCCCGCGGGCTTCGTTTCCAACAGCTCCGACGGCTGCCCCCTCGACGCCAACAAGCAAGCACCAGGTGTTTGCGGCTGCGGCGTGGCCGACGTGGCCACCACCTACTTCGCCGATGTGGACGGTGATGGCTTCGGCGATCCCGCCTCCGGCCAAGCAGGCTTCACCTGCTCGGTCCCCGCGGGCTTCGTCACCAACAGCACCGACGGCTGCCCCCTCGATCCCAATAAGCTAGCACCCGGCGCATGCGGTTGCGGTTCGCCCGATATCGATAACGACAACGATGGCAATGCGGATTGCAATGACCTGTGTCCCAACGATCCCGACAAGTCCGCTCCGGGCCAATGCGGATGCGGGATACCTGATACGGATACGGATGGTGACGGCGTTGCGGATTGCAATGACGGCTGCATAACGGACCCGGACAAGGTCGTTCCAGGAACTTGCGGATGCGGCGCGCCCGATGTTCCGGCCACCTACTATGCCGACCTGGACGGTGACGGCGCAGGCGACGCGGCCTTGCCGCTTCCTGGGTTCATCTGTGTGGTGCCTGCAGGTTATGTCGCCAACAACACGGACCTATGCCCTTCCGACCCCAACAAGCAATCGCCTGGCGCCTGTGGTTGCGGGGCGCTTGAAACGGATACCGACAATGATGGGGTTGCTGACTGCGATGACAGTTGCCCCTTGGATGCGCTGAAGACAGCACCGGGGATCTGCGGTTGTGGTGCCGTCGACGTCGATATCAACTTGAACGGCATCTGCGATGCGAACGAGAACTGCGCCGGAGACCTGAACGGCGACGGGGTTGTGAACGTGATCGACTTTGGGCTGTTCAACCTGGCCTATGGCACCCTCTGCTCCGGGTGCGGCGAGGACCTTAACGGGGACGGCGTTGTGAACGTCCTCGACTTCGGCATATTCGCTTCCGTTTACGGCACAAGCTGTCCCTGACAGAACCGTACCCTTGCTCTGCGAATGTCAACCTGAACGGGCCGAGGCAATAGGAAACCAATTCCGTGAGGTTTGGTCCATGGACCAGTTCGACTACGAATGGGATCGGGTCGATCGAACAATCGACCGACTGGCACATCGAGCTTCGGGAGGTGTCAAGGAGGGACGAGAAGGGCTCATGATCAATAGGTTATCGCCGACTTAATGCTCCGTTAACGGGATCGCCCGTACTTGGGGCATGCAGCTGCGTGTTTCTTACAGCACTACGAATTCGGTGGCGCGCAAGGGCATCACCGCCGATCTTTCGAAATGGGTCATGGAGGTTCGAAATGAACTTGGACGAGCGATTCAGCGCTTCATTGGGTCTTCCATCGCAACCAAGAGAGCTGACCGCAAGGGAACTGGCGACGAAGCGTGCTGTGCCCTCCCCTTGTCAAGCCGACCCATTGGACCTCAATGCTCTCGCGTGGAAGCTGCGTCCATCGCTGCTGTTTCGTGCAAACACTTTCTGAAGGCCGTCAATGGTCTTTTCTTTCTCGCTATGGTGCTCATTGGAGCTCCGGTCCAGTCACAGACCGTGGCCTTGAACGACGAGGTCCATCGGACATCGACCCTCCTGAACACCAGCGTACGGTTGATCCCCGAAGAAGATCCACTCACATGGGATGCCCCCCACTCGGCACTGGAAACACTGCGCGCTGGAGGTGGCCCGGACCTTGATCTTGATGGTGTGCCGGACGTGATCGACAACTGCTCCGGGGTGCCGAATGCCGATCAGCTGAACAGCGACGGTGACCTGCTTGGCGATGCCTGCGATGGCTGCCCTACCGACGCTCTGAAGACGGCACCCGGCCTCTGCGGTTGTGGCCTCCCGGATGCCGATGTGAACAGCAACGGCATCTGTGACGGAGAGGAGTTCGCTCCCTTTGTTCAGCTCGGTATCGTGGAAAGCCAGGGAAAGTTGGAATTCCGGTTGAAACCGGACGCCGGTTTCAGCGGTACGGTATCCGCAACGGTAGTGACCGTTCGTTGGGTGACCACGCCTGGCGTATCGGTCGGCACAACGGCCACCCTCGTGGATCCCGGCTGGTCGAGCAGTGTCGGTCCCGTTTCCTTTCAAGGGACCACCTCCTCAGGCATCTTCTCCTACGCCACCTTCACCTCGTTCGGCATTGCACCCTTGGGCACGGGCAATGGGCTCACGGCCAACGTGGAAAAGCCGTTCTTCCGGGTGCCCTACACGAACACCAGCGGAACCTGTGTCACCTTCCAGGTGATCACGGACCTCCATCAGAGCAACCAGAACCTGCTCTGGTACATCAGCCTCGGCGGCCAGAACAGGACAAACGGTCACATCCCAGGCAAGACCAATACCACGGGTTACCCTGCGGCCGTCTGCGTGAACCTGAACCTGCCTCTGAACGCGTCCGGAGCGGCGACACTGACCCCGACCATGGTGACGGGCGCAACACCGGTCAATTGTGGAGTGGTCACGCGGACGATAAACACCAGTGCGTTCAACTGCTCGGTCCTGGGACCGAACACGGTGACGCTCACGGCAACGTACGCCAACGGCACCACCAGCACCTGTGCATCCACCGTGACCGTGATCGATAACCTGGGTCCGGTGATCAGCACCGCGGCCAATGCGCTGAACGTGAACTTGGAATGCAGCAATGCGGCCGGGCTCGCCAATGCGCTCGCGCAGGTGCCTTTGGCTTCGGACAATTGCACGGCAAATCCGGTCCGGAACCTGCTGAGCGACATCACCCTGGCCGGCAGTTGTCCCAATACCTACACACGGACCCGTACCTGGAACTTCACCGATGCCGCTGGCAACATCAGTCCATCTTACACGCAGACGATCACCGTGGTGGACAATACGGCTCCCGTGGTGACCACACTCCCAAGTGCCCTGAACGTCACGCTGCAGTGCATTGATGCGGCCGGACTTGCTGCCGCCTTGGCACAGGTGCCTTCGGCAACGGACAACTGCGGTGTGGTCGCGAGCACCTTGCTATCGGACGTCACCAACGGTTCCGGATGCGACTACATCCGCACGCGCACATGGACGTTCACGGACCAATGCGGCAACACCAGTATGGGATTCACCCAAACGATCACCGTGCTTCAGTTGGTGCGGATAAGTGTGAAGGTGCTCCTTGACGGACCCTTGGTTCCGGCCACTCGGCGCATGAACGACGATCTTCGATCGCTGGGCCTGATCCCCAACGGCCAACCGTATGGCACGGCTCCCTTCTTTTATCCCGGCACCGAGACCGTGAACGCAGCCGTCCTGATAAACAACATCTCCAACACGGACAACAACATCGTGGACTGGGTGCTGCTGGAGTTGCGCGATAATGCCGATCCGCTGCTTACAGTAACGCGCCGTGCCGGCCTGGTGCAACGCGATGGCGATGTGGTGGACGTGGATGGTATAAGCCCGGTCATCTTCCCCGGAACAGGCGCAGGCACCTATCATGTGGTGGTGCGCCACCGCAACCATCTCGGCGCCATGACCGCGACGGGCGTATCCCTGAGCCATGTCAGCACCATCGTGAACTTCACCACGAACGTCCTGTCCACGTATGGCACTGATGCGCAGAAGCCCTATGGGACCACGCGCGCCTTGTGGTCCTGCAATGCGTTCATGGATTATCGATTGCGCTATACGGGAGCGGACAACGATCGCGATGCGGTGCTGCTGTTCATCGGCGGCTCGGTGCCGACGAATACGATCTTCAATACATACGCCTCCCAGGACGTGAACATGAACGGCAACGTTCGTTACACGGGTGGCTTCAATGACCGCGACCCGATCCTGGTGAACATTGGCGGTACCTCCGTCACCAGCCAACGCTACGAGCAGCTTCCGTGAGCCGAGGGCAAAGGGATGTCGATCGCACATCGGCACGTGCCGAACCCCCCTACCGCTCAGGGCAACCCGTATGGGATCCCGAACCAAGCGGTTCTTCCACGGTCCGGACAATTCGTGACCAACGACCTCACAGGCGGCGAGAGCTGGTTGCCTGGTACTGAAGCACCAGCATGGGAATGCGACCGTGCATGGCCAGTTCCCTGGCCACACTGGCATGGAAGAGGCCACCGAGGAACCCCATGTGCCGGTGTAGCACCGCCACCAGATCGGCCCCGACACGTTCAGCCAAATTGCTCAGGGCGAGTGCCACATCATCACCTGCCGCCTCGATGAACGAATGCTCAACATCCGTGAGGACCACTTCATGTGCGGCGATGACCTGCGGATCGGCCACCTGTCCCGCGCTGCGCAGCACGTGGGCCACGGCGATGTGCGCCTTGGTGCGGCGGGCCATCTCCAACAGCAGGTGCATCTCACTTGGCTCCATCGGGGCATGATCATCGGCCAACAGGATCCGCCGCAGGCCCTGGTAACGTGCATCCTTCGGAACGATGAGCACGGGCACCGGGCTTGAGACGGCCATCGCAGCGGCATTGCTGCCGAACAACGCGAGGGCTGATGCGCCTTGCGTACCCATCACCAGCACATTCACCCCTTTCGACCTGCACACCCCGGCGACCGCCGTGGTCATCGTCCCCTTCACCACTTCGGTGACGAGCACGGCGTCCACAGCAAAAGGCAGGGCCCGGAAGCGCTTCACGAAGTCCGCCATATCCTCAACGGCCTCGGTGTAACCGGCGCTGCTCATCTCCACGAGCATCTCATACCCGGGCAGGGGATCCTGGTAGGTGTGCACAAGTAGGAAGGTGTTGCCGGCCGTACCGAAAAGACCGAGCGCGTAGGCACAAGCGTTCAAGGAGCGCTCACTGAAGTCCGTGGGGAGCAGGATGGTCATCATGGCGGTGGATGGGATCTCTTTGATGGATGAAAGGTAAAGTACGTTCAGGCGGGCAGCACTGAGCATGACCTCGCTCAACCGCGGTGCACATGCCAGTACCTTGAGCGGGCAAGGGGCGGTGGAAGGTGCACGGAACGAAGTGCGTTCCGGGGGCGTTGTAAGGAAACGCCCCTTTCACACATCAGATGGGAAACCAGTGACCGATGGACCCTTCACGACCCTCCACCCGACCCGACCCCACCACCAGCTCGAACCGCTGGGCCTACGGGATGTTCACCCTGGGCGGGATCTTCCTGTGGATCATCAGTGATGACCGCTCCCTTGCGTTCACCTTCCTGGGCATCGCCCTTGTGGCGGACCCCTTCGACCAGAGCGTGACCTGGAAGGACCGTCCGAAATGGCAGCGCGCCTGGCTCATCGCGCACCTCGGCCTCACGGCTGCGGCCTTGGGCTGGATGATCGGGCTCGGGGACCGGATCTGATCGGATGGACCGCAGCGAGGCATCGTTCCTGGAGCACGTGCACATGCACCGGCGGATCATTCACCGGTTGGCGGGTCTCTATGCCTTGGACACCGACGAACGCAAGGACCTGGAGCAGGAGACCATGCTTCAGGCATGGAGGAGCTGGCCTCATTTCCGGGGTGATGCGAAGTTCAGCACCTGGCTCTATCGCATCGCCCTGAACACGGTGCTGACCTGGAAGCGTCGGCCCGCCATCGTGCAGCGGGCGTCGACCGGGCGCACACCGGACCTGGCGGACCACGGCCAGCAGCGGCGCACCGACGAGCAGGAGCGGTTGCACGCCGCCATGCGTCGCCTGCCCGAAGCGGACCGGGCGTTGCTGGCCCTCCATCTGGACGGCTTCGACCATGCCGAAGCTGGCGAGGTGCTTGGCCTGACCGCCAACCACGTGGGAGTGAAGATGCACCGCATCAAGGCTCGGCTCACCGAACTGCTGAAACCGGAATGACCATGGACCTTAAACAGCTTTGGGACCTTCCCGAACCCACGGATACCAACGGACTCCCGCCGTTGGAAGGCAACAGGTCGGCACATCCACTGGCCGCCTTGCGACGGACCCTGTGGATCAACATCGCGTACGGCGTGGCCGTCAGCCTGGCCTTCCTCGTTATCGTCTTCGCCGTTCGCGCTCAAGCCCTTTCAGCCTTGTTCGCCGTGGTGCTGGCCTTCAGCCTCTGGGCAACCTGGGACACCTGGCGACTGCTTCGCAGCCTCGGCCCCGAGGTCTCCGCGTCCGGTCCCGTGCTTGGCGAATTGCGCAGGCATCAGGCCGCATTCACGGCGTGGATGCGGACCCAACAACGGGTGGGCCGCTTTGTCTATCCCGTCAGCGCTGCGGGCGGAGCGCTCTGGGGAGCCGTGATGGGCAGCGGTGAACCGCTCGCGGACCAGATGCAACGGCCTGGCACGATCGTGGTGGTGGTGCTCTGCATCGTGCTGATGACACCCTTGTGCATCTGGGGTGCGCGCTGGATGTTCAAGGTCGCGTTCGGCACGCACCTGGAAGCACTGGCGGAGCGCATCGCACAACTGGAACGATAGATCCGTTCGAGCACACGCCGTTCCCGGCTGCATCCCGTGGGAGGCTCACACCACGCGCAACTCCTCCCCCCGCGGGGTGGCCAAGGAAGGCACGTGCTCCGCCCATGCTTCATGCAGGTAAAGGCTCCACCGTCCCTGGTTGTACTCAAGTGCGCTCAGGTTCTCGATCCAATCTCCGGAGTTGAGGTAATCGATGGCCCCCTTGGTGGTGACCACCGTGCCGATCCGCGGTTGATGAATATGCCCGCATACAACGACCTCGTTCCCATCGTGCAGCGCGATCTCCGCCATGGTCTGCTCGAAGTCGCTGATGAAATTGACGGCGCTCTTCACGCTGTTCTTCACGCGGCGGCTGAAGCTCATGCGCGGACGGCCGAAGACCGCAAGGGAGAGGTTCACCAGGTGGTTGATCCGGATGAGCAGGTCGTATCCGTGCCCACCCAGCTTGGCCAGCCACTTGGCGTTCTTCATGGTGGCATCGAAGATGTCGCCATGAAGGAACCAGTGCTTGCGACCGTCGATGGTAAGGCTCAGTTGATCGACCAGCCGCAGGTCACCCAAGCGGGCCGGGCTATAGCGGCGCAACGCCTCATCGTGGTTCCCGGTGATGTAATAGACCGGGATCTTCGCGCTCCACTTCAGCAGCTTCTTCACCACGCGCATGTGCGCCTTGGGGAAGTACTTCTTGTTGAACGCCCAGATGTCGATGATGTCGCCGTTCAATACCACCATCTTCGGTGAAACGCTGCGCAGGTAGCTCAGCAGCTCCTCCGCCCGGCAACCATAGGAGCCCAAGTGGAGATCGCTCAACACCAGGATCTCCAGTTTTCGTTTCATCCCTGCAAAGGAGACACCTCACCGTGCCGTGAACGTTACCGCAGGATGAAGTCTGCCTGCGGCGATCGAAAGCACCGGATCAGTCCGCTTGTTCCATCCGCTCCACCCAGCCATTGACACCATGCTCGCGCACTCTCGCCTGTTCCATGATGCGGCGCAATTCCTCGATCGAGCGTGGTTTCTCCCGGCCCCGGTGCAGCATGATGTGGCAGTTCGGGCAGACAGGCACCATGTCATTGATCGGATCGAGGATGTAGCCGATGTCGCTCTCCGTGAGCTTGCGCAAGTGGTGCACGTGCATGAACCCTTCTGCGATGGGGCCGTAGCGCCGGCTCAGGTCCACTGCGCAGACCCTGCAGATCGCTCCGTGGTGTGCCATGCAGATGGCCATGGCCTCGGGGTCTTGTTCGTAGATGTTCACCGCCACCGCCGTGGTATGCAGGTCGTTCTTGATGCGCACCGGGGACTCGCCGAGCGTATGCTCCATCCGGATATCCGAACGAATGGCATCACAGGTGCGGCACCTGCGGACCAGGGTCAGTCGCGCGGTACGCTTCTCGCCGATGTATTGAAGCAGGTCGTTCACCGAGGTCGCACAGACCTTGATACCGGAACCTTCAGTGAAACCACCACCACCGACCATGTTGCGAACATGACGGATGTGCGCGCAGTCAGCACGGTGCACCATACAATTCGGATGGCTCAACTTGCGACGGGTGTTCAGCACGAAACCCCGTTCGTTCCGCCCGATCCAATCGCGGAACCCCTTATCATCCTTATCGAAGATCACAACTGCCATCGCCAACATTCGGAAAAGCCCCCCGGGTGCCACGGTCATGCCGGCCAGGGCAGGTGCTTGTCCCGCAAGACCAAAGCCAATGTCCAAAGCCCTGAAGAGGCGGGGCGAAAAGTAAAAGGGCAACTGAAACGCCAAGCCCTTTTCAACAGACTTCTCGGATCCTTCACGGTCTGTTAACATCAAGGCGGATCCGGCTTAACCTGGAATTATTCATTTAGCGACCCTGGATCATCCGGTGCGCTTCTGATCCGATCTGTGCAACCCCTCCTTGCATGTCCACTCTGGCAAACGACCTGGAAGCCGCCCTCGCGCACATGGAAAGCTGTGCGGAGGATGGGCGCGTGCGTTACCACGGGGGCAGGTCGCCGAAGGAAAAGCACTTCCGACTGCAATACCGCGATGGCGGTGAGGT
>JBIIYP010000046.1:0-28995 GCA_044346705.1 Flavobacteriales bacterium
GGACGAATAAGGCTGGAGATCCGATCGTTGTCGGGCTCCGATCTGAGCCAGCGTTCATCCAGCGTGCGCGGAACGATGAAGGGCATGCGAGGCCCTTCGGCCTTCGGGTTGTTGTGGATCCGGCGCATGAGCGGATTGGCCTCCGTGGTCACGATGCTCGCCGTGGTGATCGCGGTGCCGTCCACCGGATCATGCCACACGCTGCGGATCCCGCCCAAGGCCATGGGCTCGTCGTCTTTCAGGTGGATGTGGTAGGGATAGGTCTGCTTCGCGAAGTGGAAGAACTCGAAGAAGCCGTCCACCAGGATCAGGCAGCGATGCTGCGCCGCGATGCGGAAGGCGGGCTTTTCGAAGATCGTCTCGCCCCGTGCGTTGAGCGTCTGGCGGCTCAACGTGGCGGCCTGCGCGGCATCCTTCACCCAATGCGGGATCAGCCCCCAGCGGAACAGGTCGAACCGCGGTCCGTCCTCCCGGGTGAAGCACAGCAGCTTCGGGTGTGCGAAGCCGCTCACGTGGTACATCGCCGGCTGCGCTTCTGTCAGCTCTTCCAACTGAAGTTCCAGCTCCTTCACCTCGTCCTCACTGGCCCCAGCGCGCTTGGCGTACTTGATCTTGCGTTTGGTGAGGTAGGAGACCGTGTAGCACATGGCTCAGATCGCGCTGAGGGGCATCGCCTCCTTCAACCGGACGCCCTTCTCCGTTCGTTCCAGCGTGGCGCACTCATTCACCTGGTCGTGTTCCAGGAAGAGCACGAACTCGCCATCCGCAGCGCGTTCCAGGAAGCTGGCCTTCTCCGTCATGGTCAGCAGCGGACGTGTGTCGTAGGCCATCACCCAGGGCAGGGGCACGTGGTGTACGCTGGGCAGCAGATCAGCCATGTAGCAGAGCGTGCGGCCCTTGTACTTCAGGTGCGGGATCATCATGGCATCGGTGTGGCCGTTCACCAGCAGCACATCGAAGCCCGGGAAGAGCTCCTTGACATACTCAGCACGCGGCGTCGGCCCGTCTCCTTGGGAGAGGGGTTCGGGGGCGCCTGCGCCAAAGCGCTCCGGCGACGGCGCGGTGAGGCCCACGAACTTCAGCTGGCCGCTCTCTTGGATGGGCAGGATGTTCTCCTTCAGGAAGCTGGCCTTCTCGCGCGGGTTCGGCTTGGTGGCCCAGTCCCAATGCGGCTTGTTGCTCCAGTAGGTGGCGTTCTTGAACGCTGGCGCGAAGCCTTCGCCCTGACGCACGATGCTGCCGCCGCAATGGTCGAAGTGCAGGTGCGTCAGGAACACGTCGGTGATATCGTCCTTCGAGAAACCGTGCTTCTTCAACGAGCCGTCCAGCGTCGCATCGCCGTGCAGGTCGTAATGGCCGAAGAAGCGATCGTCCTGCTTGTCGCCGATGCCGTTGTCGATCAGGATGAGCCGGTCGCCGGTCCTCACCAGCAGGCAACGCATGGCCCAGGTGCAGAGGTTCTTCTCATCGGGCGGGTGGTGCTTGCTCCAGAGGGACTTGGGCACCACGCCGAACATGGCGCCGCCATCGAGCTTGAAGAAACCGGTGTCGATCGAGTAGAGTTCCATCGTTGTGCGCCGAAGCTAAGGAGCGAAGGCGTGGGGGCGAAGATGGGGGAATGGTGCGAGGGTGATGTTTGAGGACGGTCCGGTCCCATGATCAATCGCATCCGTTCAATTCCAACGTGCCATCAGAAAGCTGAACGGTCCCATAGCAGTGTTTCGCGAAGGTGATATGCAGCTGACGTCCGTCGTACATCAGTTTTAAGATGGAAGGTTCGAGCCCTGAGATAATGGTATCGCCAGAATCAGTTATGAATAGAAGAGAGGAGCCAACATCCACCTGCCATAGAGTATCCTCGGCGTTGTATGCGGATAATGTGCGTAGGTCGTCCTCCACGTAGATCACTGCGCCATTGGGAAGAGCAAGTCCGCGGGTTCCTGTCGCTGCGATCCGCACCGCCGGCTCAGAACTTAACCGATCCGGGTCATATGGGAGATCGGGTTGAGCGCAGGCGTTCAGACCGAGAAGGACGAATGGTAGCAAGAGCCGAAACATGGTTTCTCAAACGTAGCGATTACAAGTGCCTTAACGGGAAGGACTCGGGTTATCTTGCCCTCATGCCCTCCCGCAAACCCCGCTGCATCGTCATCGCCGGTCCGAACGGCGCAGGAAAGACCACGTTCGCGAGGGAGTTCCTGCCGAAGGACGCAGGCATCCTGCACTTCGTGAACGCGGACCTGATCGCCGCAGGGCTTTCTCCGCTGGAACCTTCCGCAGCGCAGGTGGCGGCGGCCCGGATCTTTCTGGAGGAACTGGATCGCCTGGCGGCAGCGCGGGCCGACTTCGCGTTCGAGACCACCCTCAGCGGTCGCGGGTACATGGAGCGACTTCAGCGCTGGAAGGCGGCGGGCTATCGGGTGGAGATCGTGTTCCTGAAGTTGCCGAACGTGCAGTTGGCGTTGAAGCGTGTGGCTTTGCGGGTGAAGCAAGGGGGGCACCATGTGCCTGAAGGCGATGTTCGACGTCGCTTTGTTCGCGGTTGGCATAATTTTGACACCGTCTACAAGGGCATCGTTAATGGCTGGACCATTTTCGATAACACTGGCGAGACACTCAAACTCATCGACCATTCACATGGCTAGGGCCACGGCTGGAAAGGAACACGATGAATTCGTAGCGGCTGTCGGTCGTGCGCTAAAGCGCGCTGCGAAGGTGGCCCGGAAGACGGCTCGCATGCACGGGACCCCGATCGCCCTCTGGCGCGATGGGAAGGTGGTGCTGGAGAAGCCCTGAGGTCGTTCATTCTGCTCTTCCGCGTCTGCTGACATCCCCCGGTTGAAGCATTCCATGCGCCCATGCGCCCATGTGCCCATGCGCCCATGCATCTTCGCCCCATCTCCTTCGCTTAAGCTTCGGCGAGCCACACATGCGCACGGTCCATTTCATCGCCATCGGCGGCAGCGCCATGCACAACCTGGCCATCGCCCTGCACCAGAAGGGCTACGAGGTAACCGGCAGCGACGACGAGATCTTCGAGCCCAGCCGCAGCCGCCTGGACCGCCTGGGCCTGCTGCCCGACAAGCTGGGCTGGGACCCGCTGCGGATCCACAAGGGCATCGACGCGGTGATCCTCGGCATGCACGCCCGGGCCGACAACCCCGAGCTGGTGCGCGCGCAGGAACTGGGCATCCCGGTGTTCAGCTACCCCTCGTACTTCCACGAGCAGACGAAGGACAAGACGCGCGTGGTGATCGGCGGCAGCCACGGCAAGACCACCATCACCAGCATGATCATTCACGTGCTGCGGCAGGCCGGCGTGGAGTTCGACTACCTCGTGGGCGCGCAGCTCGAAGGCTTCGACTGCATGGTGAAGCTGAGCCCCACCAGCACTGTGGCCATCATCGAAGGGGATGAGTACCTGGCCTCCGCGCTGGAACCTGTGCCCAAGTTCCACCTGTACCGCCCGGACATCGCGCTGATCAGCGGCATCGCGTGGGACCACATCAACGTCTTCAAGACCTTCGAGAGCTACGTGGACCAGTTCCGCACCTTCATCGACGTGATCGAACCGGGTGGCAAGCTGATCTACTGCGCGGAGGATCCCGAAGTGAGGCAGCTGGCCAACGAGCAAGGCGTGAAGGCGACGCGGATCCCGTACGGCGTTCCGGTGCATAGGATCGACGACGGCGTGACGAAGATGATCGTGGGGGAGAAGGAGGTCGCGTTGCAGGTCTTCGGGAGGCACAACCTGATGAACCTGGAAGGCGCGCGGCATGTGTGCCACCAGCTGGGCATCGGTGATGCGGTGTTCAACCAGGCGATCGCCTCGTTCCATGGTGCAGCGAAGCGCTTGGAGAAACTGGCCGAGCAGGGGAGGAAGGTGGTCTTCAAGGACTTCGCCCATTCGCCGAGCAAGCTGAAAGCGACGGTGGACGCGGTCCGCGAGCAGTTCCCTGGCCGGAAGCTGGTGGCCTGCATGGAGCTTCACACGTACAGCAGCCTGAGCGAAGGCTTCCTTGATCAGTACGCCGGTTGCATGGACCAGGCCGATGCTGCCATCGTGTTCTACGATCCGCATGCGGTTCAACTGAAGCGACTGCCCCCGATCCCTCCCGAACGCATCCAACGCGGTTTCGCGCGAGCTGACCTGAAGGTGATCAGTGACCCCATCGCCTTGATGGGTGCGGTGCGCGAAGCACAGGCCGATCCCGGTGTCCTGCTGATGATGAGCAGCGGCAACTTCGGCGGCGTGGATCTTCAGGCGCTGAGCGAGGCATTCATCGCCTGAGCACCTACGATACTTTATAGGATGATGTCACTCCGGCCCTGAGCCGGAGTCGCGCAAGGGCAGGCCGACGAAATTATCAGCGTAAGCGCCGCAGCACCTTGTGGTGCACGGCACTGAACAGGAGCGCATTCCCCAGTGCGGCGAAGAGCAGACCGAAGAAGGTGATGCTCGCGTAGCTGAAGGGGTTGAACACGCTCGTGAGCTCGGCGCGGGCCTTGGCCTCATTGCCACCCTTGGCCACGATCGCTGCAACGCGTTCGTTGATCTTGGATGGGAACTCGATGATGTCGATGCCGGAGTAGTAGACCCAGATGAACGCGCCCATCATCAACGCATACACAGCGCAGCCGGAGAAGGAGGCCTTCACCAAGGAAGGGAAAGTGGCGCTGCGATCCGCGCCAAGCATCGCGTGCCCGGCGAAGAAGGCGATCACGCTCAACGCGAGCAGGTGCACGAACATGAACTGCGGGCCTTCGAGCGAGCGGCCGGTGTAGAACATGCCCACGCGAAGTGCCATCACGGCAAGTGAGACGAAGAAGGCGGTCTTCATGGCTGCTGTGGGATCGCTTCGGGAGTGGCGAGTGATGTGTGACGAGTGGCGAGTAAAAGCCCTGAGGGCATTTCACTCGCCACTCGCCACTCGCCACTCATCACTTCTCCGTGTCAACCGTTCATGCTCACGAGGAATTCCTCGTTGCTCTTGGTGCCTTCCATGCGGGTCTTGACGAACTCCATCGCTTCCACCGGGTTCATATCCGCCAGGTGTTTGCGCAGGACCCAGGTGCGCTGAAGCACATCCTTGTGATGCAGCAGGTCGTCCCGGCGGGTGCCACTGCCGAGGATATCGATGGCGGGGAAGATGCGGCGGTTGCTGATCTTGCGGTCGAGTTGCAGTTCCATGTTGCCGGTGCCCTTGAACTCCTCGAAGATCACCTCGTCCATCTTGCTGCCGGTCTCCACCAGCGCCGTGGCGAGGATGGTGAGCGAGCCGCCGTTCTCGATCTTCCGTGCCGCGCCGAAGAAGCGCTTGGGCTTCTGCAAGGCGTTGGCGTCCACACCGCCGGAAAGGATCTTGCCACTGGCGGGTTGCACGGTGTTGTAGGCACGGGCCAGGCGGGTGATGGAGTCGAGCAGGATGACCACATCGTGGCCGCACTCGGTGAGGCACTTGGCCTTTTCGAGCACCATGCTGGCCACCTGCACGTGGCGGGCCGCCGGTTCATCGAAGGTGCTGGCGATCACTTCCGCGTTCACGCTGCGGGCCATGTCGGTCACCTCCTCCGGGCGTTCGTCCACGAGCAGCACGATGAGGTAGACCTCGGGGTGGTTCGCGGCGATGGCATTGGCCACGTCCTTCAGCAGGATGGTCTTTCCGGTCTTGGGCTGTGCCACGATGAGCCCGCGCTGGCCTTTGCCGATCGGAGCGAAGAGGTCCAGCACGCGCATGCTGAGGTTCGGGTTCTTGCCGGTGAGGTTGAATTTCTCGTCGGGGAACAAGGGGGTGAGGAACTTGAAGGGCACCCGGTCGCGCACCCACTCGGGATCACGGCCGTTGATGCGGTCCACCTTCACCAGGGGGAAGAACTTGTCGTCGTGGCGCGGCGGTCGAACGAAACCGCTCACCGTGTCGCCGAGCTTCAGGCCCAGTTGCTTGATCTGCTGTTGGCCCACGTACACATCGTCCGGGCTCGCCAGGTAGTTGTAGTCGCTGCTGCGAAGGAAGCCGTAGCCCTCGGGCATGATCTCCAGCACCCCTTCGCACTCCACGAAGGCATCGAAGTTGTACTGCGGGGCCTGCTCGCGGCGCTGCTGGCCCTCGTTGCGCTGTTGGTTCTCGTTGCGCTGGCCTTCCTGGCGCTGCTGGTCGCGGCCTTGGTCGCCACGCTGTCCCTGGTCCCGGTTCCCGTCACGCGGACCCTGCTCACGGGGCTGGTCGCGGTTCTGGTCGCGTGGGCCCTGGTCGCGGTTGCCATCGCGAGGCCCTTGGTCACGCTGTTGGTCACGTCGGTCGTCGCGTCGGTCGTCACGGCGCTCGTTGCGGCGGTCGTCCCGCCGTTCATCGCGGCGCTCCTCGGGGCGCGGTTCCGGAACGTTGCCGGTCACCCCCCCTTGGGCATCCTGGGCCTTCTGCTCCTTGCGTTCGCGCCATTCCTTTTCGCGGTCGCGCTTACGGTCGTCGCGGCGTTGGTCATTGCGGTCATTGGGCCTGGCCGGGCGGTCCGGGTTCGTCGGGTCAACGGGTCCGGGAGTGGCCGCTACGGCTGGAGCTTCGCGTTGAAGCTCGGGTGTGTTCCGGCGATCCGAGGAGGCTTGCTCGTCCTCCTCCTCTTCATCATCGTCGTCCTCCTCTTCGTCATCGTCATCATCGTCCTCGTCATCGTCGTCATCCGTATCCACCGGTTCGGGGTCCGGCTCCGGCTCGGGGGCTTCATCGGCGGTGGCCATGGCGGCCATTTCGTCGGTGTCCAGGCGTTCGGAGGCCTTGGTGGCGCCGCTGCCCTGTGCTTCAAGGATGCGGGCGATGAGGTCCTGCTTCTTCAGCGTGTCGGCCTTCTTGATGCTGAGCTTCTTCGCGATCTCCTTCAGCTCGGGGAGCTTCAGGCTCTCCAGCGCGGTCTTGTCTTGCATGACGGGGCTTGTCAGATAGGGAATACGGCGCGTGTGACGCCTTGCGGAAAACCCAAAGGGGTTTCGATGAACAGTAGAACAGGTCGGGTAGGGGGCAGGACCGAACGGTACCCGCAGGGAAGTACAGGGCAAACCTAAGGCGATCAGCGGAATATCCAAGCGGTCCTGTGTTCCATCTTTGCGGCCTCATCACACCCCATGATCCAGCGCAAGCAGACCGTGTTCCTGGCCCTGGCCGCCGTGCTGGCCGGCCTGATGTATGCTTTTCCCTTGGTGGAGTATGATAGGGTCGACCACCAGCGCTTCAGCTTGAAGCTGTGGGGGTTGTTCAACGGCGACGGGCGAACGGTCCCGGATGTGGCGCTGAAGCTACCCGTCCATGTGGTCACGGGTATGCTGATCGCCTTGCTGCTGGTCTGCATCTTCCTTTACGGGAGCCGTGGCCGTCAGCTTCGTTTCGTTCGCATGGCCTACCTCTTCGCCTTGGCGATACAGGTAGGTGCCCTGATCACTCACATGTCCGTCAAAGCCTACATCGCCCAGGGGAGTTCGGTGGAATACACCTTCGGTCCAAGTTTCTTCTTCCCGATCGGGATCCTTGTGCTCTGCTATCTGGCAGAGCGTGGTATCCGCAAGGACGAGGAGCTGATCAAGAGCATGGACCGGTTGCGGTGAGGGAATGCTCGGATGTTCCGCTTGAGTATTGAGTGGCGAGTCGCGAGTGGCGAGTGAATGACCCTGGGGGCATTTCACCCGCCACTCGCCACTCCGAACTCGCCACTCGGCGTTCCACCTCGTTTCCCCAGTTCCACCACCTCCAGGTCCTTCAGTTTGCCCGCCTCGATGGTGAAGCGCAGTAGGGTGCGCATCTGGTGCCAGCCATGGTTCCCGCAGGCGCCGGGGTTCATGTAGAGCATGTTCAGGGCCTCATCGAACTTCACCATGCAGATGTGCGAATGGCCGCAGATGAAGAGGTTCGGCGGGTCGCTGCGCAGCTCGGCGAGCACCTCCTTTTCATAGCGAGGCGGCCTTCCACCGATGTGGGTGATCCAGACCCTGACGCCATCAAGCTCGAAGCGCTGGTGTTCGGGGAACGCGCGCCGGGCTGAGGCATCATCGATGTTGCCGATCACCACGCGTAAGGGCTTTCCCGGGAACCACGAGCGCAGTTCGTCCGTCACCGCCAGCCCGCCGATGTCACCGGCGTGCCAGAGCTCGTCGCACGCCGCGAAGTGCTCCTTCAGGCGCGGGTCGAGCCAGCCGTGGGTGTCGGAGAGGAGACCGATGCGGGGCATGCATTGTTCGCCGTAGCCGAGGGCGAAGGCGATGGGCGAAGGTGCGGCGAATGTGGAAATGGTGGAATGCGGAAATGAGCCAATGTGGAAATGAGGGAATACGGAAATGAGCAGGTTGGCACCGCCCTACTTTTGCGCCCCGCCCGTGCAGGGGTCATGCGTCGATGGCTTCAGGGCGCTTGACCATGCCCCGCTACTTCCTTGAGCTCGCGTACGATGGCTCCGCCTACCGGGGCTGGCAGCGTCAGCCGCATGCACCCAGCGTGCAGGAAGCGGTGGAGCGGGCCATGCGTTTCATCCTGCACCAGCCGGAGCTTTTCGTGGTGGGCTGTGGAAGGACGGACACCGGGGTGCATGCCACGCAGTATTTCCTGCACTTCGACCTGCCCGAAGCACGGGAGCTGGATGCGCGTTTCGTCCACGCCATCAACAGCCTGATGCCCGAGGACATCGCCGCGTACCGCGTGTTCCCCGTGAGCGACGAGGCCCATGCGCGTTTCAGTGCCACCGAACGCGGCTACGTGTACCTGATCAACGACCGCAAGGACCCATTTCTCGCCGACCGCTCCTATCAACTGAAGCCCGAGCTGGACCTGGGCGCCATGCAGGCCGCGGTGCCCGCCTTGCTCGGGAAGCAGGACTTCAGCAGCTTCTGCCTGGCCGGCAGCGACGCGAAGACCATGCTCTGCGATGTCCGCCGTGCCGAATGGGTACGCACCGAAGCAGGCTACCGCTTCACCATCCGGGCGGACCGCTACCTGCGGAACATGGTGCGGGCCATCGTGGGCACCTTCATCCGCATCGGAAAGGGGCAGCAGCCGCCGAGCCACATGGCCGAGGTGATCGCGGCGCGCGATCGTGCCGCGGCGGGCAAGAGCGCTCCGGCGCGCGGGCTGTACCTGGAACACGTGTCCTATCCCTTCCTGCCCGAATGAGCGACGGCGCCTCCACCAAGCCCAAGGGCAAGGCCTTCGACCGCAAGCTCTTCGCCCGGGTGATGGTCTTCGTGAAGCCCTACCAGCGGATCTTCTGGTTGTCCCTGGTGCTCACCATCGTGCTTTCGCTGCTCGGTGTGCTGCGTCCCATACTCACTGGGTACATGGTGGAGACCGATCACGTTCAACAAGTGATCGATGATGCGCTCCCGCATACCGCGGATTACAGCGGTCCGAACATGCTGCACAATGCATTGGGAAGTATACAACACGCTTTCGGTGGACACGGTGGGCGAGACCTGCTATTCCATCTCTTCATACTGGTAATCACGTTGCTCGTGGTGGAGGCCGCAGTGCAGTACTTCCAGGCCTACTGGACGAGCTGGCTGGGGCAGAGCGTCACCTACGACCTGCGCCACGCGCTGTACCAGCGGATCATGGGTTTCCGCATGCGCTACTTCGACCGCACGCCCATCGGCACCTTGGTCACCCGTGTGGTCAGCGACATCGAGACCATCGACGACATCTTCTCGCAGGGGCTGCTGCTGATCATGGGCGACATCCTGAAGCTGGTGGTGGTGGTGGTGGTGATGTTCGTGGTGAACTGGAAGCTGGCGTTGCTCAGCATGGTGCCGATCCCCATCCTGCTGTGGTCCACCAACATCTTCAAGAACAGCATCCAGAAGAGCTTCGAGGACGTGCGCACGCAGGTGTCGCGGTTGAACGCCTTCGTGCAGGAGCACATCCAGGGCATGAGCGTGGTGCAGATCTTCGGGCGGGAGCAGCAGGAATTCGAACAGTTCAAGGCCATCAACAAGGTGCATCGCGCGGCGCACATCCGAAGCGTCCTGGCCTACAGCATCTTCTTCCCGGTGGTGGAGGTGCTCAGCGCCATCAGCCTGGCCGCGCTGATCTATTGGGGCATGGGCGATGTGTTGCAGGGCGTGGCCACCTTCGGGGCGCTGGTAGCCTACATCCAGTTCATCAACATGCTGTACCGGCCCATCCGGCAGCTCGCGGACCGGTTCAACGTGCTGCAGATGGGCATGGTGGGCAGTGAACGCGTGTTCAAGGTGCTGGATACGGCGGATGCCATTTCGGACAGCGGGACGGGCGGCACCGATGCGTTGCGGGGCGACCTGCGTTTCGAGCACGTGTCCTTCGCCTATGACGATGCGCAGTTCGTGCTGAAGGACATCAGCTTCGAGGCGAAGGCGGGGGAGATGGTGGCCTTGGTGGGCGCTACGGGCAGTGGGAAGAGCAGCATCGTGAACGTGCTGAGCCGTGCCTACGAGTTCCAGAAGGGCCGCGTGCTGCTCGACGGCGTCGATATCCGCGACTACGAGCTCGCCTCGTTGCGGCGCAGCATCGCGGTGGTGCTCCAGGACGTGTTCCTCTTCAGCGACACCATCCACAACAACATCACGCTCAACGACCCCTCGATCACGCGCGCCGCCGTGGTGGAGGCCGCCAAGGCCGTGGGCGCGCACGACTTCATCGAGCGCCTGCCGGACGGCTACGACACCGATGTGAAGGAGCGTGGGGCCATGCTGAGCGTGGGGCAGCGCCAGTTGCTGGCCTTCATCCGTGCCTACGTGCACAGACCGCGGATCCTGGTGCTCGATGAGGCCACCAGCAGCGTGGACAGCATGAGCGAACAGCTCATCCAGGAGGCGACCACCAAGCTCACCAAGGGCCGTACGAGCATCGTGATCGCGCACCGCCTCAGCACGGTGCAGAACGCGGACAGGATACTGGTGATCGACGCCGGCCGGATCATCGAACAGGGCAGCCACCAGCAGCTCCTCGCACAGGAAGGCGCATACAGGCGGCTATATGACCTCCAGTTCCGCTAGAGCGGAATCCCTCTGAGCATCTGGTCCGTTGTTTTTGTTTGACAGCTTACTAAGCTGGATATCAGCCTTTAAGATCAGGCAACCGAGAAGCCTTTCGATGCGTCTCTTCAATGCCTTCCGACCAGAACCTTTGATCATGACCCGCTGGACACTCCTCCTTTCAGCATCGCTTCTAGCGCTTACCCTGTCCGCGCACGATCATGGCCCGGCCATGAAGACCGTGGGTGCTGGACCTCAGGACCGCATCCGCTACATCCTGAACAAGGGCCAATGGGACCCCCAGGTCCTTTACAAGGCCGAGGTAACCGGTCTGGCGGTGTTCCTGGAGCGGGAAGGCCTGATGTGGAGCAAGCTTCAGGACGATGCCGGAGAGCGCATGCACGATGCCATTCACATGACGGAGGCCGAACAGCAGGCGTTTCTGCTGAAGGGACACGCCTGGAGGATGCGCTTCGTGGGCGGCAATGTGAACGCGGAGGTGGTCGCTGCGGACCGCACCACGGCCTACCACAACTACTTCCTCGGCAACGATCCCACGAAATGGGCGGGCCATGTTCCGTTGTTCGGCGAGGTCACCTACCGCGAGCTCTGGCCGGGTGTGGACCTGCGGTTGTATTCGAAGGACCTGAACTACAAGTATGACCTGTTGCTACGGTCGGGCGCTGATGCCTCCCAGGTGGGATTCGCCTACGAAGGACTCGAAAGCCTTTCGCTCGATGCCGAAGGCGATCTGGTGATGCGGACCAGTGTGGGTGAGTTGACCGAGATGCACCCGGTGGCGTGGTATGCCGATGGGGACAAGGCATCGGTGGAATGCGACTTCACGTTGAAGGAGGGCAAGGCGGGTTTCGTCTTTGCGGCGGGTACCGACCTGTCCCGTCCCATCGTGATAGACCCATTGCTGATGGCCAGCACGCTGAGCGGCACTGGCAACATCGGCACCACGCAGAACTATGGTCATTCGGCCACGTACGACGACAACGGGAATATCTATACCGGCGCGCGTTGTTTCGGCCAGGGCTATCCGGTCACCCCGGGTGCCTTCGACCTCACCTTCGGGGGCAACGTGGACATCAGCATCAGCAAGCTGAACCCGGACGGCAGCAACCTGATCTACGCCACCTACTTAGGCGGCAATTCCCAGGACTATCCGCACAGCCTGGTGGTGAACGCCAACGAAGAGCTTTATATGTACGGCACCACCCAGTCGACGAACTATCCGACCTCCGCAGGCTGTTTCGACAACACCTTCGGTGGAGGCACCGGTTTCGACATCGCCCTGACCCACCTGAACGCATCGGGGTCGGCGTTGATCGGCTCCACCTACCTCGGTGGCGCTGCGAACGACGGCAACAACAGCTTCACCAACAATTATGGTGACCAGTTCCGGGGCGAGATCATCGTTGATCCCGCGGGGAACGCCTACCTGGCGACCTGCACCGATGGGGTCGGTTTCCCAACGACCGCGGGATCCTACCAGCCCGCATACAGCGCAGGACAGGATGGTGTGGCGGTATGCATGAGCCCGGACATGACCACGATGATCTGGGGCACGCACATCGGAGGCACCAACGAGGACATGGCATTCGGTATCAAGCTGGATGGGGCAGGCGGTGTCTTTGTCGGAGGCTCCACGAGCACCGCGGCGTTCCCCACCACCCCCGGTGCCTACCAGACAACGTTCCAGGGAGGTGGCGCCGATGCGTTCATCATCCACTTGACCAACAATGGCAGCACGCTTGCAGGGTCCACCTTCGTGGGCACGACCGGGAATGAGCACGCCTTCTTCCTGCAGGTCGATATCGATGGTGACGTATACATCTATGGCCAATCCGATGCTGGAACATTCACGATCCAGCCAGCGGGTACTTACGGCCAGGCCGGCACCGACATTTTCATAGCCAAGTTCGATGCCGCGTTGACAGCGCCCATCTTCACCAGCACGGTGGGTGCCGCAGGCGGATTCAGCAGCAGCTGCGTGCCCGTCGCCTTCCTGGTGGATGTGTGCAAGCACATCTACATCAGCGGCTACAGCACCTACAGCGGAGGATTCGCCACCACGCCCGGCGCGCTGTACACCACCGGCGGATTTTACCTCGCGTCCTATGATGTGGACATGGCGGGTCTGCTCTACGCCACCTACTATGATGGAGCTGGTCATGTGGACGGGGGCACAAGCCGGTTCGATTCCAACGGCATTGTTTACCAGGCGGTTTGCACCAGCGGACCGTTCCCCACCACCGCCAATGCCTATTCCACTGTGCAACCTTTGAGCTGGGACATCGGCGTCTTCAAGATCGATTTCCAGGTGGCCGGGGTGAACGCCGCCGGCGCGGGCACCTTGAACCAGGGCTGTGCGCCCATACAGATCGACTTCCTGAACACGAGCACCGGCGACCAGTGGATCTGGGACTTCGGCGATGGCAGCCCGCTGGACACCACCTACGCACCGAGCCACACCTACACGACCCCCGGTGCCTTCACCGTAACGCTGATCGCCTTCGATTCGCTGAGCTGCAACCTCGCCGACACCATCACCTTTCCGGTCACCATCGGGCAGTCCCAGCCGCTCACGGCCGCATTCTCCGCCGTGCAGAACACCGATTGTACCATCAGTCAGGTCATCACCACCAACCAGAGCACCGGATCTCCGCTGGCCTTCACGTGGGACATGGGGGATGGGACCTTTTTGACCGACACCAACGTGGTGCACAACTATGCCGGCCCCGGGGTGTATGACATCGAACTGCTCGTCTACGACCCTACTGGGTGCAGTCAACCGGATTCGCTGACCATACCCTTCACCGTATTACCGCCGTTGGCGGTGGAGGCCTTGTTCACGGTGACGCAGGTGCCCGATTGCGATGACCTGATCGTGACCACGGCGAACGCGAGCACCGGACCGGGCCCGATCTCCTACTCCTGGAACATGGGCAATGGCACCTTCCTCAGCGGCCAGGATGTGACCTACACCTATTCGGGAGCAGGCACCTACACCATCACACTGGTCGCGAGCGATGCGAACACGTGCAACCAGTCGGACACACTTGCTACGCAGCTTGTGGTCTCTGCAACGCAGCCTGTCTCCGCGGGATTCACGGTTGAGCAGGTCTTTGATTGTGCCCAGATGGTGGCCACCACCACGAATACCAGTACCGGTTCGTTCCTGGGTTTCACGTGGGACATGGGCGATGGATCGGTGCTGTTGCCCGATACGAATGTGACACACTCCTATACATCTCCGGGATCCTACACCGTGACCTTGCTGGTGACCGATCTGTTGGGCTGCTCGCCCAGCGACACCGCCACGGCCACCTTGGTGGTGGACCCGCTGATCCCCGTGGTAGCGGACTTCAGCCTTTTGCAAGTGAATGATTGCACGCTCCTGGAGGTGGAAGGAACGAACCTGAGCACCGGTGACAGCGTGAGCTACAGCTGGAACATGGGCGATGGCACGGTCCTGACCTCCACGGATGTGACGCACAGTTACTCCACTCCGGGGATCTACAACGTCACGCTCACGGTGACCGACCTGGGCTGTGGCCAGAACGATGCGATCAGCCAGCAGGTGAACGTGATCAATACGATCCCTGTCGCCATTGCGGGTGATGCGGTCATCTGTCCGGGCCTGGTGGCCACGCTGGACGGCACGTACAGCCAGGGCGGGGCGACCTATCTGTGGAGCACGGGGCAACCCATGCCGCTGATCCAGGTCTGGACCCCCGGCGAGTACGTGCTGACAGTGACCACGGCGAACTGTACGGGCACGGATACGGTGGATGTGGTGGAAGCACCTGAGCTGGAGCTGAGCTCCCGGTTCGCGGCATGTCCTTATGAGGAACTCGTGCTCACGGTCCCCATCGAAGGCCAGAGTTACGATTGGAACACGGGCGGCACCGGACGTGAAGAGTTCGTGGTCGGGAACGGCGTTTACGTCTTCACCGTGGTGAGCATGCTGGGCTGCACGTATACGGACACGATCACGGTGGATCCCCTGGACAACGATGCCTACCTCTTCGCACCCAATGCGTTCACGCCGGATGGTGACGGCCTGAACGACGTGTTCAGCATCGGAGGGTATGGGGAGAAGGAGGTGGATCTGACGATCTTCAACCGCTGGGGCCAGCAGATCTATCAGACCACCAGCTTGTTGCGCCCTTGGGATGGCACCTTCAACGGGGAACCAGTGAAGCAGGATGTTTACGTCTATGTGTTGAAGTACAACGCGGAGTGCCAGCAGAGCGAGTACACCACCGCAAAGGGGCACGTGAGCGTGCTACGGTGAGCGATCGATCGTTGAACCTACATGACTAGGCTATAGCAACATGGCAAGGATGAGGAACGGATGGACAGGAGCGGTGTGCGCAATGGCGCTTGCCTGGGGAGGATCGGCGATCGGCGCGGCGAACGGACCGGCAGCGCCATTCATACCGAACACCGGGCAATGGACCCAGCCCTTTCTTTTCAAGGCGGAGTCCGGCAATATGGCCGTCTTCATGGAGCGCGACCGACTGTCCTGGAGCATGCTCCAGGCGGACTTCGGTGATGTGCTGCATGAGGCGCACCATGACCATGCGGTGCCCGTGCTGAGCGGTCATGCCTGGCGTGTCCATTTCGAAGGAGCGCAAGCAAAAGGCGTCGCGGGTTCGGGCGCTTCGGCACACCGGGTGAATTACTTCCTGGGCAACGATCGTTCCCGCTGGCGCAGCCAGGTGCCCATGTACCAGGAGGTCACCTACAACGCGCTGTGGTCGGGGATCGACCTGCGCATGGTGGTGAAGGAGGGCTCGTTCAAGTACGACCTGATCGTGGCGCCGAACGCCGATGTTTCCAAAGCGGTGATGCGCTACGAGGGGCTGAACGGACTTTCCTTGAACGCGGAGGGAGAGCTCGTGCTGCTCACGGCCTTGGGTGAAGTGAAGGAGCTCAGTCCGGTCGCGTGGTATGGGGATGGTGCAGGAGAGCGCGTGAGCTGTCGCTACCAGCTCGAGGGCGACCGGCTCTCCTTTGCGCTGCCCGGAGCGGACCGCTCGCGCCCCATCGTCATTGACCCGGTGCTGGTGGCCAGTACCTTGAGCGGGACCGGGAATCTTGGACAGACACAGAATTACGGGCACAGCGCGACCTACGATGCGCAGGGCAACATCTACACCGGTGCCATCTGCTTCGGCCAGGGCTATCCCACCACTGCGGGTGCGTTCCAGTCGACCTGGGGCGGAGGTGGCACCGACATCGCGGTGAGCAAGTTGAACTCCGATGGCACCGACCTGCTCTTCGCCAGCTACCTCGGTGGCAACAGCGGCGACTATCCGCACAGCCTCGTGGTGGACAATGCCTACAACCTCTGGGTCTATGGCAGCACGGCTTCCAACAACTATCCCACCACCGCGAACGCCGTGGACCAGACCTTCAACGGCAGTGGCTTCGGTACCGAGGACATCGTGATCAGCAAGCTGGACCAGAGCGGGACCGTTCTGGTGGGCTCCACCTACATGGGCGGTGTAGGAGCCGATGGCCAGAACAGTTTCACCTTCAACTACGGCGATAACTATCGGGGAGAGATCATCACGGACGATGCGGGCAATGCCATTGTGAGCAGTTGCTCCAGTTCGAGTGATTTTCCGGTGACCCCGGGGGCGCTTCAGACCGCCCCGGGTGGCGACCAGGACGGGGTGCTCTTCAGCTTGAACCCGTTTTGCTCCGCATTGAACTTCAGTACTTTCATCGGCGGTTCGGGTGGCGAGATGGCCTTTGGGGTGAAGGTGGCCGGCGATGGGTCGATCTACGTGTGCGGGGGCACGGATGGAACCGGATTTCCCACGACCAGCGGAGCCTATGACACCAGCCCGAACGGGGGGCACGACGCCTTCCTGATGCGCTTGAGCGCGGATGCGAGCACCCTGCTGTCCAGCACGCTCTGGGGGACATCGGATAACGACGAGGCCTTCTTCCTGCAACTTGACAACTTCGGTGACGCGTACATCTATGGACAGAGCGCCGGCACCTTTACGCCTGAGCCTTCGGGTGTGTTCAACCAGGCCGGTGGTACCTATCTGGCGAAATTCAATGCCGCGCTGAGCGCGTTGGAGATCCAGACCACGTTCGGAGCCAGTATGGTGCCGGTGGCCTTCCTGGTGGATGTGTGCAGGAACATCTATTTCTCAGGTTATTCGATCAACAGCACGCCGCCCATTTCCCCCAACGCGCTTTACCAGAGCGGCGGCTTCTACCTCGCAGTGTTCGCGCCTGACATGACCGCGCTGAACTACGGTACGTATTATCAGGGAGCAAGCCATGTGGACGGTGGCACCAGCCGCTTCGATCCGAACGGCATCGTGTACCAGGCGGTCTGCACCAGCGGGGGATTCCCCACCACTCCGGGGGCATGGAGCAATGTGCAGCCGGGCAGTTGGGATGTCGGTGTGTTCAAGATCGACTTCGAGCAGGCCGGTGTGCAGACCTTCTCGAATGCCAGCGCGACCTATGGCTGTGCGCCCACTGACATCCAGTTCACGGGCACCGGCAACGCCCAATACTGGGTCTGGGACTTCGGCGATGGTTCGCCCCAGGCCACCACGCAGAACGCCACGCACACCTATGGTTCCCCCGGTACCTACAACGTGCTGCTCATCGGCATCGACAGTGCCACCTGCAACGTGGCCGACACCACCCTCATTCCCATCATCATCAACGCCCCAGGTTCACTGCAGCCTACGTTCCTCGTGGAGCAGATCTCGGACTGCACGGTGTTGGAGGTGGTCGGCACGAACACGACACCGGGCACCTGGCTGATCAGCAGCTGGAACATGGGAGATGGCACCCTGCTCAACGGACCTTCGGTGGTGCATGAGTACAGCAGCATCGGCACCTATACGGTGACGTTGACCGTGATCGACACCCTGTGCGGCGATACGGCGGATGTGGTGCAGCTGGTCACCTTGACGCAGGGCCTGAACTTCACGGCAGGACCGGATGTGGTGATCTGTCCTGACGGCGAGGCCACGTTGACCGCGAGCCTTTCGGGAGCCACCTACCTCTGGAGCACAGGAGCGACGACCGCTTCCATCACCGTGGATCAACCGGATGCCTACACCGTGACCGTGACGATCGGCAACTGCACGGCCTCCGATACGGTGGTCGTGGGTCTCACACCTGAACCCGGTCCGCTGGGCAGCACGGTGGAAAGCTGCCCCGGCGATGCGGTGAACCTCACCATCCCGATCAACGGCCAGTCCTATCTATGGAGCACCGGCGCCACCACGCAGAGCATCACGGTGAACGAGTTCGGCGATTACACCTTCACTGTGGTGGACCAATACGGTTGCGAATGGGCCTCTTCAGCCGTTCTGATCAGCGATCCGGATGACTTCACCGTTCTGGTTCCCAACGTGATCAGCCCGAACGGCGATGGCGACAATGACCGTTTCCATCCACAGACCGGAGGACCGCAGGAAGTGGAAGTGACCATCTACAACCGGTGGGGCATGGAGATGTTCACCAGTCCGAACTTGGCCCGCCTGTGGGATGGCAAGCATGAAGGCAACGCGGTTCCGGACGGCACTTATTACTACATCGTGAAGTACCGACCTGCCTGTGCCGCGGATAAGACCGTGGAGGTTGGACATGTCACCGTGGTAAGGTGACCCTTGGACAGATCTTGGCATCGTCGGGAGGCTCGCCATTGGCGGGCCTCTCTAGTTCTACAGCGATGCGGTGGCCCTGGCGAAGTGCGCCTTGAGGTAGTCCCCCGTGTGGGTCCCTGTGCTGGTGGCCAATTGCTCCGGCGTACCCTCGAACATCAGCCGGCCACCGCCCTCACCGCCTTCAAGGCCCAGGTCGATCACATGGTCCGCGCAGGCGATCACCTCCAGGTTGTGTTCGATCACCACTACGCTGTGGCCGTTCTCGATCAGGTCGTTGAAGGCCTTCAGCAGCTTGGCGATGTCGTGGAAGTGCAGGCCTGTGGTGGGCTCGTCGAAGATGAAGAGGGTGGGCTTGTGCTCCTGTCCTTTGGACAGGAAGGAGGCGAGCTTGATGCGTTGGGCCTCGCCGCCAGAGAGCGTGCTGCTGCTCTGGCCAAGCTTCACGTAACCCAAGCCGGTGCTTTGCAGGGGAAGCAACTTGTCCACCACGCGCTTGCAGGCATTGTGCTTCTCAACGTTCGCCTGGAAGAAGGCCAGGGCATCGTCAACGGTCATGTCCAGCACTTCGGCCACATCGCGCCCCGCGAACTTCACATCGAGGATCTCCTCCTTGAAGCGCTTGCCATGACACGCATCGCAGCGCAGGTTGATGTCCGCCATGAACTGCATCTCGATGTGCACTTCGCCTTCGCCCTGGCAGACCTCGCAGCGTCCTCCGTCCACATTGAAGGAGAAGAAAGCGGGCTTGTAGCCGCGCACCTTGGCCACGTCCTGCTCGGTGAACAGCTGGCGGATCTCGTCCCAGGCCTTCACATAGGTCACCGGGTTGCTGCGCGATGAGCGGCCGATCGGGTTCTGGTCCACCAGTTCCACGGCCTGCACGCGATGGATGTCGCCTTCCAGGGCCTTGTGCTCACCGGGCCGCTCGCTGAAGCCTTCCAGTTCGCGTCGCAGGGCAGGGTGGAGTATGCGCTTCACCAGGGTGGTCTTGCCACTGCCGCTGACCCCCGTCACTACGGTGAGCATGTGAAGGGGGAAGGCGACGTCGATGTTCTTCAGGTTGTTCTCGCGGGCACCGCGCACAATGATGCGGTCCTTCACCACACGGCGACGGGCGGGGAGAGCGATGCGTTCCCGACCGGTGAGGTAGCGTGCGGTGAGGCCGTCGCTCTTCAACAGTTCTGTGTGCGAACCGGTGAACACCACTTCCCCCCCATGCGTGCCGGCCATCGGACCCATGTCGATGATGTGGTCGGCGGAGCGCATCACCTCTTCGTCGTGCTCCACCACGATCACGGTATTACCGAGGTCCCGCAACTGTTTCAGTACCACGATCAACCGCTGCGTGTCACGCGGGTGCAGCCCGATGCTGGGTTCATCGAGGATGTACATGCTGCCCACCAGGCTGCTGCCGAGCGATGTGGCCAGGTCGATGCGCTGTGTTTCGCCGCCGCTGAGGGTGTTGCTGCGGCGCTCGAGGGTGAGGTAGCCCACGCCCACGTCCACCAGGTAGCGCAGGCGGTTGCGGATCTCCTTCAGCAGTCGCTGGGCCACGCGCAGGTCGTGCTCGTTCAGCTCCAGGGCCTCGAAGAACGCAAGACAGTCCACGATGGGCAGGTGCACCAGGTCGGTGATGCTGCGGCCGCCGACCTTCACATGGGAGGCGTCTGGCCGAAGGCGTGAGCCGTTGCAGGTGGGGCAGGTGGTCTTGCCCCGGTAGCGACTGCCCAGCACGCGGTATTGGATCTTGTAGCTCTTCTCCTCCACGTACTGGAAGAAGCGGTCGATGCCATGGATGCCCTTTGCGCCCTTCCACAGCAGCTCGCGCTCCTCCTCACTGAGGTCCCGGTAGGCCCGGTGGATGGGGAAGTCGCGCGCGGCGGTATCGCGGATGAACTCGTTCTTCCATTCGCTGAGCTTTTCCCCGCGCCAGGGAGCTACGCAATCCTCATAAAGGCTGAGGCTCTTGTCGGGGATCACCAGATCGGCATCGATGCCGATCACGCTTCCATAGCCTTCGCACTTCGCACACGCACCAACAGGGTCGTTGAAGCTGAAGAGGTTGGGGCTGGGCTGCTCGAAGGTGATGCCGTCCAGCTCGAACTTGTCGCTGAAGGTGAGGCGCAAGGGGTGGCCGCTGCCGTTCTCTCCGAGCAGCTGGCATTCGCCCTGTCCCTCGAAAAAGGCGGTCTCCGCGCTGTCCGCGGCGCGACTGGTGACCTCGTCACTGCCGGGTTCCACGGTGAGGCGGTCCAGCACCAGGTGCCAGGGTCCGTTCGCCAGCTTCTTCGCCAGCAGGAGGTCCTCGATCCGCAGCACTTCATGCCCGTCATGGACGCGCGCGAAGCCCTGCTGCTGCAGCACGTCGAGGTGCTCGCGGATGGTGCGGTCCTTGGGCAGGTGGATGGGGCAGAGCAGCAGGACCTGGGAGCCGGTCGGGAAGGTGTCCACGGCCAGGACGACATCCTCGATGGTGTTGCGCTTCACCTCCTGTCCGCTGATGGGGCTGAAGGTGCGCCCGGCGCGGGCGAAGAGGAGCTTGAGGTGGTCATAGACCTCGGTGCTGGTGCCCACGGTGCTGCGCGGGTTGCTGGTGAGCACCTTCTGTTCGATGGCGATGGCCGGGCTGATGCCGGTGATGCGGTCCACGTCGGGCTTCTCCAGCCGCCCCATGAACTGGCGGGCATAGCTGCTGAGGCTCTCCACGTAGCGCCGCTGCCCTTCGGCATAGAGCGTATCGAAGGCCAGAGAGCTCTTGCCGCTTCCGCTCAGTCCGGTCACCACCACCAGTTTACCCCGGGGGATGTCGACCGTGATGTTCTTGAGGTTGTGCACCCGGGCCCCCTGCACACGGATGAAGCCGCTGGCGGCAGGGCGCAGGGGTGCCGTCCGGTCGGTGACCGGGGTTTCTGACTTCATGGGCTGTTCAGGAGCAGGCAAAGGCGGCGCGAATTTAGCTATCGGCGTTGCCTTGGGCCGCCGATCCCACTATCTTTGGCATGGACGTGAGGATTTTTTCTTGTGACACAATATGCCCCCCCGGGCAACGTTACTGGAACAGGCCACGTCCATATGCCGTAAGCACGGACAGCCATTTCACCACATCCCCTAAAACGGACAGCGCATAGCTAGACCTCTACCCCGAAGTTCCTAGAATCCCTTCGGACCTAAACGGTAAGGTCATGCTGTCCAAGTTTTCAAGTTCCGCCAAGGCGGGGGTGCTCCAAGACACTGAACTCGTTCGCCTCTACGTACAGGGTGACGAACGCGCGTTCGAGATCCTCCTTCAGCGCCACAAGCGCAAGGTGTGGTCCCACATCTACTTGATGGTCCGCGACCGCGAGGCCACGGAGGACCTCTTCCAGGAGGCCTTCATCAAGGTGGTGCACACGCTGAAGAGCGGCAAATACAACGAGGAAGGGAAGTTCCTGCCCTGGGTGATGCGGATCGCGCACAACCTGGTGATCGACCACTTCCGCCGCAACAAGAAGATGCCGCTGGTGCGCGGGCACGAGGACCACGACGTGTTCGCCACGGTGTCCCAGCCCGGAAAGAACGCCGAGCAGAACCTGGTGAACGTGCAGATCGACGACGATGTGCGCAAGCTCATCGACCACCTGCCCGAGGAGCAACGCGAAGTGGTGATCATGCGCACCTACCTGAACATGAGTTTCAAGGAGATCGCGGAGCACACCAACGTGAGCATCAATACCGCCCTCGGCCGCATGCGTTACGCCCTGATCAACATGCGGAAGATGATCAAGGAGCACGACATCACTCTGGAGCGCGCCTAGCGCCCATCGCCGACCCGTAAGGGTCACCCGGGCTCAATGCCCCGCGAACCCCGGCCTGTAAGCCGGGGTCCGCCTTTTTTTAGGGGTAGGCAATAAGGGGGTGGGGGACGCGCGTTCTTCAGCCGTGAAATGAACCAATACCCCTTGTAGATGATCCACTCTACCCCTCGCAAGCGTTCCTCCTCCTCACGTCCCCGCCGCGCCCGCATGACCCTCGACCTTCAACCCGGTCCCCGCGCCGCCACCCTGCAGGCCATCCTCGGTTACAGCAAGGCCCTCAAGGTCGTGCAGGCGCCTCCGATCGGTGCCATCGACATCATCCTGAACTAGGCCGGACCGGCGGTCATTGGATCGCCATGCGGAAGGCTTCGGGGCGCACCCACGTCTGTGGCGCGGCCTCCACCAGCCCCGTGTCATCGTCCACGTAAGCCCCCGGCTTGAGCGGGTCGATGGCCAACCAGACCAGGATGCCCTCGTTTCTGACCCTGGGGGTCTGGGGCATCAGTTTCAATTGGTGTAGTCCGGTCACTTCGCTCGGCATGAAGGGGCGGATCAATGCCACGTCCATCATCAGCACACGCACGGCCGGTGTGATCACCAGCTGACCTTGTCGAACGGTGGGTCGCCAGTCCTGGTCCAGCACAAAGGTCCGGGTACTCCCGTTCATGAAGGTGAACAGGAACTCCTGCGAGGCTTGGGCCTTGCCAACGGTGGCCAGGGTGAGTGCCAGCTGAAGAAGGAGGAGGGCGCGCAGCATGGAGGCCCCTCGAAGGTAAGGCGCTACTTGAACAGGCCCTTCCGCCCGATCACGCTGCAGATGGGGCATTTCCGAGGGTCATGCGCCTTGGCAGGACAGTATTCGCGGCCGAAGTAGATGAAGCGGATGTGGATGTCGCCCCAGGTCTCCTTGGGGAAAAGCCTCTTCAGGTCGGCCTCGGTGTGCTCCACGCTCTTGCCGGTGCTCAGGGTCCAGCGCCAGGCCAGCCGGTGGATGTGCGTGTCCACGGGGAAGGCCGGGACGCCGAAGGCCTGCACCATCACCACGCTGGCGGTCTTGTGGCCCACGCCGGGCATGCGCTCCAGGGCGGCCATGTCCGCTGGCACCTCACCGTCGTGCTCTTCAAGGATGATCCGTGACAGCCCATGGATGCCCTTGGCCTTCGCCGGCGCCAGCCCGCAGGGACGAATGATATCCTCGATCTCCTTCACCTTCAGCTTCACCATCTGCTGCGGCGTGCGCGCCTTGGCGAAGAGCAGCGGCGTGATCTCGTTGACCTTCTTGTCCGTGCACTGCGCGCTGAGGACCACGGCCACCAGCAGCGTGTATGGGTCCTCGTGGTCGAGGGGGATGGATGTGCGCGGGTAGAGCTCGGCGAGCTTCCGGGCGACGAAGGCGGCTTTTTCGGGGCGGGTCATTCCTTTCTTGCGGGATCTTGAATGACGCTTTCTGCCATCCGTCCGTTTCGCTCACAGGGCGAACCGAGAACCAGTGAGTCATCGATCCTCGTTAGGCCAGTGTGCCACGGATATCCGTCCAGCAGACCGCAGATCGATGTCTGGAATGGTCTGCCCTTGCCGTCGTAGAGGCTGACGATCTTCCAATGGACCTTACCGTGTAGGTCATCAACGCTGTCAATGAAGCAAACGAAATTGTCCAAGCTGTCGGCATATTCCACATCCTCGCTGTAAAAGCGTGGCTTCAGATCATTGCGGAGTGGAAGGAATAAATGCTGCGATAAGGGGCCAGTATGGTTCGTCATCATACATATGAAATCCCGGTTGCTCCAGAGCACGGTCGGCGCTATGCGATAACCCTGCCCTTCGGTGAGTTCGTCCAGGTCGCCCCTTCTCCAAGCCTTCCCAGCGCCCCATTCGATCAGATGACGGTCGCTTCCGTTGTTCAACGTAAGAAACCGAACGAAAACGCTATCGGGCCCGCGGGCAGCGATGAGGTCCGCCACCAAGGTGTCTGATATGCTAACCGTAGCGATCTGGTTCGATCCTGTGGGCGGCACCTTCTCAGTACTTGGCGGCATGCAGCCCGTTCCAAGCGTTCCCACAATGAAGCCGATCCAGAACTTGACGATCACCACGTGAAGGTATGCGCGCTGAGCACCACGGCCACCAATAGCGTGTACGGATCCTCGTGGTCGAGCGGGATGGACGTGCGCGGGTAGAGCTCGGAGAGCTTCCGGGCGACGAAGGCGGCCTTTTCGGGGCGGGTCATCTGCTGTTTCGCTCCATGGACCGCTGGCTGAACAACTCGGAATTCCTTGGAGGATCTTCTTCGTAGGCTATGTAGCCAGTATCTACGCTGCAGTGGATCTTCAGGTCGCCAAAGACACGGTCCTCAATAGAGGTGTCCGGGCATTTGGTGACACAGTAGAGTCCTATGATGAAGCGGCCATCATTCGTCGGAAAGCACATCGCTCCCCTTATGTCGCCTTCCGCTTCATTCCGCCAGTATATGGCATACTCCTCCTTCGGATTGTCGGCTACGTAGTCAAGGAGTTCGTCGGCTGACTTGAACACAACAGTTGGCTTGTCGGAATACTGTGGCACCTCATACTCGTCTGCTGATTCGCTTCGAACTGGAAGGAATCGATCGAGAAAGTCACGGACGAATGGTCGGTTCCGTTCAGCAACAAGGACATAGCAATCAGCATAATAGCCATTTGATTCTACAGGAGTCATTCGGAATAGATCAGTGAAGAGTTGAATGGTCCTTTCACCAAACGAACGTAAACGCCTCCGCCCCCCGAATGAAGGTATGCGACCTCACGGGTTTGCCCACCGCTTCCAAGTGAACGATGTTCTGCTGCTCAAGGAAGAGGTTCTGCAGTAACGTGTTGGAAACCGTGAGCGTCCCGAGGCTGTCCACGCCTTGCACTTGCAGGTAGCAGTACAGGTTCTCGCTCTCCAGTTCCCGGCCTACCCAGGTCCAATCGACGGGCTGTCCGTTCACGGCCAGGTGCAGGTGCTCGTGGAAGTAGGCGTTGAGCAGGCTGTCGGCCTTGGGGTGCTCCTTGGGAGAGGCCAATTTCAGTTCGGCGACGTTGGCCAGGGCATGCTCCACATCGTGCGCGGTCATCCGCCAGGTGAGGTCGAGGGTGCGTGTGTTGGGTGCGTGCCGGATGGTGAGGATGGACAGGAAGAAGTCGTGCGGCGCGACCGGCAGGGTGAGGCAGAGGGCGAGGAGCAGGGTCTTCACGGTGCGAAGTTCGGAGTTCGCCACGGGCTATGGGCTTCGGGCCACGGGCTTCATTTCGTCGTTATCCGTTCAACCTTTCCATGAAGCCCATGATCATCTTCTGTTGGCGGTCGACGGCATCCAGGATCTTCTGGGCTTGTTCGGTGGGGCACCACTTCCGGCGCATCGCGGAAAGGGTTTGGGTCTCCAGTTCGAACGCCGAACCAAGCGCGATCTCCATGAAGCGGTACTTGTCCTTCTCACTTCGGCGGGAATTGCCTTCCGCGATGTTCGAGGGGATCGAAATGGCGGCGCGTTGTGACTGACCCTTATACTCCGAAACCTCCTGCCACGGAAGCCCATCGTAGAGGTCATAGACGAGGTCGATCAGGTCCATTCCGTGGTTCCACATGTCGAGTTTCTTGAAGTCTTTCATGGTGAGCTGTTTTTCGAAAGTTCGCCGAAGATCCCGGATGCACCAGCCCGGAGCCCGAGGCCCGAGGCCCGAAGCCTGGGGTTTGGTTCAGGATAGTTGTCACTTAACCCGCTATCCAGCCCGAAGCCCGAGGCCCATGGCCCGCTGCCTCGTATTTTCGCCAACATGCTGCTCAAGCACCCCCTCGCCCTTACGGCCACCCTCCTCGTTACCACCGCCTTCGCCCAGGACAGCCAGCGCTACGGCCGCGACAAGTTCCGCCAGCTGGACCAGGAACTGCCCACGCCCAACGAACAGCGCACGGCCAGCGGGGCCCCCGGTCACGCCTACTGGCAGATGAAGGCGGACTACAACATCGCCGTGGAGATCGAAGAGCCCATCGCGGATGGCAGCGGAGCCCTTCCCAAGCTCACCGGCAAGGAGACCATCACCTACCACAATCAGAGCCCCGACAAGCTGGATTACCTCTGGCTGCAGCTGGACCAGAACATCTTCGAGCCCGGCAGCGATGCGAACACGATCCGCACCGGCACCATCGGCGACAGTGTCACCTTCGACCAGGTGAGCAAGTGGGTGAAACCCTTCGAAGGCGGCTATAAGATCACGGCCGTTACCGATGCCAACGGTGGCGCGCTGAAGTACACCATCAACAAGACCATGATGCGGGTCGACCTGCCCAAGTCCCTGGCCCCCGGCGGTGTGTACAGCTTTAAGGTGGAATGGTGGAACTGGCTGAACGACCGCATGAAGTGGGGCGGCCGCGGCGGCTACGAGTATTTCGAGAAGGAGGACAACTACATCCACACCATCGCGCAGTTCTACCCGCGCATGGCCGCCTACATGGACTACAGCGGCTGGATGCACAAGCAGTTCCTCGGCGCCGGTGAGTTCACCCTCGACTTCGGGGACTACACGCTGAGCATCACCGTACCAGCGGACCACATCGTGGCGTCCACGGGCGTGCTGCAGAACGAAGGCGCGGTGCTCACCGCCGAACAGCGCAGCCGACTCGCCAAGGCACGCACCGCCACGTCACCGGTCTACATCGTCACTGAGGAGGAGGCGAAGAAGAACGAGGTGAAGAGCGCGGACGAGAAGCGTTCACTGGGGAAGAAGACCTGGACCTACAAGGCGACCAACGTGCGCGACGTGGCCTTCGCCAGCAGCCGCAAGTTCATGTGGGACGGCATGGACCAGCCCGTCGGCAAGGGCCACGTGCTCTGCATGAGCTTCTTCCCCAAGGAGGGCAACCCGCTCTGGGGCCAGTACAGCACCAAGGTGGTGGCGCACACCATCAAGACCTACAGCAAGTTCACCTGCGACTACATCTACCCGGTGGCGCAGAGCATCCACACCGACCAGATCGGCATGGAGTACCCCATGATCTGCTTCAATGGCGGTCGCCCCGAAGCGGACGGCACCTACAGCGAACGCACGAAGTATGGCATGATCGGCGTGATCACCCACGAGGTCGGCCACAACTTCTTCCCGATGATCATCAACAGCGATGAGCGCCAGTGGACCTGGATGGACGAGGGACTGAACACCTTCGTACAATACCTCACCGAGCAGGAATGGGACCGCGACTACCCGAGCTGGCGCGGCAAGCCCCGCAACATCGTGGACTACATGAAGGGTGATCCGAACGCGTCACCGGACAAGGTCAAGGCGCGCATCGAGCCGATCATGACCAACAGCGAGAGCCTGACGCAGTTCGGCAACAACGCCTACGGCAAGCCCTGCACCGCGCTCAACATTCTGCGCGAAACGGTGATGGGCCGCGAGCTCTTCGACCACGCCTTCAAGACCTATTGTGAACGCTGGAAGTTCAAGCACCCCACGCCCGCCGACTTCTTCCGCAGCATGGAGGACGCTAGCGGCGTGGACCTCGACTGGTTCTGGCGCGGCTGGTTCTACACCACCGACCATGTGGACATCCAGCTGGCCAACCTGCGGTACAAGCGGATGGACCCGCGCGATCCGTTGATGGCCGAGCAACTGAAGCGTGCCGACAAGAGCCGTGAGGTGCCCGACCTCAGCCGCGAGCGCAACAAGACCGATGTGGCCCAGGTGGTGGTGGAGCGCGACCCCAGCACCAAGGATTTCTACAACAACTACGACCCGCTCACCGCCACCGAGCGCGACATGGCCGCCTACGAGAAGTGGAAGAAGGGCCTGAAGCCCGAGGAGCTGGCCCTGTTGAACGCCGACATCCATCTGTACGAACTCCGCTTCAAGAACATCGGCGGTCTGGTGATGCCCGTGATCCTGGAGTGGGAATACGCCGACGGCACCAAGGAAGTGGACCGCATCCCCGCCGAGATCTGGAAGACCAGCGACGAGGTCACCAAGGTTTTCGTGAAGCGCAAGGAGGTGAAGAACGTCACCCTCGACCCCTTCCTGGAGACCGCCGACTGCGACCTCAACAACAACAGCTGGCCGCCGAAGATGGTGCCCACGCGCTTCGATGTGTTCAAGGAGCGCGAGTGGCGCCAGCCGAACCCCATGCAGATGGAGCGCAACAAGCAGCAGCAAGGTGGGGAGATGAAGGGGCAGTGATCGATGCACCTTTGTTGGGCATGGATAGTTCTCGCTTGTCTCGTTCAAGCGAGCTGCCGTGATCGAGAGATCGGTTACGGTACGATCCAATGCCATTACATGATGTATGCCTGTGGAGATCGTACACCACAGTACAGAGTAGACTCCATCCTTGATGGGCCATTGACTGTTATCAAGGACAAGGATATAGATGTTGTGTTCCTCAAAGGACAGGATGAGTTCGATGCTGCTTATGGGATCAGTGGTCTAACCCCCTAACTATCGGACAACGAGTAGTGGGCATGTCGAAGGTATGTTGTTGAGTAGATAGGTTTGCCGTCAGCAGGAGACGACCGAAGGTGACTGCGTTACCGATGGCGTCAGAAGTG
>JBIIYP010000100.1:0-2634 GCA_044346705.1 Flavobacteriales bacterium
GGTGAAGCCAGGGATGGCAGGACCAGCGCCGAAGCCGTCACCGTCGGTATCCGCAAAATAGGTGGCGGGTACGTCAGCTACGCCGCAACCGCAGGCACCTGGCGCTTGCTTAAGAGCGTCGGTGGGGCAGCCGTCGGTATTGTTGGTCACACCAAGCACGATGCAGGTGAAGCCAGGGATGGCAGGACCAGCGCCGAAGCCGTCACCGTCGGTATCCGCAAAATAGGTGGCGGGTACGTCAGCTACGCCGCAACCGCAGGCACCGGGAGCGACCTTATTGGGGTCGGCAGGACATCCGTCATTGCCGTTGGCCACGAAGCCGAGGGGCTGGTCGCAGGCCTGGACGGAGGCAGTTGGATCACCTGCGCCATCACCATCCGTATCCGCGAAGAAGAGCGTGCTCACCTCCACGGTCAGGGTCGCACTGCAGGAATTGCTGCAACCGTTGCCATCCGTAAAGGAGTAGGTGAGCAGTTGTGTGCCAAAGGAAGGGTCGAATACGTTGTTGGTCACTCCGGTCCCGCTCCAGGACCCTCCCGAAGGAGCGCCCCCCAACTGAATGTCCGGATCGATGTCGCATGCATCCGCGAAGGTGCCGCAGGTCACCGTTGGCAAGGGGTTTACGATGATGGCGGCCGTGCCGGACACCGCATTGGTACAGATGCCATCAGAAGCGGAGACCAGTCCGAACGTGGTGTTCGTGCTCAGGGCTCCGGTGCCCGCCGTGCCGCTGCCAAAGGCATTGAGCGCGATGGTCGGTCCGGGAGCACCGTTCACGGTGATGATCACTGATCCGTTGGCAGGACCTGTCACGTTCACGCTGGCCGACTGACCAGCGCAGACCGCGGGAACAGAGGTGGCGATCGTGGCGATGAGCGCTGGTGGTTGGTTCACCGTGGCGCTCGTATTGGCCACGCAGCCTCCTTGAGTGGTCACCACCACGCTGTATGATCCGGCGGGGATGCTCGTGAGGTTCTGCGTGGTGCCGCCATTGCTCCAGGCAAAGCTGAACACTGGAGTTCCACCGGTTACGCTGAGGGCCACGGCTCCATTGCTCGAACCGAAGCAGGTGGCGTCCGTGGATATGGTCGCCAGTGTGGGGACGACGCACGGTTCGCCCACTTGGAAGTCGCTGAAAGACGTGATGCCTGTGGCTTGGATCGAGGTCGCCAGCGGTGATGCAACGGCGGTGAACGACCAGTTCGGTGTGTCGAACTTGCTGATGGCGTAAAGCGCCGTGCTCGACCCGGCATCCATATCGCCGACCACCCAGGTGAAGGTACCCGTGGCAGTGGTGAAACCGATGCCGGTGTTGGAAAGCGACCAATGACGGTTCACGCTGCGCTGAGGGGCGATGAGCGAGGTATTCACCAAGGGATGGTCGCCATCGTTGCTGCGTGCGGTCAGGGTGCCCGGTGTGCTGATGCTGGCGAAGTTCATGGTGAGCGGGGTGAACGCCGTGGCGCCACCGATCGGGAACACCCGCACCACATTGCTGCCCAGCGGATAGCTCCAACGCACCGCGCCGTTCACATAGCGAGTGGCGTTCGCGCCGTTCACAGTGGCTCCGCTCGCCAGCACCAGTGCATTGGTCGGTGCGTTGATCAGACCGTTCGTGAACGTGAGCGTAGTGTTCACCTGTTGATCGCCCAGCAGGTTGATGCCGTTCGCATTGTTGATGTTCAACGTGTTGATGCTGCCATTGCCGCCCAGTTGCTGGAGAGCGGTACCCAAGAAGACCACGGACGGCGTGGTGATGCTGCCGTTGTTCGTGATCGTAGTACCGGAGAAGTTCAGCGTGCTCGAACTGGTCAGCGTGGCGCCAGCTGCGATGTTGATCGCTCCGCTCTGTGTTGCGAGGGTGGCGTTGCTCCAGGTGCCACTGTTGATGTTCCAAACACCGCCCGTTAAGTTCGCGAAGCCGCCGGACGTATACCCGAACTGCACCGCACCGTTGTTCTTGTTCACCGTTCCCTGGTTGTTCAGGTTCGCGGACCAGGAGTCGGTGGGGGTAAGCCAGCCGTTGAGATCGATGATGCCGCCAGTGAGGTTGTTGAACAGGGAGGGCGAGCCGTTCGGGAACAGGTTGCCGCTCTGCATGGTCCATGTGCCGCTATTGTTCACCGTGCCGCTGAGGGACAGGTTGTTGGCGCCGGGGTTGAAGGTGCCGGTGCTGCCTGTGGCCAGGTTCAGCACGGCCGTGCTGCCGATGAGGCCTCCTGTCCAGGTGAAGGTGCCGCCGGTGGGCACGTTGATCGGTTGCGGCCCGTTCACGTTGCCTCCGGAGAGCAGGTAGGAGGTGGCGTTCACCGCGATGCCGGGGTTGAACGTGGCCCCGCTGGCGGTCAGCTGTGGCAGGGCATTGAGGGTGGACCCGGCGTTGAGGTTGAAGGTGCCGCTCTGGAGGATCAGGTGCGGCAGGCCGGTGATGCTGGCGCCGCTGTTGTGGTTGAAGGTGGAGGTGGTGCTGCGCAGAGCGGTTCCCGGGTTGGCGGCGATGATGCCGTTGTTGGTGAACGTGGTGGTGTTGGCGCGGAACTCTCCGCTGTTGATGGTGATGGTGCCGCTGTTGGTCACCGTGGTGCTACCTATTGTGAACTGCACCGCGCTATTGTTCTTGTTCACCGTTCCCTG